>NZ_JBVIYZ010000019.1:0-108190 GCF_055592085.1 Streptomyces sp. NPDC041135
GCGGCGAGGACTTCGAGGTGGGAGGGGGTGGCTTTGAGGAAGCTGATGGGGGTGTTGGTGCAGATGAGGTCGATGGCGGCGTCGAAGGCGGTCTGGCCGTCTGCGGTGACGGGGATGGCGAGCTGCTGGCCCTGGATGAGGGGGAGGAACAGGGCGGTGATGGTCAGGTCGAAGGTGACCGAGGAGTAGAGGATGGTGCCGATGCCGCCGGGGGTGTGGGCGGGGTAGTTCTGGTCGCACCAGTGGAGGTAGTTGACGACTCCGCGGTGTTCGAGGGCGACGCCCTTGGGCTTGCCGGTGGAGCCTGAGGTGTAGATGACATAGGCGAGGTCATCGGGCGAGGCGAGGGGCTGGGGGTTGTCGGCGGGTCCGGTGGGCCAGTGGGTGTCGACCAGGAGGTGGTCGATGTCCTGCGGGAGTCGGTGGGCGAGGTCGGTGCTGGTGATGATCAACGGTGTTTCGGTGTCGTTGATCATGTAGGTGATGCGGTCGGTGGGGTAGTCGGGGTCGAGGGGGACGAAGGCGGCGCCGGCTTTGAGGATGCCGAGGAGGGTGGCGATGAGGTCGGGGGAGCGGTCCAGGCAGACCGCGATGAGGGTGTCCGGCGTGATGCCCCTACCGCGCAGGTGGTGGGCGAGTTGGTTGGCGCGAATGTTGATCTCGGCGTAGGTGTGCTGTTGGTCGCCGTGGGTGACGGCGATGGCGTCGGGGGTGGTGGCGACGCGGTCTTCGATGAGCTGGTGGATGGTGGCGGTGTCGGGGTAGGGGCCGGTGACACCGTTCCAGTCGACCAGGATCTCCTGCCGCTCCCGCTGCGTCAGCATGTTCAGTTCCGACAGGCGGGCCTGGGGCGCGGCCGCCACGGACGCGGCCAGGGTGGTGAGGTGCCCGGCCATCCGCTCGATCGTCGCCCGCTCGAAGAGATCCGTCCGGTACTCCAGGGCGGCGAGCAGCTCGCCACCCGACTCGGCCGCGGTCAGCTGGAGATCGAACTTGGCATCCTGACCACCCACACCCACCTGCTCGACCGTGACACCGGGCAGGCTCCACGCGTCGCCGTCCGGGGTGTTCTGGAAGACGAACAGGGTCTGGAAGAGGGGGTTGCGGGACAGGTCCCGGTTCGGGGCCAGCTCATCGACGAGGCGTTCGAAGGGGAGGTCCTGGTGGTCGTAGGCGCCGAGGGCGGTGTCCTTGATGCGCTCCAGCAGCTCGGTGAAGGTCGGGTCGCCGGAGAGGTCGGTGCGCATGACGAGGGTGTTGACGAAGAAGCCGATCAGGTCTTCGGTCTCGGCGCGGTTGCGGCCGGCGATCGGGGTGCCGACCGCGATGTCGTCCTGGCGGCAGTAGCGGGCCAGGACGATCTGGAACAGTGACAGCAGCGCCATGAACAGGCTCGCGCCCTGCCCGCTCGCCGTGGTCCGCAGCGCCTGCGCCACCTCCGGCGGCACCGAGAAGGTGACCACGTCGCCCTCACCGCTCGGCTGCGCCGGACGCTGGCGGTCGGTGGGAAGCTCCAGCGGCGTCACGTGGGCGAGGCGCTCGCGCCAGTACCCGAGGTCGCGCTCCAGGGCCGGACCGGTGAGCTGGTCGCGCTGCCAGGTGGCGAAGTCGGCGTATTGGATGGCCAGTTCGGGCAGTGACGCCTCGCGTCCGGTGACGGCGGCCGCGTACAGCTCGCGCAGTTCCCGGGCCATGATCCCGGACGACCAGCCGTCCGACACGATGTGATGGACCGTCAGCAGCAGGTAATGGTCGTCGTCCGCCAGGCGGACCGCGACGGCGCGCAGCGGCCGGCCGGCGGTCAGGTCGAACGGCCGCGTCGCCTCGGTGCGCAGGATCTCGCCCGCGCGGGTCTCCGTGTCCGCGTCGGCCCGCAGGTCGTGGACCGTGACCTCCACGGGCCAGGGCGCGCCGATCACCTGACGCGGGGTGCCGTTCTCGTCCGCCGGGAAGGCCGTGCGCAGCACTTCGTGGCGGGCGACCAGGCCCGACAGGGCCGTGCCCAGTGCGCTCAGGTCCACTGCGCCCCGCACTCGCAGCACCGTCGGCACCAGGTACTCCGGGCTGTCCGGCGCCAGCCGGTCCAGGAACCACAGCCGGTGCTGTGCGAACGACAGCGGCAGCGGTCCGGCCTCCCGGTCACCGCGTACGATCCGGGCCGCGTCCGCACGCCGTCGCATGCGGGACAGCAGCCGTGCCTCAACCGAGTTCTCGCCCATGATGATCTGTCCGTCCTCTTCTTCGTCTTCTCGCGTGGGCAACGGGCCGCTGTTCAGGAATGCTGTTCCTGCGCGTCGAACAATTCGATGAGCTGCTGCTTGATACCGACGACCGTCGGCGACTGGAAAAGGCGGCGGAGGCCGATACGCACTCCGGTCACCGCTTCCAGCTGATTGACGAGCTGAATGGCCAGCAGCGAATGCCCGCCGGACTCGAAGAAACCGTCGTGGATGCCGACCTTCTCCACGCCGAGGACGGTCGCCATGATCTGCGCGATCTCCGCCTCGATCTCGTCCCTCGGCGCGGTGTGTCCGGCCGTGCTGTCACCGTCGCTCCCGGGAGCCGGCAGTGCCGCGTGGTCGACCTTGCCGTTCCGGTTGAGCGGCAGTTCCGGCAGGATCGCGAAGGCGGACGGCATCATGGCGCGCGGCAGCCGCTCGGCGGCCCACTCGCGCAGCGCGCCGGTGTCCAGTGTGGTGCCGGGCGCGGGCACGCAGTAGGCGACGAGCCGCTTGTCGCCGGGCGTGTCCTCCCTGACCACCACCGCGCAGACCCCGACCGTGGGGTGGGTGAGCAGCGTCGCCTCGATCTCGCCCAGCTCGACCCGGACGCCGCGCAGCTTCACCTGACGATCGATGCGCCCGAGCAGGTCCAGCCGGCCGTCCGGGGTGAACCGGCCCAGGTCGCCGGTGCGGTACATCCGGCCGCCCCGGAAGGGGTCGGTGACGAAGCGCTGCGCGGTGAGGTCGGGCCGCTGGTGGTAGCCGCGCCCGACGCTGTCCCCGCCGAGGTACACCTCGCCCAGGACGCCGGCGGGCACGGGGCGGCGGTCCGGGTCCAGGACGTACACCGTCTGGTTGACCATGGGGCGGCCCGCGAGGACCGGTCCGGCCGGGTCGGTGCGCGAGGCCCGCCAGTAGGTGGTGTCCACGGAGACCTCGGTGGCGCCGTACAGGTTGACGAGGTCGCCGGGGAATCGCTCGGTGAACCGGCTCACCAGGGTCGGCTGGAGCGGCTCGCCGCTGGCGAAGGCGTACCGCAGGTGGGTGCAGTCCTCGGGCCGTACCTGGGCGACGAACAGGTCGAGCAGGCTGGGCACGAAGTGCAGGCCGACCACACGGTGGGCGCGCATCAGGCGGGACACCTCGGCCATGTCGAGCCGGTCGGAGCCGGGCACCAGGACGACCGTCGCGCCCTGCCACAGCGGCCAGAAGATCTCGTACGCCGACACGTCGAAGGACAGCGGGGTGGCCTGGAGGAAGCCCTCGCCGAGGGTGATCGGGAACGCGTGCTGCATGCCGGCCAGGTAGTTGACCACTCCGCGGTGCTCGATGCGGACGCCCTTGGGGCGGCCCGTGGAGCCGCTGGTGTAGATGAGGTAGCACAGGTCGCCGGGGCCGGCGACGGGTTCGGGGGCGGTGGCCGGCAGGGTGTCCGGCAGGTCGGCGGGCCGGTCCACGGCCAGCAGGTCAAGGCCCTCCGGCAGCAGGCCGGCGTGCGCGGTGTCGGTGACGACGAGTGGCGCGCCGGAGTCCGCGACGAGGTACGCCAGCCGCTCCGCCGGGTGTTCCGGGTCGAGCGGGACGTAGGCGGCACCGGCCTTCAGGATGCCCAGGAGCGTCCACACCATGGCGGGTGACCGCTCCAGGCAGACGCCGACCGGTACGTCCGGGCCGATGCCCGGGACGGCGCGCAGCCGGTGGGCCAGTCGGTTGGCCTGCTCGTCGAGCTGTTGGTAGGTCAGGCTGTCCGCGCCGCAGACGACGGCGACCGCGTCCGGGTCCTGTGCGGCCCGCTCCTCGAACAGCCGGTGCAGGGTCGCCGCCGCCGGGACGGGCGCGGCGGTGTCGTTCCACTCGGTGAGGATGCGGTGCCTCTCGCCCGCGTCGAGCATCTCCACCTCGGACAGCACGCTGTGCGGGCGGGCGGTGGCCGCCGTCAGGAGGTTGGTGAAGTGGCCGACCATGCGGCGCGCGGTGTCCTCGGTGAACAGGTCGTCCGCGTAGACGACGGCGCCGTCCAGCGTGCCGTCCGCCGCCTCCTTGAGGTACATCGACAGGTCGAACTTGGCATCCCGTACGGGCGTCTCGACGGGTTCGGCCGACAGGCCCGGCAGGTTCCAGGCGTCCGCCCCGGGTGTGTTCTGCAACGCGAACAGGGTCTGGAAGAGGGGGTTGCGGGAGAGGTCGCGGTCGGGGGCGAGTTCCTCGACGAGGCGTTCGAAGGGCAGGTCCTGGTGGTCGTAGGCGCCGAGGGCGGTGTCCTTGACGCGGTCGAGGAGTTCGGTGAAGGTCGGGTCGCCGGAGAGGTCGGTGCGCATGACGAGGGTGTTGACGAAGAAGCCGATCAGGTCCTCGGTCTCGGCGCGGTTGCGGCCGGCGATCGGGGTGCCGACGGCGATGTCCCGCTGGCCGCTGTAGCGGGCCAGCAGCAGCTGGAACACCGCCAGCAACGTCATGAACACGCTCGCGCCGCTCTGAGCGGACACCGCCCGGACACGGCCGGAGACCTCGGCGGGCACCGAGAACCGCACCACTCCGCCCCGGCCGCCGCGCTCCGCGGGCCGCGCGTGGTCGGTCGGCAGCTCCAGCGGCTCCAGCCCGCCCAACCGCTTCCGCCAGTAACCCAGTTGCCGCTCCAGCGGCTCACCGGACAGCCAGGCGCGCTGCCACACCGCGTAGTCGGCGTACTGCACCGGCAGCGGATCGGGTACGGCCGCGCCCGACGGGTCCGCGACGGCGGCCGCGTACTGCGTGGCCAGCTCGTTCATCAGCACGCCCACCGACCAGCCGTCGAAGGCGATGTGGTGCACGGTGACCGCCAGCACGCACTCGTCGTCGGCCAGCCGCACCAGCAGCGCGCGCAGCATCGGTCCGGTGCCGAGGTCGACCGGCCGCAGCCCGTCCTCGCGCAGCACCGCCGCCAGGGCCGCCTCGCGGGCGCCGGCGTCACCCGCCGCGCGCAGGTCCCGTACCAGTATCCGCACCGGGCGCGGCGGGTCGATCAGCTGCACCGGTGAGCCGGCCGCGTCCGTGCCGAACCGGGTGCGCAGGATCTCGTGGCGCGCCACCACCGCGGTGAACGCGGCGTTCAGGGCGTCCGTGTCCAGCGGGCCGCGCACGCGGAGGGCGAAGGGCAGCAGGTACTCGGCGCGGCCGGGTTCCAACTGGTCGAGGAACCACAGGCGTTGCTGGGCGAAGCTGAGCGGCAGCGGGCCGCCGTCGCGCGGCGTCGACGGGATACGGCCCGCTCCGGTGCCGTCCAGGTCCGTCACGGCGGCCGCCAGCAGCGCCGGGGTCGGCGCGCTGAACAGGGTCCGCACCGGCACGTCGACGCCCAGCCGGCGGCGCAGTCGAGACACGACCTGGGTGGCCAGCAGCGAATGCCCGCCCAGTGCGAAGAAGTCGTCGTGCACACCGATCCGGTCGACGCCGAGAACCTGCGACCAGACCTCGGTCACCGTCCGCTCGGCGTCCGTGCGTGGCGCGGTGTACGCGGCACCCAGCTCGGACCGGTCGGAGGCGGGTGCGGGCAGCGCGCGGCGGTCCGTCTTGCCGTTCGGGGTGAGCGGGATGTGCTCCAGCGGCACGAACGCGGCGGGCACCATGTAGTCCGGCAGGTCGCGCTGGAGGTGGGCGCGCAACGCGCTCACGTCGACGGAACCCACGGGCACCACGTACGCCACCAGCCTCTGGACGCCGGGGACGTCCTCGCGAAGGATCACGGTGGCGCCGGCTACGGAGGGATGCGCGAGCAACGCCGTCTCGATCTCGCCGAGTTCGATACGGTAGCCGCGCAGCTTGACCTGGTTGTCGGCGCGGCCCACGAACTCCAGCCGCCCGTCCGGCAGCCACCTCGCGAGGTCACCGGTGCGGTAGACGCGCCGCGGTGTGCCGTCGACGTCCACGACGGTGAACTTCTCGTCGGTCAGCTCGGGCCGGTGCAGATAGCCGCGGGCCAGCCCCGGGCAGCCGATCCACATCTCACCCGGCACACCCACCGGGACCGGACGGCCGTGACGGTCGACCACGAACACCTTCGCGTTGGCGACCGGCCGGCCGATCGGCACCCGGTCGACGGGACCGGTGATCCTGGCGGTCGTCGCCTCCTGCGCGGCCTCCGTGGGCCCGTAGCCGTTGACCAGAGGTACCGCGCAGGTGTCGAACCACTGCCGGACCTGCTCCCGTTGCAGCGCCTCGCCACCGAGCCGGACCAGCCGCAGCCGCGGGCCCAGCGCCTCCGGCCCGTCCAGGTCCGCGGCCAGCGCTCCGAACGCCGACGGGGTGAGCCAGGCCACCGTGACCTCGTACTCGCGCAGCGCCGCTGCCAGCCGGCCCGGGTCCCAGGCGTCGTCGCGCAGGACCAGTGAGGCTCCGCAGACGAGCGGCGCGAACAGCTGACCCACCGAGGAGTCGAAGGCGATCGACGCGAACTGCAGCACCCGGTCCGCCGGCGTCAGCTCCAGCTCACGGCAGGTCTCGCGCATCCGGGCGCGCAGCGCGCCGTGGGTGATCTGCACGCCCTTGGGGCGTCCGGTGGAACCACTGGTGTAGATCACGTACGCCACGTCGTCCGGACCGGCCTGTGCCACCGCAGCGGCCCGCGCCACCGGACCGGTGTGCGCCGCCGGCTCGGCAGATGCGGGGTACGGCGGTGCCGGCCAGACCCCGTCCAGCAGCAGCGTCGGGGTGTGGGCGGGCAGACGGCCGGTGTGCGCGGGCTGGGTGACGATCAGCGGGGCGCCGCTGTCCTCGACCATGTAGGCGAGCCGGTCCGTGGGATAGGCCGGATCGAGCGGCACGTACGCCGCGCCCGCCTTGTGGATGCCGAGCAGTGCGCACACCATGTCCGTGCCCCGGTCCAGGCACACCGCCACCAGGGTGCCCGGCCCCGCACCGCGCTCGCGCAGCCGGCCCGCGATCCACTCGGCCCACTCGTCGAGCTGCCGGTAGGTCAGCCGGTCGGTGCCGCAGGTCAGGGCCGGCGCGTCGGGGTGGCGGGCGGCCCGCTCCTCGATGAGCCGGGTCACGGTCACGGCGTCCGGGGCGTCGGTGTCGGCGCCGTTCCACTCGCCGAGGATCGTCCGGCGCTCGGCGTCGGTGAGCATCTCCAGCTCGGACAGGCGGGCCGCCGGGGCGGCGCAGGCGGCGGCCAGCAGCGTCTCGAAGTGACCGGCGAGCCGGACCATCGTGGCCTCGTCGAACAGATCGGTGGAGTACACCACCGTGCCGTCCAGAGCGCCGTCGGCGGCCTCGGTGGCGTAGAAGGTGAAGTCGAACTTGGAGTCCTGGGCCGACACGTCGAGCTGGCGCACGGCCAGACCGGGCAGGTCCCACGACCGGCTGTCCGGGGTGTTCTGCAGGACGAACATCGTCTGGAACAGCGGATTGCGCGACAGGTCCCGCTGCGGCGCCAGCTCCTCCACCAGGCGCTCGAAGGGCAGGTCCTGATGGTCGTAGGCGCCGAGCGCGGTGTCCTTGACCCGGTCGAGAAGCTCGGTGAACGTCGGGTCGCCGGACAGGTCGGTGCGCATGACCAGCGTGTTGACGAAGAAGCCGATCATGTTCTCGATCTCGGCCCGGTTGCGGCCGGCGATCGGGGTGCCCACCGCGATGTCCTCCTGTCCGCTGTAGCGCGACAGCACCACCTGGAAGACCGCCAGCAACGTCATGAACAGGCTCGCGCCGGTCTGCTTCGACAGCCTGCGGGCGCCGTCCGCGGTCTCCGCCGGCACCCGGAAGGTGAACATGGCGCCATGGCCGCTGCGCCGCGCCGGACGCCGGCGGTCGGTGGGCAGCTCCAGCGGCTCCGTGCCGGCGAGCCGGGCGCGCCAGTAGTCCAGCTGCTCCCGCAGCACCTCGCCGGTGAACCACTCGCGCTGCCAGACGGCGAAGTCGGCGTACTGGAGGGGAGGTTCGGGCAGGTCCGCGGCCGTACCCGTGACCCGCGCGGTGTACAGCGCGGTCAGCTCCCGGGACAGGACCCCGGCCGACCAGCCGTCGAAGGCGATGTGATGCACCGTCAGCGACAGCAGGTGCTCGTCGTCGGTCAGCCGGATCAGCAGCGCGCGCACCATCGGCCCGGTGCCGAGGTCCATCGGGCGGAAGCCCTCGGTGTCCACCAGCGCGGTGGCCGCCTCCTCGCGGGCGGCCTCCTCCGTGACGGACCGCAGGTCGTGCACGGCGAGCGGCAGCGGCCGGGGCGCGTCGACCACCTGGCCGGGGTGGCCGTCCGCGTCACTGACGAAACGGGTGCGCAGCACCTCGTGCCGGGCCACCAGCTCGGACAGCGACGCACGCAGCGCCGCCACGTCCAGCGGACCGCGGATGCGCAGTCCCATGGGGATCAGGTATTCGGCGCGGCCGGGCTCCAGCTGGTCCAGGAACCACAGCCGGCGCTGCGCGAACGACAGCGGCAGCGGGCGCCCGTCCCGGGGCGCACGCCGGATGACCGGGACGTCGTCCGGTGTCCCCGCGGCCACCAGGGCGTCCATGGCGTCGGTCGCGTCCTCGGAGCCGATGTCGGCGGACTCGAACAGCCGGCGGGCCCGCAGCATGGCCTCCTCCGCGAGGAACGACGCCACCGCGCGCACCGTCAACGGCTCCGGCAGCGGTTCCGCGCCGAATTCCGAACCGAATTCCTCCGCGACCCGGCGGGCCATTTCCGCCGCCTGTCCGCGGGTGCCGCCCAGCCGGAAGAATTCGTCCTCCGCCGCGGTCACCTCGGCGCCCAGCACCGCGTTCCAGACCGCCGCGATCCGGGCCTCGGCAGGTGAGAAACCACCCTGCTCCGCCGCCCGGCCGGGCGCCGCGGCCGTCATCGGATTCGTCGTCATGTGCCCACCAGTTCCTCGTCGTCGACCGTTCGCGGAAAGCCCTCGGAAACTCAGCCGAATCCGATGCTCGCAGAGCGATCTTGAGGAGATAACTGGTTACTTCTGCCCGCCGGGCATGGGCACTTCTGCCCGCGGCGGCGCGGCCGGGAGCGCACCGGACGCGGCCGTGTCCGCCGGGCGGAGGCCGACATGCCTGCCCGGACGGAGGGGGACGCTCCTGCCCGGACGGTGGCCGACGTCCCTGCCCGGACGGTGGCGGACGCGCGGGACCGGCGCCGCCCGGCACCGGTCCCGTACCGCCGATCAGGCGGTCACCTCCGCCACCCGTCAGGCGGCCACCTCCACCGCCGGTTCGCTGCCGACGGAGGCCGCGGCGGCGGTACTCCCGCTTCGGTGCTCGATGTCGACCGGGCCCGCGTCGGAGACCGTCCGCTTGCGCATGCCCGCCCACTCCCGGTTCAGCGCCGGCACCCCGATGGCGACGAGGTACAGGCCGCCCACGATCCACAGCGCGCCCGAGGTGCCCGCCACCGTCACCAGCCCCGCGCCCAGCAGTCCGCCGAAGGGGATGCCCGCCCACGTGACCGCCTGGGCCAGCGTCTTGACCCGTCCCAGCAGCGGAGTCGGGATCAGCTCGTACGTCACGGCTCCCACGATCGGATTGACGAAGCCCGACCCGAGGCCGCCCACCGCGAGCACCGCCAGCACCAGCCACAGCGGCGCACCCGTGGCCATGGCCACGAAGCGGGGGACGCCGCCCAGGGTGAAGCCGATGAGGTAGACGGCCCGCCGGGGCAGCCGCTCGGCCACGCCCGCGGCGACCAGCGCGGCGACGATCGACGTGGCGGCGAAGACGCTGACCACCATGCCTATGGCACCGGCGCCGTTGCCCGTCTCCTTCGCCCAGACCGGCAGCAGCACCGACATGAACGCCTGGTCGAGCAGGTTGGTCGCCGCCAGCATGCACACGATGGACCGCAGCAGCTTGGCGTCACGCAGGAACACGGCACCCTGGCGCAGCCGTGAGAGGTAGCCCTCGGCCTCCTCGACGGGCGTCTCGTGCGACTCGGGCACCGGGTCGCTGAGCGTGGTGGAGACGACCAGCGCCGACACGCCGAACAGGCAGGCGGTGACCCACAGGGCGTAGAGACTGCCGAAGGAGGCGACGACCACACCGGCGATGGCCGGACCGATGGTCGTCGCGGTCCGCTCGACCGCCGCCGACAGGCCGGTGCCGCGTTCCAGCGGCACCCGGGCGGCCCGGGTGGCGGCCGGTACGAAGAGCCCCTTGGCGCCGTTGGCCGGGCCGTCCGCCGCGCCGACCACGGCGAGCAGCGCCAGCAGCAGGCCGAAGGACAGGTGCCCGGTGAAGTACAGCAGCGGGGCGGCGGCCGTCGCCACGGTGGAGGCGAGGTCACCGGCCACGCTGATGCGCTTGGGACCGATCCGGTCGATGACGGGCCCCGCCAGCGCCTGGGCGATCACGTATGGAACGATCTGGCAGAACGCCACCAGACCGGTCTTGCCGACGCTGCCCGTCGTCGTCAGGACGAACCAGGGCAGGGCGATCGACAGCACCCGGTTGGCCGACAGGGCCGCCGCGTTGGCCGACAGCATGCCGACCAGTCCGCGCAGGACCCGGGGCCCGTCGGCCGGGGTGGTGGGGGAGGGCGCCTGTGCGCCGCTGTCCGCCGCCTGCTGGGCGGCCGCGTGCCGAGTGGTCATCTTTCTCACTCCGAGTCGGTGGGGTGGGAGACGTGCCGGTCCGCACTGGTGGGGAACAACTGGAACTGGAAGGCGACCCGCGCCGCGCCCTCCGGCAGGGGTGAACCGGCCGGTGGAGACGAGGAGTTGCGCCGGCGCAGCAGCCGGTGGATCTCCGCCGTCAGCTCTTTGGCCTCGGCGGGGGTGAGCGTGAGCACGTAGTCGCCGAAGTCCTGGGCGTCGCGCCACTCCGGCGGCAGCGAAGGGGTCGCGTCGATGGCGGTCGTCATCGCCTCGGACCAGACCCGGCCCAGGGCCTGCAAGTAGGCGATGCCGAGACCCTCGCCGCCGGCCAGCACCTCGTCGTCCGGTACGACCGTGTTGGCATGGGCCGCCTGCCACCAGCGCTCACGGCGGCCGCCCCGGGAGGGTGCCTCGACGATGAAGCCGTACTCGGCGAGCTGACGCAGGTGATAGCTGGTCGCGCCGGTGTTCTGGTCCAGCTTCCGAGCCAGCGTGGTGGCCGTGGCCGGCCCCTCCGTCCGCAGGACCGTCAGCATCCGGACCCGCAGCGGATGCGCGATGCCCCGCAGGTTACGGGCGGTCAGATGCACCTGGGAGGGCTGCTCGGGAAGTTCCATGCCTAGAACGGTAGTTGACAAAGAAGTCTGTGCATAGGGTTCTTTGCAAAGAAGTCTTTGTAGGGGGGATGGCGGCCCTCGCGGCTTGGGCCGGGGTGGGGTGACAGAAGCGACCGGTAGGGTCACCGTCACCCACACACCACGCAGTGAGTGCGGACGGCCGCGCTGCGGCCGGCGAACGCAACAGAACGTCATCCAGGGGGACTTGCGTGCACCGAGCGGTTGTCATGGGCGGAAGCTGGGCGGGCCTGCTCGGGGCGCGTGTACTGGCCGACCACGCGGACGAAGTCGTCATCCTCGAGCCCGATGACGCGGACGGGCCGGGGCCCGGCGCTCCTCATCGGCCGCAGCTGCACGCGTTGCTCTCCATGGGGCACACCCAGCTCGATCGCTGGTTCCCCGGCATGACCGGCGAACTGGTCCAGAACGGCGCCCGGTTGGGGACGGGGCCGGCCGTCCAGTACTACGTGGACGGCCGGTTGAAGGCCGACGTACCCGGCAACACCATGCTCGGCGCGAGCCGCCCGTTCCTCGAGGGCCACGTACGCCGTCGCGTCCTGTCGCTCCCCAACGTCTCGGTGCTGCCGGCCAGGGCACGGGGACTGCTGTTCGCCGGCGACCGTGTCGGCGGAGTCCGCTTCTCGTACGGCGACGCGGCGGACTCCTCGTCGGACCTGGCCGAGCTGGACGCGGATCTCGTCGTGGATGCCATGGGCCGCTCCAGCCGACTGAGCAACTGGCTGGCGGACGGCGGCTGGGACCCCGTGCCGGTGGAGCGCATGCAGGTCGACCTCGGCTACGCCACCGCCTCCTTCCAGCGCGGCGACGAACTCCCCGACACCGTGGTCGCCCACGCCTCACCGGGACCCGCAAGCGGCTACCAGCAGCACCTGAGCGAGCCGGCGGCGCTCGTGGCCGTCGAGGACAACCGATGGTCCGTCGTGGTGGTCGGCTATCACGACTACCGGCCCGGACGCGACCCGGAGGACTTCCTGCGCCGCATGAGACGGTGCGTGACCCCGCTGCGTGAGGTCGCGGAACGCGGTCGCCTGCAAGGGGACATCGAGACGTTCCACTTCCGGGAGAGCCGGCGACGGGGCTTCACCCGCCTCAGCCGCTTCCCGGGCGGCCTGGTGGCCCTCGGCGACTCCGTCGCCTCCGTCAACCCCGCCTACGGCCAGGGCCTGACCCTGGCGGCGCTAGGGGCCTCTTCACTCTCCGCCCACCTGCGCTCCGGCGCCTCACCCCGTCTCCCGGCCTGGGGCCACTTCCGCAGGCTCGGGGCGGTCGTGGACGCGGCATGGCAGGTGTCGGCCACCGCCGATCTCGCTCAGCCCCATGTCACCGGCCCCCGTCCTCGGGGTTACCGACTGACGCGCTGGGCCGGCGACAAGATAGTCGAGGCCTCCGTGATCGACCCCGTGGTGAACGGCGAGTTCATGGCCGTGGTCAACATGCGCAAGCACCCCCGCGCCCTCACCAGCCCCCGCCTGCTCCTCCGGACCGCCCGCGTCCTGGCACGCCGCTGAGTCCCCGTCGGCTCAGCGGTTGGCGTACCGGCCGCGTCGAGAGTGGCGTGGTTCAGTTGAGCCCGGTCGCGCTGCCGGCGGTCCAGGCGCTCCAGGACATGTTCCAGTCGCTGAGGCCGTTGCCCGGGGCCAGCTTCGTCGTGTCCGTCGAGTTCTTGACGATCACGACGTCACCGATCACCGAGTTGTCGAAGAACCACGCGGCGGGCTGGGAGGCGTCGCCGCCGCCCCTGGCGTCCCTCAGGCCCACGCAGCCGTGGCTGGTGTTGACCTTGCCGAAGACCGACGGGGCACCCCAGTAGTTGCCGTGGATGAACGTGCCCGAGTCGGTCAGGCGCATGGCGTGCGGTACGGCCGCGATGTCGTAGGCGGGCTTGCCGTCCTTCTCCGTGAGGCCGACGGTCGAGCCGTTCATCCGGATCTGCTTGAACTTCTCCGAGATGACCATCTGCCCGTTGTAGGTCGGGTGCTCGGCGCTGCCGGACGAGATCGGGATGGTCTTGATCGTCTTGCCGTCCCGGACGACGGTCATCTGCTTGGTCCTGGCGTCGACGGTGCTGATCTGGCTGCGGCCGATCGTGAACGTCACCGTCTTCTCGACGCCGCCGAAGCTCTGCTTGACGGTGACGGTGGAGCCGGGCTTCCAGTAGCTCTCGGGGCGGAAGTCCAGGCGGGCATCGTTGAACCAGTGCCCGACGACCCGCTGCCCGCTGCTGGAGCTGACCTGGATCTCCGACTGCACGGTGGCCTTGTCGCTGATCGCCTTGTCGAAGGTGACCGTCACCGGCATGCCCACGCCGACGGTGGAGCCGTCCTCGGGGGAGACGTGGCCGATGAAGTCGTTGGCCGGGGAGACCGTCGTGATCGTGGCGTTCTCGGTGACGGAGCGGGCCTCGGCATCCTGCGCCGTCGCGGCGATCTGATACTTGGTGGCCCGCTGCAACTGGCTGTTCGGCTGCCACGACGTGCCGTCCGCGGACCGGGTGCCCGGAACTTCGGTGCCGGTCGCGACCGCCGTCATGGTCACCTTGGTCAGCTTGCCCTCGCTGACGGTGACCTTGACGGGGTCGTTGATCCCGACGGCGTAGGCGCCTTGCCCGGGCGTGATCCTTATTCGGGCGTCGGACGCGTCCGGGGCGGGCGTCTGACTCGCCTGCGCCTGCGGGCTCGGCGGGCTTCCGGCGCCATCGCCGCCGGTCGCGGCGCTGCTGGTGCCGCCGAGGGCCGTAACCGCCAGTACGCCGCCGAGCGCGCTGACCAGAATCGCCGACTTGGCATGTCGTGTACGTACCGTGCGCAACCGCTTCTCCCTGTCATGGTCTTCTCGGTGCCAGTGCGCTGACCGCCCAAGAGCTGCATCTACCACCGAACCACACCGAGCCGCGCATTCGGTCTGAAAGGGGCAAATTGTGGTCGAAGCCACGCCTCGCCCCACGAGGTCGCCGTTTACGCGAAGCGGGGCGAGGCAATGATCAGGGCAGCGTCGAAGCGCAGGTCAGACGGCGGAGCCCTCGGTGACGCGGACGATGGTGCGGCCGGGGACACGCCTTCCGGGGGCGAAGGCGGCGACCGCCTCGGCCAGTGGCAGGACCGAGCCGACCCGCACCTGAAGCCTGCCGTCCCGCACTCGCCGGGCGAGATCGGCCAGGCGTGCCCGGTCGGGTTCCACCACGAAGAAGAGGGCCCGTCCGCCGTCGGGGCGCACGGTGGGCGGCTGGGCGATGGTGACGAGCGTCCCGCCTGGGCGTACGAGGGCGGCTGAGCGGTCGAGGACGTCACCGCCGATCACGTCGAACACGACGTCGACCTGGCCGGTGGTCTCGAACCGGTCGGACTCCAGGTCGAGGAAGGTGTGCGCGCCGAGGTCGAGGACAGCGTCCCGGTCCGCGGAGCGTCCCGCGCCGATCACGTGGGCCCCGGCCTCGTGAGCCAGCTGGACGGCGATCGAGCCGACCGCGCCGGCGGCGCCATGGATCAGGACGCTCTGGCCGGTGGTGAGACGCGCGTGGTCGAACAGGCCCTGCCAGGCGGTGAGGCCGGAGATGGGCAGCGCGGCCGCCACCGTGTGGTCGATGTCGGCGGGGAGCGGGGCGAGATTGCGGGCCTCGACGGCGACGTACTCGGCGAGCGAACCGTCGCGGGCCCAGTCGGTCAGGCCGAAGACCCGCTGGCCCACGGTGAGGCCGGTCGTCCCGAAGCCCAGTTCCGCCACCACTCCCGAGACCTCGTGCCCGGGCACGCTCGGGGCGCGGTCGCGGCCCGCCCGGTCGGTCCACGTCGCGGGCCAGTCGAGTTCCCCCCGGGTGAAACCCGCGGCGTGCACGCGCACGATGACGTCGTTCTCGGAGGCGTGCGGATGCGGGAGGTCCTCAAGGGCCAGACCGGTGACCCCGGCCTCGCGATCCCGGACAGTGATGGCTTGCACGAGCATCCCCTTACTTCGGTGCCGGGTGTCGACACTTTGTGACTTTGTGACTTTGTGACTTTGTGTGCCGGGTGTCGGCACTTCGTGTGTCGGGTGTCGGCGGCATCCGACGGCGTGATGCCGCCCCGAATGCGGGACCGGACACGGAGTCGCGGCCGGGGATCACCGCGGCCACGGAGCATCGCGGATGCGATCCACCATGGACGTGCGGCGGTAACCGGGAACGAAGTGCTCCAGGACGTCCGCATTGATGGTTCCGTAGACGGTGTCCGGGCGGTGTGCGAGGCCGTCGACGAATGCCCGCAGGAATTCTTCCTTGAAGTCACCGCGCGGATGCGCCTCGATGATGTCGTTCACCTGCTCACCTTCCAGTCTGTCGAGTCCCCACCCCACCGCGTCGGTCAGCACGCCGTAGTTCGTGACAGCGACCTCGGCGTCCATCCGACCGGGAATGCCCGGTGTCGTGTGCAGGGCGATCGCCCTCCAGACCACCTCGGCGGCGCTCTCGGAGAATCCGCGGTCGAGCAGGAACTTCCGCGCGTGGTCGGCGCCGTCCAGCTCGAAACGTTGCTGGGTTTCGGAGAACGGGATGGAAAGTCCCGCGTCATGGAACATCGCGGCGACGTAAAGCAACTCGGGATCGGGTTGGAGGCCCAGTTCACGCGCATGGAGGGAGCCGAAAAGAAAAACACGCCGGGAGTGGTGGAAGATCAGGGGATTCGTCCTCTCCCGAAGGAATTCCGTGGCCTCCGCGACGGCCGGAGTACCGGGTATTTCCACCCCTGCGATGATGTCGGTCATGATGCCTGTGCTCTCCGGTGCGTTGTTCCACGAGTGGACTGTGCGTCCGCTTCCCACGGTGCCGTCCGCGTGGCTCCCGGCGCCGCCTCGGCCCGGCCATGAACCACACGAATCCGGCCACCTCAGGATGGGCCGGTGAACCCGGACGTGCATCGGGTGGCGATCCTTTGGCCATCAGCCCCGCGGCCTACCAGCGCCGCTTCGCCACCGCCCGCCGCGATCAGGCCGGGTAGCGCCCACTGGACGGCGTGACGCCCACCCCAGCAGGCGCCGGCCGACGCGGCCGTGGTCGCGACCCACTTGCTCAGCGGGGCCTACTCAGGGGAGTTGAGTACGTGGGCTCATCCCGGGTGGTCGCCGAGCGGCCAGCATGGGTGCAACGGCGCAGGTGAGAGCGCCGGTTCATCCAGTGAACACTCCGAGGGGAATTCTCATGGCGCGTCGTATCGCTCTGTCCGTGGTTGCCGGTGTCGTCGTCCTGGGGGGTGCGGGTGCGTTCGCTCTGGCCTACGCCGGTGAGCAGCCTCCTGCGCCGGCCCACAGTACGGCCCGCTACACCGCTCCGGCCGGTGACCGGGACGGGTCGCTGACCTTCACCACCGACGTCACGGCGTCCTCCGGAGTGAAGAGCGTGAAGGTGCTGGCCTGGCCGGCGAACTCGGCCTTCGCCAAGCACGGCCTGACCGCCAAGGACATGACGAGTGCGGAGTCGGCCGTGTGCGAGCCGTCCGGTGAGGACACCGTCCGCTGCACCTACAAGGTGTCCGTCACCCGTGCCGACGCCGACGGGTCGCCGCGTGGCCGGTGGCACGTATCGGTGCTGGCCACCGCGGAGAACGGCGACACCACGCTCGACACCAAGGCGGCCGACTTCACCGTCGCGTGACCCACACACGCAGGTGATCGGCTCCCGTCGTGACGGGCGCCTGACGTGGGGTCCAGCGACATGTGAAGGCCCCGCCGCCGGGCCGTCGTCACGGTTCCTGCGTGGGAAGCCACGTGCCGTGCAGTCCGAGCGGCACCCGGACGGGAATCCGCACCCGGGCGACGGGGCCCGAGGCGGGGTCCTCGGCCGGAAGGACCAGGAACCAGCTCTCGCCGTTCGTGCGGTCGGTGGCGAAGGTCATCCAGTAGCCGTGGTCGTCCGCGGAGGCGTCCGCCCCCGGCTCGGGGGCGAAGACGGGTTCGCCCACGGAGAGGTCGCCCGCGTCCCAGATCTGGGCACCGCCCGTCTCGACGTCGTACCAGCGCACGGCGTCGTACTCGCCGGGCAGCAGGTCGGTGCGGCCGGTTCCGGTGGCCAGCGCGGCGCGGCGGTGGCGCCGGCCGATGCGGCGGTCGTCGATGCGCGGGAACTCCACCCGGGCGTCGTCCAGCGCCGTGCGGGACATGCGACCGGCCGCCGGATCGATCCGCGCCCGCACCAGGCGCGCCGTCGCGGGGCCGCTGTCGGGGCCGGTGTCGGGACCGACGGTGAGCCGGTTCCACTCGACGTAGTCGAGGATCACGGGTGCGTGAGCGTCCGGGCCGTCGTCGTAGGCGTTGACCGAGTGCCACATCCAGAAGGCGTCGTCGTCGGCACGCACCGGTGCGCCGCCGTCGCGCGGGACGAGCATCACCCGGGTGCCGCGCTCCGGCCGCCACGCGAGGAACGATCCGCCGGCCATGGCGGCGTCGAGATCGAAGAAGGCGGGGGCGAGGACGAGGACCACGTAGCGTGCCGTGAGTGCCATGTCGTGGATCATCAGGGGTTCGTCGATCCCTGGCACCGGCGTAGGACCTCGGGTCACCTTTCCGTCGGTACCGATCACGGACCAGGTCAGATACGGCGGCTCCAGCGCGTAGCAGAAGACCACCATCTCGCCGGTATCCGGGTCGATCTTGGGATGCGCGGTCATGCCGGCAGGCAGGGAGCCGTCGAAGTCCTCGCGGCCCAGGGTCGCGAGATCGGCGTCAAAACGGTACGGGCAGGCGGACTCGGCCAGCGCCAGCATGCGGCCGGCGTGACGGACCACGTTGATGTCCGGCAGGTCCTTGAAGGTGTCGGCCAGTTCCGGGCCCACCTCGTCGGCACCCGGCATGATCATCGACTCCAGGCCGCCCCAGAGCGCGCGCCCGGCCTTCTCCTCGGCGACCAGCGAGGGTGTGCGGACGAAGCGGTTGAGGTAGCGGGCCCGGCCGCCTGCGATCCGCACGGCGTGCAGCATGCCGTCCCCGTCGATCGGGTAGAGGTAGGAGCCGATCGGGGTGAAACGCGGATTCGGCCCGTTGCGGACGTACGTGCCGTCCAGCGCCGCGGGAAGTTCACCCACGACCTCCAGGTCCCCGATGTCCACCTCGTCGCTGACGGGCGCGAACACTCCCAGCAGATGCGGTACACGGGTGGGATCGAAGCCGGTGGCGTTCACGGCGGCCTCCAGGCGAACGTCGAGCACGGTACGGCGCCCGCTCCGCGCACCGGCGCGGGGCGCCGCTCCCGTCCCAGTGAAGCGCGCGGTGCGCCGAACCGCCAGGCGTCCGGCCGCGGGCCTGGGGAGGTGGTGCGAGCCGCCCGTCCATCAGCTTAAGTCAAGCCAAAAGAAAAGGCGTTGAAGTTCTTGACCGCTGTATCACCGGCGGGCATGGTTCCGTAGGGCGCTCCCCTGGTTCCGCTTTCGGCCGGTCTCCTGGGGATGAGTTCGTGTGCGCAGTCGGCGCGGTCGTGGCGACCGGTCCGGCCGCGGCCGTGACGTCAGCGGGCCGTGGGCGGACGCCGACCGTGCGGGCGTCGAAGCGAGCGCGAGCGCGCGTTCGTTCGCCTATTTGACGCGTTCCCGACAGGAGCCATCGCGGCGGTCGGGGCGCACGCACCCGCATTGCCCGGCGACACCAAGGAGACGCTGTGATCGGCAGACCCCCTGCCCCGTCCACTCATAGATCTTTCCGAACGACGGTCCTGGCGTGTGTGACGATGCTCGTCGCCGCGCTCGCCCTGACCGTCACGCAGTCCCCGGCCCGCGCCGCCGGAACCCTCCTCTCGCAGGGGAAGGCGGTCACGGCCTCCTCCACCGAGAACGCCGGCACCCCGGCCTCCGCCGCGGTCGACGGCAACACCGGTACACGCTGGTCCAGCGCGGCCGCCGACCCGCAGTGGCTCCAGGTCGACCTCGGTACCGGGTCGACGATCAGCTCCGTCACCCTGAACTGGGAGACGGCGTACGCCACGGCGTACCAGATCCAGACCTCCACCGACGGCGCCACGTGGAAGAGCGTCTACACCACCACCTCGGGCCGGGGCGGCACCGAGAACCTCACCGTCAGCGGTTCGGGGCGGTACGTCCGCCTCACCACCACCGCGCGGGCCACCCAGTACGGAGTCTCCCTCTGGGAGTTCCAGGTGTACGGCAGCGCCGGCACCGGCACCGGCTGCTCCACGACCAATGCCGCCCAAGGCAGGCCCGCCACCGCGTCCTCCACCGAGAACGCCGGCACCCCGGCCTCCGCCGCGGTCGACGGCAACACCGGTACGCGCTGGTCCAGTGCGGCCGCCGACCCGCAGTGGCTCCAGGTCGACCTCGGCTCCGCGCAGAGCATCTGCGGCGTCCAGCTGAGCTGGGAGTCCGCGTACGCGAAGGCCTACCAGATCCAGGTCTCCAACGACGGCTCCTCCTGGACCAACGCCTACAGCACGAGCACCGGCGCGGGTGCCACCGAACTGATCTCACTGACCGGCACCGGCCGGTACGTCCGGGTGTACGGCACCGCCCGCGCCACTCAGTACGGCTACTCGCTCTGGGAGTTCCAGGTCTTCACCGGAGGGACGACGACCCCTCCGACCGATGGCGCCACACTGCTGTCGTACAAGAAGCCGGCCACCGCCTCGACGTACCAGAACGCCAACAGCTGCCTCGACTGCACCCCCGCGAAGGCGTTCGACGAGGACCCGGCCACCCGCTGGGCCACCAGCGACACCAACGGCTGGGTGGACCCCGGCTGGATCGCCGTCGACCTCGGCGCGAGCGCGCACATCACCAAGGTCGTCCTCCAGTGGGACCCGGCCTACGCCACCGCCTACCAGATCCAGACCTCGTCCGACGGCGTCAACTGGACCAGCATCTACTCGACCACCAGCGGCAAGGGCTTCAAGGAGACCCTGAACGTCGACGGCACGGGACGCTGGGTGCGGATGTACGGCACCGCGCGCAGCAGCACGTACGGCTACTCGCTGTGGACCTTCGACGTGTACGGCACGGGCGGCAACCCCACCGCTCCGCCGGCGCTCCCGGCCGATCCGGGCAACCCCGGACACCTGGTGTGGAGCGACGAGTTCAACGGCCCGGCGGGCTCCAAGCCGGACAGCACCAAGTGGAGCCAGGACCCGGGCAACGGTCAGAACGGTGAGCTGGAGTACTACACCAACGGCGACAACACCTCGATGGACGGCAACGGCAACCTCGTCATCGAGGCGCGCAAGGAGGCCAACGGACAGTACACCTCCGGCCGGATCAACACCTCGGACCACTACAACTTCACCTACGGCCATGTCGAGGCGCGCATCAAGGTCTCGGGCACGCAGGGCCTGTGGCCGGCCTTCTGGCTGCTGGGCTCGAACTTCAAGACCGGCACGCCGTGGCCCAACTGCGGTGAGATCGACATCATGGAACACGTCGGCAAGGTCGCGGACTCCGTCTACTCCACGCTGCACGCCCCCGCGTACAACGGCGGCAACGGCTACGGTTCCCCCTACACGGTCGCGGGCAGTGACTTCGCCTCCGCCTTCCACACCTACGCCCTGGACTGGAACTCCAGCCGCATGACGTTCTCCGTCGACGGCAAGAGCTTCTTCACCGCCGACCGCTCGACGGTGGAGCAGACTCGGGGACCGTGGGTGTACGACCACCCGTTCTACATCATCCTGAACAACGCGGTGGGCGGCGACTGGCCCGGGGCTCCGGACGCCACGACCGTGCTGCCGCAGAAGATGCTCATCGACTACGTGCGCGTGTCGCAGTAGTCGCCCGCACCCGAGGAGGCACGCTCCGGCTGCCGGGTGCCCGTCCGTGGAGGAGCCGCGACTCCTCCACGGACGGCCCGGCAGGCCCGGCGAAGCGGCGCTCCGCCACGAGGCCGGGGCGCCTTCCGAACCGGCAGACCGCTGACGCCGACACCGGCTCGGGTCGGCCCGGTGAGGTGATCAGGTCGTCGCACGCCTGCTCGCGAAGGCGCCCCAAGGCGAACATGCCGGGAAGCGGCCGCGGTACTCGTGACGGCGGAGACCGACCGGAGGAGGGACACGGTGCCGCAGACCGATGACGAACTGCTCGCCTTCGACACCGGCGACCTGGAGGACTGGGACGAACGGCGCGCGCGAGCCGCTCTGGGCGGACGGCACGGTGCCCTGTACCGCAACCACCTGCTCATCGCCCTGCACCTCGACTCCTGGGCGGAGGCGGAAGGCCGCCGGACCGATGTCGACGCGCACTACAGAGCCGGATACAGACAGGCCCTGGAGGACATGGCCGCGTTCCTCAGGCAGACCTACTACCTCCCCCGCGGCCCTGACTGACCTCAGGGGGACGTGCCGCCGCCCTGCGAGTCGGCGCTTCAGCGGTGTCCGCCCGCCGGAAGGCCCAGTGGACGCCGGTGACGGCGGGCCACTGGCTGCGGGGCACCGTGTCGAGGGTCAGCGGGATGTGCGAGCCGGTGCGGTACACGCCCTCGATGGCCGCCAGTTCGACCGGCTGGTAGTCGGCGAGGAAGCGGGCGGCCCAGTCGCCCGCCACGATCTGGAAGGGAGCGACCACCGCGCCCACGGTGAACGGGATGACGAAGCCCGCCTTGTGGTAGGCGTCGCGTCGGCCCCGCAGCAGGGCGACGGCGTACACGGAGGCGGTCAGGAACGAGGCCACCATGAACGCCGCGAGGATCATGTGCACCGTCTGCGGCGGGCTCGCCGGATTCAGCATCGCCGCCCAGGGGTCCACGTGCACGACCTTGCCGTCCCGCAGGGTGAAGCCGCGGGGCTGGTTCATCCAGGCGTTCGCGCAGGCGACGAAGAAGGCCGAAGCGGTGCCCGCGATCACGATCGGGATGCCCATGAGGAGATGCCTGCGGGGCGACAACCGGTCCCAGGCGTACAGATAGATGCCGAGGAAGATCGCCTCGATGAAGAAGGCGATGCCCTCCAGGGCGAAGGGCAACCCGATGACCTGCCCGAAGCGTCCCATCAGGCCCGGCCGCAGCAGTCCCGTCTCGAAGCTGAGGATCGTGCCGGACACCGCGCCCACCGCGAACAGCACACCCATGGCCCGCGCCCGGCGCCGCGCCAGCAGCTGCAACGCCGGTTCGTTCCTGCGGATGCCCAGCCACTCCGTGAGAAGGGTCAGCGCCGGCAGACCCAAGGACGACCGGCTCCCGGCGCTCATGCCACGTCGCCTGCCGGATCGGCCGGGCACAAGGCACCGCAGGGCCGGCACAGTGTCCCAAGCCACGGGGCGGACATGACGCGACGAGGCCGCCGTGGTTCACCACCACCGCCTCGCTGCGCACCGGTGCTTGCGCTGAGTGGCCGTGGGTGTCAGCCCGGGCTCTCCTCGGCCTCCGCCCGTCCCTCCAGAGTGTCGTCGGTGGTCCCGCCGGACGTGTCGGGCCGGGGCCGCCCCTCCTCCTCCGGGTGGACGTCCCGCTCACCCGTCTCCTGCTCCAGGGGCGACGTGGGCTCGCGCTCTGCTTCTCCGGGACTGCTCATGGCTGCCTCCTTCGGGGGTCGTCGCGGAGGTACCGGTTTCCCACCCGGCCGAGGGGTGAAACAAGCCCCGGAGAGGCCACGGACGACCACTCGCCTTCATACTGGTCGCCCTTTGAACCCGCCATCGAAAAGAGTGCCCGATGCGCAGCGTGACGTATTCGATGAACGTCTCACTCGACGGCTACATCGTCGGGCCGGACGGCGGCTTCGACTGGACGGTGCCCGACGAGGAACTCTTTCGCTTCGCCACCGACGAGCTGCGAGGGGCCGGCGTCCACCTGCTGGGACGACGGCTGTACGAGACGATGCTGTACTGGGAGAGCGCCGATCAGGATCCGTCGCTCGGCTTCTCGACGGGCGAGTTCGCCGCGATGTGGCAGGGCCTGCCCAAGGTGGTCTTCTCCGCCACGCTGCCGGCGGTGCGGGGCAACGCCCGCCTGGCCTCCGGCGGCCTGGCGGAGGAGATCGAGAGGTGGCGAGCCGAGCCCGGCGAGGGTGACATCGCGATCGGCGGAGCGACCCTCGCCGCCGAGGCGGCCGCGCTGGGCTTGATCGACGAGTACCGGGCGAGGGTCCACCCCGTGCTGGTCGGTGGCGGCGTCCCGTTCTTCCCCCAGCACGAGCGCCGGGTGGACCTCGCACTCGTCGAGACCCGCACCTTCAGCTCCAGAGTCGTCTACCTCCGCTACCGGGTGGCGCGCTAGGCGCCACCCGGGCGGTCACCTCCACCCGCTGACATGTGCCGCCGGGCTGCGGCGCTCACCGCACGGCGACGTAGTCCCCGCTGGACGACTTCGCCCCGGAGGTGGAGTTCCCGTAGTACGTCCACCGCCACGTCCCCGGCCCGCCGGCCTTCACCGTGGTTTTGAGCGCTCCCGTACTGCTCGACGTCGCCTTCTTGACCGTCGTGTACGAGGAGGCACCCGCCGCCTTGAACTGCAGGCTGACCGTGCGGCCCGCATAGCCCTGGTACGTGTGGGTGTCCCAGTTCGCCCGGGTGACCCGCCCGGTCACGGTGAGGGTCTTCCCTGCCGTCACCGGCTCGGGAGAGGCGTTGACCGTGACGCGTGTGGCACGCTTGAGCTGCACCGTCAGATCCACGTCGTCACTGTCGTGGGCATCACCGGCGAGAAAGACCCGACCCGCGGTCTTCCAGGCACCGGCGTCCTCGTTACCGAAGTCGAGGTTTCGCGGGTCGATGTACAGCCACTCCGTGAAGTCGCAGATGCCCTTCGGCTTGTCCACGACCTTGCAGTCGCTGGTCTCGACGGCACTGTGCACCGTGTCCCCCGTGTCCAGCTTTCCCCGGTAGGGGAACACCGCCGGCCCGGAGTCGTACTTCAGCGTGGTCGTCATCCGGAAGACCCCGCGCACCGCGACCTCCTCCTTGACCCCGATCACGATCGGCTTCCCGCCGTTGACCGCCACCCGGGTGAAGGACACCCCGCCCTCCGCGGCCCCGGCCGGCACGGCCGCCACCGCGGTGAACACGACCGCGGCTCCACCGGCCACCACCGCGCTCCACATCGTCTTCTCCACCTACGAGTCCGTCCTTTCCCTTGCAGCCCGGACCGAGCGCGTGGGCGCACCGGCCAGAGGGTCATCCTCAGCGGCTGACTGTGTGACAGGGGAGGGCCGCAAGCGGTTGTCCTCGGTGCGGCAACGATTTGATCACCAGGCCGCCAGAAGGGCCGGGTACGCGGTCAACGGCGGGGAACGTCAGGGTGAAGTCCCGTACAACCAACCGCGCGCCTGGTGAGTCGTACCGGCTGGCGTGAGGACGCGTACGCCGGTGGCGCCCGCACGGTCGCGAGGGGCGCAGGGCTCGGCGACGCGTTCCCGCACCGCACCGATCATCCACTGCCCGACCCGCTACCCCACGCGCCGTCTTCTCCACCTAGATCAGGACAACCATGGCTTCTCGCTCCCTTCCCCAGCGCCGCGTCCGGCTCGTCATCGCCACCGGAGTCGCCCTGGTCAGCGGCGCCGTGCTGGCCCCGGTCGGCCACGCCGCCACCCCGGCCACGACGACCACCGCCACGACCGCCACCACGCCCAGCCCCAAGCGCCTGCACGACGACTTCAACGGCGACGGCTATCCCGACCTGGCGATCGGCGCGCCGGGCACCACGGTGAACGGCCAGGCCGAGGCGGGGGCCGTCAGCGTGCTGTACGGCTCCTCCAGCGGGCTGTCGACCTTGCGCAAGCAGGTGCTGACCTGGGCGAGCCGCTCGTCGGCGCAGCCGCAGACGCGCTATGGCAGTGACCTGCAGAGCGGTGACCTCGACCGGGACGGCTACGCCGACCTGCTGTCGCTCGTCGACATGTCACCGATCAGCGGTTACGAAGGACGGTTCCTCGCCGTGAGCTGGGGCGGCCCCAAGGGGCTGTCCGCCACGCCGGTCCTGCTGAGGAACGTGCCGGCGAACTCCCGCGGCGCGTTCGTGGTCGCCGACGTCGACGGGGACAAGAACCCGGACGTGGCGGTGTCGGGCGACGGGTACGGCGACGAGAACACGCCGGGCGACGGCTCGGTGCTGCACGGACCGTTCCAGCGGGACGGCGCCGGCGTGGGGGTGACCCGCTTCACCTTCGTCCCCGCCTGGGAGTCCTACGCCCTCGCGATCGCCGCCGGTGACGTGACCGGCGACGGCATCGCCGACCTGGCGGTCAGCGCCAGGCAGCAGGACGGGGAGGTAGGCACCGGCGGGGTCGCCCTGCTGGTGGGCGGTCCCACCGGGTTCACGAACAAGGGCCTCCTCAAGGACGCGAACGGCCGGCTCATCCGGGGTGACGACGTCGCGATCGGCGACCTCGACAAGGACGGTCACGCCGACATCGTCGTCGGTCATTCCGTCGACGGCACCGACTACGACCTCGACCTCCCGGTCAAGGGCGGTGCGATCGCCGTCGTCCACGGCGGCCCGAACGGCGTGTCCACCACCCGCAAGCCGGTGTGGATCAACCAGGACACCGCGGGCGTGCCGGGTGTGGGGGAGGGGCGGGACGGGATGGGCTCGGGCCTGTCCATCGCCGACACCGACGGCGACGGTTACCCGGACGTGGTGACCGGCCTGCCCGGCGAGGACTTCGACGGCCTCACCGATGCCGGCACCGTGCTCGTGCTGCGCGGCAGCGCGAAGGGTCTGACCACCGCCGGCATCAAGTCGTTCAGCCAGAACACCGCCGGGGTGCCCGGCACCGCCGAGAAGCTGGACCGTTTCGGCAGTGAGACCGCCCTCGTCGACGCCGACGGGGACAAGAGGAACGGCCTGGTCGTAGGGGACTCGGCGGAGAACGCGAACGCCGGTTCCGCGTGGGTCTTCTCGGCCACCTCCGGCGGCATCACCGCGAGCGGTTCCCGCTCGTTCGGCCCGTCCACCATGGGCCTGCCCGCGACCGGGGCCCTGTTCGGCGCCTCGGTGGCCGACTGACGCCGACCGCGTCCCAGGACGACGCGCCGACCGGGCTGCTCGGGGAGGGGAGCAGCCCGGTCAGGGGTGGGACGAGGTCAGGGCGTGCCGACGCCGTTCGCGTACGACCTCATGTTGAAGACGCCGAAGCCGTTCTGGACGGGGTCACCGGCGCCGTTGACGCAGTGCAGGATGCCGCCTCCGCCCGCGCCGTTGAGGCAGACCGTCATCAGTGAGGTGAGGACGACGCCGGGGGTGTCGGGAACCTCGTAGGCGCGGTCGGTGTAGATGTCCGCGTTGAGGTTGAAGAAGCAGTAGCTTCCCAGGCCCCAGGCGTGGTGGTCGCTCACCTGGTCGCCGACCTTGTAGGCGGCGTAGCCGTTGGTGCTGCCGTGCCGCCAGGCGGACTGCGTGGGGACGTCGTAGGGATGCTCGTTCTGGAAGAAGTACGTACGGCCGTGGTTGCCGTTCCAGAGCACCTCGTACTTCTGGTGGTGCTCCACGAACAGGCCGTACGCGGTGACCCGGTCGCCGTTGACGAGGAAGCCGGTGCCGGCCGGGTTGACGGACCAGCCGACCGAGCCGTCCAGGCCGTGGTCGGCCCGCCAGGCCCACACGTGGTCGACGATCACGTCGTTGCTGTCGATCTGGACGCTGACGTCGGTGCCGCCGGGCACCGCGCCGCCGATGCGCGGGAAGATGTCGAACAGGGCGGTGGGCCGGGCGGCATGGCTGCGCCGGCTGTGGCCGTCGCCGACACGCAGCAGGACGGGGGAGTGGGCCGAGGCGGCCTCCAGGATCACGCCGGCCACCGAGACGTCGTCGACGTCGGCGACCTCGATCAGCGCGTTGCCCCGGACCGCCTGGAGGGTGGCCAGGCCCAGGCCCAGGACGACGGTGCCGGGGCGGGACACCCGCAGCGGGGCGGACAGCGGGTAGATGCCCGGGGTCAGCAGCAGGTGCTTGCCGAGGGCGAGCGCCAGGTTGATGCTGGCGGCCGACTCGCCCGGGTGCGCGACGTGGAACCGCGACAGCGGGATGCTGTGGCCTGCGGCCCGCCCGTTCGCCCAGGACGTGCCGGTGCTGTCGCGGCGCAGCGCGGGGACGAAGACGCTGTACGCGCCGTGGCGGTCCACGGTCAGGAACGGCTTCTCGCGCACCACCGGAGTGCGGTCCACGGTGGTGTACGGCGGCTTCGGGAAGGACGTCGCGGGCGCGCCCTCGACGCCGACGAAGACCATGTTCCAGTTGGCGCCGGTCCAGCTGCCGATGGTGTCGTTGCGGGACAGCCACTGCTGCTGCGAACCGGAGTTGATGTCGCCGTCCACCACGCTGTCGGCCAGGAACCCGCCGCTGGACCAGCCGTTGCCGGGCGGGCTCGGCATCAGGTTCATGTTGCCCTTGACGTGGACGCGCCGCATCGGTGCGGCCTGGGCGACGGCCCAGCGCTCGAGCCCGTCCGGCGGCACGATGGTGAGGTTCTCGGCGGACCGCCAGAAGTCCTGTGTGCCGTTGCCGTCGAACCACTGGGCGTCGACGGTGACATGCCCGTTGATCACGACGTCCTCGGGGCTGTCGCCGAGCCCGAGCACGTGCGTGTAGAAGCCGACGTTGACGTCGACGTTGTAGGTGCCCGGCTCGAACGCCAGGGCGTACCGCTCGGTGCCGAACTGGTTGGACTCCTGGATCGCGAAGACGGCGTCCAGTTGCTTCTGGATCGCGGCATCGCCCATCGAGGGGTTGAAGAGCAGGACGTTCGGCCCCAGGCCGGCCGTCCGGTGGCCGCCCGGGTGCCCCGCGGGTGCGGGCGACGACGCGGAGGCGGTTCCTGCGGAGAGGCCGCCGGCCAGCGGCACCGCGGCGGCGACGGCCGCCGCTCCACGGAGCATGGCACGGCGAGTGGGAATCACGGACACGGCTCTCCCTGATCATGGTGGGCAAAGGGGATCGCGGCTGGTCCTCAACCGACTGAGAGCGCTCTCAGGGACGAAGTGAATCACCGCCGCAGAGCAGCGTCAACAAGCGTGCGCGGCTCAATACGGTCGTTCCCGGGCTGAGTTGCGCCTCTCGGAGGCGGGACTTGAACCTCACACCCGTGTCAGGTTCTAGCGTGACGGCAGACGCACGATCGAGCCGTCCACGGAGGAAGCACCATGAGTGACCTGACCGGCAAAGTGGCGCTGGTGACCGGTGGCAGCCGCGGTATCGGTGCGGCGGTGGCGAAGCGGCTGGCCGAGGCGGGAGCGGCGGTCGCGCTGACCTACGTGCAGGCGGAGGACCGGGCTCGTGCGGTCGCCGGGCTGATCGAGGCCAATGGCGGCTCGGCCACGGTCGTGCGGGCCGACCTGACGCGGCCGGACGACGCGGCCGAGGCCGTGGAGCAGACGGTGCGGGAGCTGGGCGGCATCGACATCCTGGTGAACAACGCGGGCTTCCTCGCCTACGGCCCGCTGGACGAGGTGACCACCGAGGACCTGGACCGGGTGCTTGCCGTGGACGTCCGGTCGGCGTTCCTGGCCGCCCAGGCCGCCGCCCGTCACATGGGCGACGGAGGGCGGATCATCAGCATCGGCTCGTGCTTCAACGGGCGCGTTCCAGCGGGGAACTTCGTGCTCCAGGCGATGGCCAAGACCGCGCTGGTCGGCCTGACGAGGGGACTCGCCAGAGAGCTGGGGCCACGCGGGATCACCGCCACCGTCGTGGACCCGGGGCCGATCGACACCGACATGAACCCGGCCGACGGTGACTCCGCCGAGTGGCAGGCCTCCCTCACCGCCCTGGGCCGCTACGGCGAGGCCGAGGACGTCGCCGCGGCCGTGGCCTACCTGGCGGGGCCGGCCGGCCGGTACATCACCGGAACCGCCATCGCCGTGGACGGCGGTTACACCGCCTGAGGAAGTCCGTCCGCCACGCCGGTCCGGCTCCTTCGGGAACGGCCTTCCGGACCGCGAGCGGCGCTCCTCGCAGGCCCGCGGTGACCTGGGTCAGCCGAAGAGGGCAACGAGTCCGTTCACCCAGATCGCGAGGATCACGCAGGCCACCACTGTGCAGCCGGCGCCCGCCAGCACGCCGCTGACCGTCCACGGCGCGGAAGGTGTCCCGTGTCCCCTTCGCAGGCCTTCCTGGTAGGAGGCGGGATCGTTCCAGTCGACGGCATGTCCCGAGGCCTCGGCGCAGGCGGTCCGCACCGCGATCAGTTGCCCCTTCGCGAACGTGGTGGCGGCCTCCGCCTCGGGGCCGTGCCAGGCGAGGGCCTTCATCCGCCACCCAGGAGACGCGTACCGTGCTTCGAAGGCGGCGGTCTCCCCGGCGTTCCGGTCCTCTTCGAGGTACATCCAGCGTCCAGCCTCGGCGGCGTCGCCGTAGAGCCGGTACACCTCGGCCAGACGACGGCGGAGCGTCAGGTCGTGCGGGAACGACGCGATGAGACCGCGCAGGCGCTGGCGCGCGACGGGAATCCGGCCGGCGGCCAGGTCTGCGTCGATTCGGGCGAGGGTCTCGTTCAGGGGCATGCACCTCATGATCCAGCACGGCACCGAAGTACGTCGACCTGGCAGGTGTCGGTGCCGGGCCCGGTGTTGAGCAGGGTCAGAACGCCGGCTGCCGAGCCGTGGTGCCGATCCCGGCGAGCGGTTGGCAGACGGAATACGGCACGAGTAGGGCGGCATGGCCCGGAGGGAGTTTTCGGAACCGGCCACTTCGCACCATGGGTTCGGTAGCTTGAAGCGGCGCGGACGTCCGTGTGGCGGCGCGGGTCCGCACTCCGACCCTGGGGGGCTCTCTTGGTGAAGTGGGGCAGGCGCAAGGCGAAGGAGGCCTCACCTCCCGGGCGGCCTCCGCAGCCACCGGCCGACAGCGCGGCGGCCGAGCAGGCGGGGCGGCGGGGGGACGCCGCCGAGGCCGCGCGCCGGTACGAGGCCGCGGTCGCCGAAGCCGTACGCGACTTCGGGCCGGAGGCCGTCGAGACACTGGCGGCACGCCATCAACTGGCGCACTGGACGGGCGAGTCGGGCCGTCCGGAGGAGGCCCTTGAGCTGTTCGCCCGGCTGCTCGCGGACCGGGAGAGGCTCCAGGGGCCTCACCACCCGGACTCCGAACTGGCCCGGCACCAGCTGGCGCACTGGTACGGCAGGGCGGGCCGGTTCCAGGAGGCGGTCCAGCGTTACGAGATCATGCGACGGATCGCCGTACAACAGGGCCGTCCCGAGACGGCGTTGTCCCTGATGTGCGAGGTCGGCCACTGGCAGCGGCAAGCCGGTGACACCGCGGCCGCGCTGCGTACGTTCGCCGAGATGCTGCGCAGCGCGCAGCAGGAGCTCGGGCCGACGCACGAGCTGACCGGAATCGCCCGCCAGCGGTATGCGGAACTCGCCGGCAACCTGCCGTTCGGCAACGAGGGCGGTCACGACGGGCTGCAGAACCTCATCGCGGCGGCGGCGGAAGTGGAGGCGTCCGGTGACTTCCGCCGGGCCGGGCGCCTGTACGGGCAGATAGCGGACCAGTCCGAACAGCTCTACGGACAGGCGAGTTCACAGACGCTCTCCGCACGCGTCGCGCAGGCCAAGGCCGCCGTGAACGCGGGGGACCACGCGGAGGCGGTCGACTGCTTCGACGCGGTCCTCGCCTGCATGGAACCGCAGGGGCGGGGGCCGGGCACGCGCGAGTACGAGGTCCTCCGCGGTCAGCGGGACGAGCTGGCCCGCACCGCCGGGCGTGTCACCTTCCGCATCGGGCAGCGAACCGGAACCTTGCTGGGACAGGAGGTGCAGAGCGCGCCCGGGAGCGCGTGCGGCGTGCTGGCCCGTCGGCCGGAAGCCTCGCACGCCACCTGCGTCGCGGCCGTCCTCGACGGCACGGACGACCACGTGCCCGCCGACGTGACCGTGGAACAGTGGTCGGCCGCGATACGCACCCTGGCCGGGCAACGGTACGAAGCGATGGCCCTCTACTTCGCCCGCGAGGACAGGCGCCCCACGACCGCTGAAGCGCGACTGTGCGCGCGACTGGGCCTGCTCGGTGTCTACGTGTCGTGCATGGACTCCAAGAACGTCCAGGTCGAGGCCTACGCCTTCAGCGGCGCCGAACCGGTGTACGCGCCGGTCGTCGTCGTACCGGAGGAGCCGGGCGGAGGACAGCAGGCGGCCGCCCGGCCGGTGGCCGGCGGGGTGCCCTTCCATCCGGCGGCCAAGGCGCTCGGGCAGTGGCGCGAGGTGGGCCGTGCGCGGCCCGCCGAGGACGCGGATGCCGACGCACCGCCGGCGTTCGGCACGTACGAGGTGCTCCAGCGCGTGGGGCAGGGCGGGTTCGGCCACGTCTACCTCTGCCAGGACCCCGACGGGCTGATGGTCGCGGTGAAGACCCTGCACACGCAGTACGCGCGCGTCCCCTCGATCAAGGAGGGTTTCGCGCACGAGGTCCAGGCGGCGCGGCGGGTCAGCGGACGCTTCACCGTGCCGGTGATCGCCGCCGACCCCGGCAGTGACACACCGTGGATGGCGGTGCCGTACGTGGCCGCCCCGTCGCTGCAGGAACTCCTCGACCGCTGCGGCGGACTGGACGAGCCGACCGTACGCGGCCTGGGAGCCGGCATAGCGGTCGCGCTGACCGCGATACACGCGCAGGGCATCGTCCACCTCGACCTCAAACCGGGCAACGTCCTGCTCACCGCGGACGGCCCGCGCGTCATCGACTTCGGCATCGCCCAGATCGAGCGGCTCACCGAACCGCGCCGCGGGTTCGCCGGAACCTACGCCTACGCCTCTCCGGAGCAGTTGCGCGAGCAGCCGGTCTTCACTCCGGCCAGCGACGTGTTCTCCCTCGGCACGGTCCTGGCCCGGCTGGCCCTCGGACGCAGCCCCTGGGGCAGCGACACGGCGACCGTGGTCGCCAACATCCGGGCCGGCAGCCCCGACCTGCGGGGACTGCCGGCCGCGCTGCACGACGTGGTGCGCTCGTGTCTGCTCCTGGACCCGGCTCGGCGGCCGACGCCCGGCGAGGTGGCCGAAGCCCTGGTGCCCGGGGCGGCGAACGGCGATGTCGGTCCACTCCCGCTCTCCGAAGAGGCCCAGAACCTCGTCGCCGCGCACGCCACGATGCCCGCGACCCGCTACTACGAAACACTCACCCGCACCAGCGAAGGCGATTCGGCGGATCCCGGCCCGGCCGCGACGCGCCCGCTGCCGACCGGTGATGTCCCAGCCACTGCCGCCGGGGGCAGACGGGAAGACGGTGGGCGGCGCGCCGCACCGTCCGGCGACGCGACACCCGCCCGCGCCGCCGCCGACCTCGAAGCCCGCATCCGTGCCTGGGAGGGGGAGGGGGACGGCAGACCGATGACGCGGACGCGCCGCGAGTGCGGCGTGTTCCTGGAGGAGGCGCGTGCCCGCCTCGGCGCAACTCACCCGCTGACGCTACGACTTCGGGTCTCGCACGCCATGCTCGGCTTCGACCGGCCCGGCGGAGTGGCACACGCCGAGCAGGTCGTACGGGAAGCTGCCGCGCACCTCGGTGACGGACACCCCACCGTTCGCGACGCCCGTACCCTGCTGGCCGTGGTGAGGTCGAGCGGAGCACAGTGAGAACCCGGGCCCGTGGCAAGCCACGTGGTGACCCGGTGTCTCGACGGTGTGTGCACAGTACCGCGCACACAGCTCGGCGACCGGCTTCACCAACGCCGCCACCGGTATCACCGGCCAGGGCGTGCCCGGTGCCGCCACCGGTTTCGTCCGCGAACCCTCGGGCACACCGGCAAGCGCACCGCCACCTGCACCTACGGTCCGCCACCGGCGTCTTGGCCACCGGCGCGGCAGCGGCCGTGGTCGGTGTCGCCTGCGCAGGCACAGCCGGGGACGGGAACGGCAACCGGCGGATCAGCCGCTGCTCTCGGCCTCCAGAGTCAGCCCTGTGTTTCCTGCCGGCAGGAAACACAGGGCTGTACTGAGAGCGGCGTTCCGATCGAGGAGACAAGAGCGGTTCGGCATGCGGCTGATGGAGGCGACCGGGCTGGCTGCCTGTGCCTCGGGCAGCGGCGTGACCGGGTTGGCCGGCGTTCGGATGCCGCTGGGCATGATCTACGATCCGTCCCGATCAGCGGCGGAGGCGGCCAGCACTGCCGCGAGGCCCTCTCGCAGGTCCTCGACGAAGTACTCGGGGACCTCCAGCGACGGGAAGTGTCCCCCGCGTTCGGGAGCCGTCCAGCGGACGATCCGCCGGTACCGTTCCTGTGCCCAGGGGCGCGGGCACTTCTCGATGTCACGCGGATACACCGTGATCGCCGACGGGACGCCGACCCGGAGTTCCGGGTCCAGGGAGTTGTGGCTCTCGTAGTAGATGCGGGCCGCCGACGCGCCGGTTCGCGTCAGCCAGTACAGGGTGACGTCGTCGAGCACGCGGTCTCTGGACATCGTCTCGAACGGGCTGTCCTCGGTGTCCGACCACTCGGCGAACTTGTCGAGCATCCAGGCGAGAAGCCCGACCGGGGAGTCGACGAGCGAGTAGCCGATGGTCTGCGGCCGGGTGGCCTGCTGCGTCGCGTACGCCGCGCGGTGGCGGCGGAAGTCACGGGTTTCCTCCGTCCACTCCCGTTCGAGCGCCGTCAGCCCGTCCGTCGTCAAGCCGGGCGGCGCCTGCGCGAGCGTGGTGTGGATGCCGAGAACGTGCTCCGGGAACCTGCCGCCGAGGACCGTGGTGACGACGCCTCCCCAGTCCCCGCCGTGCGCCGCGAACCTGCTGTAGCCGAGCCTTCCCATCAGTTCCACCCATGCGGCCGCGATCTTCTCGGTGTCCCACCCGGTGGTGGCCGGCTTGTCGCTGTGACCGAAGCCCGGCAGCGACGGGACCACGACGTGGAACGCCGGCGCGTCCGCCTCCGCCGGGTCCGCCAACTCGTCCACCACGTCGATGAACTCCGCGATGCTGCCCGGCCAGCCGTGCGTCACGATCAGCGGAGTGGCATCCGCGCGCGCGGATCGCCGGTGCAGGAAGTGGATCCCCAGATCATCGATGGTCGTGCGGAACTGGCCGATGCGGTCGAGGCGTTCCTCGAACGACCGCCAGTCGTAGCCGGTGCGCCAGTGGTTCACGACATCGACGAGGTCGGCGAGGGGAACGCCCTGCGCCCATCGGCGTGGGCCGGGTGCGGAGCGATGGACCGTCTCGGGCTCCGGTAGCCGCGCCGCGGCCAGTCGTGCGCGCAGATCGTCGAGGTCGGCGTCGGTCGCGTGGGCTGCAAAGGCTTCTACGTCGCTGGTCGGGCGGAGCATGAGACCTCCTGGCCGTCGTGGACCGGCCGCGGGCCATACGAGTGCGTCATCGCGAACCGGCTTAGACGGTTCTAGCAGTTCCTTGAGCCGCACTGCAACCGGCTAAGGTGGTTCCATGCACGCTGAGTTCCCTGCCTTCCGCCTCGGCAATGTGCTGGCGACCAGCTTCACGGGGACCCTGTCGGAGCGTTACGGCACCGCCGTTGAACGCATCCCCACGCCGCGGCGACTCCTCGACTGGCTCGCAGTGCACGGGCTCGCCGTGGACTCCTGCACCCCCGCTCAGCTCGGTCTCGCCCGGGACCTGAGGGAGTCGATCCACGCCGCCGCGACGGCGGCCGCGATGCAGGAAGCCCTCCCCGCGCCCGCTGTTCAGGTCATCAACGACCGCAGCACCGAGGGCCGGGCCGCGGCGATCCTGACGCCCGAGGGCGAGCGGCGATGGTGGCTCGGCCCGGCTTCCCGTGTGGAGGACGCCCTCGGCGTGATCGCCGCCGACGCGATCGGCGTCGTCGCGGGCGAACGAGACGGAAGGCTGGCCCTGTGCGCGTCACCGACCTGCCGAGCCGCCTTCCTCGACACCAGTCAGAGTCGCACCCGCAAGTGGTGTGACATGAACACATGCGGCAATCGGCAGAAGAAGGCGCGCTTCAACGCCAACCGGCGCAGAAACAACGACTGGTCTGAGTGACCGTCACCTCGGAGACGGCGCCGAGTAAGGGTCTCGCGGCGCAGCCCTGCCGGCTGCCGCAGTCTGGGGCCCGGACGGGCAGCCCCTGTCGGGGCCACCGTCGACGGCGACCACGGCCGACGCCGCGGATCCGACCTGGCTTCGACGTCGCGCCGCCATCAACGCGGCGCAGGAGCGTCGAGGTCGCTGAGGCAGGGGACGTCACCAGCCGGTGCTTGATCGCTCGCGGCGTTCCTCGCCGTCCGCCGCACGGTGACGCGCCGGCGCCCCGCTACCCATACGTGCGCAGCACCTCGGCGACGGTGGCCCGGTACGTCCGCAACGCGTGCAGTCCAGCGGCGTAGCGGTCGCGGTGCCGTGTGATGTCCGTGGCCTGCTTCTGCGCCCGCACCGCGTGCCAGAGTTCGGCCGTGTGGTGGCGGCGCTTGCACGTGACGTCCGCGACGGCGGTGGCCCGCTCCCGCTTCGTATGCCGGGTGTTGCCGTCACCGCCGCGGTGCCAGGCCGGGTCCGTGTACGCCGCGACGGGATCGGGATAACGCGTGAGTCCCTGTCGCGCCACGCAGCGCGACCACACAGCCCAGGCCGCTCGGACGCGCGGGTCGCGCTTCACCGCCTTGTCGACCTCGAGCGCCCGTGAACCGGCGTAGAGCCAGTCCCGCTTCAGGTCGATGCCGCGCATCAGCCGCCGGTCCGCCTCGGCGTTGCAGGCGGGGAAGTCCGCGTACTCGGCATCGGTCATCCGGCGGCCCTTCGGCCGGACAGCCGGGGACTTCGCCGGGTCCCAGCCATACCCCCAGCGGCGAGCGGCGGCGAGATCCAGGACCCCGTAGTCGGTGCCGACCATGGTGGCGACGAGGGGATCACTGGGGTAGCGGGGATCGAGCGGGAAGCCCGGGTGGCCGCGCTCCGCCATGCACGTCCGGACCAGCAACGCCGACGCCCGCTGCGACCGCTGGTAGTCCCGCGGCGTGTAGTCGTAGCGGTCGGCCGGGAGTGGGCCGAGGTCCGCCGCCGTACGGATGGTCTCCGAGCGTGCCGAACCGGAGACACAGAGTGCCGTCAGGACCGCCACGGCACCCAGCAGCCACCTCCGCCTTGTCATGTGCAGGGATGCTAGCGGACAGCGTGCGGCGGGCGGCCGGGCCCTCGTACGTCCCCCGCGCACGCCAGGGTCCCGACGCTGCTCCGCGCTGAAACACGAACCGGCCCGTCTCCCCGGGCAGCAAGCGGCCACAGGGCGGCGGGGCTGACGCGCCCTGCGTTCCCCGCGAAGACCACGCGTATCCAGAACGCGTGGTTCTGCCGAGATCGCCGCCTGACCATGGAGGCGGCCTCCCTCGGGCTTGCGGATACACGAAGTTAACTCCCCCGACCCGGGCGTGAGACCGGTCCGGCCCACGATCGCCATACCTGTCGAGCGACAGGTATCCGTCGATCGCGATCGGAGGTGCGGTGATGAACCGGCCCCAACTCCCCCCAGGGCAGAGTCAGCACGGCGGCGCCACGACCAGGGCCGCTTCCCTCGGCTACCAGCAGGAACTGCGGCGCGGAGTGGGCGGCTTCGCGTCCTTCGCCGCGGGCTTCTCCTTCGTGTCGATCCTCACCACCGTCTTCCAGTTGTTCGGGCTCGGCTTCGGGCTCGGCGGCGCGTCGTTCTTCTGGACCTGGCCGCTGGTCTTCGCGGGTCAGTTGCTGGTGGCGCTCTGTTTCGCCGAACTCGCGGCGCGCTGGCCGATATCGGGGGTGATCTACCAGTGGTCGAGCCGGCTGGCCGGTACCACGGCGGGCTGGTTCGTCGGCTGGATCATGGTCATCGGGCAGATCCTCACCGTCGCGGCGGCCGCGATCGCCGCGCAGGCGGTCCTGCCGGGCATCTGGTCCGGCTTCCAGATCGCCGGGGGACCGGGCGCCGACCCTTCCGTCGGCTCGGTGACCGGTGCGCGCAACGCGGTCCTGCTGGGCTGCCTGCTGCTGGTGGTCACCACGGTGGTGAACATCCTGGGTATCCGTCAGATGGCCGCCGCCACCAGCTTCGGTGTCGCGATCGAGATCGTCGGCGTGATCGCACTCGTACTGGTGCTGTTCTTCCTGCCCGAGCGGGGACCGGAGGCGGTGCTCCACCACACCGGCTGGGCCGGACACAGCGGCTATGCCGGGGCCTTCCTCGCCTCCTCGCTGATGGCGGCGTACGTCATGGTCGGCTTCGACTCGGCGGGCGAGCTGGCGGAGGAGACCCACAGCCCGCGCCGCACCGTTCCCCGGACCATCCTGCGGGCGCTGATCACCTCGGGCGTCGGCGGGGCCGTGCTGATCCTGTCGGGGCTGATGGCTGCGGGCAGCCTGACCGACGGAAGGCTGGCCGCGGGCGGACTGTCCTGGGTGCTCACCGACCGGCTCGGCGGGGTCGTGGGCCGGCTGCTGCTGTGCTGCGTGGCGGTCGCGGTGTTCGCCTGCACGCTGGCGGTGCAGACCTCCGGCGCCCGGATGATGTACTCCATGGCGCGCGAGGGCGCCCTGCCGTTCCACCGGCACCTCGCGAAGGTCTCGGCCCGCACCGGCACACCGGTCATCACGTCGATCGTGGTGGGCGTCGGGGCCGCCGCCGCGCTCCTCGTGAACATCGGCCAGTCGGCCATCTTCACCGCGCTCTCCAGCCTCTGCATCGCCCTGCTCTACCTCGCCTACCTGGGCGTGACCGTGCCGCTGCTGGTCAGGCGGCTGCGGTGGCGGGCCGCCGGGAAGCTCCCGGCAGGCGTCGACGAGACCGGGCAGCCCCTCTTCTCGCTGGGCCGGTGGGGAGTGGCGGTCAACGCGGTCGCGGTGCTCTACCAGGCCGGGATGACGGTGAACCTCGTCTGGCCGCGCGCGGAGATCTACGACCTCACCGGCGGCACCTGGTGGCTGCGCTGGAGCGCCCTGCTGTTCATCGGGCTCAGCCTCGCCGCCGGTGCCGGCTACTTCCTGGCCCGCAGGCTGCACCGCCGTATCGAGCTGCGGCACGTGCCGCACACGCACACCGAGCCACCCCGCGAGGCCGCGGCCGTCGCCGAACCCGCCTGAGGCACCGGCGAGGTGAACAGCGACACCGACCACCCACCGAGCAGCGGCATCGAGCACCCACCGACGAAGGGACGAGGGCGATCCATGACCACCGCCGACACCACGACGGCCGGCACGCCGCACGACCGGCCCCCCACCGGGCGGGTTCCCGCCCGTGATCCGCGTCCGACCGACACTGTCCGCGGCGCCCGGTACGACGCCCGCGCCCAGGGCGGCAGGTCGGGGGAGTGGATGCCGTACCTTCCGGCGTCCGACAGCCCGCACCGCCCCGCGGGGGTCGATCCGGCCACCCTGGTGTGGGCCGAGACGGTGGCGCCCGGCGGCTACAGCCACAAGGTGCTCGCCCGCGGCACCCGGCTGCGCCTCGACGACCCGACCGGTGACGCCTGCGCCCACCTGCTGCTCCACAACGCACTGGAACCGGTCGAGCGGCTCAACGTCGCCGACACCCAGAAGGTGCCCTGGCAGGCCTACCTCGGCGAGAACCATCCGCTGCTCTCCGGTGACGGCCGGGTCCTGGCCGTCGTCAGCGCCGACTCCTCCGGCCGGCACGACGCCTTCTGCGGGACCACCACCGACGCCTGGAACGAGCGCAAGTACGGTGACGCCCGGCCCGAGGGCCCCTCACCGTCCGGCCGTGCGCTGCTGCTCAAGGCGGCCGCCAAGCACGGCCTGGGCCGGCGCGACCTGCCACCCGGCGTGTCCCTCTTCCAGGGCGTGCGCGTCGAGGCGGACGGCACCCTCGCCTGGCAGGGCAGCGCCGGACCGGGCACCCATGTCGAACTCGTCGCGGAAATGCCCCTGCTGGTGCTGATCGCCAACGTCGCCCACCCGCTTGACCCACGCCCGGACTACGTCGTCGGCCCCCTGCGGCTGCACGCCTGGCGCGGCGCCCCGACCGGCCCCGGCGAACCGCGCTTCACCGCCACGCCGGAGCTGCACCGGGCGTACCTCAACACCGTCGACTACTGCGAAGCCAGGGGGCTCTGACATGGCCGGTTCCGACGCGGCGACCACGCCGACCAAGAGCACACCACCGGTCGCCCGGCCGACCGTGTCCGGCGGCGGCGTCGCCTCCACCGTCCCCGTCGGCGCGGTGTACGCGGAGGGCACCCGCCTGGACCGCGGAGCGAGTCTGGTCGAGGGCACCGTCGTCCTCGACGAGACGGTGGCCCCCAACGCGCCCTGGTCGGCCGTGGTGCGCCGGGGGCACGTCCTGACCATCGTCGACGTCGGCGGCAACCAGTCGGCCGACTGCCTGCTCTACGACGCCCACGACCCCGAGGAGCGCTACAGCGTCCCCGACACCCTGGCCTGGCAGGGCAACGCCTACGTGCGGACCGGCACCGTGCTGCGCAGCAACGAGGGCCGGGCGCTGATGACGGTCGTCGCCGACGAGATCGACCGCCACGACACCATCGGCGGCGCCTGCGGCAAGGAGTCCAACACCCTGCGCTACGGCCACCACGTGATGTTCCAGCACGGCTGCCGGGAGAACTTCCTCGCCGAGGCCGGCCGGCGCGGTCTCGGACTGCGCGACCTCGTCTCCAACCTCAACTGGTTCATGAACGTGCCCGTCGAGGCGGACGGCGCGCTGGGCATCGTGGACGGCATGTCGGCGCCGGGCCGCCGGGTCGCGGTGCGCGCCGAGACGGACGTCCTGGTGCTGGTGTCCAACTGCCCGCAGATGAACAACCCGTGCAACGACTTCAACCCGACCCCGCTCCGGATGCTCGTCGTGGACCCGGCAGCGGCCACCGCCGACCCGAGGTCCGCACAGGTGACCGCCCCCTCGGAGGGAGCCGCATGATCCGTCCCACCGCCGTACTCGTCGCCAACCGCGGTGAGATAGCGCGCCGCGTCATCCGTACCGCCAGGAGGATGGGGCTCGCCACCGTCGCCGTCTTCTCCGACGCCGACCGGGCCGCTCCGCACGTCCGCGAGGCCGACCACGCGGTCCACCTCGGCCCGGCACCCGCCCGTGACTCGTACCTGCGGGGCGACGCGATCATCGAGGCCGCGCTCACCCACGGGGCCGGGATCGTCCACCCCGGATACGGCTTCCTCTCCGAGAACACCGCCTTCGCCCGCGCCGTGGAGGAGGCGGGTCTCCGGTTCGCCGGGCCGACCGCCGACCAGATCACCGCCTTCGGCGAGAAGCACACCGCGCGCGCCCTGGCCAAGGCCGCCGGGGTGCCGCTGCTGACCGGGACGGAGCTGCTGGCGAGCGCCGAGGAGGCCGTCACGGCCGCCGCTTCGATCGGGCTGCCGGTGATGGTCAAGGCCACCGGCGGCGGAGGCGGCATCGGCATGCAGGCCTGCGCCACGGCCGGCGAGGTCCGCGAGGCCTTCGCACGGGTCGCGGCGCTCGCGGAGTCCCACTTCGGCTCCGGAGGAGTGTTCCTGGAGCGCCTGGTGCGCCCCGCACGCCATGTCGAGGTCCAGGTCTTCGGCGACGGCACCGGCCGCATCGCCGTCCTCGGCGACCGCGACTGCTCGTTGCAGCGCCGCAACCAGAAGGTGATCGAGGAGGCCCCGGCGCCGGCGCTGCCCGAGCGGGTGCGCGCCCTGCTGCACGACTCCTCACGCCGGCTGCTCGCCTCCGTCGGCTACCGGGGCGCGGGCACCGTGGAGTTCGTCTACGACCCGGTGCGCGAGGAGGCCGCCTTCCTGGAGGTCAACACCCGCCTCCAGGTGGAGCACCCGGTGACCGAGGAGGCTTACGGCGTCGACCTCGTCGAACTCATGCTGCTGCTGGCCCGTGACGGCGCGGTCGACGGCGCGGTGTTCGAGCGGGAGTGGGCACCCACCGGGTACGCCGTGGAGGCCCGCGTCTACGCCGAGGACCCCGGCAAGGGCTCGCTGCCCTCCTCGGGTCTGATCACCCGGGCCGCCTTCCCCGGCGAGGGTGCGGACGCCCTGCCCGGCGTCCGGGTCGACGGCTTCGCCGAGACCGGTCTGGAGATCTCCCCGTACTACGACCCCATGCTCGCCAAAGTGATCGCGAAGGCAACCACCCGGGACGCCGCGTTCGATCTGCTGGGCCGCGCCCTGGACGCCGGCCGGGTGGACGGCATCGTCACCAACCTGGGCCTGCTGCGCGCACTGACCGCACGGAGCGAGGTGCGCGAGGCCGTCCACAGCACCAGCACGCTCGACACCGCCACCGATCCCGAGCCGCGCATCGACGTGCTGGCGCCGGGCCCGCTGACCACCGTGCAGGACCTGCCCGGCCGGCTCGGCCACTGGCACGTGGGCGTGCCGCCGAGCGGGCCGTTCGACGCCGTCTCCTTCGCCGAGGCCAACCTCGCCGCCGGCAACCCCGAGACGGCGCCCGGCCTCGAGGTCACCGCCGGCGGCCTGAGCCTGCGCTTCTCGCACGCCACCGTGGTCGCCGTCACCGGCGCTCCCGTCCCGGTGACGGTGGACGGCACCCCGGTGGCCCGGTGGGAACCGGTGCCGGTGCCGGCCGGCGCCACCCTGGTCCTCGGCGCCTGCCAGGGGCCCGGACTGCGCAGTTATGTGGCCGTGCGGGGCGGCATCGACGTACCCGCGTACCTGGGCAGCGCCTCGACGTTCACCCTCGGCGGTTTCGGCGGCCACGGCGGGCGGGCGCTGCGCGCGGGGGACGTCCTGCGGCCCGGCACCGGCCCGGCCACGGACGGCCGCCCGACCCCGCACGGGCGACGGCCGGCGATCGTCTCGCACTGGCGGATCGGGGTCACCGAAGGCCCGCACGCGGCACCGGAGTTCTTCACCCGCGAGGACATCGACACCCTCTACGCCACCGACTATCAGGTGCACCACAACTCGGCCCGCACCGGCATCCGCCTGATCGGCCCGAAACCCCGGTGGGCCCGCCAGGACGGCGGCGAGGCCGGACTGCACCCCTCCAACATCCACGACACCCCGTACGCGGTGGGCGCGCTGGACTTCACCGGGGACACCCCGATCGTCCTGGGCCCCGACGGGCCGTCCCTCGGCGGATTCGTGTGCCCCGCCGTCGTGGCCAGCGGCGACCTGTGGAAGCTCGGCCAGCTCCGGCCGGGCGACACCCTCCGCTTCGTACCGGTCAAGGAGGCCGACGCGGCCGGCCTCGACGACCACCGCGCCGCCCCGGCGCTGCTCAGCGCGGGCGGTGACGGCGACGACGGGGTGCTGGGCCGGCTGGAGGCCACCGACGCCCGGCCCGCCGTCACCTACCGCCGCGACGGAGACGACAACGTCCTGGTCGAGTACGGCCCCATGGCGCTCGACCTCGGCCTGCGCATGCGGGTGCACGCCTTGCAGGAGACCCTGGCCGCGCACGCGCCCGACGGCGTCGTCGACGTCACCCCGGGCATCCGGTCCCTCCAGATCCACACCGACCCCCGCCGGCTGCGCGCCCGGGATCTGACCGCGCTGCTGCGCGCACTGGAGGAGGAGGTCCCGCCGACCAACGAGCTGGTGGTGCCCTCCCGCACGGTGCGGCTGCCGCTGAGCTGGGACGATCCGGCGACCCGGCTGGCCGTCGAGCGCTACATGGCCGGGGTGCGCGACGACGCCCCCTGGTGCCCCTCGAACATCGAGTTCATCCGCCGCGTCAACGGCCTGGAGAGCGCCGACGACGTCCACCGCACCGTCTTCGACGCCTCCTACCTGGTACTCGGACTCGGCGACGTGTACCTCGGCGCTCCCGTGGCCACCCCCCTGGACCCGCGCCACCGCCTGGTGACCACCAAGTACAACCCCGCCCGCACCTGGACCGCGGAGAACTCCGTCGGCATCGGCGGCGCCTACCTGTGCGTCTACGGCATGGAGGGCCCCGGCGGATACCAGCTGGTGGGCCGCACCGTGCAGATCTGGAACCGGTTCCGCAGGGGCGGCCTGTTCCAGGACTCCCCCTGGGCGCTGCGCTTCTTCGACCGCATCGAGTGGTACCCCGTCACCGCGGAGGAACTGCTCGAACTGCGCGCCGAGACCGATGCCGGCCGCGGTGACTTCCCGGTCGAGGAGGGCACCTTCTCGATCGCCGGGCATCACGCCTTCCTGACCGCCGAGGCCGACTCGATCGCCGCCTTCCGGGAGCGGCAGAGTGCCGCCTTCGAGGCCGAGAGGCAGCGCTGGCGGGCGGCGGGCGAGTTCGACCGCGACGACGACCCGGCGCCCGCGGCCGCACCCACCGCCGTCACCGTCCCCGACGGCGCCGTCCCGGTCACCGCGCCGTTCACCGCGACCGTCTGGCAGCTCACCGCCGAACCGGGCGCCACCATGGCCGACGGCGATCCGATCCTCTCCCTGGAGGCGATGAAGATGGAGTCGAAGGTGTACGCCCCCGCCGCCGGAACCCTGCTGGAGATCTACGTCAAACCCGGCGAACAGGTCGCGCCCGGCCAGATCCTCGCGGCGGTGCGAGCATGAGCCGCACGAGCGGGATGAGTGGCTCGAGCGGCGTGAGCGGCATGGCACCGGCCGACCGCGTGGCAGCCGCCTACGACCGCGCCGAGAGCGCCGGCCGACCCGAGATCTGGATCCACCTCAGGCCACGCGAGCAGGTGCTCGCCGAGGCGGCCGGCACCGACCCGGCGCTGCCGCTGGCCGGCCTGACGGTCGCCGTCAAGGACAACATCGACGTGGCGGGGCTCCCCACGACAGCGGGCGCGCCGTCGTACGCCTACGTGCCGCGGGCCGACGCACCCGCGGTCGCGCGGCTGCGCGCGGCCGGCGCGGTGGTGCTCGGCAAGACCAACCTGGACCAGTTCGCCACCGGCCTCGTCGGCACCCGCAGCCCGTACGGCGCGGTGCGCAACGCCTGGGACGCGGACCGCATCTCGGGCGGCTCGTCCTCCGGCTCCGCCGTCGCGGTCGCGCTGGGCATCACCGACCTCGCCCTCGGAACCGACACGGCCGGCTCCGGGCGGGTGCCCGCCGCCCTCAACGGCATCGTCGGCGTCAAGCCCACCAAGGGACTCGTACCCGTGACCGGTGTGGTCCCCGCCTGCTACACCCTCGACTGCGTGAGCGTCTTCGCCCGCGACCTGCGACTCGCCCGCACCGCGGCCGAGTTGATCGAGGGCCCGCACCCGTCCGACCCGCTCTCGCGCACCGGCGCCCCGCTCCCGCCGCCCCCCGCGCGCCCGCGGATCGCCGTGCCGGCCCCGCAGCACCTCCAGGACCTGGCCGGCGGCTGGCGCGAGGCCTTCGCCGCCGCGGTCACCCGGCTGGCGAGCACCGGGGCGGAGATCGTCGAGACCGACATCACCCCGCTGCTGGAGGCCGCGGACCTGCTCTACGGCGGCGCGTTCGTCGCCGAACGGTACGCCGCCGTCGGCGCGCATCTGGAGAAGCACCGCGACCTGATCGGCACGGACCTCGATCCGACCGTCGCCTCCCTCGTGCTGGCCGGCCGGGAGAAGACGGCCGCCGACTGGGCGGCCGACACCGCGCGCCTCGCCGCGCTGGCCTCCGCCGCACGCGCCCTCCTCGACGGCTGTGCGGCGCTGCTGACCCCGACCACCACCTGGCATCCCACCCTCGCTCAGGTGGCGGCCGACCCGGTCGGCGCCAACGCCCGGCTCGGCCGTTTCACCAACTTCGCGAACCTGCTGGACTGCGCCTCGCTCGCCGTGCCCGCGGGGTTCGCAGGCGGACTGCCGTTCGGCGTGATGTTCACCGGCCCGGCCTTCTCCGACCGCGCGCTGGCCGCCCTGGCCGAACGGTTCGCCAACCCCGCGCTCGAGGTGTTCGTGGTCGGCGCCCATCTCACCGGGCAGCCCCTCAACGCCCAGCTCGTGCAGGCGGGCGGCACGCTGGTGGGCACGGCGCGCACGGCCACCGGCTACCGGCTGTACGCCCTGCCCACCGACCCACCCCGGCCGGGCCTGATCCGGGACGCCGGGACCGGCCGGGGCGCCGAGGCCGCGCGGGGCTCCGGGAGCGGCGACCTGACGCTGACCGGAATCGAGGGCGAGGTGTGGCGGCTTCCGGCGGCGGGCTTCGGGACGTTCACCGCCGCCGTCCCCCCGCCGATGGCCATCGGCACCGTGGAACTGGCCGACGGGCGGCAGGTCAGCGGCTTCCTCGTCGAGCCGCACGCCGTCGAGGGAGCGCCCGACATCACCCGCTTCGGCGGCTGGCGGGCCTACCGGGCCTCCTCGTGAGCGAGTGCGGCGCAGCGGCCGTCCTCCCGTCGGGCCCGGCCGGGTGCCCGGTACCGGGGTGGCAGGATGGGCCCATGACGACGACGCGTCCCCGTCAAGGCAGGCCCCGGCACACGCCGCCGTCCGACCCCGGCACCTCCGCGCGGGACGAGATCCTCGACGCCGCCGGGGCCCTCTTCGTCGAACGCGGCATCGCCGGCACCAGCACCCGGACGATCGCCGAGCGCGTCGGCATCCGACAGGCCTCGCTCTACTACCACTTCGCCACCAAGGAGGACATCCTCGCCGAGCTGCTCGCCACCTCCGTACGGCCCAGTCTGCGGATGATGGAGCGGCTGCGGGCGCTGGTGCCCGAACGGGCCGAGCCGGCCGCCGCCCTCTACGCGGCGGCCGCCCTGGACGTACGCACCCTCGCCGGCACCACCTACAACGTCGGCACCCTCTATCTGCTGCCGGAGGTGCGGACCGAACGGTTCGACGCCTTCCGCGCCGAACGGGGCCGGCTCCAGGCGAGCTACGGCGCCCTCGGCGCCCTGGCGGCGACCGGCGATGTCGCGCGTCGCATGCCCGCCGAGCGGATCGGCGAACTGCTGATCCAGCTCGTGGAGGTCGTCATCCAGATACGGCACTCCCGCGAGCCGGAACCGGCCGACACGGACGCCATCGCGTCCTCGTGCCTACGGCTGTGCGGCCTCGGCGAGCGGGAGGTGACCGCGGCCAGGAACCGGGCCGAGACCCTCCTGCACGGCTCCGACGGACCGCTGCCTCACCCCGCGCACGGGATGTGACACGCGACCTCGGCGAGGCGTGCGGACACTCCCGACGGTCATCCTCCGGATGACCGTCCCACCGTGATCTGCGCGTCGACTCTCGCGAGCACCGCGTCGGCCAGTTCCGCAGGGGACTGTCCCTCACCCGCGTCGATGCGATCCACGCCCAGCCTGTCAACGGCATCGATCATGAGTGTCTGATAGCGCTCAGTGCGGGCCAGGAACTTGTCCATCAGGCGCCGTTCCTCATCTGCGGCTGCTTCATAGTGGCCCGCTGCGTGAACACGGGCACGTACCAGGGCGTCGTCCGCGGTGAGCCAGACGGCAGCCGTGCGCGGGACCTGCAGCCTCGCGACGCGGACGGGCCAGAGCGCCGCCCCCTCCAGGACCAGGCCCTTCCTGCCGCTTCCCTCGGTCGCAAGGGCTCTGATCAGCTCCTCGACACGGGGCCACAGCCGATCGTAGTGACCGAGAACGGACGTGATCAGTTCGTCGACCGTGAGTGATCCGTAGTGCTCGGCGACGTGCGCCGGCACCTCCCACTGCGGTGTTCTCCAGGGGCGCCCAGGGTGCCGGGCCAGTCCGTCAGTGGCGAGGCAGTCGAAGTTCAGCTTCTCCGCGACCACTTGGGCCACCGTCGACTTGCCGACGTTCGACGTCCCACCGATCAATACCACCCGCGCGTTCCGCACACCGACGACCCTACTGATCGTCCCCGGAGCCTGCCCGCGGCCGGCGGATGTACTTCGTGAAGTCGGTGCATTCCAGGGATGGTTCACACCGTCGGGCGGCTCACGCGCCGCCGCCGGGGGGCTGGCCGTCAGGGATCCGGTGACGGGTGTCGGTGCACCGGCGTCGGTCGTGCGCTGCGCCGCCACTGTGGTGGGCGAGCAGGCAGCACGGAGTCAACGGTTCGGGGTGCCGGCCGAGCAGGTGACGCAGCCCCCAGTCCTGCTCCTGCGACTGGCGCCGGTGGCCGGCGTAGGAGCGGCGCGCACACCAGGCGAGCAGTCCGGCGAGGTACAGGCCGACCACCAGGAGCGCCGGGTGACCGGTGGCTGCGGCGTACAACCCGGCGGCCGCGGCGAGCGCCGTACCGGCTAAGCACGCGCGTGCCCTACGGCGGTAGTCGGTCATGCATGGCCTTGCGCCGCGAGGCCGACCGACTTGGCCCACCAGGGACGTTCCCGCACCACCTCTGCGTCACGCCCCTCGCCTGCACTCCTGGTGCTCACGTTCATAGGCGGATGCTATGGGCGCCTGCACATCGGGGCCACCGCGTTTCTGCGCACACGGGGAGGCCCACCACGTGCGTAGGCCTCCCTGCGCGGTGGGAGGTGGAACCGGCCCGGTCGGCCCAGGGTGAGGACGGTGACCGAGGTGGCAGGGGCGGTGCGGGTGAAGCTGCCGAAGGCAGCGACATCCTCGCCACCACCGACTACCTCGACAACGGCGGCGCAAGGGCGAACCAGAGGGTCAGCGTCTACGCGGCCACCGTCCCGCTCCAGGCCGGCAAGACCGTCGCGTACCTGACGCTGCCGAACGTCGGACCGAACGCCGCGAAGAGCCAGGTGGCCATGCGGATCTTCGCCACCGCCATCGACTGACGGCCGGCGACAGCCAAGGGCGGGCGCCGCATCCAGCGGCGCCCGCCCTTTCCGCGTCATTCCGGCCGGATGCCCGTGCCGTGGGCGCTGTGACTCACGGTGACACGGTGAGGGGCCCGCCGGATCCGGTCACCGGCTGCCCGTCCAGTTGTGGGCGACGTCGACCACCAGCCGGCCCTGCGCCTGCTGGACCCGGAACGGCAGCCGGGCCCGTACGCCGAGACCCACCTGCGTCTCGCCCTCGAAGCTGCCGGCGAACCGGGTGTCCCGGAACGTGCGATAGCCGTGGATGTTCACGCCCGGCAGGGTGCGGCCCACTCGTCCGGGGTAGGTGACCGCGCCGGTCGTGGGGTTGTAGCTCGGCGCGCCGACATGGACGTCGAGCACGGCCCCGCCGCCGACCGGGATCGTGCGCCCGCTGGCGCTCTGCCGGAGCTGATCGACGTACTCGACGTGGTAGCTGACGGAACGGCCACCACCGGGTACGTCGAACACCATCCGGTCGTAGCAGTCGTGCCGGCCGGTCCTGATGTCCTTCAGCGGTACCGCCCCGGTGGCCGTACCCCCCTTGCCTCCACTGCCCCAGCCGGTCGGGCAGGCCGTGGCCCGCGCGACGGCCGGTGCGGCGTCCGCCGCCGTCGCCACACCGCCCAGCCCGGCACCCGCCAGGACGAGCACAGTCGCCATTACTGTCGTTCTTCGCATGATGGTCCCCTTGGTCACGCCATGCCGTTGTTCAATGAGACATACGGCCAAGGCGAATGGTTGCAGGGACTACACCACCAGTTCTGAGGAAATGTCCCACTCGGACCCCCCGGACCCGATGCTGCCCCGCGAACCCGCTTGGCAGGTCGGCGAGGGCTGAGCCGTCGATGCAGACCCCCCCGCATGGAGTCGACGCTCGGCGTCACGCGCTGATTGCCGGACGGCCCCCCCGCACCGCTGTCAGACCCGATCGAACGGCTCCGCGTACGTGAAGGTGCCCCGCAGCGCGGGATCGTGGGCGGTCAGGGGGCGGACCTGGAAGTACTCGCCCCAGGAGGGATCCGGTGCGGTGATGCCGTAGTCCGTGCTGGTGCGGAAGCCGTAGCGGCCGTAGTAGGCGGGGCTGCCGAGGAGGGCGACGAAGGGCTCGCCCAGGGCGTCCGCCGCGCCGAGCGCGGCGTGCACGAGAGCGAGGCCGACGCCGCGGCGCTGATGATCGGGGTCCACGCTGAGCGGGCCGAGCCCCAGGGCCGGCGCCGTGCCGACACGGCCGCGGGTGCAGACCACGTGGCCCACCACCTCACCCTGGTCGCTGAGTGCCACGAGTGACAGTTCCGGGAGCCACCCGTCGCAGGTGCGCAGCTCGTCGAGGAGGGACACCTCCACCGGAACCGCCGTCTCCGGCTTGGCGAAGGCCGTCGCGGTGACGGCGCGTACGGCGGGGACGTCGGCAGGCGTTTCGCGTCGGATCAGCACCGGCACAGTCTGAGCGCCCAGCCACGGCCCCGCAAAGGATTTTGTGACACGCCCGGCTGCCCGCCCAACGCCCCGGGCCGTGGATGCGAAAGCGCGGCCGGCCGTTCCCGCGTGACGGGCCGACCCGGTACGCGATAGAACCCGACGTGTGACCGTCTTCCACTGCGCCAAGTGCGGGACCGCGCTCACCGGGGATCTCCTGGCCCTGCCCGGCGACACGGGAGAGCATTCCCTCGGTTACGAAACGCTTTCGGCGGGCTGGCGCACTGCCCGCGGTGTCGGCGCCGTGGTGAGGGCGGCGTGCGACAGCCTCGGGAAAAGGTGACGTGTTCTGTCAGTTATGGCATAGACGATGGATGACATGAGGAACGAGGACAGCACCACACAGAGCACTCGGCGCACCGCGCAGTCCGGATCGGCGGGTCCGCTCGCCGGGCGGATCGCGCTCGTGGCGGGCGCCACCCGCGGGGCGGGACGGGCTCAGGCCGTGGAACTGGGCCGGGCCGGTGCGACCGTATACGTCACCGGCCGTACCACCCGGACCCGGGCCAGCGAGGTCGGCCGGAGCACCGAGACCATCGAGGAGAGCGCCGAACTCGTCACCGCGGCGGGCGGTACGGGCATCGCGGTTCCCACCGACCATCTCGACGAGGCCCAGGTACGCGCCCTCGTCGAGCGGATCGACCAGGAACACGGGCGGCTCGACATCCTCGTCAACGATCTGTGGGGCGGTGAACACCTGCTGGTCGCTTCGGTGTTCGGGAAGAAGAGCTGGGAGACACCGCTCGCCGACGGCCTGCGCATCCTGGAGCTGGGCGCGCGCTCGCACGTGATCACAGCGGCCCTGCTGCTTCCGCTGCTGATCCGCTCCGACGCACCGCTGCATGTGGAGGTCACCGACGGCACCGCGCGCTCCAACCGCCGCTACCGCGAGAACATCTACTACGACCTGGCGAAGAGCGCCCCGATCCGCCTCGCGTTCGGCCTCGGCCAGGAACTGGCGGAGTACGGGGGCACGGCGGTCGCGGTCTCGCCCGGCTTCCTGCGCTCGGAGCAGATGCTCTCCCACTTCGGTGTGAGCGAGGAGAACTGGCGTGACGCGATCGCCCAGGAGCCCGCGTTCGCGATCGCGGAGTCCCCGTTCTACCTGGCCCGTACGGTAGCGGCGCTGGCCGCCGACCCGGACCGCGCGCAGCGGTGGAACGGCAGGTCCACCTCCAGCGGGGAACTCGCCCGGGTGTACGGGGTGACGGACGTGGACGGCAGCCGGCCGGACGCCTGGGCCTACTTCGAGGACGTCGTCTGGGGCGGCAAGGAAGGCTCCCCCGAGGACTACCGCTGATCCCCGGCCTGCTCGGGTTCCGCCTGCTGAGGGTCGACCCGGTAGAGGGCGGCCAGGGCCGCGGCGCGCTCGCGGAAGCGGGTGCGCAAAGAGGCCGGTGCCAGCACCTCGGCGTCCGCGCCGAGCCGGGCCAGCTGGTCGAAGGCGACCTCCTCGGACTCCACCGGCAGGTCGAGGGTGACCAGGCCGGCGGGGTCCGGGGCGCTCGCGGAGGCCAGCGCGTCCGCGACGGCGGCCCCGTCCGCCACGGCGGGCAGCCGCCGTAGCCCCCAGCCGGTCAGCCGGATCGTGACGGTGGTGCGCAGCAGGGTGCGGGCGAAGGCGGCCGAGGTGGCCTCCCAGTGCGCGGCCAGCTCGAAGCCGGGGTCGCGCACGAACGGTTGCTCCGCTCCGGGAGCGGGGCCGAGGGCGGTGATCCGGTCGACGCGGTAGGTACGCCAGCCGCCGTCACGGTCCTCCCGCGCACCGGGGACGCGGACAACGGCGTACCAGGTGCCGGCCTTCAGCACGAGCCCGTACGGCTCCACCACCCGCAGCACGGCAGGGGACGGCGGGCCGCCCCGGCCCGGCTGCGCGTACGACAGCTCGACGGCCCGGTCCGCCCACACCGCCCGGGCCAGCTCCGGCAGCAGTTCCGGGGTGGCGGGTTCGCGGAACCAGGCCGGGGCGTCGAGGTGGAAGCGGCGCACCGAGGACTCCGCGGCCTGACGCACCGACGGGAGCAAGGTGGCGGTCAGCTTCAGCCGGGCGGTTTCCGCCGCGTCCGACAGGCCCAGATCCCGCAACGCCGAGGGCAGCCCGGACAGGAACAGCGTCTCCGCCTCGCTCGGGCGGAGCGTGGTGAGCCGGGTCCGGTATCCCGCGGCGAGGAAGTACCCGCCCACCCGGCCCCGCTCCGACCGGACGGGGACGCCGGCCTCCTGCAACGCCTGGGCGTCGCGGATCACGGTCCGCTCGGAGATCTCCAGCTCACGGGCGAGGGCGGCCGCGGTCAGGCCGGGGTTCGACTGGATCAGGAGAGCCATACGGATCAGGCGGGAGGCACGCATCCATCAAGGATCACCGACCCGGCGAGCGAGGAGCCCTTCTTGTCTCGAGTCCGAGCCGGCCGACCTGCGCAGGCAGCGGCTTTCCGGTGTACCTACGAGTATGTACAGAACTGGGACAGCATCTGAGACGGGCCGTCCACGAAGCGCTCGGCGAGGACGGGGCCCCTTACCGTCCCGGCTCCTCCACAACCCCGACGTCCGGGCGCGCTTCGCCAGTGACGAGCACCCGGATCAAGTCGCCAACGTCTGACCGCGGTGGGTGACGATGTGACCCGGTTCTTCCCTGGTGCGGCCCAGAGGGTGCTCCGTCTGTGGCGGTGACACTGGCCGAGGGCCCGACGGCCCGACGCAGACCACCATCTCAGCTGTCACGGCACGTTTCGGACGGAGTCGGTGTGCTACCGGTGTGACCGGCAAGCGTCTCAGCGAAAGCGGAGGCAGGGTGACGGTCGCCTGACCAGCGGCAGCGGCCGGATCACCTGACCTGAGCACCCGTCCCGTGAGAGAACCGAGCAAGGAGAAGTCGTGACCCGTTCCCGAGGAGAACCGCCCGAAGACGACGTCCGCCGACGACGTCATTCAGACGCCCGACGAAGACACGACCACCGAGGGCGCCACCGGACGCACCCCATGCGCGAGGCGATGGAGGAAGGCGGGCTCACCCCGGACGACGTGCGTGACGAGAGCTGACACGGTCGGCGAGCGAGCCCGCCCCGGCGGATACGCCCGAGTCATCCGCCGGGGCCGGCGCTGGATCGTCCGCACCGAACGTGTCGATCAGACTTCGTATCAGCACGGCCGCTGAGCTGCGCTGACAGCGGATCTGCGCGATGGGGGTCGTCAGGAATAGCCTGGAAAGGAGTGGTGCCGGGGCGGAGCGGACCTCTCGACGCGTTCCCTTGACCCGGGGGGCCGCACAACAGGGAGGAAGTGCCATGCCCTGGAACCTGAGCGGCACGTACCTGGAGAGCTGCAACTGTGACGTGGTGTGCCCCTGCACCACCTCGGGCCTCACCGCACCGGCCGACCACGAGCGCTGCCAGGTGACTTTCGCCTTCCACGTGGACGCCGGGAACGTGGACGACGTCGACGTCTCCGACCGTAGCGTGGCCGTCTTCATCGACGGGCCACGGGTGATGGCCGAGGGCGGCTGGCACGTGGCGCTCTACGTCGACGCGTCAGCCGACGACGGTCAGGCGGAGGCGCTGGGCAAGGTCTTCTCGGGCCAGGTGGGCGGGCCGATGGCGGGGCTCACTCCGCTCATCGGCGACGTCCTCGGCGTGGAGCGCGTCCCGATCGACTACCGCGACGACGGCCGCCACCACGCCGCGCGGGTGGGTGATGCCATCGACATCGAGATCGAGGACCAGATCGCCCCGCAGTTCGGTGAGGACGGTCCGGTGATGGGCCTGACGGGCATGTTCCACCCGGTGAACAGCACCCTGACGATCGCCCGGTCCACCCGGGCGACGGGCGACGGCGTGTACGGCCGGTCGTGGGACTTCACGGGCGGCAACGCACACTCGGCGCCCTTCACGTGGTCCGGATGACCGGTGGGCCGGCCACCATCCGCATCCGGTTGGCTCCCGCCGGGCTGCTGCTGGTCGTGGCGGCCGCCGCCTGGGTCTGCATGGCGACGCGCTGGGGCGGCATGTCGGCGATGCCCGGCACCATGGGCCTGGGCCCAGCCGCTTTCCTGGCCGTGTGGACGCTGATGATGACCGCGATGATGCTGCCCGCAACGGCACCCGTCGCCGCCTTGTACGCGCGCACCATCACCGCGCACCGGGCATCGCGCATGGCCGTTTTCACGGTCGCCTACCTGCTCGTCTGGGCCGCGGCCGGGCTGCCGGCGTACGCACTGGCCGTCGGCCTCGGCCGGGCAGCGCGCCTGCCCCCCACGGCCGGGACAGCGGTGGCCGCGGCCGTGTTCGCGGTCAGCGGCGTCTATCAGCTCACGCCTCTCAAAGACCGTTGTCTGGCGAGGTGCCGTTCGCCGATCGGCCTGATGCTGCGCTACGCCTCGTACCCGCGGACCTCGCGCGATCTGCGTGCCGGAGCCCACCACGGAGCCTTCTGCCTGGGCTGCTGCTGGTCGCTGATGGTGCTGCTGGCGGCGTTCGGTGTGATGAACCTGTGGGCCATGGTGGTCCTGGCCGCCGTGATCACCGCTGAGAAACTCGCTCCGGCCGGTCGCCTGGTGGCCCGCGCCGTAGGGATCGCCTCGGTCGTCCTGGCCGTCGCCGTCTTCTGGGTCCCGGCGCTGGCTCCGGGTCTCACCGGCGGCGGTATGACCGGGATGTGAGGACGGGCCGCGCCCACTGACACCGTTCGGCGGTACCGGTCATGTGACGGCGCTCCGAGGTCCTCACCCCTCGCTGTCCTTGACGCCTCCCCGCAGGCCCCACTCGTCCAGGCCGGAGTAGATCAACGCGGTGCGGCCCCGCGGAAAGGAGAGAGCCTCGGCTTCCCCCGAGTAGATCGCCACCAGTGAGTCGGCTCCGCGCCACCATGTGTCGGAGATGCCCCTCACTTCGCGCACCGGTTCGTACCCGTCCAGCGCGATGCCGTCGACGTCGTCACCGGTGACCTTGACGATCTGCCCTGCGCACACGGACGCGTGGTGGGTCAGCGCCAGGGACTCCACCCAGCCCTCGACGGTGGCGTGGAGAGGTGCCCACCGACCCGAGTCAATGCCGAACTCACCGGACGGCCCGATCATGAACGAGTAGGGGACTGCGGTCCGCTGCATCCCGGCTTCGAACCACCACCCATCGGCGGACGAGCCTTCGGGTGCGTCCGCTTCGAGGTACCTGGGTCCGCCGTCGTACTGCGGTGAGGGCGGCAGGACGAGTCCACCCCACCGCTCTTCATAGGTCGCCATCCGGTCGATGACCGCCGCCGGGATGCCTCGCTCAAGCCACCACTGCCTGTGCTCCTCAATGGGCCGGATGTCGACCTTGACGCCGTGAGCGCGGACGAACGATCGGGCTCGGCGCGTCAGGCCCTCGGGCACATCGTTGAAGAGGTTGAGATTCACCAGGGCGACGCTACCCATGACCTGAGGAATCGCGCAGCCTGGGCTGACGGATCATCGGGGAGCCGAATCCCGGCTGTCCCGCCTGTGTTCTTCCGGCGCCGACGGCATCGGCGCCGCAACCGACACCAGCTGGCTCACCACCCGTCCTGGCGGCGGCAGATGACCCGCACCTGCCTGAACCGCGTCCGTGCCCCAGCCCGAAACGGCGAGCCCGTCATCCGGCGGATCGACGGCAGAACGGTGCCCTCGCGCAGCTGCTCACCCTAGACAGTCAGGGCCGAGGCGGGCGCGGTATGGAGCGTGCGACGCGGAATCCCACGTCGTCGATCCGGAAGGTCGGATGGCTGCGCCGCCGCACCGACGCCCGGCAGCTCCAGTGCTCGTCGGCCCATCCGCCGCCACGGAGGACTCGATAAGTGCCATATACGTCGGCGTCGTAGACGTCCCAGCACCAATCCCAGGCGTTGCCCAGCATGTCGTACAGGCCCCAGGCGTTGGGCTGCTTGCCGCCCACGGGGTGGATCTGCCCATCCGAGGTGCCCTGATACCAGGCCACCTCATCGAGCCGGCCGTAGCGAGGGCCGGTGGTACCCGCACGACAGGCGTGCTCCCATTCCGCCTCGGTCGGCAGCCGGTACCCGTCCGCGGAGGTGTCCCAGTCGGTCATCTCGGCGCCAGCACGTAGGTGATACGCGGGTGTCAGCCCGTCGCGCCGGGACAACGCGTTGCAGAACTGGACCGCGTCCCACCATGAAACGCCCTCAACGGGCAGCCGATCGCCTCGGGAGCTGCTCGGATGCTCACCAGTGACCCGTGCGTACCAGAACTGGGTGACTGGGAACGCCGCCATGTGGAACGGCTCGACCTCGACCAGCCAGCTGCTCCGCGTCCGCCGGTCCGACAGTGTCACCCGTCCCGGCGGGACGGCAACCATCTCGATGCCTGCCCCCGTGTCCACAACGGACCACCCTACCGGCGTCTTCCCACCGCCCTGGTGCACCTGGGCTGTGTTCCCGACGGGCATGGCTTGGGCGGCCCGGATCCTGCGAATGAGGCATGGGCACTTGTTCGTGCCGGCCGGGTTCGCGGACGGGCGCTCGGGGTCGATGCGGCGGTAGCGTGATCGTCATGACGGCTGAGGGCGAGTCACTGGTCGGCGGGATGGTGAACACGGGGGCGGTCTTCCGCCGCGGTGCCCTGGTCGAACGCCCGGCGCCGCGCAACGCGCTCGCCCTGCATGCCTATCTCCTCGCGCTGAGGGAGAAGGGCTTCGACGCGGCGCCGGCCCCCGTCGGTCTCACCGCCGATGGTCGTGAGCAGCTCACCTTCATCCCTGGCGACGTGGCTCTGCCACCCTTCCCGAACTGGGCGATGACGAAGGCTGCCCTCGAATCGGTGGGGAGCCTGCTGCGGCGCTTGCACGAGACAGGCGCGGCCGTGGCGGTCGACACCCGTGCCGAGTGGCCCCGGGACCTCGCCGATCCGGAGGGGGGAACGATGCTGTGCCACAACGACGTGTGCCTGGAAAACGTCGTCTTCCGAGGCGGCTGTGCCGTTGCCCTGATCGATTTCGACTTGGCAGCTCCGGGCCGCCCTCTCTGGGACATCGCCATGACCGCCCGCTATTGGGTGCCCATGCTCGATCCCGGATCAGCGACTGTCCTCTATCCCTTCGGGCTGGATGCGCCCGCACGGCTGCGGATCCTTGCCGACAGCTACGGCCTTCCGGCGGGGGAGCGCGCTGCGTTGCCTGGCGTCATCGAGCAGGCCGCGGAGGTCTGCCGGGCCTTCGTCGCCCGGCGCGTGAACGACGGTGACCCGGTCTATCGCCAGGCGTTGGCCGAGCGCGGTGGGTGGGACCGCTGGGACCGTATGCAGACGTGGCTGGCTGACCACCGCAAGACGTTCACGGCTGCCTTGCTGAAGTGACTGGACGTCTCCCCGACGAGCTCGGCTCGTTCCAGACCGCTCACAACCGGCTGATCAGGTGGGCCGTCGACGGCACCCGGGAGATGATCCTCGCCGCCGTCCTGACCGCGCGTATTCCTCACGTGGCACCCGCAGTCACCTGCGGCGTCGGGGCATCCGTGCGGTCATCCCACGGCCGTCCGACCCGGCTGGCCACCGCCTGCGGCGAGGGCGACTCGGTGGCCGTCCGCCCGGCTTCAACAGCGAGGCGTACAAGCGGCGGAACACCGTCGAGCGGTGCATCAACCGCCTCAAGCAGCGGCGCGGCCGGGCCACACGAACCGATAAGCTCGCGATCGCCTACCAGGCCGCACTCCACCTCGCCGGCATCCTCATCTGGGCCCGACGCCGGCCAAACAGACAGAACCCAGGTGCGAAGCTGTGCGTCATGGCGTCTTCGACAGTCCGGATCTGATGCCGGCGAGCAGCTCAGGTAGCCCGGCACCGCAGGCCCCGCACGGGCCGGTGCTACTCGGTGTCGGTGAGGGTGACGATGAAGACGTTGGTGACGCGGTCGGCCCAGCGCTGGCACTCGAGGTTCTCGGGCAGGTTGGAGTCGGAGACTTCGATCCACCTGTCGTTCAGGACGAAGTGGACCGAGCCGACTGCCACGTAAGCTCCGGTGGACTCATCCCGGACGAACAGCGCGGTGGTCACCGGCTGCCCGGACGGGTCCATCTTTCCGATGAGGCTGACGTGTGATCCGCTGGTTGAGGAGGGGATGGTGACGCTGCCGACCAGGAAGGAATCGGCCTTGAGGCTGTGGCGACCGGGTGGGGCGCCGGTGGCGTCGGCAAAGCCGATCATGATTCCGAGAGTGGCGGAGTCCGCGACCAGGAAACGGGTCGGCCTGCCGATGTCGGTGATGTCCGGGCTGTCGGCCGTCAGCTCCGAACGCTCGCCGGATTCCCCTTCGTAGTTCCAGAAGAAGACCTTCGCCCTCTTTCCGATCCGCACGGAGGCGAACTTGTCGGTCAGGGCATCGGGAAACAGGTTCTCATCAGTGCCTTGCGGATAGGTGTGAGCAGTCCCCGTGTAGTTCGGCTGGGTGTAGAACTCCACCTCGGAGTCGAGCATCGCGACGCCTTCCTGATCGGGCCCGGACCGGTCGGGCCAACATCAGGCGCTCTACCCGCCACCGCATCACCGTCAACGACATTGACCCGAACGAGCGACGGGTACGAACGTTCAGGTCGGCCGGCGTCAACGGCTCGATCCGGTCCCACATCGCATCAGTGATCACTGACCGGGCAGGCCTGTCCGATCAGCTGACAACCCAGCAACTCAGGAGCGTCCGGTGCCGGGTCCCGGGACAATGATCGGCATGACGTCTCTCCACTCCAACCCGCTTTTCACTCGGCTCGACGGTGCCGAACGGATTCTCGTCGCGGGCGCGGGCGGCGGCTTCGACATCTACTCCGGCCTGCCGTTGGCTCTTTCGCTCCTGCATCAAGGCAAGCAGGTGTATCTCGCGAACCTCTCCTTCAGCGCGCTCGAGGGTCTTCCGATCGATGACTGGGTCGCCCCCGACCTGGCCGCTGTCACTCCCGACTCCGCTCCCCACCAGAGCTACTTCCCCGAGCGCACCCTCGCTCAGTGGCTGCACCAGCACGGCTACCCGTTCACCGTCTACGCTTTTCCACAGACAGGGGTACGTCCGCTGCGCGCCGCCTACCGAGCACTGGTCGACCTGCACCGTGTCGACGCCGTCGTGCTGGTCGACGGCGGTACGGACATCCTGATGCGCGGTGACGAAGCCGGGCTCGGCACTCCGGAGGAGGACCTGGCCAGCGTGGCGGCGCTGGCCGCGCTGGACGGTGTACCGACCCGCCTCGTCGTCTCGGTCGGCTTCGGGGTGGACGCGTATCACGGCGTGAACCATGTACAGGTGTTGGAGAACATCGCAGCGCTGGAGCGCGACGGCGCGTACCTCGGTGCTTTCTCGATACCGCGTGCCACCCGTGAGGGCGCCCTCTACCTCGACGCGGTGACGCACGCTCAGCATCACACCCCGGAGCACCCCAGCATCGTGAACGGTTCAATCGCGGCAGCCGTGCGCGGCTCGTTCGGCGATGTCCGGTTCACTGACCGCACCCGAGGCAGCGAGCTGTTCGTGAACCCGTTGATGTCCCTGTACTTCGCCTTCGACCTCCCGGGCCTGGCAGCGCGCTGCCTGTACCTGGACCGGATCGAGGACACGCATCTGATGCGCCAAGTCCATGCGCGGATCGCCGAGTTCCGCGATTCCGTAGTGACTCGCCCGCCCCGCCGCTTCCCGCACTGATCACCAGTCCGACGGTGCGCCGCCCGGTGCCGATACGCACCGGAGCAGGGTCCTGCCGGTGTGCTCACCCCGTCCCTGCGGCCGACGACGCGGACGCCGCCGGCCATGTGCAGCGGCTCTGCTGCCTGCCGCACCCGGCAGGTGGTCCTCAACGGCGCGCGCAGGTGGCAGGACCGTGCGGCCAGCTACAGCCGAGCGTGCACGCCGACCAGTGATCGACCGGACAGTTCCTAGCCGGGCGGCGCCGTGAGGGCCACGTTGTCGCCGCCCGTCACGGCGAAGGTGGCGGACGCGCCCGCCGCCACCGTGGCGGTGTGGACGACGGCGCCGGCCGGTGTCTTCTCCGTCAGGGTGAGGGTCTTGTTCGTCAGGTTCGTGACCGCGAACTGGGCGGCCCCGGCCTGCACCCCGTCGTCCTGCTCGGTGATGCCCGGCAGGAACAGGAAGGTCTGCAGCGTCACCAGGTTGCCCGCGGCGTCCTTCTGCACGATCAGCACGTCACCGGTGGCCGCTGCCGCCGGTGCCGCCGTACCCGCCACACCGGCCGCCCCTGCCAGCAGTGCCACGGCGGCCGCGGCCACGAGGCGGCGTCTTCCGGTTCTCTCTCTCATGCTTCTTCCCCTCCATGGGACCGGGCCCGCCCGAACGGGGCGGGAGTGCCGCCAGAGCCTCGCGGTGCGGCCCCCGCCGCCGGAAGAGGCACAAGGGGGCGCACGAGCGCACGCCCGCCCCGACCCGCTTACCGCAGGCTCGCGCCTGCCCGGGGACCGGCGCGGGGCGCGGGCGGTCATCAGCAGCCGTGCCAGGTGCTCGCGGGTGGCGGCCGGCAGGCACGGGACCGGGGGAGGCGTCCACGTCCGTGCCCCTCGTACTCCCAGCACAGCCGGCCGTGTGGCCCTACGTTCCGGCGCGCGGACGAATACCTGCGCAGGATCCAGCTGGAGAGCATGGCCATCGCCTTCGCCGCAGTCCTCGTGGGGCTGCAGGTGGCCACTCTGCTCGACGCCGCAGGCATCATCCGGCTCCATCAGCTCGCGCAAGTCATCCTCCTTGGCGGCGTGGCCGTCTGGATGACGATCGCCGACCTGCGTACCCGACTGAACCGGTGACGGCACATCATGAAGAACCGACTTCGCGAACTGCGGGCAGCCCGCCGGTGGAGCCAGGCCGACCTGGCCGACCGGTGCCAAGTCTCCCGGCAGGCCATCAACGCCATCGAGACCGAGCGGCACGATCCCAGCCTGCCTCTGGCGTTCACGATCGCCGACGTCTTCGGCCTGACCATCGAGGAGATCTTCCGTCCCGACCGGACGGAGACACCGGGCGACCCGGCCTGACGGTGGGTGATTCCGCCGACGGGGGTCGTATGTCCGCAGGGCGGCGGGCAACGGGCTGGTGTGTCAGACGCACCCGCTCCACCCCCCGCGAGAGGGCCACCAGGTGGAGTCCATACGCGCCTGAGTACGCGTACTCAGACGACCGGCGCTCCTTCACTCTGCCGGCGCGTGCTCACCGGGCCCATGATCGGGAGCTCCTGCACCGAAAGGGGTTCCGATGGGCCTGGTCCCGCTCCAGCTTCGCACCGCGACGCCGGACGACCTTGAGTGGATCTTCGAGTTGCGTCACCGGGTGTACGCGGAGGAGCTCGGGCAGCACGCGGTGGACCCGGCGGGGCGCCTTCGTGACGGGCTCGACGGGGACAACGTCCATCTCGTCGCGGCCAGGGGGGCCGACCGCGTCGGCTTCGTGAGCGTCACCCCGCCGTGGCTGGGACGGTACGCGCTGGACAAGTACCTGACCCGTGACGAGCTGCCCCTCCTGGACGAGCACGACCTGTTCGAGGTGCGGGTCCTCACCGTCGAACCGCGCTGGCGGGCCACGCTGGCGGCCCCGCTCCTGATGCACGCGGCGCTCCGCTGGATCGCCTCCCGGGGCGGCCGCGAGGTCGTGGTGATGGGCCGCAGCGACCTGCTGGGCATGTACCGGGCCGTCGGCCTGCGCCCGGCCGGCCGTACCGTCCGCAGCGGGGCCGTGTCGTTCGAGGTCCTGACCGGTCGCGTGACGGAGCTGGCGCGGCATGCCATGAGCCGGTACGGCGCCACGCTGGAGCGCCTGCGGTCCGTGGTGGACTGGCGGCTCGACATGACGTTCGCGCCCCGGGCGGACGGCTGCGAGCACGGCGGTGCCTCGTTCGCCGCCGTCGGCACGGATTTCCGCACCCTGCACCGGCGCCGCCGGGTGGTGGCCGCCGATGTGCTGGACGCCTGGTTCCCACCGGCCCCCGGGGTGCGGGCGGCGCTCGCGGAGGACCCGGCCTGGATGGCCCGGACCTCGCCGCCCGCCGGTGCCGAGGGCCTGCTGTCGGAGATCGCCTCGGCGCGGGCACTGCCCGTGGAGACGCTCGCGGCCGGCGCCGGTTCGTCCGACTTGATCTTCAGAGCGTTCGGACGCCGGCTGACTCCGCGGAGCAGGGTGCTGCTCACCGATCCCTGCTACGGCGAGTACGCCCACGTGACAGAGACGGTGATCGGCTGCCGGGTGGACCGGTTCCGGCTGCGCCGTGAGGAGGGCTGGCGCATCGATCCGGACCGGCTGTCCGCCGCCGTCGGGTCCGGCCGGTACGACCTCGTGGTCCTGGTCAATCCGAACAACCCCACGGGAGTCCATCTCCGCGCCGCGGAGCTGCGTGCGGTGATCGAGGCCGCGCCCAGCCGCACCCGATGGTGGATCGACGAGGCGTACCTGGGATACGCGGGTCCGGGCGAGTCGCTCGCCGGCCTGGCCGCCACCAGTGAGCGCGTGGTCGTCTGCACCTCACTGTCCAAGATGTACGCGCTGTCGGGCATGCGTGCCGCCTATCTGGTGGCCGGTGCGGACGTGGCGGCCGGGATACGCCGGTGGACGCCGCCCTGGCCGGTCGGTCTCCCCGCCCAGTTGGCAGCCGTGGCCGCCCTGCGCGACCCGGCGTACTACGAGGACTGCTGGGCACGGACCCATGTGCTGCGCGGTGAGCTCGCCGCCGCCCTGGCCCAGCTCGATCCGGAGGTGGAGGTCGAGGAGGCCGTGGCCAACTTCCTCACCCTCGTGCTACCGCCGGGCGGCCCCAGTGCCGCGCGCCTGGTGGCCGAGTGCCGCCGCCACGACGTCCACCTGCGGGACCTGTCGCCGCTGTCGCCGCTGTACGAGGGGCGTGCCGTGCGCATCGCGGTGAAGGACGCCGCCGAGAACGCGCGGATCGTCGCCGCGTGCCGGGCCGCCCTGTCGGTCCTGCGGCCGGGCGCGACGGTCCTGCGGCCGGGCCCCGCCGTGCGCGGGATCGTGCCGGGGAGCGTGGGCGCCCCATGACGACGGTGCCCGCTCTGGTCCCCTTCCTCGGGGGCACGCTGCTGCTGAGCGGTGTCGCGGTGCTGGCGTCCCGGCGTCGCGAACTGCTGACGCGGTGGTGTGCGTGGGCGATCGGCGTGCCCCTGGTGACCGCGGCGTTCTGGTGGGGACGCCCGGGCACCGCTGCGGTCGCCCTCGTCGTCGGGGTGGTGACGGTGCTGGAGTACGGCGTGCTGGCACGGCTGGAGCGGTCCGACCGTGTGGCGCTGGCCGCCGGGGTGGTGGGCGTGGTGCTGGCGGCCTGGCTGGCACCGGGGCAGGCGCTGCGGGTGCTCGGCGTCGCGGCGCTCGCGCTGGCCGTGGGGCCGCTGCTGTCCGGCGACACGGAACACGGCGGGCGACGCCTGGGCGCCGGGCTGCTCGGGCTCGCCTGGCTGAGTGTGCCGGCCGCACTCGTGCGCCTGGGGGCGGCCGGGCTGGCGCTGTTCGCGGCGGTGTCGGTCGCCGACGTCGTGGCGTACTTCGCCGGCCGCAGGATCGGCGGACCCCGGCTGTCCGTCCTGTCACCGGCCAAGCGGTGGAGCGGGACCCTGGCCGGAGCCGCCGCCGGACTGGCCGTACTCACCGTGCTGTCCGCCCTGACCTGGCCGATGGCGGCCGCGGTGGCGGTCGGTGGCCCGCTCGGCGACCTCCTCGAATCCATGATCAAGAGAGGTGCGCGGGTGAAGGACTCGGGCCGGTGGCTCGCCGGGTCCGGAGGTCTGCTGGACCGTGTCGACTCGCTGCTCATGGCACTGGCCGTCGTGCTGGTCCTGGGCTGAGCCGCCGGCCGCCGCACGCGGTGGTGGGCCGCGCCCTGCCGAACCGGCTGCGGTGATCCGGCCGAGCGACGGCACGCGCCCTGTGGACGCCTGCAACCGGCCTTCTCGTGCCGCGGGTCGCGCGTCGCGCAACGGTGAGCCCCCCGTGCCGCAGGAGCACTCCCGAAGGTGGTGTAGGCGTCCCCTGGGGGTGACGACGCTCGCGGGCGGTGCCAGGTCGAGGTCCCGGCTGGTGAACTCGAGGCAGTGAGGTGGGTGTTCAGCCGTGCCTCATGACCTGCAACGGTGACCGACCGCAACGGTGTGGTCACGAACGGCGAAGGGACGACGATGGGCACTGCTCGAACGGCAGCCACCGGTGACGAGGACTCCGCTCCTTCGATCCGCACGGTCGCCGGCACCGGCGCTGCGGCGTTCTCCGGGGACAACGGGCCGGCGGTCTCCGGTCAGTTGAACCGTCCGTACGGGATGGCGGTGGACAGCACCGGCACGCTCTACGTCTGCGACTACACCAACCACCGGGTACGCAGAATCACGACCGACGGGAGGATCAGCACGGTCGCCGGTACGGGCACCGCCGGGTTCAGCGGGGACAACGGCCCGGCCGTCTCTGCCCAGTTGAGCTGGCCGCGTGAGGTCGCGGTGGACGGCGCGGACGCCGTCTACATCGCCGACGCGGGCAACCACCGGGTACGGAGGATCACCAAGGACGGGAAGATCAGCACCGTCGCCGGCACGGGCACCGCGGGATTCGGCGGGGATGGCGGGCCCGCCACCGCCGCCCGGTTGAACGGTCCGTTCGGAGTGGCGGTGGACAGCGCCGGCACCCTGTACATCTCCGACTACAGCAACCACCGGGTCCGCAAGGTCACCGGCGACGGGACCATCAGCACGATCACCGGGAACGGGACCGCAGCATTCAAGGGAGACGGTGGTCCAGCGGCGTCGGCCCAGCTGAACGGCCCGCACGCCGTGGCCACCGGCAGCGCGGGCGACCTCTACATCGTCGACTACGGCAACCACCGGGTCCGCAGGGTGGCCGCCGACGGGACGATCAGCACGGTCGCCGGGACCGGCGCCGCGGGCTACGGCGGCGACGGCGGTCCGGCGGCCTCGGCCATGCTGAAGTCTCCGGTGGGGGCGGTGGTGGACAGCGCCGGCACCCTCTACATCGCCGACTACGGCAACCACCGCGTCCGGAAGGTGGCGGCCGACGGGACGATCAGCACGGTCGCCGGCACCGGCGCCGCGGGCTACGGCGGCGACGACGGCCCGGCCGCTTCGGCCCAGCTGAACAGCCCCATCGCGCTGGCCGTGGACTGCGTCGACACCCTCTACATCGCCGACTTCGTCAACAACCGGGTCCGCAGGGTCGCCTCGGCGAAGCTGGCCGGGCTACCCGAGTCGGGTGCGGTGGTCTCGTGGGCCAACGTCCGCAGCAGGCTGCGGATGGGGGTCGCGCGTGAGTCCGCCAGGGATGGCGTGGAGATCCACCAGCTGCTCGCCGTCCCGAGGGACCACCAGCGCTGGCGGCTGGTCCCTGCGGGCCAGGACAACGGCGACGTGCTGTACCGGATCGAGAACGTGCGCAGCGGAAAGGTCCTGGAGGTCGTCGGAGCGCAGGAGAGGCCGGGGGCGGTCGTCGCGCAACGTGTCTACGAGGGCCCTGACGCACGTCATCAGCAGTGGAGGCTGATCCCCGTGGGCTCGGCGAACGGCAGTCCGCCGGTGTACGAGATCGCGAACGGGCACAGCGGCCTGCTCCTGCGCGTCGACACCAACGCCCCCGCGGCGATCACGCAGGACGGGGCGGACGGCGACCATCACGGCCGGCAGTGGCAGCTGCTTCCCGGGTGACGCGCGCCGAGGGGCCGGGGCACTCGCCTCCGTCCCCTCGGCAGCTGTGCCCGGCGGACGTGCCCTATGCGGGCCCGGGGTCCTCGGCAGTCGATGTGCGTGTCGCGGGTGTCCTGGGAGGCTCGGGTTCCTCCGCAGTCGGCTTGGTCGCCGAGGGGGGCTCCGGTGCCTTGGGGGGCTTGGTGAAGTCGCTTTTCTTCGGCTTGTGCTCCAGGTCCTCGTCCTTCTGGAGGTCACTGCGCTGCGTCACCGTCGCGCTCGACTCCCGCATCCCGGAGGAGGCCGCCTGCGACACCGAGCCGGGATCCTGGGCGTACTGGGCCTGTGCGTCGGCCGATGCCTGGGTGGTCCGGACGAAGGAGCCGAGGAAGCCCAGGATGGCCCGCGCTTCGGGCGACTGCTCCTGCACGATCTTCGCGCGGGAGGTGGCGCCGTGGATGGAGTGGTTGAACAGGCTCGTGCTTGTGTCCTCGTACGTGTCGTCGTCGGCGTCCTCGAAGTCGACGCCGGCACCCGGCTGCGGCTTGTCGCCGTCGGTGGTCACGGAGAAGAGTCCCGCGCTCCTGCCTGCGGAGCCGAAGATGTTGTCGAACACCATGGTCGTCATCCCTGGTCGTCGTCATGGCGGCGCCGGCAGCCGGTCACGGCTGCTTGTACAGCGCCCGTGGGCTGTAGGTCAGGCTCTCGCCGTCGAACATCGTGTGGTGGACCTCGAGGGCGGAGACGACCTCGGCCAGTCCCTTCATCCGGAAGTCGCCGCCGCCCGGCAGGTCGATGTCACCGATGTCCCGGGCGACCACCCGGTCGTCGGCGAGGGTCCCCGGTTGCGGCGGAGACAGGACGGCCACCGGTACGTCGTACCGCACCGCGATCAGACCGGAGAACGTCACCGGGATCTCGTAGAGGTACTGCTTGCGGGTACGCCGCTGCGTCACGACGGTCTCCACGCGGGAGCCCGGCGGGACCTGGCCCGAGATCTGCGACTTCGAGGCCCAGCTCGTGGTCAGCGAGCCGCCGACCGAACCCGAGATGCCCAGCAGCAACGAGGCGTTGAGCGACGCGGCACCGGTGGCGCTGCCCGTCGTCGTGAACCCCACGGAGTTGGTCACCGTGTTCGTCGAGGAACTGCCCGCCGAGTTCGTCGTCGCCGTCTCGGTGGCGTTGGCGTTGTCCACCCCGACGCTGTCCTTGCTGTTCTTGTTCGTCACGGTGGTCACGTTCTTGTTGGCCATGTCGTTCCGCGCCTGCGTCCCGAGCTGCGACTGCAGGTCCAGCCGGAGCTGGTTCTGCAACTGCAACTGCAGCTGCGCGCTGACGCTGCCGCCGAAGGTGAGCTTGGCCTCGCCGTGGAGCGACCACGTGATCCCGTTCGACACGGTGAAATCGACCGAGTCGGTGAAGGTCATGGTGGACGTCTGGCTGCGGTTGACGTAGGAACGCGAGGAGAACGTGTCGGGCGGCGGCTGGCCGACATCGCCCCGTTCCTCGATCAGCGGTTCCCCGAGGTTCATGTACGCGAGCCAGCCCAACTCGAACGCGGAGCCGGGAAAGGTGCCGAAGCTCGACTTGTTCACGGAGAACCCGACGGGCTTGTGTCGCACTCCGCTGTTGTCGACGTAGACCAGTCCGGGGTGGTTCAGAATGGACTGCCAGGTCTGCTCGATGTCGAGTTCCCGCAGATTCTTCTTCGTCAACGGCCGGCGCTTGGACCGTTCCAGGATGTACGCGGTGGAAGGCATTCCCCGTCCTCGACTGATGCTCGTCAAACAGTGCCAGGTGAAACGGAAACCACAATGCGGCGCTATCCGGAAATTCGAAGCTAACACGCGTTCCGTAATCGGGGAAGAGCGTCTCCGTGTATCACGCTCAATCGGGTGAAGAAGGGTTCTCATTCGCTCAACTCCCTGAATGGGACGCTACTTTGAGGAACTGCTGCTCACTCGGTCTCACTCGGTCCGCAATTCCGGATACTTGTGTCGGGGAAAGGGGGGATCGGGCCTTTCGGTGATCCTGTGAGCCAGTGATCCCGCAATTGCGCGCGCCAGGTGCGGCGCCGAACGTCCGAGGCATTCTTCTCCGCGCATTCATGACAGGTGAGGTTTCGCGATGTACACCCAAGAACGCACGACGATGACGAATCTGGTGGTCGGCGGCCCGGTCGCGGTGAACAGCTACGACAACGCGATCGTCGCCGCGCTGGTCGAGAATCGGCCGGTCATGCTCGTGCACGCCTTCAACGGCGGCTATCTGAGGCCGGTCGAACTGGCGGAGGCGAACCACGACAAGGGAGTGAAGCTGGCCACCGCGCTCGACTCGGCCACGAAGGAGGCCAAGGGCCACCTCTGGTACGTGACCCCTGCAGGCTTCTTCGGGCAGCGACCGCTGTACGTCATCGAGAGCGCCGCCGGCCAGGTGTCGCCGAAGCCCGTCACCGCGGGCGCGGCCGACGCCGGCCGCGGTGACGACGGTGCGCCGAAGCCGCAGCGCAGGCGCATCACCGTCCACCAGGAGGCCCCCAAGAGCACGGCAGACACCGTCCAGGTCGGCCTGCCCGACAAGGTCGGCGACAAGTGGCGCGGAAAGAACGGGGCGCCCGAGGACACCCAGCTCTGGGTCGTGACCGTGACCCCGTGGGGCGGGATCACGTTCGTGCCGATCACCCATCCCGACGCCATCCTCGGCTTCAAGGACCACGCGGTGACGGCCGACAGTGAAGTACGCGTCACCTACAACTGGGGCGGTGACTTCACCGGAACGGTCATCAACACGTTCTATCCGCGGCTGCCCAACGAGTGGGACGTCCCCTACCACCACGTCTTCACCTGAGCGCCCCCGGCGCAGTGACCCACCCGTCCCGAGCCACCGCCCGCACCGCCTGGAAGAGGCAGCCCGATGCACGTGCCCACGGAAGAACTGAAGCTGGAGATCGTCAACGCCGCCACCGGGAAACCCCTCGTCGCCAGGAGCGCCCCGGGCGCGGACGGGCCAGTCGTCGTCCGGGAAGCGCCGGGCGGCGGCCCGGGCCCGCAGCAGTGGCAGCTCGCCCCGGTGCAGGCCGCGCAGGGACAGCAGGCCTATGTGATCCGCGCCGCGGGCAGCGGCAAGGTGCTCGACAACCCCGCCGCCGCCGACCGCGGTGTCCGCCAGGGGAATGCCACAACCGGCAAGAGGGGCCAGCAGTGGTGCATCATCCCCGTCCAGGGCGAGGCGGGCCTGTACTTCATCGAGACCGTGACCGACGCCGCCGTCCTCGACCTCGCCGACCCCGGCCAGGACGACACCCTGGTCGTCCTGCGCGAGTACGACGAGAACGCGGAGAGCCAGCGGTGGCGCTTCGTGACCGCCGCACCCGAGCGCACCAGCGACCCCGCGCTGCGCTGGTCACCCCTCAGTCACTGGAACGGCCGCCGGTCCTGGAGACTGGCCCGCTCGACCGCGCTGCGCCCGGCAGCCGGGGCGACGCCCTCCTTCAGCGACCTGCTGCTCGTGCTCACGCGGTTCGGCGGCGACCAGGACGCCGGCGGCTGGAACGGCGACGGTCCCAGCCCTTCTCCCAGCGGGCAGCCGGGCTGGTGGGCCGGGCTCGGTGCGCGCCTGCTCGCCGACACCACGGGTTCGGGACGGGCGGACGTCGTAGGCCTCAAACCCGGGAAGGGGGCCGTGACGTCGTCCGGCGTGGGCGACGGCACGTTCGCCGACGAGGAGCGCGTCCTGCACCCGTCCGCGCCCTCCTCGGCCCCCGCGGACTTGTGGACGCTCACGGACATGACGGGCGACGGCAGGCCGGATGTCGTCGTGCTCGCCGCCGACGGTGTCCGGGTGTCCGTCCAGGACGGGCGCGGGGCGTTCGCGCCCGCAGGGGGCAAGCTGGTGCTCCGGGCGTTCGGGCACAGCGCGCAAGCCGGCGGGTGGGTCGCCGGCAAGCACCCCCGGTTCCTCGTCGACACCACCGGTGACGGGCGCCTCGACATCGTCGGCTGTCACGACGACGGCGTCCGGCTGTCGTTGCAGGACCAGGAAGGCACGTTCGCGCCGACCGCCGACGAGCCGGTCCTCCGGGCGTTCGGCCACGGCGAGAAGGCGGGCGGGTGGCGCACCGGCAAGCATCCCCGGTTCCTCGTGGACACCACCGGTGACGGACGGGTCGACATCGTCGGCTGTCACGACGACGGCGTCTGGGTGTCACTCCAGGACGAGGACGGCACCTTCCCCGAACCCCTGTACGTCCTCGACGACTTCGGAGCCGACCAGGGATGGAGTTCTGTCGCGGAGCACCCCCGGTTCCTGGTGGCTACCACCGCTGGCGGGGCGGCGGACGTCGTCGGGTTCGGCCGGCAGGGAGTGGTCGTCTCCCGCGGGCGCGGCGACGGAACGTTCGAGCCCTCCAAGCTCCTCCTGAACGACTTCGGACGCGCCCAGGGATGGACGGGCGGCAAGCACCTTCGGTTCCTGGCCGACGTCACCGGCGACGGCATCCCGGACATCGTCGGCTTCGGTGACGACGGGGTCTGGGTGGCGCACAACCGCGGTGACGGCACGTTCCGGCAGGCCCAGCTGGTGTGCCGCGGCTTCGGACACGACGACGACGCCGGCGCCTGGAGGGTCGACCGACACCCCCGCTTCCTCGCCGACGTCACGGGCGACGGACGACCGGACATCGTCGGCTTCGGCGGCCCGGGGGTGTACGTGGCGCGTAACCTCCACCGCCGGTTCCGGACCCGATAGCGCGGTGACCGGCGCGCCATCCCGGTCAGGTGTCGCTGTCGCCGGCCGGGCGGTCCGTGAGCTTCCGCAGCAGGGCCAGGAGGGCCGCCCGCTCCGGGTCCGTCAGCGTGTCGAAGCACTGCGCGAGCGTGGAGTCCGCCACCTCGTTCCCCGCGCGGAGCACCTGTCTGCCCGCGGTCGTGAGGTGGTGTTCGATGCGTCGGCCATGGCCCTTGCGCCGGTCCACCAGGCCCTGTGCGACCAGCCGTCCCGCGAGGGTGCCGAACGCCTGCTCGCTCTGGAAGGTCGTCGCGGCCAGTTCCCGTGCGCTGGCCCCCGGCGCGGCGTCGATCGCGCGCAGGGCGTCCCACTGGGCCAGGGTGCTGCCGACGGCCGCGAGGCGAGTGTCGAGGGAGCGGTGCTGCCGGTACTGGGCGGCCTTCACGGCCTTGCCGAGGGTCTGCAGGTCAACAGCCATGCCGGCAGGCTACCACAGTGACTAACCTTGTTTAATTAAGCATCCTTAGTTACGGTCGCGGCATGACTTCCGACCTCACGCTCACCGTGTCCGGACCGGCTGCCGGCCGTCCCGTCCTCGTCCTGCACGGTGGCGGCGGGCCTGCCACCGTCGCCACCGTCGCCGATCACGTCGCCGCGACCGGTCACACCCTGCTGCCCACCCACCCGGGCTGGAACGGCACCCCGCGCCCCGATGACGTCACCCGCGTGGCCGACCTCGCCGCCGGATACCTCCGTCTCCTTCGCGCACGGCGACTGTCCGACGTGCTGGTCGTGGGGTCCTCGCTCGGCGGCTGGATCGGTGCGGAGATGGCGGCCGCCGACACCGAGGGGCTGATCGGCGGCCTCGCGCTGATGAACGCGGTCGGCATCGAGGTCGAGGAGGAACCGGCGCGTGACTTCTTCGCACTCGACGCCCGGGGTGTCGCCGCGTACGCCTACTATGACTCGGAGCGCTTCTACGTCGCTCCGGAGACGCTGCCCGCCGAGCGGCGTGCGGCGATGGCGGCCAACATGGCGGCCCTCCGCCTCTTCTCCGGCGGCCCCGCGATGGCGGACCCCACCCTGCGGGCGCGGCTCGCCCAGGTCGGCGTACCGACACTCGTGCTCTGGGGAGAGGCCGACCGCATCGTCACCCCGGCCTACGGGCGGGCGTACGCCGCCGCCTTCGGCAACGCCCGCTTCGTGACGGTGCCGCGGGCCGGACACCTGCCCCACCTGGAACAGCCGGAGCACACGTTCGCCCTGCTGGACTCCTTCGCCGACGAAACCCACGCCGCACGGCGAGGCTGAAGGAGCACGGCGCCGACCAGGAGCGTCGCCCTCGCGGGGCGATCGCCTCGAGCGACGGCCGCGAGTTCGCGGGCGGCGCGCGAAGTCCCTCCGACGGGCGATCGCGGCGCCTCTCGGGCGGGGAATCATCCGTATGAAGGCGCCACACGGCATTCGAACGACAACGGTGGGAACTCGCACTCCATGACGAAGTCCAACGACGAAACGCGCACGCCCCACGCATCCGGATCCCAGCCGAGCGTCCGCCCCGGTTCCGACGAACCGCAGACGATCACGGCGCCGACACCCCCCGTCGCCTGGAACAGCGGCCCTCCGGACGACACCGACCTGGCCGACGAGGAGGACCAGCCGGAACGGTCCCATACGGACGAAGCACCGGGGACGACGCCTCAGGGCGAGTGAGCCGCACCCGCTCACGCCGACGCGCCGGCAGGCCCCCCGGAGAACCGGCGGGACGGCGCCCCACCGCCGGGCCCCGAGGCCCCCGCTCGAGAGCGGGGGCCTCTCTTCTGGGGTTCAGCTGCGGACGGTCACGGTGACGGGCTGGGTGGTGCTCAGGGCGGGGGTGGTGAGCGTGGCGGTGTGGGTGGCGGAGTCGTAGGAGGCGGTGACCACCGTGCCGTTGACGGTGACCGAGCCGGGGGCCGCGTTCTGGCCGTGCAGGCGGACGGTCCAGGTCCGGGTGGCGAGGGCGCCGGTGTAGGTGCCGGAACGCGCGGCGATGGTGAGGGTGCGGGAGGCGTCGGCCCAGGCGATCCTCGTGGTGGCGGACTGACCGCTCTGGTAGGCGGTGTCGGTGCCGTCGTCCTCGTAGAGGGTGAGACTGCCGCTGGTGCCGGGGGCGACGTCGAGCGCCACCTTGGTGAGCGGGTTCTGGACGTCGTTGGTGACGTTGCCGGCCCGGGTGGCGAGGATGCCGCCGGACCTGAGGAACACGGGCATGGTGTCCAGGGTGGTGGCGACGTCCGCGGAGGTGCCGCCCTGGTAGGTGGCGCCGGTGAAGTAGTCGGTCCAGGTGTTGCCGGGCGGGAACGTCACGTGCGTGGTGGTGCTGGTGCCCGGACCGGTGACGGGGGCGACCAGGACGTCGGGACCGTACAGGTACTCGCTGCCCGCCGAGCCGTAGGCGTCCTGCCACTCCGGGTACTGCAGATACAGCGGCCGTACGACGGGGACGCCGGTGGTCTGGGCCTGCCGGGCGAGGGTGTAGGTGTAGGGGACGAGGTTCTCGCGCAGGTTGAGGAACTTCTCGGCCGAGGCCTTGGCGGCGCTGCCGTACTGCCAGGGCAGCCGGTCGCTGTGGTTGCCGTGCAGGCGGTCGATGGGCTGGAAGGTGCCCAGCTGCACCCAGCGGGCGTAGAGGTCGTCGGCTGCCTTCGTGGAGCCGGCTTCCGCACCCGTGGCCTGGGTGCCGTCGTTGTTGAAGCCGCCGATGTCGTGGCTGACGGCGGACAGCCCCGTCGAGGCGGACTCGCCCGGGGTGTAGCCGACCTCCATGGCCAGCGTCGCCCAGGTGGACGTGGTGTCGCCGGTGAAGTGGACGGTGGTGCGCTTGTCGGCCCACGGCCCGGTGGGCAGCCCGGCCTGGCCGCTGTAGCCGCCCGCCTGCAGGGAGCCGTAGGCGCGGGAGAAGGCGAAGCCGCGGCCGACGGTCTTGTCGGCGTCGGAGGCGTACTGCTGGTTGATCCACGCGTCGGGAGTCACGCCCGGCAGCGAGGACCGTGAGTTGTCGCAGCACCAGTCCAGCCACCAGAAGTCGGCGCCCTGCTGCTCCATGCTCTGGTGCAGGTCCAGATAGGCCTTCAGCTGCGCCGGGTCGCCCCAGTCGAAGGTGTAGTGGCCGCCGTCGGCGGTGAGCTTGTTGTTCGCGGTGGCCTGGGCGGCGGCGTACTGCGGGTCGGCGCTGTCGATGCTCGGGTGGATGTTGAAGGTGTTGTGCAGGCCCTGCGCCGCCGACCAGTCCAGGAACCCCTCGAAGTCGGGGAACTTGGTGGTGTCCGGCTCCCAGCCGTTCCAGGTATTCCTGGCCTTGAAGTCGGTGTCGGTGACCAGGACGTCCAGCGGTACGCCGTCGGAGCGGAAGCGCGGCAGGATCGTGTTCTGGTAACTCGCCGCGGTGCGGTCGTAGTACTCCGAGTACCACACGCCGTACGCCCAGCGCGGCAGCAGCTGTGAGGCCCCGGTCAGCTGCGCCAGGTCGCCCAGCGCGCCGCCGTAGTCGTGGCCGTACCCGAAGACGTAGCCGTCCTGGTAGGGCGCGCCGCCGTGCCCGGGCCGCTGGCTGACGGTCTTGCTGCCGGGGGTCCACACTGCCGAGAGCGTGTCGTCCAGCAGGCTCCAGCCGTCCTGGTACAGCAGGCCGGGCGTGGTCACCGCCGAGCCGTTGACGCCGTCCAGGCCGCGGCGGTATCCGCCCAGCGGCGCGTGCGGCGACAGCACGGGCGAGCCGGTGGTGGTGACGGCCGTGGTGTCGAGGTTGACGTGGCAGCTCGTGGCGTCGGGGCAGGTGACGGCCACATCGCTGGAGCCGGCCGGCAGGGTGACGGGGACGACGGCTGTCCGCCAGTTGTCCCAGCCGCTCGTCACCGGCAGCGTGGCGGTGGTGGTGGAGCCGCCCGCGAAGATGCCGATCGTGCGCGGGACGGCCTTGCCGTCGCCGCCCGTCGCGTTGGCATAGCGCAGTTGCAGGGTGTACGACCCGGCCTTCGGGACTCCGGTGACGTGCAGCGTGTCGCTCGCCCCGGCCCGCTCCAGGCCGGCGACGAACCCCTGGCCCGCGTAGCCGTTGTGGTCCACGGCGAGGGCGGCGCCTCCGGCCGGCGTGCCGGTCTCGGCGTCGCACACGGTGCCGTACGCGCAGTCCTGCGCGGCCGTGGCGGCGGTGGGGAAGGCCGCGCCGGGAGGGACGAGGGCGAGGCTGTCCGCGTTGACGTTGCCCGAGTCGGCGCCGGTGCGGGCGAGCGTGAGGGTGTGGGAGCCGGCCGTCAGGCTCACCGCGGCGGTGGCGACCGTCCAGGTGTTCCAGTCGGCGGTGGTCGGCAGGCTGATCCGCTGGGGGGCACCGCCGTCCGCGGACAGGCTCAGCGTACGGGTGGTGGCCTGGCCGTCGCCGCCGGTGCTGTTGGCATAGCGCAGGTCGAACTGGTAGGTGCCGTCGGCCGGTACCGTCACCGCCGTGCTGAGCGTGCTTCCGGTGGCGGTGAAGCCGGCGGCGAAACCGGTGCCGGTGTAGCCGCTGTGATCACTGGCCGTGGCCACACCGGCCAGCGTCTGCTGCTCCGCCTCGCAGCGTGCCGAGAAGGCGCACGTGGCCGTGGGCTGCCAGGGGGCTGCGGTGACGCTCTGCCCGCCCGCCGTGAGCGCCACGGACAGGTTCTGTCCGGTGAACGGTCCCGATCCCACCTTGTAGGACAGGGTCACCTTGGACGTGGTGATGCGCAGCCAGCCGCCGGCGGTGGAGGTCGTGAAGGAGGTCGAGGGGAAGCCGTCGCGTCCGCTGACGTTGAACGTCCCGGCGTCCAGGAAGCGGGAGTCCCCGGCGTACTCGGTGCGGATCAGCGTGGGTGAGAGGACCTCGAACCGGGCCTGTCCGGAAACCACCGCCTGGCTCGCGGCCGGGACCGGCGCGGCCGGTGCCGCGTGCGCGGCGACGGGTGCGGCCAGGGCGCTCGCCAGCAGGACCGCTGCGGCGCACAGCGCGTGCCGGGCCGGGGTCGTGCGGGCGGGCGACAACGATGTCCTGGCACGTGACAACGATGTTCTGGCACGTGATAACGATGTCCTGCGGTGTCTCATACCCGTCTCCTCGAGGTGGGGGCTGGGGTGGGACGAGGCGGGCGGGCGCGCGTGGCCGTGCGGTTGGGGTGTGCGCGGCCCACCGGGGGGCTCGGGTGCCTGCGTGCTTGGTGCTGCACGGTAGGTTCCCACCGGCCGCGGCGTGGCGAGCCGGTGGGAAACAGCCATTCGCGAAACGGGACCGGCCCGCGGGATCAGGAGGCCGGCGGGCGATGACTTTCCGGCGGGTGCGCGGTCTACCCGTCGACGAAGGGAGCGCACCATGCGCGAGATCACCGTTTGCACGTTCCTGACGCTGGACGGCGTCATGCAGGCCCCGGGCGGCCCGGACGAGGATGCCGAGAGCGGCTTCCAGCACGGCGGCTGGCAGAAGAGGGCGTCCGACGACGAGGTCGGCACGGCCATCGCCGGATGGTACGAGCACTCCGACGCGATGCTGCTCGGCCGCAAGACGTACGAGATCTTCGCGTCCTACTGGCCGACCGCCGATCCCGGCAACCCGTTCACCAGCCGGATGAACACCATGCACAAGTACGTGGCGTCCCGGACCCTGTCGTCCGTCGAGTGGCAGAACTCCACGCTGCTGGAGGGCGACGTCGTCGACGCCGTACGTCGGCTGAAGGAATCCGACGGCGGCAGGATCAACGTCGTCGGCAGCGGCGACCTCGCCCAGACCCTCATGAAGCACGGCCTCGTCGACGAGTACCGGCTCACCGTCCATCCGGTGATCATCGGCACCGGCAAGCGGCTGTTCGCCGACGGCGCGATCCCCACCGCTCTGGAGCCGGTCAGCGTCTCGACGACGAAGGGCGGCACCATGGTCGGCGTCTACCGGCCCAGCGGCACGCCCACCTACGACAGCTACTGACGCCGACGGGCATGGACAGCCGGCCTGCGTCGGCCGGGTGGCGAATCGGCGGGTGCCAACGGGCCCGGGTTGAGCTAACGCTCCGTTCACGCCCGCCCGTGCGACGCGTCCGGCGTCCCGGAGGTGCCGGAGGTGCCGGAGGCGTGCGTGAACTGCCTTATGTGGGAGGCGAGTTCTCCAGGCTTGTCCAAGGGGATGAGGGTGTAGCTGTCGTCCACCTCGACGAGCCGGGCCTGGGGAAGGAGTTCGACGAGGCGTCGTCCGTGCTCGGGCGGCATCACCCGGTCCTCGCTCGCCCAGACCACGAGGGTGGGGTGGGTGAAGTCCCGCAGGTGCTCGGCGGCCGAGAGCAGGAAGCGGGTGTCGGCCGCCGCCGCCCGCAGCATCCGTACGGTGTCGCGGCGGACCCGGGCCTGCCGCATGACCGGTCTCGTCCACCGGGCGGTGACGGCGTCACCCCGTTTGGTCAACCAGCCGAACGCGATCGGTAGCCGGCGCAGGGCACGCACCCGCATCTGCTGCATGAACAGCCCGAACAACGACGGCGGAAGCCTCCCGGCGAGGACGAGCGCCTTCCCGGTCAGCCCGGGCGGGAAGTTGTCGAACGCGTCGCAGGAAACGAGCACCGCACGCCCGATCCGGGTGGTGCCGTCACACATGAGGAGCTGCAGGAGCGCCCCACCGGTGTCGTTGCCCACCACTGTGGCGCCCTGGAGGTCGAGGCGGTCGAGGAACTCCGCCACCAGACGCGCGACCGCGGCCATCGACAGGTCGGCGTCGGGGCGAACGGGGAGTCGATGTGCCCCGAGCGGCAACGTCGGTACGAGGCACCGGTGATCCGTGGCCAGGTCGGCGACCGTCGCATCCCACAGCGTGGCGTCCGCCATGAGCCCGTGCAGCAGCACCAGGACCGGGCCGTCGCCACCCGTGTCCTCGTACTCGATCGTTCCTGCGGTCAGTTCGATTCGCTTCATGGATGTTCCCTCGACACATAGGCGGATCGCGCCGTCGCACCACGGGGGATCACGGCATCGGCGTCAACGGTCTCCGTCCGCCCCGTGGGTGCTTGTATCTGAGAGCGGTCGCGGCCCTGGAACGTGACATCCGCCGGGGGCGGTCTCCGGTGGCGTGGCGGAGGAAGTCGCCCCGCCCTCGGCGGCGGTCACCGTCCAGCCGTGTCAAGGCCGCTGCCGGTCGACAGGCCTGGCTCGGTCAGCTTGCTCCTCGATGTGGCCGAGCTGGGCGGCGAGGATCTCTTCGAACGCGGCGCGGCGCTCCACCCCGAGGGGGCGGACGTCGCGGGCGAAGTGGGCCAGGGCTGGGAAGCGTTCGGGGTCGGCGCCCAGAACCGCCACGCGGAACAGCTCCATGCCCTGTTCGTACTCTCCGGGGGTGACGGCGCTGATCCCGGCCTCGGAGGCGATCAACGCGGCGATGAGGACCGCGATCCGGTGGTAGCGCACCGGGATCTCCTCGTCGGGCAGCCCCGACGCGCGCAGGGCCTGCAACACCTCTTCCATGACCAGCCGGGAACCGGTGCCGCTCGACGCGTGGCGTCCCCAGACCGCGGCGAGCTCGGGCTGTTGACCGAACGCCTCCCGGACACGCAGGGCCAAAGAGGTGATGCGCTGCTTCCAGTCGCCCGCGGGCCGGTAGCCGTGCATCGCGGCCAGGAGAACACGGTCGGCGACCGCGCGCAGCAGCTCGGTCTTGCTGCGGAAGTGCCGGTAGAGGCTGGAGGAATCAGTCCCCAGGACCGCGGCCAGCCTGCGCACGCTGAACGAGTCGGCGTCGCTCGTGCGCAGCAGTTCCGCCGCCGCGTCCAGGATCTCTTCGGTTGACCAACGCCGTCGACCTGCCATCGTGCTCCTTCCGCCAACTCTCAGCCTAACGTATGCACTTGGCGTTGCACGCACCGCGTGCATAATGAGGACATGAGCGCACCGGACAGGTCGGCACAGCACGCTTGCCCTGTCGTCCGGGCCGCGACGGACGCGGAGCTCACCAGGGGCACACGAGAGGAGCTGTACGTGAAAGGTTCACTGGACCACGCGATACTGAACGCCGCCCTCGAGAACGTCCACCGCGCCGGAATGCCGGGCCTGTTCGCCGAGGTGCGGGACGCGGACCAGGTCTGGCGCGGCGCCGCGGGGGTCGCCGACGTCGTCACCGGTCGCCCGGTCACCGCCGGGATGCGGCACCGGGTCGGCAGCATCACCAAGACCTTCACCGCCGCAGCGGTCCTGCAACAGGTCGAGAGTGGTCGGATCGGTCTCGACACACCGATCGGCCGGTACCTTCCCGAGCTGGTTCCCGGGGCACGCGGTGACGTGATCACGGTCCGCATGCTGATCAATCACACCAGTGGTCTCGCCGAGTACTTCCCGTACGCCTATCCGTCCCTCAAGGCGTTCCCCGCCCTCGCGGAGACGGGACCCGAGAGCCTGGACGACCACCGGCTCACGCGGTTCGACCCCGCCGAACTGATCGGAATGGGAGTCACCGCACCTGCCGTCGGCACTCCGGGCGGTGTTCCGGGGGTGTACTCCAACACCAACTACCTGCTCCTCGCCGCACTCCTGGAACGGGTGACCGGCACCACGGCCGAGCGCTGCATCACCCGGAACGTCATCGAGCGCGCCGGGCTCCGTGACACCGCGTTCCCCGACGGACCCTACGTCGACGGGCCGCACTCGCGGCTCTACGAGGCGTGGTTCGGGATGATCGACCCGCCGCGCGACTACAGCGTCTACGACATGTCCTGGGTGGGACCGTCGGCCTCGCTGACATCGACCGTCGCGGACCTCAACCGGTTCTTCGGCAAGCTGCTGGCGGGGGACATCGTCACTCCCTCCTCGCTGGCGCAGATGCAACACACCGTCCCGGTCGTCTCCCAGGAGGGAAAGACGATCGCCTACGGCCTCGGCCTGCACCCGATGGACAGTCCCGGTGAGGCCACCACCTTCTGGGGCCATGGCGGATCGGTGTGGGGTGGGGGAGCGCTGGCCATGACCCGTATGGACGGCAAGCGGCAGATGGCCGTCGCGGTGAACTTCCAGAGGTGGAACAGACTCGACCCCTCCGGCACACCGCAGCCCCACCCCATCGACGACGCACTCGCGGCTCTGTACCGCGTGGCGATGTACGGCTGACCGGGACACCGGCTGAACCTGCCGGCGGCTGACGGCGTGGACAGTCACGGGCAGGCGGGCTGTGGGGACGGTCGTGTCGCCGGCCTCCGGGACGCGGTCAGCGGTTGATCGCAGGCGAGAAACCCGGCGACGTCGGCGACCATCCCCGGGATACTGGTCGCCCATGGATGAGGTCACAGTCGTCGTCGCCCATTCCGAGCGCGCGACCCTGCGCGTCGGCGACGTGTTCTTGAAGGTGGACGGCGATCAGGCGCGCATCGATGCGGAGGTCGAGGCGATGGCCCTGGCGCCGGTCCCGACTCCGGAGGTCCTGTGGCACAAACCGTCCGTGCTCGCGCTGGCCGCACTCCCGGGGACGACGCTTGGGCGCCTCGGCGGACCGTCGACCGGGTCGCCGGCGGCGTGGGCCGCGGCGGGCGCCGCCATCCGGAAGCTGCACGACGCGCCATTGCCTGCCCGGTCGGGCCGGGCCGGGCGGAGCATCGTCGCGCTGGCGGCGGAACTCGACGACGAGTGCGAGTCGCTCGTGACGAACGGCGTCCTGCCCGCCGGCCTGGTCACCCGCAACCGCCAGGTCGCCGAGGCCGCGCTCCGGCCGTGGACTCCGGCGTTCACCCACGGCGACCTGCAGATCGATCACGTCTTCGTCGACGGCGACGAGGTCACGGGCATCATCGACTGGTCCGAGGCGGGCCAGGGTGACGCCCTGTACGACCTCGCCACCTTCACGCTCGGACACGAGGAACGCCTCGACGACGTCATCTCCGGCTACGGCACCGACATCGACCTCGACGTGATCCACGCGTGGTGGTCGCTGCGAAGCCTGCTGATAGTGCGCTGGCTGACCGAGCACGGCTTCGACCCGTTCGCGCCGGGCTGTGAGGTCGACGTGCTGAAATCCCGGATGTGAGGCTGCGCCGGCCCGGCCTGACCGGCACCTTCTTCCCGTAGGCGGCCGCACTCGGTTCCGGAGCCACCGCCACTGCTCGCTGCGGCGCCCGACGATGCCGCCTGCGAGGACACCCACCACGGTGGCGGCAACACCACCGTGGTGGATTCCAAGAGCGCTTAGGGGGCAGCGACGTCACGTCTCCTCACGGCTGTGTGCCACCGTGGCTGGGAGCGATGGATGACACATCCGTACCCGACAGCCCTGTCCGCAGCGCTTACCAGCCCAGTGCCGGGCCGCGCAGGTTGATGGGCCCGGTCGAACAGGTGGAGCCTGTCGTCACCGGGCCCGCCCGGGCGGGGGCTGCGGGTCAGCAGTAGAGGTTGGCGCCCGCGGTAGTGCCCAGGATCTGCACGAACCGCTGGTAGGCGTCCACGCGGCTCTGCACCTGTGCGGGGTTCTTGCCGTCGCACTCCAGGGAGCCGTTGATGCTGCGGATCGTCTGGCCGAATCCGGCGCTGTTGACCATTGCGTTGTGCGGAGTCATCGCGCCCGGTCCGGTCTGGGTGTTCCAGTACCAGAGCCCTGTCTTCCAGGCGACCGAGGCGTCGGTCTGCACCAGGTTCGGGTTGTGGAGCAGGTCGATGCCGAGCGCGTCGCCCGCGGCCTTGTAGTTGAAGTTCCAGCTGAGTTGGATGGGCCCGCGGCCGTAGTAGGCGGACTGGCCGGCCGGACAGCCGTACGGCTGGCTCCAGTCGCAGTAGTGCGGGTAGTTGGCGGTGTTCTGCTCCACCACGTAGACCAGGCCGCCGGTCTCGTGACTGACGTTGGCGAGGAAGGCGGCGGCCTCCTGCTTCTTGACGGTGTCGCTGCCGGTGTTCGCGAAGCCCGGGTAGGCGCTGAGCGCGGCCGTGAGACCGCTGTAGGTGTAGAAGGAGTTCCTGTTGGGGAACATCTGGTTGAATTGCGCCTCGCTCACGACGAAACTGCCGGAGGGGTTGGTCGGGCCGCTGCCGTCGCAGGTGTACGGGTCCCAGTACCAGGTGCTGATGGTGGGGTCGTACCCCGGGTTGTCGTGTTCGGCGACGTAGGTCTTGCCGTCGGTGTAGCGGACGATGTCGCCGGTGACGTAGGCCTTGCCGGCTGTCCAACTCGGGTAGCTGGAGCAGGACGTGGCGGAGGCGTCGGTGGCCGGCAGCAGTGCCGGAGCGGTGGCTCCGATCGCGATCGCGGCCATGAGCGCGGACAGGCGGCGCTTCGACATGAGCAACTCCTATGCCGGGCCAGGCTGCACCGGGATGAGGCAGTGCCGTGCATGCGCTGTTCCAGGGGCGGCCATGCCGTCCGGGCGCCTGGGGTGGGGGGTGTGAAGGCCATACTCGACGACTTGGTGTGTCCGGGTCAAGGTATAGACCAATACTGCGAACGGGTGGTCGCCCCCGCGCCCGCTCGGCCTACCAGGTCACGGGCGGGGCGCCTGAGGGTGCCAGGTCAACTCCTGCGCAAGCGGGGCCGAGTTGGACGAGATGGAACGGCTCGGGCAGGGAGTCGCCACCTCCGGCCGAGAACCCGGACAGCCGGTCGGTCAGCGGCGGTGGCGCCGTCCGGCGCGGGCACGGTGTCGACGTCCTCGTCGCGCAGGCCGCGCATCAGCACGTCACGCACGGCGTGATGGTCCTCGACGGCCAGAACGGTCCGGCGCATGACGTGCCCTCTGTTTCCGTGCTGCGTCCGCCGAGCCGGTGTTCGTCGTGCCGGAGGCCGGTCGCTCGGGCAGCCGGCGGGCCACGGCGCCCAGGCACAGGCCCAGCCAGCCCAGGGCGAACAGCCAGCCGCCGATGACGTCCGTGAGCCAGTGCACCCCGAGGTAGACGCGGGTCAGTCCGACCGCCGCGCCCCAGCCTCCGATGACCAGCGTCAGGGGGATCCGACCACGTGGACGGCGCACGCGGACGGCGATGATCAGCAGTCCTGCGGTGAGGGCCGCCGTGGTGGTGTGACCGGAGGGGAACGACCATCCCGAGGCATGCGTCGCCCAGTCCGTCAGGGGCGGTCGCGGCCGGGTGACGAGTGCGACCACCGCGTAGCGCAACGCCTGGCCCGCCCCGAGGCAGCCCAGACAGAGCACGACGGCCAGCGCGCGCTGCCGGCGGGTGCGCCCCGCGATGACCGCGGCCAGGACCGCCAGCGCGTAAGGGACCACTCCGGTCCCGGTGTCGGTCAGCCCGCGGGCGAATGCCACCGCCACGTCGGGCCGGTGGCCGACGGACCACGAGAGGAAGCCGGCGTCCGCGAACAGCGGTTCACCGTCGTGGCCCACCACGGCCATGGTCAGCACGCCGAGGGCCGTCCACGCGCCGAGGCCGCAACTGCCCGCGAGTTCGGCGACCTCACCGCGCTTCACGACACCACCAGCAACGGACGCAGACGGGTGGCTGTGAGCCGCAGGGCCGCGGCCTGCGCCCGCCTGCGTAGTACCGCCATGACCAGCAGCGCGGTCAGAGCGCCCACCACGATCCCCGCCAGCACGTCGTGGGGGTAGTGCGCGCCCACCCAGATCCGCGAGGCCGCCATCGCGCAGGCGGCGACCGCGGCGACCGCACCGAGCCGGCGGGAGACGAACAGCAGGGCGACGGCCGCCGCGGCGGCGACGGCCGTGTGGTTGCTGGGGAAGGACCAGTCGCCGGGCGCCGGACATGCCTCCAGCGTGCTCACCCGCAGGCTCCGGCAGGGGCGGTCCTCGCGCACCAGCAGCTTCAGCACCGCGTCCACCCCGTAGGCCACGACCACGACGAACGGCACGGCGAGCGCGGTCACCGACGCGGCGGCGCCCACTCGCCGGGCACGCCACCAGCCGACGGCCATGAGGACGGCGAACAGAGCGAGTCCGTACGCCGACCACGCCGACACCGTGTCGTCCAGCCACGCGGGAGCGTGCCGGGCGAGGTTCACCACGTCGATGTAGGCCGAACCGTCGACCGACGAGCCGTCGAGGGCGAGCATCATCCGCGTGCCTCCTTGGCCTCGGCCTCGGCCTTCGCCTTCGCGGCCCGGCGCGGGCGATACGCCTCGGAGGCGATCGGGGCCAGGGACAGGGCCAGGATCACCGCGACGATCGGCAGCAGATACCGGTCCACGTCGGGTACGGAGGAGCCCAGCGCATAGCCCGCCAGGGTGAGACCGAGGCTCCAGACCAGCCCGCCGGTCACCTGCCAGACGGTGAAGGTCCGCACGGGCACACCCAGAGCACCGGCCACCGGGTTGAGGACCGTACGCACCACGGGCACGAAGCGGGCCAGAACGATCGCCTTCGCGTGTCCGTAGCGCTCCAGCAGTTCCGCTGCGCGGTTCGCCCCCTCGTGCAGGCGGGCCGAGCGGCTGCGGGCGAGCAAGGTACCGCCCGCTCTCCGGCCCAGAAGATATCCGCACTGTGCGCCCGCCAGCGCGCCCACCGCCGCGGCGATCAGGAGGGGGGCGAGTGACAGCTTCAGGCCGCGGTCGGTGCTGCCGGCGCACAGCAGTCCGGCCGTGAACAGGAGCGAGTCGCCCGGCAGGAAGAAGCCGACCAGCAGGCCGGTCCCGGCGAACAGCACCACGCCCACGCCCAGCACGCCGAAAGCGGCCAGCAGCGACCGGGCGTCCAGCACATTGACGGCGAGCTGCGACGATAGCTGCATGGCTGTGGTCATCGTGGGGGAGCCCTTCATCGTTTTCCGGACTGTCGGATGTGGCGGAACGGCGGAACGGCGACGTGGCGGCATCCGGCAACTGACTACAATCCTGTAGACGGTCTAGTGAACTGTAGACGATGGCGGAATGAGGAACGGGCTCATGACCGACGCGAGGGACGAGAGGCGGCCGGCCGGCGAGCTGGAGGCCGCCGTCATGGCGGCCCTGTGGGCCGCCGGGGCTCCACTCACACCGGGGCGGGTGCAGAGCGAACTCGGTTCCGGCCTGGCCCGCACCACGGTGGCGACCACCCTGGCCCGGCTGCACGAGAAAGGCGTCGTCAGCCGTGAACGGGACGGCCGCGGCTACGCCTACTTCCCCGTGCAGGACGCTCCCGGCCTGACCGCCCGGCGCATGCACGCCGAACTCGACCGGGACACCGACCGGGAGACGGTCCTGGCCCGCTTCGTCGCCCAGCTCAGCCCCGGTGACGAGCAGCGCCTGCGCCAGCTCCTGGAGGGGGACGAGCGATGACCGCTCTGCTGCTCCTCCCCCTGGTCCTGCCCTTCCTCGCGCCGACGCCGGCCCGTCGAACCCTCGAGCGCCTGGCCCCCGCCACCGCACTATGGGTCCTCACGGGGTCGGCCCTGGCACTGGCGGGGACCTGTGTCGCCGCCCTCGGTGCCCTGGTCCTGACCGGCCTGCTCAAACTCCCCGTGTTCGCCGCCTTCGGGGAACTCGTCCACCCCCTGCGGACTCCCTCGGACTATTTCGTCCTGCCCGCGGCCACGGCGGCTACCGGAGTGCTCACCCTCAGTGCCTGGACTCTCGTGTGCTCGGTCCACCGGCAGACCCGTGCCTTCCGGAACGCCCGCACGCAGGCCGGCCGCCGCCCCGCCGCCGGTGACCTGTGCGTGATCGATTCGACCGATCCGGACGCGTACGCCCTGCCCGGACGGCCCCACCGCATCGTCGTCACCACCGCCATGCTGCGCGTACTCGGCCCCGCCGAGCGCGAGGCACTCTTCGCCCACGAACGCGCCCACAACCGGGCCGGCCACCACTACTTCCTGGTCGCGGCGGAACTCGCCGCCCACTGCCACCCCGCCCTGCGCGCCATCCGCGACACCATCCGTCTCGCCGCCGAGCGGGCCGCCGACGAGGCCGCCGCCGAGGTCACCGGCGACCGGCACCTGATCGCGACAGCCATCGCGCGCGCCGCCCTCGCCCGAAGCGCCTCCGCGTCGACGCGTCCGGACTTCGCCCCGTCGGCGACGACCGGCCCGGTACCGCAACGCGTCGCGGCCCTGCTCGCACCCTCCGGCAACCGCTCAGGCACCCTCCGCCGTACCGCGTTCCTCCTCGTAGCCTGCGCGCTCCTGTCCGTCGGCGCCGGAACGGCCGGGGTCGCCGACGTCCACCACGAGGTCGAGGTGGCCCAGGGCGAGCAAGGTCCATGAGGTGCTCGCTCATCTGCTGAAGCCCGTGACCGGTCGGGCATCCGCACGCCGCCGCCGGGTAGCGAACCGATGAAGCAGCTCAGGAGGCCTTCGCCGTCCGTCGTCGGTTCGGCGGGACCGTGAACCTCGATCCGGCCTGCCGGACTGGTCGGGCTTCGGTCTTCCCCTGCTCTGCGCCAAGTGCGCCTCAGCCACCTCCAATGAGGTGGCCAATCTCATCCTATGGCGGAGCAAAGAATTGCCTGCGGCACTGCCGGTTTCGCCCGCCTCGGATTTAAGTTCCTCTCGCGCCCTGTCATGTCAAGTTCATCGGCATCTCGGGTCAGTTGAATGTCATGCTCATGACTGCGCGGTTCGCCGCCGCTACGCGCGTCACGGGCCTGCCAATCCAGTGCGCATCCCCACGTCAACGGAGGCAGAATCCCCATGCGTGAGTCACGTCTGAGCAAGCGGAGACGGAGTCTGCGAAGACTCCTCGCCGTCTCCCTTCCGGCCCTCGCCCTCACCGTCGCCGGACTCGTCGCGGCACCGACGGCCGGCGCCCAGCCCGCTGCCGCCCACCCGCACACGAGCAAGGTCGCGCAGAACGACAAGGCGCTGACCGACCCCGCGCGTCAGACCTTCCACTCCACCGGCAAGGCGGGCCAGAAGGTACCCACTACGCACCTGTGCGCCACCGCGGAGCCGGGCCACGCGTCCTGCTTCGCCCAGCGCCGCACCGACATCAAGCAGCGCCTCGCCTCGACGCTCGCCGCCGCGGCCCCCTCCGGCCTCTCCCCGGCCAACCTGCACAGCGCCTACAAGTTGCCCACCAGCGGCGGCAGCGGCCTGACGGTCGCCGTGGTCGACGCCTACAACGACCCCAACGCCGAGTCGGACCTCGCCACTTACCGCTCCACCTACGGCCTGTCCGCCTGCACCAAGGCCAGCGGCTGCTTCAAGCAGGTGAGCCAGACCGGTTCGACCACCTCACTGCCGACCAACGACAGCGGCTGGGCCGGCGAGGAGGCCCTCGACCTCGACATGGTCAGCGCCGTCTGCCCGAACTGCAACATCATCCTCGTCGAGGCCAGCTCCGCCAACGACACCGACCTCGGCATCGCCGAGAACGAGGCGGTCTCGCTCGGCGCCAAGGTCGTCTCCAACAGCTGGGGCGGCGACGAGTCCTCCTCCCAGACCGGCGAGGACACCTCCTACTTCAAGCACCCGGGTGTCGCGATCACCGTCTCCTCCGGTGACTCCGCCTACGGTGCCGAGTACCCGGCGACCTCCCAGTACGTGACGGCAGTGGGTGGCACCGCCCTGTCCACGTCCTCCACCTCCCGCGGCTGGACCGAGTCCGTGTGGAAGACCAGCTCCACCGAGGGCACCGGCTCCGGGTGCTCGGCCTACGACCCCAAGCCGAGCTGGCAGACCGACACCGGGTGCAGCAAGCGGATGGAAGCCGACGTCTCCGCGGTCGCCGACCCCGCGACCGGTGTGGCCGTGTACGACACCTACGGCGGCTCCGGCTGGGCGGTCTACGGCGGCACCAGCGCCTCCGCCCCGATCGTCGCCGGCGTCTACGCCCTCGCGGGCGCCCCGGGCTCCAGCGACTACCCGGCGAAGTACCCGTACACCCACACCGCCAACCTGTACGACGTGACCAGCGGCAACAACGGCTCCTGCTCTCCGTCGTACTTCTGCACCGCGACCACCGGCTACGACGGCCCGACCGGCTGGGGTACCCCCAACGGCATCACCGCCTTCACCTCCGGCAGCACCTCAGGCAACACGGTCACCGTCACCAACCCGGGCAGCCAGTCGACGACGACCGGCGGCTCGGTCAACCTGCAGATCAACGCGAGCGACAGTGCGGGCGCGGCCCTCTCCTACAGCGCGAGCGGTCTGCCGACCGGCCTGTCCATCAGCAGCTCGACCGGCAAGATCACCGGAACGGCGTCCACCGCGGGCACCTACCAGGTCACCGTCACCGCGAGTGACTCCACCGGCGCCTCCGGCTCGACGTCCTTCACCTGGACCGTCGGCTCCGGCAGCGGTACCTGCACCTCGGCCCAGCTGCTCGGCAACGCCGGCTTCGAGTCGGGCAACACCACCTGGACCGCCTCCAGCGGGGTCATCACGACCGACAGCGGCGAGGCCGCGCACAGCGGCTCGTACAAGGCGTGGCTGAACGGCTACGGCTCCTCGCACACCGACACGCTGTCCCAGTCGGTGACCGTCCCGGCCGGCTGCAAGGCGACCCTCACCTTCTACCTGCACGTCGACACCGCTGAGACCGGCAGCACGGCGTACGACAAGCTGACGGTGACCGCGGGTTCGACCACTCTGGCGACGTACTCCAATGCCAACGCCGCCTCCGGGTACGCGCAGAAGAGTTTCGACCTGTCCTCGTTCGCGGGCAGGACGGTCTCCGTGAAGTTCAGTGGAGTGGAGGACTCCTCCCTCCAGACCAGCTTCGTCGTGGATGACACCGCCCTGACGACCAGCTGATCCTCCCGAGGGGAGCACCCGATCCCGCACGCGGAGACCCTCCGCGTGCGGGATGCCCGTTGTCCACTCGGCAGCACGCCGCCGGCGGTCCATGGCACGGCCCTTTTCCACGTCACCCGGGGAAGGGCCGTCGCGACGCAGGCACCACACCCCGGTACGAGTCCTTCTCCGCTCGGACGCCTTCCTTCTCCCAGGCCTCGCGGTCCCGCAGGTATCGCGGGCGGTGGGCCCGACGGCCGCCTGCTGGCGGCCGGCAGCGACGACCGCACCGCACGGATATGGCTGCTCTTCCCACACCGGCGGCCCCGGAGCGAGACTGCTGTCGCCGAGACGGCACGAGCTGGTCACCGCAGCAGACGGCACTGCCCCGAGCCGTACAGGACGTGCTGGTGGTCGATGTGCTGACCCAGGGCAACCTGCCCAGCTACCACTGCGAGATCGCCACCCGATTCGGGCGGGACGGCGCCTGGGGCATCTGGGTACATCGGTGGACGGCCGAGGAGGACCGGCACGCCTCGGTCCTACCCCGAGGGGGTACACGACGCCGGGGCGCCTCCCCTCGGCCGAGCCCGTGCGCGACCCGCGCCACTGCTCTCCTTCCCGGGCCCGGCGCCATCTCGGAATACCCCCAGGGGGTATGACGTTCTAACGGGTGCCCGCGGGAAACGGAGCAGCACCGGACGAGACAGGGGAGGACGGTCATGGACCACAGCGCGCACCACGCGGCCGCCGGTCACGACCACGCCGCGCACCAGGCGCACGCAGGTAAGGCGGGGCACGCCGGGCACGGCAGCGGCCGGGTGACGTGGGAGGCGGCGGCCAGGGCGACGTTGCACTGCCTGACCGGTTGTGCCGTCGGTGAGATCCTCGGCATGGCCGTGGGCACCGCCCTGACGTGGAGCAACGTGGCCACGATGGTGCTGGCGACCGTCCTGGCGTTCGCATTCGGCTACGCGCTGACCCTGTTCTCGACCCGCAAGGCGGGCCTGGACCTCAAGGCCGCGGTCAAGGTGGCGCTGGCCGCCGACACCGCCTCCATCGTCGTCATGGAACTCGTCGACAACGGCATCATCGCCCTGGTGCCCGGTGCGATGGACGCGCACCTGGACGAGACCCTGTTCTGGACGTCGCTGCTGGGCGGCCTGGTGATCGCCTTCCTGCTGACCACCCCGGTGAACCGGTGGATGATCGGCCGCGGCAAGGGCCATGCCGTCGTCCACGCCTACCACTGACCCGTGACTGGCGGCTGTCCCACCACCCCGTCAGCGGCTTGGACCGCCGGCCATGGCCGAGCGCAGGCCGTACACCGCTGCCCCCGAGGTAAGGACGGCGGCGCCGGTGATGACGGCGGTCGCCGGGAGGGCGAGAGCGAGGGCCGCGCAGCCGACCAGACCCACGACGGGCACCAGACGGTTCGGGCGCCCCTCGCCGGGGGTGAGGGTCCAGGCGGAGGCGTTGGCGATCGCGTAGTAGGCCAAGACACCGAAGGAGGAGAATCCGATGGCGCCGCGTACGTCGGTGGTCGCGGCCAGCGCGGCGACCACGGCGCCGACGGCCAGTTCGGCGCGGTGCGGAACGCCGAAGCGGGGATGGACGGCGGCCAGGGCGTGCGGCAGGTGCCGGTCCCGGGCCATCGCCAGCGTGGTGCGGGACACTCCCAGGATGAGCGAGAGCAGCGAGCCGAGCGCGGCGAGGGCGGCACCGGCACGGACGACCGGGACCAACCGGCCGGCGCCCGCGGCCCGTGCGGCATCCGACAGCGGTGCGGCGGCGTCCGCCAGCTTGCCGGGGCCCAGCACCGACAGGACCGCGACCGCGACCACTGCGTAGACGAGCAGAGTGATGCCCAGCGCGATCGGGATGGCGCGGGGGATGGTGCGCGCCGGGTCGCGGACCTCCTCACCCAGGGTCGCGATACGGGCGTACCCGGCGAAGGCGAAGAACAGCAGGCCCGCCGCCTGCAACACCCCGGTCACCGTGGCGCCAGAGCCGATCTCCAGCCGCGCCGCATCGGCATCGGCGGACGTCAGGGCGGTGACCGCCACGGCAGCGAGCACGGCAAGGACGACAGCCACGATCGCACGGGTCAGGAGCGCGGGCTTCTGTACGCCGGTGTAGTCGAGGGCGGTCAGTGCCACCACGGCGGCCACCGCCACCGCGTGGGCCTGGCCGGGCCAGACGTACGAGCCCACGGTGAGCGCCATGGCCGCGCAGGAGGCCGTCTTGCCGACCACGAACGCCCAGCCCGCCAGGTAGCCCCAGAACGCGCCCAGCCGCTCGCGGCCGTAGACATAGGTTCCGCCGGAGCGCGGATAGAGGGCCGCCAGCCGAGCGGAGGACGTCGCGTTGCAGTAGGCCACCACTGCGGCCAGCGCCAAGGCGACCAGCAGCCCGGAACCGGCGGCACCGGCCGCCGGCCCGAGCGCGGCGAAGATCCCGGCCCCGATCATCGAACCCAGACCGATCACCACCGCATCGAACACTCCGAGCCGGCGCTTCAACACATCCGAACCCGCAGAAGTCCCCGTCGTGTCCATCACTCACTCCGCCCCACGCCATCACCTTGTGGTCGATCCCGGTGCACAGTAGCCGCACGTGATGTCCGGCCACCTGGACGGCCGGTGACCACGCCGGGCCCGTTGGGCAGGACGTCTTCGGTCTGCAAGCCGATGTCCTTCGGCTCTGACGCCGCCCACCGCCGGAAGCGGGCGACTGCCTACGGGCTGGCGGTTGGTCCGAGTCACTACGCTGAGCGCCTTCACACCTCGGGAGGTTCGGTTGGTACGGCACAGCACGCTCGGGCCGGATCTCCGGCGGTTGTGGGGCGCCTACGCGGTCAGCGCAGTGGGCAGTGCCGTCGGCATGGGGGCATTGCCGTTGATTGCCCTCCTGGTGCTGGACTCCTCCGCGTTCGAGGTCTCTTTGCTCGCCGCGTTGTCCGCAGTGGCCAGTGGAGTGATCGCTCTGCCGCTCGGTGTGCGTATCGAGCACCAGTACAAGCGGCCGGTCATGGTCACCGCCGACCTGGCCCGCTGCGTTCTGCTGGCGAGCGTTCCGGTCGCCATGGCTTTCGGCAGGCTCACCTCCACCCAGCTGTGCGTCGTCGGCGTTCTCCAGACGGCCGCGTCTGTCGCTTTCGATGCGGCGAGTGGCGCGCATCTGAAGGCACTTGTCCTGCCCGAGCACCGCCTTCATGCCAACAGCCTGTTGGAGACGACCAACTGGATCAGCGTCAGCGTCGGCCCGCCCGTGGGCGGGCTTCTGATCGGGGCGCTGGGCTCGGCCGCCACGATGGTGGTCGACGCGCTGTCCTTCCTCGGATCGGCCCTGGGCATCCGTCGCATCCGGCAGCCCGAACCCGCGCCACCGGCCCGCGCCGCCACCTCGCACCTGGGCCGCGACATCGCTGCCGGTTGGCGGTACCTCCTGCGGCACCCAGGACTGCGGCCGCTGTTCTTCAACGCGCTGCTCTTCGGCGGATCCATCATGATGACGTCACCGCTGATGGCCGTCCTCATGCTGAATGACCTCGGCCTGGCACCGTGGCAGTACGGACTCGCCCTGGGACTGCCGTGCCTGGGCGGCGTGCTGGGCTCACGCTTGGCCCCGCTGCTCACCCGGCGATTCGGGCAGCGCCGCATGCTCTTGCTGTCCGGTGTTGCGCGCACGCTCTGGACGGTCCTGCTGCCGCTGACGCCCTCAGGTGCCCTCGGCGTGTTCGTCATCGTGGCCGCCGACTTCGGTCTGCTCTTCTCCGCCGGGGTCTTCAACCCGTCGTTCACCACGTACCGCATGGCGGCCACACCGGACGCTTTCATGTCCCGCGTCGCCACATCCTGGTCCGTCGGCTCGAAGACGTGTCAGGCCGCCTTCATGATCGCTGGTGGTCTCATCGCCACTCCAGTGGGGGTCCGCGGTGCCCTGCTCATCGCCGGCCTGCTGTGTATGGCGAGCGCGCTGCTCCTGCCATGGCGGAAGGAACGCATCTCCACGGGGAACGTTCCGGCGCCCACGAAGGAAGCGCCTCCGTCCCCGGTCACGGATAGTCCCTCCCCCTGACGGTATCGCCGAACTGAGATCAGCCGCGCTGCTCTCACGCATCTTGAGGAGCGGCGCGCTCGTCAAATGACACGGCGTGAGCTGGAGCTGGTCCTGACGGAAACGGCGCCGGACATCGAGAGCGAGCCTGGACGCCGCCGGTACAGCGCTCGCTGGCCTGTCTGGACGGAGTACCTGCATGCCGCCCCGCGCCGCGTTTTCGGCCGTTCCGTCGGCGCGGGGATGCACTGGACGGTTCGATGCAGCAACGGTTGCATGCCGCCGTGGAGAACATCTGGACACCAGCCCATCAAGCGGTGGAGAACGAGGACGCAGAGACCCTGGCTCAGTTGCTGGCCAAGGGAGCCGCCTCCGAAGAGGTTTGCGGCAGCATGACGCTCCTGATGCACGCCATCGACGCATATCAGCGGGTGAGCCGGCCGGTTCTGATGTAGTGGGTGAGGTCGGTGGCTCTGCTGTCGCTGGTGAGCTGTTCGAGCACGTCGGTGTCGTGTGGCATGGTCTGGGTGCCCGCGTGTTTGACCGTCCCGGGGCGGATGCCGAGCCGGAAGCTGCCGGGGACCGTCTTGCCGTTGCCGTTGCCGTTGCCGTTGCCGTTGCCGTTGCCGTCGCTGTCGCCTTCGCCGTCGTTGTCGCTGTCGTCGTGGAGCAGGATGTCCAGTGGGCCGGGTCGGTCGGCGGGATAGACGGCGCGGTGTGAGAGGACCGCGACCGGGTACCGTCCGGTGGCTGCGGCCAGGTGCAGCATTCTGCGGTGCAGGTGGATACGGGCGCGGGAGATCACGGTGGCGTGGATGTCGGGCCGCCAGGTGGGACGGGCGAGAGCGGGCCACGGCTGTCCCGGTTTCCAGCCGGCGTCGTGTGCCGTCTGGCGTAGCTTGCCGATGCCGCCTTCGGCGGTCATCTCGATGGCGTCGGCGACGATGGCCAGCTGCGGGTCACGCTGCTTGCGGCTGTCCATCGCTTCCAGGAGCCGGGCCGGGGGCAGCGTCTCGGCGACGCCCAGGTCCGTCATGGTGGCGACGTAGGCGTCACGCAGCCGCCTGGACCAGGCGTCGAGGAACCGGCCGCTGTCGTAGCGCACCCATGCTTGCAGCGGGGCGACGGCGTAGCCGAGTTCGACGGCGTAGGCGAGCGTGGGGGTGGCGTACCAGGCCGGCTCCTGGGGGCGTTGCCCGGTCGGCGTAAACGGGCTGGGCAGCAAGTCCCCGTCGAGCTCGCGCCACTGCTTGCCCACCTTCAGCCGGGAGGGATCGACGTGGGAGAGGTCGACCAGCCAGGAACCGGGCAGCGCTGCATCGAAGACCGGATCGGTGAGGTGTACCGGCGGCGAGGCCAGGCCGACGACGGCGCCGTGGGCGGCCGCGCCGAAGGGGAGGTTCACCTCGAGGCCGACCAGGTAGCGCTGTTCGCGTTCGGCGCCGGTGAGAGGCCGTGCCCAGTCGTAAGGCTCCTCGAACAGCTTCTCACCGGGGCCGCGCGCGGGGGAGGGAGGCGGGTGAGCCAGAACGGGGTGGCCGTAGGGCGCCTCGCACGGCGCCGGGTCCACCGGCTTCCTGCCCAGCGACCCGGGCCGGCGCACGCGACGGCGCCGGCCCTCGGCGTCCGGCTTACTGCGGCGGGTCGGCGGATTCAGCGCGGTCATCAACCGCAGACCGGTGACGGCCGTGGAGCCGACCGGCGTCATCACCCGCAGCGCATACACGCCCAGCACCCGGGCCAGCTCGGCCGGCTCCAGCGATGCAGCAGGGCCCCACGCGCGCTCGTCGAGAGCGTGCCAGGAGGGGATACACAGTCGCACGTACTGCCCTCGGCCATCCGGGTCGGGACGGCGGATGCGCCCCCACGGCCCCAGCCCCCGTTCGGTGAGCCGGCATCCGGCACGCTCAAGCTCCCTGAGGACCTCATGCCCGGGCATCAGCCGCCCGGCCATCGACTCGGACTGGGAAAGCCGACCGGGCAGACCGTACCGCTCGCATGCGGCCTGGGTGAGTACCAGCAGCGGACCGGCGTCCCTGCCCGCTCCGTGCAGTCGTTCCGCACCGACCTGCACTCCGGTCAGGGCCCACCCGACGAGGGCAGGCAAGGACGTGGCGGGCACGTCCAGGACCAGACCGCCGATGCCGTGACCGGTCACCCGCGCGTCGGCGTCGGCGTCCAGGACGAGCAGCGGACCGTGTGCGTATGCGCCGCCGGACCCAGGCTCGTCCACCGGTGCCGGGCGAGCGGAGCCGGACGCCTCCGCCCTCGTGTCCTCCTCGGCGGAGGGGTAGAGCTTGGCGAGCTGCTCCAGAAGGCGCGCGTACGCCTCCCGCTCCGGCGGCCTCGGCTCGGTCTTGCCCGACTCCCATGCACCGACGGTTGCGCGCCGCACATCCAGCGCGGCGGCCACCTCGTCCATGGTGATCGCGTGAGCATGGCGCAGCCGCCTGCGCTCAGCCGGCGGCGGCAACGGCGACCGGGACGCGACCAGCTCGTCGACCGCATCAAACAACTCGGACATTAGATACCTCTACGGTCATCCTGCCCGAGAAAGGCACCTCACGCGCGCCGAACGCGTACGCCCCGCGTACTCGCGGGCGGTCGGCGTCAGGACGGTATGTCGAGCGGGGGCGGCCCCCGAGGATGCGTCGGAGTTTCTTGACGCGTCGGAGTTTCCTGACGCATGATGGCGTCATGCCTACCGATGTGTTCGGCGTGCTGGCCAACCCAGTGCGTCGCAGACTGCTCGAAAGCCTGCGAGAAGGCCCTCGCTCCACGGGGGAGCTGGCCGGGATGTTCGAGCTTGGGAGGCCCGCGGTCTCCGAGCATCTGGCGGTGCTCCGTACCGCCGGACTGGTGCGCGAGGAGCCACGCGGGCGGCACCGCTTCTACCACCTTCAGGCGGCACGGTTGGCCGAGGTGGGCGAGTGGCTGCATCCGTTCGAGCACTACTGGAAGCAGCGCCTGGATGCGCTGTCCGATCTTCTGGACGAGGACGACGAGACGTGACCGAGAACAACACGATCACCTGCGAGAAGTTCCTGCCCCACCCACCGGCGGCGGTGTGGAAGGCCCTGACCGACCCTGACCGCCACGCCCGCTGGTGGGCCGCCGGTGACATCAAGCCCGTCGTAGGGCACCGCTTCGCCCTCGACATGGGCAACTTCGGCAGCCAGCCCTGCGAGGTGACCGACGTGGACGACCAGCGGCTGCTGGCCTATCGATTCGCCGAGGGCTCGCTCGACACCACCATCACCTGGACGCTGCACCCCGAAGGCGAGGGCACCCGCCTGGTCCTCACCCATGCGGGCTTCGACCTCGACTCCCCGATGGGCCGACAGGCGTACGACGGCATGGGCAGAGGCTGGCCCCACGTCCTGAACCGTCTCGACTCCGTCTTGGGTGGGGCCGCCTAGGGTTTGCGTGCGGACCAGAGAAAGATGCCTGCAATGAGGAGGCCGGCCCGGTAGACGGTAGCGGTCTTCTCATAGCGTGTGGCCAGGCAAGGCCAGGGCCGCCATGCCATGTCTCGAGGAGCGCCCGGCCGAAGCAAGCGGGCCGCAGCAAAGGCAGGGAGTTGCCCGGCAGCCCTTCCCGCGGGCGTCCCTGCCGCGTGGGCGATCGACCGCAACTGCGTCACCTTCCGCTCGCCGCGTCACTGACCAGTTCTCACACTCGGGCGGTGAGTGAAGGCGTCTCGGTAGGCGGCCGGAGTCATGCCGATCTGGCGGCTCAGGTGTTGGCGGAGCGACTCGCCAGAGCCGAGGCCGCTGCGGCGGGCCACATGGTCGACGGTGAGATCGGTGGTCTCCAGCAGTTCGCGGGCGCGCAGCAGCCGCTGCTGGAGCAGCCATTGGAAGGGGGTCACACCAGTCTCGGTCGTGAAGCGGCGGGTCAGGGTCCGCACACTGACCTTGGCCTGCTCAGCGAGGTCGTGCAGGGAGATCGGCTGGTCCAAGTGCCGCATCGCCCAGATGCGGGCGGCGTCCAGAGAGGAGTCGGTCGTGGCGGGTAGCGGGGTCTGCACGAACTGCGCCTGCCCGCCGTGGCGCACCGGGTGACGACGGCGGCGCGTGCCGCCGCGTTGGCCACGGCCGCACCGTAGTCGGAGCCGATCAGGTGCAGGCACAGGTCGATCCCGGCGGCCGAGCCCGCACCGGTGACGATCGGTCCGTCCTCGGCGAACAGCCGGTCGGCGTCCACGCGTACCGAAGGGAAAGCGCGCTGCAGTTCCTCGGCGAGGGCCCAGTGGGTGGTGGCGGTGCGGCCGTCGAGGAGTCCGGCCTGTGCGAGGACGAAGGCACCGCTGCAGATCGAGGCGATGCGTTTGCCCGCGGCGGCCGCCTCCCGCAGCGCGTCCAGTGCGGCCGGCTCGGCGTCGTGCCGGCTGGTGGTGGAGGGGACGATCACTGTGTCCGCCGCCGCGACCGCCTGAAGGCCGTGCCGGATCACCACGTCGATGCCACCGGAGGCGGCGACTGTACCGGGCATGGCGGTGCACACCGTCACCTCATAACCGGGGTGTCCGTTGAGTTCGGCGGCTCCGAGCAGCGTCGACGGCATGGACAGGTCGAAGGGCTTGACGGCGGGGACGGCCAGGACGGCGACACGGTGCATGGCTAGATCCTTGGACCTCGTGGCTATCAGGCCACTGACCCTACCTCGCGGCCGCACGGCACAGTTGGGCAAGCGGTCGGGCCCCCGCGCACCTCGTTTCCCTCGCCGGGGAAGCGTTCCGCATCTCTGAAGGACAACGGAGACAACGTCATGGCTGAATCAGTCGTCATCGGGGCAGGCGCGACAGGAGCCGCGACCGCCAGGCAACTGGCCCACAGCGGCAAGCGGGTCCGCCTCATCACCCGCAGCGGTAGTGGCCCCGACCATCCCGGCGTCGAACGGATCGCCCTGGACGCGGGCCGCACCGATGAGCTGACCGAGGCACTGGCCGGAGCGGCCACGGTCTTCAACGCCGCCATGGCCGCCTACCAGACATGGCCGGAGGCCATGCCCCCGCTGTTCGCTTCTATCCTCGCCGCGACCGAGCGGGCCGGAGCCGACTACGTGATGCTCGGCAACCACTACGGCTATCAGCAGACCACCGGGCCAGTCACCGAGCGCACCCCGATGGTCCCGAACACCCGTAAGGGCCGGGTGAGGGCCCAGCTGTGGCGGCAGGCCAAGGATGCCCACGACGAAGGGCGGCTGCGGGTCACCGAAGTGCGAGCCGGCCAGTTCCTGGGCCCAGGCGCCGTCTCGGCGTTCACGCTGCTGGTCGCGCCTCGGGTTCGCGAAGGTGAACTGGCCCTCGTCCATGGCAACCCCGATGCGGCGCATTCGTTCTCGTACACCGAGGACGTCGCAGCGGCACTGGTGGCGGTCAGCGGTGACGAGCGGGCCTGGGGACGGGCCTGGCACGCCCCGGTCATCACCACGACCCTGCGGCAGGCCGCGACCGCCCTCGCCGAACTCCACGGAACGCCCGAACCGCGGTTGGAGCCGCTCACCGAACGGGATATGACATTGCTGGCCTTCACCGATCCGCTGTGGCGGGAGTTCGCCGAGCTGAGTTACATGACCGAGCGTCCGTTCCTCGTGGACGACAGCGATATCCGCGACACCTTCGGACTCAGGCCGTCACCCCTGCGCGAAGCGCTGGCCGCCTGACGCCGCGGTGGACGGGCCGGGGCTTCCGGCCCGCCTCCACTTGGACATGAGGTGCGCGACGTGCCCGACGACCGCCGCAACCTCCCGCGCTGCGTAGGCGCGTGTCCGACAGAGGCCCGCGATGCGGCCACCTTGATCCGAGGTCGGTGAGGCCCTCTTCTTCGTCGCTGCTCGCCGAACGACCGCGCGTCCGCCAGGCGTTGCATCCGCGTGATGCGCGGCGAGCCGCAGCGGCTATCGCCGACGGTCGCGTCGACATCCCGTCGGCATGGCGCACCGACACTCCTGACGGCAGACGGGCTGAGTTCTGGAGCAGACTGCGGCTCCGTCCGACCTGCGCGGTCGCCCTGGCCTGGCTCCTGCTGCTCGTGAGGTCGGCGGTCTACGCCGTGCTCTCCTGCCCCCATGCAGCGGCAACGCGGCGAGGACAACGCCTGCGGGCCGGTTGCACTGGGCCGACTCGCATCCGGGGCAGCGGCGCGCCGACGCGGAGGCCGAGGTGGGGGGAGTGGCGTGGCTCCCACGGGTACCGCGGCCGGCCGCGGGCCGCTCACCACATCCCGGGGATCTCGCCGAGGTCCCCGGGAAGCACGACCGGTTGATGACCGTGAGGTCAGGGCGCGTCGATGAGGGTCCGCTCGTCGCTGGGCGCGAGCGCGGCGATGCCGCTCGCGTAGGCGGACTGTACGCGGGATCGCTCGGTGGCGTTCGGTGTGGCGTTGGTGCAGGCCGTGCCGGCGCTCGACCCCGACATCAGCTGTGAGCAGGGGCCGGGCTTGGTGTCCGGCAGACCGAGGCTGTGGCCCAGCTCGTGGGCGGCGATGCGGGTCTTGTTGTAGCCCTGGTCCACGGCCTGGCTGCCGAGCTCGACACGGACCTGACGGCCCGGGCGAACAGGACCGAGCTGGGATTGCGGCCAGCCCGTGGTGGCGACGATCACGATCTCGGCCGCGCCGCCGGGCGCAGCCTCCACCAGATGGACGTTGCTCACGTTCGCGTTCCATGAGGCGGCTGCCGCCGCGATCGCTGCTTCCCAGCCTCCGGCGCGGCTGTCGTCGTAGCGAAGGGTTACTGCCGCTGCCTGCGCGGCGGACGTTTCACCCGAGGGAGCGGGGGCGGCGGTCGCGGCGCCCGCCATGACGAGGACGAGCGCTGCGGCGGAAGTGCCTGCCTTGAGCCAAGTGCCGAGGGGCATCGCTGCTCCTTCATCCGTGGGGGGATTCCGGCCCCGGCGGGGCCGGGTACGCGAAGGAGCGGCACGGAGTGTCCGGCAGGGGCCGGGCGCACCGTCGACCGCCCCTCCGGGGCGTTGTGATGGTATGCCCTACACTCCCCGCCCGCCATGTACCTGTCATGGTGAATATCAGGCACAGTGCGATAACGAAAGCAGAGTTGACGGCTAGCCTCCGCGTACGCCCGCTGCGCCTGGCGATCGGGTTCGAACCGCTGGCCCGGACAACTGACCGGTCACGCCGAGTACCGCTGCCACAGCTTCACGGCCGTCTCGGGGTTGGACGCGGAGTTGGACTTGTTCGCCACCAGGCATCGGTACTGTTTCCCCCGGTAGGAGACCCGGTCGTTCTCCGCGTACTGCCGGTTGACTTTCCACTCCGAGAATCCCGCTGCCATGTCACGCTACCTTTCATCGGACCGACCTGCTGTCGGCCTGCCCGCATCCTCGCACGTCAGAACCCTGGCCAGCACCGAGCGGGCGTCTCTCCACCCGGCGCCGCGGCACCAGACCGGCCCGAGCACGGAGAACGAGGTGAAGCTGCTCAGGCCGGCGAAGACAATGGAGCGAGGGACGACCGCCAGGGACAGCTTCACGAGCGCGGCGACGTCATCGGCGCCCCCCAGGGCTTCCGTCCTGGACGCACCGGCCTGGGGCCGGGCCGGCATCCGGAGCGAAGGCACGCACAAGGCGTCGCCGGCAACCGCCGGTGCGGGCACGGACGGATGGTGGGTCGGGCGTCAGCTCGGTGCTGTGGGGCCGCGGTAGGGGAGGGTCTGGCGGTAGACGACGCTCGTGGTTGTGCTGCCGAAGCCGGCGAGTTCGTCCATGAGTGTCTCAAGGTGTTCCATCGAGGTCGCGGCCACCTTCAGCGTGTAGCAGTCGTTGCCGGTGGTGCGCAGGCACTCCAGGATCTCGCGGCGTTCGGCGAGGAGGCGGCGCAGCGGTTCGTGGCGGTTGCCCGGGTACTTGAGGCGGACGACGGCGAGGACGGGGTAGCCGACCTTGGCCAGGTCGATCTCGGCACGGTAGCCCGTGATGACGCCCGAGTCCTCCAGATTGCGGACGCGTTCGGTGGTGGCCGAGGGGCTGAGGTTCACGCGGCGGCCCAGTTCACTGAGGGAGATGCGCGCCTCCCGCTGGAGCTGTTCGATGATCGCCCAGTCGACGTGATCAAGTTTCCCGGCCATGCAGCGAAAGTACCAGCAAAATCACGGAGAAACAGCACCTACACAGGGAGGTTCCGCTTCCCTGCGCCATGATCACCGGAATAGCCTCGGACCATGCAACTTGGCGTCAACGTACCGAATTTCGGTCCGGGGACCGATCCCGGCATCCTGCGTGAATGGGTACGGCTCGCGGAGGGCCTCAGCTTCGGCACCCTCATGGTGTCGGACCATGTGGCGGTCACCCCGGACGTGGCCGAGCGGTACCCGGAGCCGTTCTACGAGCCGTTCACCACCCTGTCGTGGCTGGCCGGTCTCACCACCACGGTGCGGCTGGGCACGACCGTGCTCGTCCTGCCGTACCGGCACCCCCTGCTGGTGGCCCGCATGGCTGCCAACCTCCACCGGCTGAGCGGAGGCCGCTTCGTCCTCGGGGTGGGCGTCGGCTGGGCCCGGCAGGAATTCGAGGCTCTGGGCGTGCCGTTCACCGCGCGTGGGCGGCTGACGGACGAATGTCTTGGCATCCTCCGGGAAGCCAGAGAGGCGGGGCGCCAGGAGGGCGACGTTCCCGTCTGGGTCGGCGGCCACAGCGAGGCGGCCCTGAGTCGCGCCGTCAGGTTCGGTGACGCCTGGCACCCGCTGCGGCTCCCCCTCTCCCACATGCGCGCGGTTGTGCGACGGCACGCGCTGCCGGGGTTCGCGCCCCGCATCGCCCTGCGGGTCAGCAGCGCACCGGTCCACGCCTCCGACCGGCCCGCCGGCGTCGGCACCGTCGAACAGATCCTCGACGATCTCGAGCAGTTGCGCCTGCTGGGCGCGGACACCGTCGTACTCGACCCCTACCACGGAGACCCGGAAGAGACGCGCCGGCCCGAAGCGGCATGGCGGGCACTCACCACCGTGGCCACCCACTGGAGCACTCGATCATGATCACCTCGGCCGACGAGGCCCTTCTGCGGCGTGCCATCGGCATCGCCGCCCACGCGGTCACCCTGGGCGACGCGCCGTACGGTTCTCTTCTGGCCGGACCGGACGGCACCGTGCTCGCGGAGGCCCACAACACGGTCCGGCGGGACAACGACATCACCGCCCATCCGGAACTCAAGCTCGCCCGCTGGGCGGCCCGCGAACTCGACCCGGACACGGCTGCCCGTACCACCCTTTACACCAGCTGCCAGCCGTGCGGCATGTGCGACGGCGGCATCGTCCGCTCCGGCATCGGCCGGGTCGTCTACGCGCTGTCGACCGAGCAACTCGTCGCGCTCAACCCGCCGTCGGTCGCCTGGCCGACGGTGCCGCACGACGGTCCGGCCCTGCACGACGAGGCGCGCGATCCCGTAGCGGCCTACTATCGGCCCACCCGATGACCACGACAGGCAGTCCGTCCGGCCTGCTGCCCTCCCGAGAGAGGGAGGCGAGCGTCGGAGTGTGACACCGGTGTCACCGAATGTGCTCCAGGTCTCATCCGCGTCGGTCAGGGGGACAGCGCACACGGGGCCGTTCTGCCGCGCCGCGAAAAACTTGGGGGTCGCTGTCGATCCGGACGCATCCCGTTCGACGTCATGGTGTGGGGCATCTTGCCGCACGTCGATGCGACAGGACCGGACGAGGAAGACATGGACCAATTGCTGAGAGTCATGAACTTCAACATCTCTGACGACGGATTCGGTGCGGGCGAGCACCAGAGTCTTGAGCGGCCGTTCGGCTACGACCATCCCGAGAAGCTGTTCGCGTGGGCCGGAGCCACGGCGAGCTGGCCCATGCGTACGGATTCCGGGGGAAGCCGGGGCCTGGACGACTACTTCACGCGTGACTTCGCCCGCAACATCGGTGCCGAGATCATGGGCCGCAACAAGTTCGGGCCTCAGCGCGGGCCTTGGCAGGACCATGACTGGCGCGGCTGGTGGGGGGAGGAGCCCCCGTTCCGCACGCCGGTGTTCGTCATGACCCACCACGAGCGTCCGTCGTTCACCCTCTCCGACACCACGTTCCACTTCGTCGGCGGGGACCCGGCCGCGGTCCTCGAACGGGCCCGAGAAGCCGCCCGGGGCCAGGACGTCCGGCTCGGCGGCGGCGTCACCACCATCCGGCAGTTCCTTGACGCCGGCCTCGTCGACACCCTGCACATCGCGGTCTCACCGATCAGGCTGGAGTCCGGGCTACGCCTGTGGGAGTCCCCCGACGAACTGCTCGACCGCTACCACCTGGAGGTGGTTCCCAGCCCGAGCGGCGTGAGGCACCACCTCTTCTGGCGAAGGTGACACAAGGATTCTGTCCGCGTTCCACACATCGGATGCTCTCGGAGCGGGACGAGAACGTCACGGCGTGGCGACGGCCTGCCATCCGGAGCGACCTCGTCGGTGGCCCGGTCGAGCGCCCTCATGCCTGCGGGGGAGCCGTCCACGCCCACGGTCACTGGATGGTCCGCCGGCTACGCTCCCTCCGTCACCGGTGAAACGACGGTCTGCGGAGCCCGCAAGCTGCGCGGTGCAGGTCCGAGCGGGTTCGTTCGTGGCATGGTGCGGCGCCGGGCCCGGTGGCCTGGGCGCAGGCGAGCCGGTCGTCGGTGCAGGCGGGTGGCGGGGCCGCTAGGTGATCGCCGACCTGGCAGGTCACGACGAGCTCCTCCGGCCGGCGGGCGGCAGGCTCGGTGAGGGCGAGTTGGCCGATGCGCCCGCGAGCGCTCGGGTTTCCGGCTGGGGCCGGAGTGAGGGCAGGGTCAGCTGCCACCAGTCGGTCAGGCGGTCGGTGACGGCGGCCGTGCCTTCGAGTGCCTCGGTGAGGACGCAGAACCCGAAGAACGCAGGCACCAGGGTGCGGGCCGTGCGGGCGGGGCGGACCTGCGCGTTCAGGTGGCCGGCGAGCCGGGCCTGCGCGAGCAGCCGCGTGGCGGCGGCGGTCCACAGTGCGAAGGGGCTGGGGAGGGGAGCGTTGATGGTGGCGCGCTCGGCCCACAGGCGGGCGCCGGCACGCGTCACCGGGTCCTCGGCGAGGGCATGGGCGATGTCGTAGCTGAGACCGACGAGCCGTTCGACCGGGGGGACCGCCTGGTCAGCGTAGCGGGCGGCGAGCTGCGGCCAGGTGGCGAACCGGTCCTGGACGACGGCGACGGCGATGCCCTCCTTGCCGGTGTAGTGGAAATAGACGGCGCCGCTGGTCCGGCCCGACCGGGCGCTTATGTCATTGACGCTGGTCGCCGCATAACCCTGTTCGGCGAAGAGCCGGGCAGCCGCTTCCAATAGTGACCTGCGGGTTGCCTTCGCTCGTTCCTGCAACGCTTCCGTCCGCCCTCGCTCGGTGGTTCCGCCGGGCACGAACCTAGTGCGCCAGCGTACGCCTGGAGCAAAAGGGGTCGCGCTCGGGTGATGATTACGCATTTCTTTCGATGGAGAACGCGGGCGAGTGGTAAGGGGCGTGGTCCGCCCATGCCGGAGGTAACGCGCGTGGATGAGTCAACTGGCGTGGCTGGACAGCACCGTTGATGGCTTTGTCGCTGCCGTCGCCACACGTCCCTTACGCCCGTATTCAGGCGTAGTCGAGTCGCTTGATGGAGTGATTGCCTGATTTGACGGGGCGGAAATAACATAGCGGTGACTATCTTTCCGCTTTCTGCGGATGGTCGGACATGCCGCACGCCATGCACACGGACGCCCAGGAGGCCCTGTGACCGCCACGCCCCGCGATCTGCTCGACTGGTCGCCCGAAGCCGTCGTCTTCGACTGTGACGGCACCCTGATGGACAGTGAACGCCACTGGCAGGAGGCCCGCAGCCGGGCCTTCCGGGAGTACGGACTCCAGCCACCGTCCGGGTTCGCGGAGCAGGCCACGGGCCTGCACTACCAGGACTGTGGCCGGCTGATGGCACGATCGGTGCACAAGCCGGAACTGGCCGAATGTCTGACGGCCGCGCTCCTCGACCACTTCCTGGCGCTGGTCACCGACGACCCGGTGACCATGCCGGGCGCGGTCCGGCTCGTCCGGCTGCTGGCCGGCCGGCTGCCGCTGGCGGTGGCCAGCAACTGCCCGCGGGTCGTGGTGGAAGGCAGCCTGGAACGGGCAGGGCTGCTCGCGTACTTCCCCTATCTTGTCGTTCCCGACGCCGGGGACCGGGTCCGTCCCAAGCCGCACCCGGACGTCTACACCGTGGCGGCCCGGCTCTGCGGCGTCCCCCCGCACCGAGCGCTGGCCGTCGAGGACTCCCTGCCCGGGGTGGAAGCGGCTCGCCGCGCCGGACTACGGGTCCTGGGCGTCGGCCCCCGACCGCAGGCCGACGGTGCAACCCGCGCCGACCTGTGGTTACCGACGCTGGACACCGACGAACTGCTGACCTGGGCCCATTCCCTGGGCGCCCCCGGACCGCTGCGGGGAGGCCCGAAGCCCACGCCGCCAGGGGGCCCGGCACCCGCATGAACCAGGGGCCCCTGCTCTTGCGGGCAGGACGGATCACCTCGGTGACCAGGCCCAAGGTGCCAGGGCGGCCACCAACGCGTATCCCCGGCGCCGGAAGAGCAGACGCGAGCAGAGCACGCCGATGGCGATGCCGGGCCGCCGAATACGTCCGCGACTTCGGCACGACACATGCCGACCGCCTCGGCAGCACGCTTCCTGCCTGCATCGACGGCCGTCGATACCGGCCGGCTGCCCGGCCTCACCGGCTTCGCACTCCACCTCGGGTCGAGCGCACCCTGTCCATCCACAGCATCCATACCCGGCGCCGCGAGACCTTCTACTGGACCGCCGTGCCGGCCACGTTCGCGCCGGGCACGGCCGCGGGCGACCTCACCGCCACGATCGGCTTCGGCCATCTGGGCTCCGCGGTCCTGTACGCCGCCGCGATCGCCGTCCCGGCCGTCGCTCACCGATGGGGGAGCCTGAACGCGTGGGGCGTGCCGGGGGTCGTACGCCACCTCGCCACCGGCGAAACGGGCCAGACGTCGCGCCAACGGCAGTCCCAGGCTCGGTGGAGTTGGCGTCACCGCCGATCTCGATCTTGAGCAGGCGCAGGCTCGCTCCGTATCCGGGCTTGACGAGGTAGTCCAGGATCTCGTTCCGCTGGGCCGCGGGGTAGTCGGTCACCAGGCGGGAGTTGCCGCCGCCGCTGATCGCGCCGATCCCGTCGAACGTCCGGCCGCTCCGTGTGCCGTCCACCGTGATGGACGTCGCGGCGGCCTGGCAGGTCCTGCCCACATGAGTGCCGGCGCCAGTGCCGCGACAGGACCGAGGCGAGCGCGCAGGCGTATCCGTGTGCACCGAGGCTTGCGCGCCGCTGCCTACCTCCCGTCATGCCCCGGGCAGTGACCAGATCTGTGCCGCTGATCCGTTGCAGTCCCAGAGGGCGAGCTGGGTGCCGTCGGTGCTGGTGGCGCCGGGATCGTCGAGGCAGCGACCGGAGGCGGGGTTGCGGTACCCCCCGTTGTAGGCCTGCCAGATCTGGTTCGCGCCGCCGTTGCAGTCCCAGATCACGGTCTTGGTGCCGTTGGCCGTGCCGCCGCCCGTCGCGTCCAGGCACTTGCCGAGCGCCCTCAGGGTGCCGTCCGAGTGCGCCGACCAGACCTGGGCGCCGGTCCCGTTGCAGGTCCAGATCTGGGCGGCCGTCCCGTTGGCGGAGCTGCCACCGTTGACGTCCAGGCACTTGCCGGCGATGCCCGAGCGTACGGGGCCGCCCACCGGGAGGGGCGGCCCGATCCACCCGGCCGCGTCGGCGGCCTGCACGCCCGCGTCGAAGGCGTCGGCCATCTTGCTGAAGCCGTTGTCGTTGGGGTGCAGTGCGTCGGAGAGGTCGGCGGCGGTCAGGGCGCTCATGTCGACGAGCCGTACGTGCTTGCCCGCCGCCGTCTTGGACTGGACGATCTGAGCCAACCGCTGGTTGAACGCGGGCCGGTTCGGCTCCTCGGTCGAGCTGGTGGAGACGATCACGGTGCCGACCAGTACGGTCGCATCCGGCGCGTCCAGCAGGATCTGGTCGATCAGCGCGCTCATCCGGTCCGGTGCGGTCGGAACCTGGTAGTTGCCGTTCAGGTCGTTGGTGCCGATCTCCAGCGTGATCACGTTGGGGCGGTACTGGGCCAGCACGGAGTCCGCGATGGAGGCGATCTGGTCGATGCGCCAGCCGGAGTGACCCTCGTTGTCCGGATCGGACATGGGGCCGTTGCGGCCGGACCCGACGAAGTCCAGCGCGTGCCCCTGGGCGGCCAGTTTGTTCCACAGGAAACCCCGGTAGCTGTTGCCGGAAGGGCTCCCGACGCCCCAGGTGATCGAGTTCCCCAGCGGCATCAGGCGCAGGGGGGCCGGCGCGGCTGCGGAGGAGGCGGCATGCGGGGCGTCGCGGGTCGTCAAGCGGGCGGCGGCCGCGGCTGTCGTCGGAAGAACGACGACCGTGCTCAGCATGGCCGTCATCGACGCGATCAGGGCGGTTCGGAGTCTTCTCTTCATGGGTTCCTCACTGCGGGGGACAGCGGTGCGGGTGAACGGCCCAGTGGCCACGTGATGACATCGTTGTCTGCATACGATGGAATACGGCGGAGGGTACGTGTCGGGGACGCGCGGAGCCCACGTCGCGGATCGCTGCGGGCAGGGGCCGCTTGACGCGGAGCCAGACTGAGAGCGCTTTCGCAGGAAGCTAGCCAGTGGGCCATCCGCCGTCAACAACCCGGACGGAAATCGCTCCAGCCACACGACTCTCCGTCAACTCCGCCATGCTGGCCGCCCCCGACTGCACCGCCGCGGGGTCGAGCCCGCCGCGGCCGCGGTCGGTGACCGGGCCTGTCTGGTCGACCCGATGCCCGACACTCCCAAGGATCGCCCGGGTGGACAGTGCTGAGCCCGGGTTGCCGCAGGACTTCGACAGGGAGGTGGTCTCCGGTCACGCACCCGCGATCCCCGCACCCCCGGCAGCAGCATGCGGGCGTTCGTACGTATGCCTTGCCCGGTCCTGCGGGCGCCGCTGTCGGCCGCCGCGACCGCCGCTTTTTGGGCTACGGCTTCATCCGGCAGGACGACAGGGGCCCGGACGGGAGCTGGGCGCGAAGGCGGTCGGCTGCCGCCAGGCACGATCCGGCTGCATAGCGGTGCCGGACGTCATGCCCCGGGCCGTCCGTGTCGGGCGGAGTCCGCGAGCCGCTCGGCGAATCGGGCGACGAGTCCGCGGAGTTCGTCCGGTCGCTCGATGACGAACGGACGGTCGAGCGAGGCGAGTACGGCAGGGAGCCAGTCGAGCCGTTCCACCCGCATGTCGACGCGGGACCAGCGCTCGGCCTCCGGATCCGGGCCGCCCTCGGACGGCAGTTCTTCCACGATCGCGATACCTGCGGGGAGCCGGGCCCGGACGTGCTCGGCCGTCCCTTCGACCCGCACCGTGACCTCGTACCGGTAGGCAGCGGTGGCGAGGCCCGACAGGACGCGCTCCGCCGGATCCTGTCCCTCGGGCGGGTCGAACGTGCCGGGCAGGGTCCTCGCACCGGTGATGCGATCCAGCCGGAACGTACGTTCCGCGCCCGCCGCGCGATCCTCGCCGGTCACGTACCACTTGCCCGAGTGAGCGACGAGTCCGTACGGGTGCACCGTGCGCTCGGTGCGACGGCCGTCGGCGGCGACGTACCGGATCGAGACCGGCCGGTGATGGCGCACCGCGTCGGCGATCGGGAGCAGGATGGCGCTCTCCGGGGCCGGTGACGTACTGGAGGGAGCCGTGAAGGTGAGGGAGTCGAGTACGGCGTCGAGCCTGTGGCGGAGCCGTTCCGGCAGAACGCGTCGGATCTTGGCCGCTGCCGTCTCGCTCGCCGTGCCCGCGGCGGTCATCAGACCGGCCCGCTGACCGGCGACCAGGCCGAGCAGTACGGCGAGGGCTTCGTCGTCGCTCAGCATGAGCGGCGGCATGCGATAGCCGGAGGCGAGCCGGTAGCCGCCGTGCCGGCCGCGCACCGACTCGACGGGTACGTCGAGGTCGAGGAGGTGATCGGCGTACCGCCGCACCGTGCGCTCGTCGACACCCAGCCGGGCGGCGAGTTCGGCCGCGGTGCGCAGGCCGCCCGACTGCAGGAGTTCCAGCAGGGTGAGCACGCGCGCGGTGGGTCGGGACATGTCGAGAAGTCTCTCGCGGATACCGGACCGATGGTGTCCGGTATTCGCTTTACCGTGTGATCACAGGCACCGAGTACTGGAGAGACCCGTGAACTTCGTTTCGATCCGCATCATCACGGGCGACGTCGCCCGCCTCGTCGACTTCTACGAGCGCGCCACCGGAGTGGGGGCCGACTGGTCCACCGAGGATTTCGCCGAACTCAGGACCGCCTCGGCGACCCTCGCCGTCGCGGGCGTTGGCACCGTGCCGCTGTTCGCGCCGGGCGCCGCCCGGCCGGCCGACAACCACAGTGTCATCATCGAGTTCCTCGTCGACGACGTGGACCGCGTGCACCAGAACCTGACCGGGGCCGTGGAGGGCTTCGTCCAGGCGCCCACCACGATGCCCTGGGGGAACCGCTCGCTCCTCCTGCGGGACCCCGACGGTAACCTCGTCAACTTCTTCACCCCGGTCACCGCCGCCGCGGTCGCCAGGTTCTCCTGAACGCTCCGGGCACGCACCGCCCATCCCCTCGGACGCCGTCTGCGCATGGGCGTTCGTGCTGCCCCTCAGAAGGCGATGCGGACCTTCAGCGCCTCACGGTGGTGCATGGCGCGGTAGCCGTCCGGCACGCCGTCGAGCCCGACGGTGCGGTCGAAGACCAGGCCCGGGTCGATCGCGCCGGACAGCACGTCCGGCAGCAGTTCGGGGATGTA
>NZ_JBVIYZ010000020.1:0-94333 GCF_055592085.1 Streptomyces sp. NPDC041135
CCGGGGCTCGGGCCGCTCCGCGATCCGGCCTGACGGAATCCGCTCCGCGAATTCCTGAAAGCGCTGGCTGGGTAATGGAGGGGTGCACAGGTTTCTTTCGAATAAAACCCGTAGCGTTTTATTCGGCTCCCCGAGGACGCTTTACACATTTTCCCAGAATTACTATTCCATGCATATCGAATAAGATAGTCCCGGTGGCGCTTGCCGAGCCGGCTCTTTCAGAACCCCTCCGAAACCGTCTGCAATCCCTAGCGAGCGCCAGCTCGTTCTCAAGGTCCGGCAATAGAGGAGATCAGAGATGGAAAAAGCTCTTGGAGCGGCGTGCGGGCCACTTTCCTGAGCCCTTCCCCCGCGGCATCACGGACAGCTCCCGAAGCCTTGGTGACACGGTCACGATCACGCAGGGAGGGCATCAGTGGATTTCTGGTCCATTTTCCTTCGCGCGGGATCCTCACCTCCGAAATATTACGTTATAACTGTGACGAGGACAATACCGCACTTCACCAATATGATAGCGCTGAATTTCGATGCGATATTCTCCTCTCCGCTACTCCCAAATCTGAAAACCCACCGCTTCCGCGACCCACCGAATCAATTCCGGCGGACCAAGTCGTCAGGGAAGCGGAAACGATCCATTCACACCGGAGAACCCATGCTCGAATACCGAGACAAATTCCTGACATCGCCCACCCGGTCGTCGATCCGATAACTTGTGTCAGAAAGCTCTGATCATTGCCATCGAAAAGTGAGCGGCGTTGGAAAGTAAGACCATAGCGACTGCAGGTTCACTGCTTGGCCCGCGCACGGACCAGCGTCTGCCGGCCGTGGGCCACGAGTCGTCGGGCACCGTCACTCTGGATGCCCCAGACTTCCAACTGACAAATGGTCAAGGTACGTCCGGACTTCAGGACGTCGCCGGTCCCTTCGAGACGGGCGCCCACAGCAGGTGCAAGGAGATTGATTTTGCGCCCCCCGGTGAGAACCTCGGAGTCCTCGTCGAACAGTGTCAGCGCCGCGTAGCCGCCGACACTGTCTGCCATCACGCTGGTAACCCCAGCGTGGACATATTCGCCGTCGACGACGGCCGAACCACACGCTGGGTGCGGTGTGCGTCGGCTCTGCACCCGGGACCGCGCCCACCGCAGTCGGTGACGGCGGCACGGAAGCAGCACAGCAGGAGCCGGGTGCGCTGGCCTTCGGACGCACGGCTCTCGCCCCTCTCTGCTGGTGGCGGGGCAGAGTCGTGGGTCCGAGGTCCGTAGACTGCCTCTGGCCTGGAGTTATGCAGCGAAGCCGACGTTGGTGCAGTACTCGTACGCTCCGTACTGGGATCCCAGATCGGGCAGGACGTCGTCGGTCCAGGCCGCGTCCAGGCCGTGGTGGTCTCCGGCCGCCCACGCGCCGACGATCCGGTCCCAGCGGCGCACATTCATGTGCCGGAAGGGGACGTCGCGCTGTAGGGGGCGGGCGACGCCGGACTGGTTGAGAGGATGGATCTCGACCCTGGTGCCGCCGTTCGCGTTGAGGCGCTTGAGCAGGTGCCGGGCCACGTTCTGCCGACGCACCGCCTGGTAGGCGTCGTCGATCTTCTTCAGGTTCTTCTTCGAGGGGCGGCGCTTGCCTTCCAGCCACGCCTTCAGCGTGCGGGCGGTCACCGTCAGCCCGGCTTCCCTGGCGGCCTGGCGGGCATGGTCGGACCTCGTCAGATAGTTCAGGCGTGCCATCAGTCCGCGCTTCGCGGTGACGGGGGTGATGATGCCGCCGGCGAGGTCGTCGAGCTTCCGCCCGACGAGTTCGCTTCCTTTGACGCCGCTCGCGCCGAACTTTCCGAAGTCGTTGTTCCTCTCCGGCATCTACTGCTCCTCCCCCATGGTGTCGGTGTCGGCGCCCGCGGTGTAGAGGTCTTTGACCTTGACCTCGGTCACCCCTCGGCCTTCGGGAAAAACACGGCGCCAGTCGCCGATGACGTGGAGTTCGTCGGTGCCCATCGCGCGGACGACGGCGAGTCCTTCGTCGTGGGCTTTGAGCGCTTTCATCCAGAGGTTGGCGAAGGCCTGGGAGCGGATGATGTGCATCCAGTCCGGCCGGTACAGCTCCCGGTTGTAGTTCGACTCCCCCATGGTGGAGACGAATTTCGAGTACATCGCCTTCACGTACTCCAGGGTGACCGGGTCACTGTCGGCGATGGCGGTGTCACGGGCGTCCTTGAGCGTGCTGCGGAACTTCTCCAGCAGGTTCTCCGTGGCTCCTGAAGTGTAGGACTCGTGGATTTCCGGCACCTCGCACAGCCCGTGCTTCGGGCTGGACAGGCGCAGCAGGAGCCGCAGGGTGGGTTCGGTGACCCAGAGGGGACCGGGCTCGTCGCGCTCGCCGATCGGGTTGGGCAGCACGGCGTCGTGCTCCCAGACCGGTGGGGTGATCAGGTGGACTCCGGCGCGGCGGCGGTCGTGCGGCATGCCGGTGGTGTGCTCCAACTGCCCGAGCGGCAGATGGGTCTTGAGGGCGGACAGATAAGCGCCGTTGACGTCGAGTGCCGTCACCTCATGAACGCCGGGCGGCAGTTCGGCGCGGGTCCATTTGGGGCGGGCCTCCCAGATCTGGTCCGCGCCCCGGGAGGTCTGCTTCTTCAGGATGTCGGGAATCCAGGGGTGGGCGATCACGTCGTACCGTGCGCCCTTGCGGGTTTCGTCCAGCAGGCGCATGGCGTCCGGGATCGCCTTCTTCAACAGCGCCGCGGTGGCCGTTTCCACGTCGCCCTGGTACTCGGCGAGTGCTCCCTCGACGGCCGCGTGGATCAAGTCCCCGGGGCCCGACGGTTCCTGGAACGCCCGGCGGGCCGGGCTCTTGGCACGCTTGGGGGGCTTCGGGGCAGCCGGGGCGGGCCGGTCGGCGGCCGGGGCCGGCGGCGTCCCGACTGTGCCGCCCTGGCATTCGGCGGGGTCCAGGTGCTGAGCGAAGCCCTCCACTCGCTGTCGGGCCGGACGCCCGCACAGCACACACGGCTCCGGGGCCATGAGTACCTCGACTTCGTCCCCGTCCTCGAACGCGAAAGAAGCGGGCCCGGCCTCAGCCGTAGCGTCCGCATCAACGGAGCGAACAGCGGTGGACTCCACCGCCGACTCGGTTTCGGGCGTGGTGTCGGTGAGGAGCTTGGCGCTCAATCCGTCCAGGAGGTAGGCGTACTTGGCGCGTACCTCGCCGGCCGGATCCCGGCCGGCCTCCCAGGCGCTGACCGTGGACGGGCTCACCCCGAGGGCGCGGGCCACCTGTGCCTTGGACAGCTGAGCCTGCTCGCGCAGGGCGCGGCGGGCTTCGGGTTCCGGGAGGTCGGCCTGGGGGGTGACGGAGTGGAGGAGGGAGTCGATCGCGTCGAAGTCGCTCACCGGAACGCTCCCTTCAGATGTAGGTGACGGGGTTGCGGGAGAGGTGCGGGACCTGGGTGGCGCGGCCGACGCGGTCGTCGCCGCGTTGCAGTTCTCCTTCGAGGGCGTAGCGGTCGCCGTGTTTGGAGATCCCGGTGATCTTCGCGACGGCCAGGACCGTGCCCTCGGTGTTGATGATCTGTACCTCGTCCTGGGAGAGCGCGCGGTCGGCGTTGAACTTCCAGATGCCGCGGCCGGTCTCCCAGACTTCGTCCTCGCTCATGCCGGGGCGCCATCCGATGGTGGATCGCCCGAGCCTGTCATCGGGGTCCGCCTCGCGCTCGGGGCCGATCTGGATCTGCAACACCTGCCCACCTCCTGGAGGCTGAACTGTTCAACTTGTCACCAAGTTACCACCCTTCCATATAACTTTACAACAAGTTAAAAAGTAGTCGGCTCACTGGCGTCGCCCGTCCCGGCCCGCGGCACTCCCGCGTGGGCGCCCTTCTACGAGCGGGCGGACACTATCTCCCCCGAAGCCTGTGAGCGAGGGGTCTTGGCTCCGACCTCGCCCGCCGCGACGGTTCGAGGGTCGACTGCTTCCAGAGGCGAGCCCACCCGGTAGGGGCACTCGGGGTCGTCGGGCTGGTTGGGGCGGTCATGCGGCAGCAAGTAGAACGTACGACGGGCGAAGAGGCCGCTGTCGGCGCTGCGCGGCGCGGTGGGCCCCAGGTTGGTGTAGCCGATCATCCGGCCGTCGCGCTCGTATCGGGGTTTGCCTCTGCGGGTGCCGACCTTGTCCAGGGCTTGGCGGACGTAGTCGAGGTCTTCGGTGTCCTCCAGCCAGACGACCTCGGCTTCCTGGACGAGATCGCCTTCCTGCGGAATCGCGCTCATCAGGCCTCCTGGGTCTCGGCGGCCGGGCACCGGCCTGGGGTCGGGGCTTTCATGCTGTTCGTCTTCCCGGCTCGCGCGGCGCGGTGGGGCGGCCGGCCCCGTCCATCGTACGGTCGGGCCGTGCGCCCTTCCCTGGTGCGGAAGGCCCTCATGGCGTCCCGCTTGCGCCATCGGTGTTCCCGTTGTGGAGCAGGGCGAGGCCGGGATAGAGCTTCTTGACGTTGTTCTTGATCATTTCTGCGGGTGAGGTCAGGCCGAGTTCCTGGCGGATGCGGCTGGCGAAGGCGCGGCTGGTGGAGGGCCGGATGCCTTCCTCCGAGCACCACCGGCCGTAGGTCTCGTACAGCAGTTTCTGTTCGACGCGCAGTTCCGGGTTAGGGCGTCCGTTCTCGCCCTTGGTGCAGCATTCGGTGATGAAGCGGCCCACGTGGTCTTCGGTCGTCTCGTAGGCGGCGGTCGCCAGCCGCACGGAGGCTGGCCCAGTGAGCGGGTCGCGGGTCGTCAAATAGCGTCCGGCTCCCTCGATCAGCCAGTGGAGGATACCCGGGCCCTCCTCGTGGACGAGTTCGGCGGCCAGATTGTCGATTTTCCGTTCGTCGGGGACGCTCCGCTCGAAGGGGATGATCCTCATGCGGCGCCAGAAGGCGTAGCCGCCGGTGCCCACTTCGGGACGGTGGTTGCCCAGGAGCCACAACTTGTGCGTGGGGGTGAAGGTGAAGAAGTTCTGTCGCATGCGGCGGGCGGTGATGGTGTCGCCACCGGTGAGGAGCTTGACGCGGGACTCGTTGAACCTGTCGTTGGGCTTGAGCTCGCTGCACACCACGATGCGTCGGCCGTGGAGTTCGGTCAGTTCGGTGGAGTGCTCGGTGAACTTGCCCTTCTCCATGAGGAAGCCGGGCGGGGCCGCGTTGGCGTAGTCGCCCAGGATCTGCATCATCACCTCCAGCAGCACGGACTTGCCGTTGGCTCCGGAACCGTAGAGGAAGGGCAGCACCTGGGCGCCGACGTCGCCGGTGATGGAGTAGCCGAGGAGCAGGTGCAGGAAGCGGGTGGTTTCCCCGCCTTTGGCGTCGTCGCCGAAGGTGTCGCGCAGGAAGCTGTTCCAGCGCGGGATGGGCATGGGGCGGGGCGCCACGAAGGTGGCCCGCGAGTGCATGTCCGTGAGCGGGTCGGGCTTGCGCAGCGTTCCGGTTCTGAGGTCGACGACGCCGGCCGGGGTGCACAGGGCGTAGATGTCGCCGTCCAGGACGTCGGGGTCCAGGCGGAGTCCGGGGGCGGCCTGCGCCTGGTAGAGCAGGGCTTTGAGTCCTGAGGTGGATTCGGAGTGCCGTCGGTGCGCGGCCAACTGGCGGGGGGTGAATCTTCCCTGGGGGTCGTGATCGGCGATCTGCTCGGCCATCTCCCCGGCAGCCCAGACCGCTGCCTCGTCGCCGCCGGTCAGTTTCCACCGGTACTCGTCCCAGGAATGCCATCCCATGCCGATCACATAACGGAACTGGTCGCGGTAGAGGCGGGCGAACAGTTTGGCGTTCCCCCGGTCCGTCAGCGAGTTGGGCAGCAGTCCGTGCGGTTCGGGGACGGGCTGTTGCCGGGCGTCGGTCTGCTGAGCGGGCAGGTTCGCGTGCGTCTCGGGCGGATCCCAGGCAAGGGTCTGCTGCTGGATCTGTGTTGCGGCCCTTTCCGCGTCGAAGCGTGTGGACTCGGCGCTCATGAACGTCCTCGGGGGTGGAGTGGGCGCTGAGCACCCGCAGACAGAGCTGTCTCGATGATCGTGAGGCTGCGGCTCTCCTGGGCGGGGCGTGCGGTGCGGGCCGCTTCCAGAAGCAGGGTGCGCGCTTCTTCCTCGGGGAGGTGGCCTCCTTGGACGAGTCCCCCGGCGGTGTAGGCGGCGCGGTTGAGTTTCTCCGTGAAGCTCGCCCCTTGCGGGGTCGCCGCGCATCCGGACACCTCGTCCAGGAGCGGGTTCAGGAGCCGCTCGGCTCCTTTCGCCGAGCGGCGTCGGCGGGGGCGGTCCGCGATCGCGGTGGGGCGGGGGGTCTGGGCCCGTACGTGGTGGGTGCGTACGAGTTCCGCTGCCAGCCAGCGGGGCAGCGGCGCCGGGATGCGGGTTGTTCCCAGCGGGCGGTAGCTGCCCGCGGTGGTCGTGGTCGCGGGGGCCACGATGTAGCCGTTGTCGGAGCGCACGTCGACCTGCCAGGCGAGTGCTGTTCTCGGGCTGGAGCCGGTCGAGGAGCGGTAGCGGGTCTCGGGGTGGGGGTTTCGGTACCAGATGTGCAGTCCCCCGGAGGGGGTCCGCACTCTCAGCGTGTCGGTGTCCGCGGCCGGGCTCTGCTCGCCGCGGAGGGCGGCGAGCAGGGCCAGGGTGTCGAAGCCTGTGGCCAGGCCGGAGAGGTTGACCTGGGGGGCGATGGGGATGCCCGGCAGGAGGCGGGAGCGGTCGGGTACGTGTGCGGCGTGGGCGTCCACGTCGAGGACGACCAGGTTCGCGGGGCCGCAGGAGACGCCGACTCCGAAGCGGGAGCCGGCGTGCCACCAGGCGTCGATGAGCTCGGGGTCGGTGGTCGCGGCGTGGAAGCCGTGGCACCAGCGTCCTGCCTGTTTGCAGGGGCAGAGCCTGGGCGGGTGCCGGTCCTCCTTGCACGCCTGGCAGTTGGCCGGAGGAACCTTCTGCCGAGGTGCGAGGGGATGGACCGGCCATCCTGCCCGGGCGCACCACCGGGCGATCGTGTTTCCGTGCACGGCCTCGCCCGGTGGCTCCGGTGGGGTCGAGGGGTGGCGGGTCAACACATCGTCCTTGTCGCGGTTCATGCCGTTCTCCGGCAGAACCAACGGGCCTGACGGGACTGAAGCATCGGGTTTGCCAGACGAGCGTAGCCCACGGGGTTGCAGCGGCGGAGAAGCCCCGGGACGTGTCGGCGGATCAGGATCCCGTCAGTCCCGCAGCCGGCGAGTCCCAGGAGGACTCAGTCCCGCGGGACCGTGGGCGCTTCAGTCCCGCACAGCAAAAGACCAGGTCAGAGAGTTTCCCTCCAGAACAACGGGACTGACGGGACTCGACCGTGCAGTTATCAGCTGCTCACGGCTACCGCTGCTTCCCCATGCGCGCGCGCATGTCGGAGACGCCTGGCGAGGTGATAACTACCGGGCCGAGTCCCGTCAGTCCCGTGCTTTCTGTGGAGAACCCATCTGACCTGCGCTTTCTCTGGCGGGACTGAGACGGGACCAAAGCGCTCCGGGACTGAAGGCACCGCTCTTTCAGCCGGTGGGAGGGGAGCTGGGAGCCAGGAGAAGCTGCTGGAGTTCGGCGGTGCACATCATGTAGCCGTCGGGGGCCGGCAGGTGTGCGAGGTAGTGGTCGAGGTCCGATGCCAGGGAGAAGACCCGTACCGGGGTGCCCGCGGCGCGGGCGGATTCGACGACGCTGCGTACGCCGTCCAGGACGGCGGGGTGGCGGGTGCGGTAGGAGTCGGCGACCAGGTGGTTGCCCCGGTCCGCGGCGAGATAGAACTGCACCAGGTCCTTGAGGCCGACGAAGAGTTCACTGGCCCCGGCGGCGCACAGCGCGGTGGTGGCGTGGACGGCGGAGGGCGTCTCGACGAAGGCGGACAGGGGGGTGCCGTCGGGTAAGTCGAGATGGGCTCTGAGTTGTGCGAACTCCGTCTCGTCGCTGACGAACGGCACCGAGAGCCCCACCCGGTCCGCCTCGTCGCCGAGGCGTTTGCGCAGGGTCGCCAGTACGGCGTGCAGGGCCTCGCGGTAGCCGGTGGAGCCCAGGAGCCAGCGTGCGCCGTGCATGCCCATCTCGGGGTTGGGCTCGATGGCGACGGGGGCGGCCTGGGTGACTTCGGCCGCGTGGTCGGAGCGCAGGTCGAGCATGCGCAGGACGAGTCGCTGACCGGGCAGAAGCGCTTCGACGAAGCCGCACAGCCGCTCTCCGACGGCCTGTCCGTAAGCGGTGATGCCTGCGGTGTCGCCGGCCATGGCGTCGAGCGGGCTCAGCCCCAGGGCCAGGCAGAGGAATTCCTCACGGATGAAGAAGGACTCGACGCGGGCGGCTTCGGGTCCGCAGGAGTTGATCGTCGTGATGTCCTGGAGGTCCGCGATGACCGCACACGCCGAGCCGATGGCGTCCAGTACGGGGTTGCCGCCCCCGGGAGCCGGGGCTGGGCGGGGCCCGACGACGATGGAGGCGCTCTCCAGGTAGAGCGTCACCTCGCCGACGAGATCGGCGAGGTCCGCCTCCTCGACGCGCAGTACCGGAATCCCCCTGCCGCGGCACAGGGACTGCATGTGACCGGTGAGTCCACCGGAGCCGCACACCACGGCCCGTGCGGCCACGATGGCGTCGTACAGCCCCGCTTCCAGGGAAGGGGCGATGAGGATGGTTCCTTCGCGCGGACTTCGCGTTCGGTTGCAGGTGCCCTGAAGCACACTCTCGGTGCCGCCGGCCAGGAGAGATCCCAGAATCCGTCGCCCGTTCCCGTTCAACTAGTCCTCCGGATGTTCGGCGTTCTCCAACCCCAGTTGCCGACGCAGCTGCCGTGGTGTCACGGAGACGTCGTTGAGCCGTTCCACGGCCACCCGGTTGACGATCGCCCTCATCAGGCGTTCGTCACGGGGGACGCCCGTGGGAAGTACGGGGAGGCTGCCCAGGGAGCGAATACGGGCGTTCAGGCGGGATTCCAGTGCTTCCCTGCTCCTTCGTTCGCGGGTGGCCAGCCTCCGCACTTCCAGTCCCACAGACTCCTCCAGTGCCTCGCGGACCGCTTCCTCCGGGTTGCTGACATAGCTGCGGTAGTGGGAATGCCGGGCGGCGAGGTCGTCGAAGCCGTCCTGTCGCAGTTCAAGCCGTTCGACGACGTGGGCGGCGACGGCGACGGAGTGGTTCTTGATGGCTGCGAGGTTGAACGCGAAGGCGCCGGTCCGGCCGTGCCTGACGATCTCGTCGCCCTCTCTCGGCACGCCGACGGTGGAGATCGGCCCGACCGGTGTGCCGTCGGAGCTCAGCAGCGTTCCGCATTCGTCGACCTCCACGCCGCGCCCGGTGCGCTCGTGGGGGACCGCGATGCCCTTGCGGAGGAGGTTGCGCCAGAGCGGCTGCTCCACCTTGGTGTAGTCGAATTCCCTGCCGAAGTTGGACACCACGAGGTCGGCTTCGACGCTGTGCCGCTCGTGCTGTGCGGCGACGGAGACCGTCAGCCGTCCGGACTCCGCCGGGGTGATCTCCTGCACCCGGCCGACGACCAGTTCCACCCGGCCGTCCTGGGGACGCATCGCTCGCTCGATGATCTCCATCGTGTACTCCACGGCCCCGACGCGCAGGGCCGCGAGGCTGGTGGCGAACTCGTCGAGCAGTCGGCGCAGGTCGTCGGTCGGGATGCGGTCGATGACCTCCGGGATGTACGGCTCCCAGGCTTTGGCGACCCGTTCGGAGACGATCACGGAGTCGATCTCGGGGTGCTGGTCCCTGACGGTCGCGCAGGCGGCCTGCCAGGCGGCCCTGACACGGGCGAGGAATTCCTCGCGGTCGCGGTAGGGCTCCATCAGGAGGTCGGGGCGCGGCAGCCGCACCACTCCGTGTTCGTGGGTGTCGGGGTAGGTGCGGAAGATCGTCCCTGACCTGGAGATCAGGTGGATACGGCCGACGTGTCCGTTGCGCAGCAGCAGGCCCGCCGAATCGTAGGCGCTCAGAACCGATCCGACGATGGCCACGGAGGCATCGGGCGGGAGACGGGTAAGCGCGCGGAGCCCGGGGGCGGAGTACGGGTTGCGGACGAAGGAGGGATGCCTGGCGACGCCGGCGGCGAAAGGCGGCTCCTTGAGTTCCAGGCCGGTGGCGAGGACGACGTGGTCCGCGTCGAGGATCTGCGTGTCCGGGAGCGGGCCGGGGCGCAGCCCTTCGGTCGTGTACGGGCCGAGGCCCCTGACGGTCACCTCGAAGCCGCGGTCGCATGGCCTGGTGTCGAGCGCCTCGCCGTCCGCTTCCACGAGGACGACTCCGGGGCAGGATTCCCGGGCGGCCTCGATCAGCCGGTCGTCGAGATAGTCCTGGAAGATGCGGCGGGGGGCGGGGCCCTGCTCGGTGAACTTCCAGGAGGCCCAGCGCTGGGGCCAGTCCCGGCGGTCTGCCTCCTGGTTGGCCCAGTTGATGAAGTCGAGCACGTCTTCGCGGAACACCGACATCCGGCCGGCCTGGATGTTGAAGACGTGGTCCCAGGGATTGCCGTCACGGTGATACGCGACGCCCGCCGAGCGGTAGTCGGCACGCCGCTCCAGGAGGATGACTTCCAGGGGTCTTCTCGCGAAATGGAGCAGCCGTATCGCGGTGGCCGTGCCGGCCAGGCCCGCCCCCACGACCAGCACCCTGGGGCGCGCACCCGTCTTGCCCATGAAGCCTCCCCGCTGACTCAGGGGCGCCCCGTCGTGCGCTCCCCGTCGGTGTCTTCGCTGACTGGAAGTTCCCTGACTGGGCATCAACTCGGCTTATCCGTACAGGGATCGGGCCGGAACACGATGCCGGGACAGGGTCGTGCACGATCGTGGCGCCGACGATACCCGAAGGCACCGGACGGCGAAGCCCCTGTCGGTGAGCCGCCCCCCCGAGCTGGAAAGGGGCGGGTCGCCGGCAGGGGCGGCCGCATGGCCCGCCGGAGCCTGTCCGGGGCCGTGGGGGCGGGAGCGTCAGCTGTCGATGCCGGGAACGGCGGGGACGTCGATCTCGGTGCGGGCGTAGTGGTTGAAGTAGTTGGTGTAGAGGTTCACGGCCACGTGGACGAAGACCTCGGCGAGCTCGGTGTCCGTCCATCCCTGGGCCACGGCCGCGTCCCACGAGGCGTCCGACGCCTCGCCCACCTCGCCGGCGATCTCCCGGGCGACCTGGACCAGGGCTTCGAGCTTCGCGTCGTCCCCGGGCGTCCCCCGGCGTATCGCCACGGTCTCTTCCAGGGTGAAGCCCGCCACCTTCGCCGACACCGTGTGCGCCGCCTGGCAGTACGCGCATGCGTCGACCGCGCCCACGGCGAGGGCGATCGCCTCACGTGTGCGGGCGTCGAAGGTTCCGTGTTCGGCGACGGCTCCGGTGATCGCGGCGTAGGTCTCCAGGACCACGGGGGAATGGGCCATTCCCCCGTGGATGTTGAGCACTCGCCCGAATCGCTTCTCCAGCCGGCGCAGAATCTCTCCGCCGGCTGCGGGTGCGGTGTCGATGGTGTGGACGGGAATCCGCGGCATGGGAATGCCTCTCCTCTTAGTGGTGGGAGTTCCTCGTCCTCGCAGTCTGCCCAAGCACCCGCCCCTGTGAGCTGTCTTCGCCGCCCTCCAGCCCTTTCTAGGCAGGTCGCCCGGCGACCCGGCACGGTGGCGGTCGGGCCGGGCCGCCGGAAGGCCGGGGTCAGAGGCCGAGCGCCTCTTCGGCCAGGGCGGTGCCCCGTACGCGGGCCTCGATCTTGGCAAAGGCCAGTTCGCGCGTGGTGGAGGCGTCGTCGGCGAACGGGGAGAAGCCGCAGTCGTCGCAGGTTCCCAGCTGCTCGACGGGGATGTAGCGGGCGGCGAGCAGGACCCGGTCGCGTACCTGCTCAGGGGTCTCGACCACGGGGTCGATCGGGTCGGTCACCCCGACGAAGACGCGGGCGGTGGGGGGAAGGTGGTCGCGGACGATGCTCAGGACCCGCTCCGGGTCCGCCTCGCCGGCCAGTTCGAGGTAGAAGTTGCCCACCTTGAGCTGGAAGAGCTTGGGCAGCAGTTCGGCGTAGTCGATGTCGAGGCTGTGCGTGGAGTCCTGGTCACCCCCGGGGCAGGTGTGTACGCCGATACGGGCGCGGTCCTGGGCGCTGAAGCGTCCCAGGACCTCGTTGTTGAGGGCGATGAAGTCGTCGAGGACGCCGCCGCTGGGGTCGAGCTTGAGGGAGAGCCGTCCTTCGGTGAAGTCGAGCTGGACGACGTGTGCGCCCGCGTCCAGGCAGCCGCGGATGTCGGCCTCGGCCTCGTCGGCGAGGTCGCGCAGGAACTCCTCGCGGGGGTAGCCCTCGATGGGTGTGGCGGGGTAGAGGAGGCTGAGGGCGGAGGGTGCGATGACCGCCTGCTTCAGGGGGCGGTCCGTGAACTGCCGTGCTGCGCGGAGATAGGTCTCGGCCCGCACCTGGTAGCGGAAGGGCCCTTGCGTGATGCTGGGGAGCTGTCGGGTGTGCCCGTCGGCGAAGGGGATGACGGCACCGTCCGGGGAGAGGGTGTCGAGGCCGGTCACGGGGTAGGTGGCGAAGCTCGGCTTGGACTGTTCGCCGTCCACGAGGACAGGGCTGCCGACTCGTTCCAGCTGGGCCAGGGTGTCCGCGACGGCCTGCTCCTGCTGTTTGGCGAGGTCCCTGTCGTCCAGGGTTCCCTGGGCGTGTGCGGTGAGGGCGTGCATGAGGGTCGCGGAACGCGGAAGGCTGCCGATCGGCTCAGTGGCGATGGTCATGGTCGGAAGAATAGGAAGAGGTCGGGGTCCGGATCACCGGAAAGCCCTGATTGCCGTGTGTGCAGGGGAAGTTCAGGCGAAACTGCCGCGCGGCGGGACGTGGTGGTGTAGGGCGGGGGAGAGAGCCGGCGGGGTTCTAGGATCCGGTCGTGGCCACGGCGGAGGAGGTGCCCAGCTGGGAGCGGGGGGTTTTCTCGCCGACGCGGTTGGGCTCGATGGTGCGGGGGTCGACGGCCTCTCCGGGGGCGCCTTGGCGGTAGACGCCTTCGGGATCGGAGTCCCGGTCGTGCGGGAGCAGGAAGAAGACCCGGCGCCGGTACAGGCCGCTGTCAGGGTCCGCCTCGGCGTCGGCCCCGAGTTCGATGTAGCCGATCATGCGGCCGTCGCGGGCGTAGCGCGGTTTGTTCTTGCGCCGGGGGGTCTTGTCCAGGGCCTGGCGGACGTAGTCGAGGCCCTCGGGATCTTCGAGCCACACGACGTTCGCCTCGTGGACGAGATCGCTGTCGGTCAGTAGCGAGCTCATGGCGGCGACCTCTCCTTCATCGGCGTGCACCGGGTGGGGCGGTGCCTGCGTGGTGCGTGTGTTCATCTGCGATGTGGTGCCGTAGTGGTGCGGGCCGCCTGTGGCGCCGGTTCCCGGCGGAGGGCGCGGCCCGGTACGTCCAGGGGGCACTCATATCGTAGAGGGGGCCCGCTTTCGCGCGGCAGTGCCTCCGGTTCGGGGACGTTCATTCGTCGGCCGCCAGAGCGAGGTGGGGGTAGAACTTGCGGCCGTTGGATTTGATCATGTCGGCGGGCGATGCGAGGCCCACTTCCTGGCGGACACGGGTGGCGAAGGCGCGGGCGGTTCCGGGCCGGATGCCTTCGCTGGTCGCGCACCAGTTGCTGTACGAGGCGTAGAGCAGGCCCTGCTCGACCCGCAGGTCGCTGTTCTCGGGGTCGTGGAGGCAGCACTCGGCGAGGAAGCGGCCGATGTGGTCCTCGGTGTTGGCGTAGGCGGTGGTGGCGATGCGAACCCGGTCGGGGCCTGCGAGGGTGTCCCGGGTGGCGAGGTAGCGGCGAGCCCCCTCGGTGAGCCAGTGCAGGATCCCCGGGCCCTCGTCCTGAACCAGTTCGACGGCCAGGTTGTCGATCTTGCGTTCGTCGGGGACGATCCGTTCGAAGGGCAGGAGGCGGATCCGGCGCCAGAAGGCGAAGCCGCCGGTGGAGACCTCGGGGCGGTGGTTGCCCAGCAGCCACAGCTTGTGCGTGGGGGTGAAGGAGAAGTAGTCCTGCCGCATGCGGCGGGCCTTGATCTTGTCTCCGCCGGTCAGCAGGCGCACCCGGGCCTCGTCGAAACGGTCGTTGGGCTTGAGCTCGCTGCACACGATCAGGCGGCGGCCGTGCAGTTCGGTGAGTTCGGTGGAGTGTTCGGAGTAGGCGCCACGGTCCATGAGGAAGCCCGGCGGGGCCGCGTCGGCGTAGTCCCCGAGGATCTGGATCATCACGTCGAGGAGAACTGATTTGCCGTTTTTGCCCTGTCCGTGGAGGAAGGGCAGCACCTGTGCCCCGACGTCACCGGTGATGGAGTACCCGAGGAGCAGGTGGAGGAAGTCGATCATCTCCCGGCCTTCGGCGTCGCTGCCGAAGGTGTCTTCGAGGAACCTGTGCCACCGGGGGGTGGGGATGTCCTGGGGGGATGCGCTGGTGGCACGGGAGTGGAAGTCGCGGGTCGGATCGGGTTTGCGCATGCGGCCGTTGCGGAGGTCGACCACTCCGTCCGGGGTGCACAGCGCGTAGGGGTCGCCGTCGAGGGTGTCGGGGTCGAGGGAGAGGTCGGGGGACGCCTTGGCCTGAGTGAGGAGCGCCTTCATGCCGGTCGTCGACAGGGTGCGGCGCTTGTGGTGGTGCAGTTCCCGGTCGGTGAACAGCCCTCGGGGATCGGTGTCGGGAATCTCCTCGGCCATCTCGCCGGCCGCCCACAGGGCTGCTTTCTCGCCTCCGGCCCGCTTCCACCGGTAGCCGTCCCAGGAGTACCAGCCCAGGCCCTCCACGTGCCGGAACTGATCACGGTAGAGACGGACGAAGAGCTTGGCGTTGCCCCGGTCGGTCAGGCTCATGGGGATCTCGCCCGTCGCCCAGCCGGGCTGGGCGGCGGGGGACTCGGGAGCGGCCTGGACGGGAAAGAGAGGGGCCGGGGCCTGGGCGGTTTCGAGGGCGAGCATCTGCTGAGCGGCAGCAGTTGCGTCAAAGCGCGGGCTCTCGGCGCTGCTGCTCATGGACGTCCTTCGAGATGGAGCGGTCGGGCGGCACCTGGCGCGAGACCGGCATGAATGATCTTCTCGTTGCGGGCAGATTGCCAGGGGCAGGGCATGTGCATGGGGGAGGCGGCCTGTTTCAGGCGAGGACCGGCGGAGGGGCATGAGCGGGGGCTCGTGGCAGCCGGAGGGAAGGCCGGGCAGGGGGGGTCGGACGGCTCGAACGAGCGCACAAGCCGCCCGGTACGGGCGGGAGGGCTCGTCTCTCCGTGGCGCGGCACGTCGTGGTCCTCGTCCGTCAGCTTGCGTCTGGCTTCGGCCTTCTGGCCCTGAATGAGACGAAAGCTGCTGGTCAAGCATCTTTCAGGATCCTCAGTGAGGGACTGAAGGGACTGTCTTTCGGAATGAGTGTAGGGGGTTCTGCCGGAGAGGCATGTCTCGACTCCCCAGCGACGGGGATCTGTTCGGGTCGGTCCCTTGGGTCCCTGCCCCGATCGGGGCAGGGACCCAAGGGACCGACCCGAAGCGGGGCAGCGGGAGGCGGTTGAGCGTCTCCGGTGGAGGGACTCAGGGTCTGAACAGAGCAGGAAGAGGGTCTGAAGGGGCGGAGAGACTTTTGGTCCCTGTGTTTAGTCCCTGGGTATCACCGCAGGTCAGGGCAGGTTTGGGGGGTGAAAAAGGGACTGAAGGGACTCAACTTCCCCATTATGAGCTGAGTAGAAGAAAGCAGTATGACGATATGCGCGCCTGCATACACGCGCGTACGTAGTGAGCTCATAATTAGGAAGTTGAGTCCCTTCAGTCCCTTTTCGGGGGGTCATACCCCCTCTGACCTGCGGTGATACCCAGGGACTAAACACAGGGACCGAAGAGGGACCAAGTCCCTGCGGGGAGACCGGGCGACGGTGCACCCCCCTCCCGCGGGGGCATCCCGTGGGAGGGGGGTGAGTCGGCTTCCCTCGTGATCGGAGTGCACCCTCCACAAGCCCCCCAGAAGCCGCTCTACGGCCCTTTTGCCCTCCTGTTGACGTTTCCCCCCATGGGGCTGCTCCGGGGCCTCAGGGGGGCTTGTGGAGGCTCTGCCGGAAGGGGCCGGATTGCGCATAGCAGGAGATGCCCCGACAGCGACCGGGAATCGACGATGTCCCCCGACCCCTATCCGGCGTCCGCTGATCCTCAGGAGGCAGACCTTGCAGGCTCCAGAACCGAAGAACGGCCAGACCCCGGAGCAGCCGCAGGAGGAGCGGATCATCCTGGACGTGTGGCTGGCGGACTACCCGTTCCCCACCTATGACGGGCGTGACTTCCTCGCTCCGCTGCGCGAGCGGGCGGCCGAGTTCGAGCGTACCCATCCCCGATACCGGGTCGACATCACCGGCCACGACTTCTGGACCATGCCCGAAAAGGTGGCCCGCGCCGCAGCCGAGGGCAGGCCCCCGCACATCGCGGGCTACTACGCCACCGACAGCCAGCTTGCGCGCGACGCCCGCAACCCCGACGGGTCGCCGGTGTTCACCTCGGTCGAGGCCGCCCTGGCCGGCCGTACGGAGATACTGGGCCACCCGGTGGTCGTGGACGACCTCGACCCCACGGTGCGCGATTCCTATTCGTTCGGGGGCGAGTTGATCTCGCTGCCGTTCACGGTCACCACCATGCTCTGCTACGCCAACGCCTCCCTCCTGGAGCGGGCAGGAGTCCCGGAGCCGCCCCGTACCTGGGACGAGACCGAAGCGGCCTGCGAGGCCGTGGCCCGCCTCGAGGGCGGTCCCGGTCACGGGATCACCTGGGCCAACGACGGCTGGGTGTTCCAGCAGGCCGTCGCCCTGCAGAACGGGCTGCTCACCGATCAGGACAACGGCCGGTCCGCCCCCGCCGGGACTGTGAACATCACATCGGACGAAATGCTCGACTGGGTCCGCTGGTGGACTCACCTCCACGAGCGCGGCCACTACCTCTACACGGGCGGGCCCTCGGACTGGGGCGGGGCGTTCGAGGCCTTCGTCCAGCAGAAGGTCGCCTTCACCTTCGACTCCTCCAAGGCCGCCCGCGAACTCATCCAGGCCGGCGCGCAGGCGGGCTTCGAGGTCGCGGTGTTCCCGTTGCCGAAAAACGCCAAGGCCCCTGTCGCGGGCCAACCCGTCTCGGGGGACTCCCTGTGGCTGGCCGCGGGACTCGACGAGGCCACGCAGGACGGGCTGCTCGCCCTCACCCAGTACCTGATCAGCCCGGCCAACGCCGCGGACTGGCACCGCACCAACGGTTTCGTACCGGTGACCGGCGCAGCCCGGGAACTGCTGGAGGCGACGGGATGGTTCGACCGCCGGCCGCAGCAGAGGGTGGCCGGGGAGCAGTTGGAGGCGTCCGACCGTTCACCGGCGGCGCTCGGTGCGCTCCTCGGCGACTTCGCGGCCGTCAACGAGGTCGTCACCGGAGCGATGGACGAGGTCCTGCGCAACGGAGCGGACCCCGCGAAGGCCTTCGCCGAGGCCGGCGTGGCGGCCCAGCAACTGCTTGACGCCTACAATGCGCGGTCCGGGTCCGGGACGCCCTCGGCCGTCTGAAGCCCCGGGGCGGAAACGGCTTCCGCCGGTGGCCGTGAGTCTGTCCGTGGTTGTGGCCGCTCCCCCCTCGGGGAGCGGCCACAACCACGGACGGTCGTCCGAAGAGCACGGACCCCTCGGACGACTGCCAGACGTCCGGTCAGCCGGCCTGGGCCTTCAGGTGGCGGCGCAGGTACTCGCCGGTGAGGGAGGAATCCGCGGCGAGCAGGTCCTTCGGCGTACCGGTGAAGACGATCTCCCCGCCTTCCCGTCCGCCGTCGGGGCCAAGGTCGATGATCCAGTCGGCCTGCTGCACCACATCGAGGTTGTGCTCGATGACCACGACGGTGTTGCCCGCCTCGACGAGACCGTCCAGGAGCGCCAGCAGGGTGTCCACGTCCGACATGTGCAGCCCGGTGGTGGGCTCGTCCAGGACGTAGACCGTGCCCGTGCGGTGCAGCTGGTCGGCGAGCTTGATGCGCTGCAGCTCACCACCGGAGAGGCTGGAGAGCGGCTGACCCAGGCTGAGGTACCCGAGGCCGACGTCCACGAGGGCGCGCAGCTTGGGCAGCAGCGCCTTCTCGGTGAAGAACTCGACGGCCTCGTCGGCGGGCAGCTCCAGGACGTCCGCGATGGACTTGTCGCGAAGCTTGTGCTCCAGGACCTCGGGCTTGAAGCGGCGCCCCTCACAGACACCGCAGTGGGTGGTCACGGGGTCCATGAAGGCCAGCTCGGTGATGATGACCCCGCGGCCCTGGCACTCCTCGCACGAGCCCTTCGAGTTGAAGCTGAACAGCGAGGCGTTCGCGCCGGTCTCCTTCGCGAACAGTTTGCGCAGCGGGTCCATCAGACCGAGGTAGGACACCGGTGTGGAGCGCGAGGAGGCGGCGATCGCGGACTGGTCGACGAACACGGCGTCGGGGTGCGCCTCCATGAAGGCCCCGGAGATCAGGCTGCTCTTGCCGGAACCCGCCACCCCGGTCACCGCGGTCAGCACGCCGGTGGGTACGGCCACGGAGACCTGCTTCAGGTTGTGCAGATCCGCGTTCTCCACGGTCAGCTCCCCCGTGGGCGGGCGGACCTCCTCCTTCACGCGTGCCCCACGTCGCAGTGCCTCCCCGGTCCGGGTCTTCGCCTTCCGCAGCTCCGCGAAGGACCCCTCGAACACGATTTCGCCACCGTGCACCCCTGCCCCGGGGCCGACGTCGACGATGTGGTCGGCGATCTCGATCACATCGGGGTCGTGCTCGACGACCAGCACGGTGTTCCCCTTGTCGCGCAGCGCGCGCAGCAGCTCGTTGAGCCGTCCCACGTCGCGCGGGTGCAGGCCGATGCTGGGCTCGTCGAAGATGTAGGTGAGCCCGGCCAGACCACTGCCGAGGTGGCGGACCATCTTCAGCCGCTGCCCCTCGCCCCCGGAGAGGTCGGCCGTGGGCCGGTCCAGGGTCAGGTAGCCGAGCCCGATGGACACGATCCGCTCCAGGGCCGTGCGCGCGGCCTTCGCGAGGGGAGCCGCGGTCGGCTCTGTGACGCCGGTGAGCACCTCCGTGAGGTCGCGGACCTCCATGCTCGAGTAGTCGGCGATGTTCTTGCCGTCGATCCGCACGTCGAGCGCGGCGGCGTTGAGCCGCGCCCCCCGGCAGGAGGGGCAGACGCCGTCGGTGACGAAGCGTTCGATGACCTCGCGCTTACGATCACTCAGGGCGCTGAGGTCGCGCTTGAGGTTGAGCCGCTCGAACCGGTCGGCCAGTCCTTCGTAGTTCGTCTGGAACTCGGTGCTCTTGGTCTTCAGCGTCACCTTCCCGCCGGTGCCGCGCAGCAGGGTGTCCAATTCCTCGGCGCTGTACTCGGCGATCGGCTTGGCCGGATCCAGACGGCCTGACTTCGCCCAGATCTGCCAGTCGGGGCTGCCCACCTTGTACTCGGGGAAGAGAACCGCCCCGTCGTCCAGGGACTTCGAGCGGTCCAGCATCTTGTCCAGGTCGAGGGCGATGCTCTGGCCGAGACCGTCGCAGTCCGGGCACATGCCCTGGGGGTCGTTGAACGAGAACGCGGAGACGCCGAGCGAGGACGGCTTCTTGTCCGTCGTCGTGCCGAACCGGGCGAACAGGGCCCGGATCATGGGCTGCACGTCGGTCATGGTGCCCACCGTGGACCGGGCGTTGCCCCCCACCGGCTTCTGGTCGACGATCACCGGGGTGGTGAGGTTCTCGATCGCCTCGGCCTGCGGACGTTCGTACTTCGGGAGCTGGTTGCGGATGTACCAGCTGAAGGTGGAGTTCAGCTGCCGCTGGGCCTCCACGGCCACCGTGTCGAAGACGATCGACGACTTGCCCGATCCCGAGACCCCCGTGAAGACCGTGATCTGGTTGCGGGGGATCGTCAGCGAGACATCCTTGAGATTGTGGATCCGCGCGCCCGCGATACGGATGCCGTCTCCCGGACCGGATGCGGTGTCCGCGCCGGGGGTGGGGTCGGTGACGCTCACAGAGTTCTCCTCCTGGTTCCGTACATGAGTCACCGTTCCGCCGGACGGACCGGCGGAACGGTAACCACCTAGCCTGCACTCAGGAGGTGTCCGCGGTCTTCTCCTGCCGTGCTGACTTGGGCGGCGGCCCGCCCGAGAAGGCGGGCTCGGTGCTCCAGCCGGCCAGCCGCTCCTCCCGCTCCTGCTCGTCGCTCTCGAAAGCGATCCGGCTGCTCGCCCAGCGCAGGAGCGGCGGCGCCGACACCGAGGTGATGAGGGCGATCAGCACGATGATCGTGAAGGTGACGGTGTCCAGTACGCCGATGCGCAGCCCGACCAGGGCGATCACCACCTCGATCATCCCGCGCGAGTTCATCCCCGCCCCGAGCGCCAGCCCCTCGTACCGGCTCATCCCGCCGCTGCGGGCGGCGACGTACGCACCGGCGAACTTGCCGAGCGTGGCCACGAAGAGGACGACGACACCGGTGAGGAGGACCGACGGCTCCGCGAGCGCCGTCAGGTCCATGCGCAGCCCCACACTGCCCAGGAACACCGGGGCGAACACGGCCATGACCAGGGTGCGCAGCGGAGCCAGCCGCGCCGGGTCGATGTGCCGGAGCAGGGTGGCCCCGGCCACGAACGCCCCGAACAGCGCCTCCATCCCGGCCGCCGCGGTCAGCGCCCCGTACAGGACGACGACGGCCACGCCGACGGTGATGGCCGACACCGGAACCCGGCCGCCCCCGGTACGGGACATCCGCCTGCCGATCGGGCCGCCCACCGCGCACGCCGCGGCGATGAACACGGCGGTCCAGGCCATCGTGGTCAGGACCACGGGCCCGCCGGCCCCCCCGCTGGCCAACGCCGTCACCAGGGCGAGCAGCAGCCAGCCCACCGCATCGTCGAACACGGCAGCCGCGATGAGCAACTGGCCGACGTTGCGGTGCGTGAGGTTCAGGTCCGCGAGCGTCTTGGCGATCACCGGGAGCGCGGTGACGCACATGGCGACCCCGAGGAACAGCGCGAAGACGCCCCGTTCTCCGGAGTCCGTCAGCAGCGAGGCCGGCACCAGGTACCCGGTGGCGATACCCAGCCCCAGAGGCACCAGGAGACCGGCCAGGCTCACCCGGGCAGCCAGCCCCCCGCGCCTGCGCAGGATCAGGGGGTCGAACTGAGCCCCGGCGATGGCCACCAGCAGCAGGATGCCGAACTGGCAGAACGCGTCGAGCAGGTGCGCCTGCGACATGTCCGCGGGGAACAGCCGGCCGGAGAGCCCCGGTGCGATCTGCCCCAGCAGCGTCGGCCCCAGCAGCACCCCCGCGGTCAGTTCCCCCACCAGGGGCGGCAGGCCGACCCGGGCGCCCAGCCGCCCCAGACCGTAGGCGCAGACGAGGAGTACGCCGACCTGGAGCAGGAAGACGGTCAGCGGCTCCCCGCCCAGCGGCGACGTGGCGGCGGCGAGCGCCGCCACGTCAGGACCGTGCATGGGGAACCCAGCCCAGTCCGTCCGTCGACGCGGCCAGGCCCCCCTGCCTGACCGGTCGCTCGGCCCCCGCCTCGTCGCCGAGCAGCGCCCGCGCCTGCAGGGCGGCGCCCTGCTCCATGAGACGGCCCACCACCTTCCCCGGCACGGCGCCGTGCGGCCCGCCGGTGTCGTCCGCGGCGGTGTGCGTCATGCCGGCCATCTCGTCCGACGCCTCGGCGAACCGCTGCCTGGCCCGCGCCGCGTCGGCGAACTCGTCGGAGGAGACCCCGCCGATCAGCTCGACGAACGACTCCAGGTCGGAGTCCGCGGTGTTGGAGATCTTCCGGGCCTGCCAGAAGTAGGAGTCCTCCGAATGGTGCATGTCGTAGAAGCCGACGAGGAACTCGTAGAAGCGGCTGTACTCCAGCCGGTAGCGCGCCTCGAACTCCTCGAACGCGGTGGTCTCGTCGACCGTCCCGTCCAGGCAGGAGTTGAGCGAGCGCGCGGCCAGCAGCCCGCTGTAGGTGGCGAGGTGGACCCCGGAGGAGAACACCGGGTCGACGAAGCACGCGGCGTCCCCGATCAGGGCCATGCCCGGCGCCCAGAACTTCGTGTTGCTGTACGACCAGTCCTTGCGGACCCGCAGCTCGCCGTAGGGGCCCTCGGTCACCCGGGTGGCCTCGGAGAGCTTCTCCGCGATCAGCGGGCAGGCCGCGATGAACGACTCCATCGCCTTCTCGGGGTCGCCCTGCACCAGGCTCGCCGAGTCCCGGTTCACCACCGCGCCGACGCTGGTCAGGTCGGGGGTCAGGGGGATGTACCAGAACCAGCCGTGCTCGAAGGCGCAGGTGAAGATGTTCCCGGAGTTCGGCTTGGGCAGCCGCTTGCCGCCGTTGAAGTAGCCGAACAGGGCGAGGTTGCGGAAGAAGGGCGAGTACTCGCGCTTGGAGCCGGACTTCTTGTACAGCCCGCCGGTGTTGCCGGAGGCGTCCACGACGAAGCGGGCGCTCACCTCGTGCTCACGCCCCTCGGCGTCCCGGTAGCGCACCCCCCGGACCCGGCCGTCCTCGGCCTTGAGCACGTCGAGGACGTCGCTGTTCTCCCGTACCTCCACCCCGTGCTTGCGAGCGTTGTCGAGGAGGATCTTGTCGAACTTCATGCGTTCGACCTGGTAGGCGTACCCCGTCGCACCGGGCATCCGGCGCGAGACGGCGAAGTCGAACGTCCAGGGCTCGGGGTTGGCGCCCCACTTGAACGTCCCGCCGTGCTTGATCGTGAAAGAGGCCTTCTTCAGCTCGTCGGAGACGTCGAGGAGATGCGCGATGCCGTGGACGGTGGCGGGGAGGAGGGACTCACCGATCTGGTAGCGCGGGAAGGTCTCCTTCTCCAACTGGAGCACCCGGTGACCCCTCTTGCGGACCAGCGTGGACACGGTCGAGCCCGCCGGGCCACCGCCCACCACGATGACGTCGTACTGCGCTGACACGTCCACGGAGTCTCCTTCTCGCGCGTCGGGAAGCGGCGTCTCACATTCGCTGGAATCCTCCGGCCCGCCGCGGGGGCGCCGCATCTCCGGGATTGCGAAGTCGTGGGCATTCTGCGAGAAGCGCGTACCGCGCGGTCCGGTCTACAGTGACGTGGAATTTCAGTGATTGCGCTGAAGGGCGGAACACAATGAAGGCACTTGTACTGTCGGGCGGTTCGGGAACCCGCCTGCGCCCGATCAGTTACGCCATGCCGAAGCAGCTTGTTCCGATCGCCGGGAAGCCGGTCCTGGAATACGTTCTGGAGAATATTCGCGACCTCGATATCAAAGAGGTCGGTATTGTCGTCGGCGACTGGGCTCAGGAAATCATTGAGGCGATCGGGGACGGCAGCCGTTTCGGTCTGCGCATCACCTACATACGCCAGGACCAACCCCTGGGCATCGCGCACTGCGTGAAACTGGCCCGCGAGTTCCTCGACGAGGACGACTTCGTCCTGTACCTGGGCGACATCATGCTCGACGGGGACCTGCCGGCGCAGGCCCGGGAGTTCCTCCGGGCCCGCCCCGCCGCGCGGATCGTCGTGCGCCAGGTGCCCGACCCCCGGGCCTTCGGCGTGATCGAGCTGGACGCCCAGGGACAGGTGCTGCGCCTGGTGGAGAAGCCCCGGGAACCGCGCAGCGACCTGGCGGCGGTCGGCGTGTACTTCTTCACCGCCGACGTGCACCGCGCCGTCGACGCGATCCGGCCGAGCGCCCGCGGGGAGCTGGAGATCACCGACGCGATCCAGTGGCTCCTGGAGCACGGCTCGCGGGTCGAGGCCGGCCGCTACACCGACTACTGGAAGGACACCGGCCGGGTCGAGGACGTCGTGGAGTGCAACCGCCGGATGCTCGGCCGGCTGGCCCGCCGGGTGTCGGGCGAGGTGGGCCCGGAGAGCGAACTGCTGGGCGGTGTGGTCGTCGAGGAGGGCGCGCGCGTGACACGTTCGCGGATCGTGGGGCCCGCGGTGATCGGTGCGGGGACGGTCGTCGAGGACAGCCAGATCGGACCGTACGCCTCCATCGGCCGGCACTGCACGGTGCGGGCCTCCCGGCTCTCCGACTCCATCGTCCTGGACGACGCCTCGATCCTCGCGGTGGCCGGACTGCACGGCTCGCTGATCGGGCGGGGCGCCCGGGTCGGGCCGGGGGCCCGGGGCGAGGCCCGGCACCGCCTGGTCGTCGGCGACCACGTACAGATCGAGATCGCGGCCTGACGCCCGCCTGCCGGGACCCCGGGGGGAGGTCCGGCAGGGGCGTCAGGCCGCGAAGGGCGCTGCCGGGACGGGTGCGACCCGCCCCGGCAGCACACAGGTCCCCGGTCCGCGGAACCGGGGGCCACGGTTCGATCAGCCGAAGGTCAGAGCCACGTGGCCGAGGTCGAGACCGGAGTTGCCGGCGCCGAGGTTGCACGCGTCGGTCGCGCAGTCGACGTTGCCGACCGGCGTGCCGGTGGGCGTGCTGCCCGCGTACGTCTTGCGCACGACGAAGCTGAACGACGCCGCTCCGGACGCGTCCGTGGTGAAGGAGGTGGCGGTCGCCGGGTTGCACGCCTCCTGGCCGCCGACCGGCGCACACTGCGCGATGTAGTAGGTCTCACCCGCGGCCGCACCGCTGACCGACACCGAGACGCTCTGCCCGTCGCTCAGGCCCGAGGCGGGGCTGGCCGAGAAGGAGGGCGCGGCGAAGGCCACGGACTGCGCGGCGGCGGCCAGCCCGATGGACGCGACAGCCACGACGCCGAACCTGGAGGCACGGCGGGACATGTGACGTAACGACATGCGGATACTCCATTTCGAGGAGGGGGTTGATCACTCCCTGAAAGGATCACCTCGAATGGCTGCCGCCTGCATCTTCTTCTGTGCTGTCATTCCCCTGGGGCACCGTGCTCCCGTCGACGGCCGCGCGGACGATACGGCAGACTCCCCGTACCTCCTTCGGCCCCACGGCCGTGCCGGTGGGCAGTGACAGCACCCGCTCGGTGAGCGCCTCCACCTTCGGGAGCGGATCGGGCGCGTGGCGCGCGGGGTCGGACCGGTAGGGCTCGCAGCTGTGGCAGCCGGGGCTGAAGTAGGCGCGGGCCAGCACGTTGTGCCGCTTGAGCACCTCCTGGAGCTCGTCGCGGTGCAGTCCGGCCCGGTCGGCGTCCACCTCGATGACGACGTACTGGCAGTTCGACAGCTCGCCCTGCTCCTGCGGGCGGACCCGGACGCCGGGCAGGTCGTCCAGGTACTCCTCGTACAGCCGGTAGTTGCGCCGGTTGACCTCGGTGAAGTGGTCGGCCGACTCCAGGGAGGTGAGGCCCATGGCCGCACTGATCTCGTGCATCCGGGCGACCGTTCCGCTGCCGGTGATCTCGTGCGCGGCGTTGAGGCCCTGGTGGCGCATGGCCCGGAGCCGGTCGGCCAGCGCGTCGTCGTCGGTGACGATCGCACCGCCCTCGAAGCTGTTCACGAACTTCGTCGCCTGGAAGCTGAAGATCTCCGCCGTGCCGAATCCGCCGATCGGCTTGGACCGGTAGGTGCAGCCGAAGGCGTGGGCGGCGTCGAAGAGCAGCGGGAGCCCGTGCTCCTCGGCCAGCTTGGTCAGCTCGTCGATCCGGGCGGGCCTGCCGAAGACGTGCACGTCCAGGATGGCGCGGGTGCGCGGGCCGATCAGCCGCTCCACGTGCGCCACGTCGGCGGTGCCGGTCTCCTCGTCCAGTTCGCAGAAGACGGGCACCGCACCGATCCAGTCCAGCGCGTGGGCGGTGGCGACCCAGGTGAAGGAGGGGACGATCACCTCATCCCCCGGGCCGATGCCCAGGGCCTTCGCGGCGACCTGGATGCCGGTGGTGGCGTTCGACACGGCGACGCAGTGCCTGACCTCGGTGAGCTCGGCCACGCGGGCCTCGAACTCCCGGACCAGAGGGCCGTCGTTGGTGAACCACAGCCGCTCCAGCGCTCCGTCGATCCGTTCGATCAACCGGTCGCGGGAGCCCACGTTCGGGCGTCCGACGTGCAGCGGTTCGCTGAAGTAGGGCGTGGGCAGGGACTCGAGACGCACCGGGCCGCCGCTCATGCCGTGCGCACGCCGACGAAGAGGCCGGGGCTGTTGGGCCGGCCGTCGGCCAGCCGGAAGCCCGGCACGAACCTCACCGAGAGGCCCGCCGACTCGAAGGCGTCGGCGTACTGCTCGCGGGTGAACAGGCTGGAGGTCAGGACCTCGGAGAACTCGCTGAACCCGGAGGCGTCCGCGACCCGGAACCGGACCTCCAGACGCGACTTGTCGCCCTGGCGCACGGAGTGCGTCATCCGCGTGATGACGCGGCCCTCCTCACGGTGCAGATGGCCGCCGACATGCCCGTCGAGGAAGTTCTCGGGGAAGTACCAGGGCTCGGCGACCAGGACACCGCCGGGGTTCAGGTGCTGGGCCATGGCCGACACCGCGGCCTTGAGCTCGGTGACGGACCCCATCTCGCCGAGCGCGTTGCCCATGCAGGTGATCGCGTCGAAGGTGCGGCCCAGGTCGAAGGAGCGCATGTCGCCGGCGTGCAGCGGGACGCCGGGCAGCCGGCCGGCCGCCTGCTCCAGCATCGCGGGCGCGTACTCCAGGCCCTCCACGTGGCCGAAGAGCGTGGCGAGCGTCTCCAGGTGGGCGCCGGTGCCGCAGGCGACGTCCAGGAGCGATACGGCGTCGGGGCGGTCGGCGAGGATCAGCTCGGTGAGCCCGCGGGCCTCCAGGTCGAAGTCCTTGCCGCGGCTGCGGAACACGAGGTCGTAGAACTTCGCGTGCTCGGGGCCGTACTCCATCAGACGAGCTCCTTCGCTGACTGGGCGGAGATGATCCTGGGCTCCGGGATGGGAACGATGAACTTCCCTCCCGCCTCGAGGAAGCGGCGCTCCTTGCGGACGACCTCTTCGGTGTAGTTCCACGCGAGGAGGAGGTAGTAGTCCGGTTCGGTGGCGGCGACCTCGTCCGGCGGAAGGACGGGGATGCGGTTTCCCGGCAGCAGCTTGCCGTGCTTGAGGGGCGTGGTGTCGCCGCAGACGGTGATGTCGTCGGCGGTCAGGCCGCAGGCCATCAGCAGCTGGGTGCCCTTGGACGGCGCCCCGTAGCCGGCCACGCGGTGGCCGTCCGCCGCCAGGCCGCGGACGAGCGTGCGCACCGCCTCGGTCACGTGCGTCACCCGCTCGGCGAAGGCCCGGTAGGGGGCCTCTGTCAGCAGTCCGCGCTCCTCCTCCAGGCCGAGCAGCGCGGCGACCGACGGCTCCGGGGTCCGCGCGGCCGACTCGCGTGCGGCGACGACGGCGATCGAACCGCCGTGGACGGCGACCCGCTCCACGTCGATGATCCGCAGGCCGTGCATGCCGAAGAGGTGGCGCAGCGTGTGCAGGGAGAAGTACGACAGGTGCTCGTGGTAGATCGTGTCGAACTGGTTCTCGTCGAGCAGGTTCAGCAGGTACGGCACCTCGATGACCAGGACGCCGTCGTCGTCGAGCACCGCGTCGACGCCGTCCAGGATGCGGTGTACGTCGTCGATGTGCGCGAAGCACTGGCGGCCGATGACGGCTTTGGCCCGGCCCTGCTCGGAGGCGATGCGGCCCGCGGGGCCGGGGCCGAAGAAGTCCGGGTCGGTGGGGACGCCCCGCGCGTTGGCGATCTCGGCGAGGTTGGCCGCCGGGTCGACCCCGGCCACCCGCATGCCCGCCTCCTGGAACATCGCGAGCTGGGTGCCGACGTTGCTGCCCAGCTCCACGACCAGGTCGCCGGAGGCGAGGCCCGCCCGGCGGGTGGCCAGCTCGACGATGTGCGCCATGTGCTCGCGGATCTGGTCGGAGTCGGAGGAGACGTAGACGTAGTGCTTGAACAGCGCCTCGGGGTCGACGACATGCCGCAGCGTCATCAGCCGGCACGACCGGCACACGATGACGTCGAGCGGGAAGACGTCCTGCGCCTCGTCGGCGTCGGCCGGGTCGACGAAACCGTTGGCGAGCGGTAGCGAACCGAACGAGATGACCTCGGTCCAGTCGTCCGCACCGCATACACGGCAGGTCTCGTCCCGCCTGCATTTCTCCAGCATGAAGTCTCCTGACGGCGAAAGCCGACGCATCGGGCCCGTCGGTCCGGGGACGTCAATCTAGAGTTCCGGCCGACGGGCGCTCCACTTCGTGTGTGCCCTAGTGCTTCAGCGCAGCGGACGGGTGAACGCCCGGACGTCCTCGACGAGGAGCTGCGGCTGCTCCATGGCGGCGAAGTGCCCGCCGCGGTCGAACTCGGTCCACCGCGTCAGGGTCGGCAGGATGCCCTCGGCGAACGACCGGATCGGCCGGGTGGCGTCGTCCGGGAACACCGCGACGCCGACAGGGGCGCTCAGGGGCCAGGGTCCGCCCCAGGTGCGGGCGAAGTCCGCCATGCCGCGAGCCGACTCGTAGTACAGCTGGGCGCTGGACCCGGCGGTCGCGGTCAGCCAGTAGATCATCACGTGGGTGAGCAGCCGGTCGCGCGGGATGGCCTCCTCCACGTTCTTGCCGCCGCTCCACTCCTGGAACTTGTCGAGTATCCAGGCGAGTTGGCCGACCGGCGAGTCGGTGAGCCCGTAGGCCAGGGTCTGCGGTCGGGTGGCCTGGATGCGCTGCCAGCCGATGCCGGTGTCGGCGAACTCCCCGCCGTGCGCCAGCTTGCCCAGGTCGCTCTCGTCCAGGCGCCCGATGGCCTCCGGGTCGTCCTGCGGCGGGAAGGTCACCAGCATGTTCAGGTGGACGCCGGCCACGTGCTCGGGGTCGGCCAGCCCCAGCTCCAGCGAGACGACCTTGCCCCAGTCGCCGCCCTGGGCGACGTAGCGCTCGTAGCCGAGCCGGTTCATCAGCTCAGCCCAGGCGCGTGCGATGCGCCGCACGTCCCAGCCCGGCTCGGTCGTCGGGCCGGAGAACCCGTAGCCCGGCATGGAGGGGACGACCACGTGGAACGCGTCCGCCGGGTCGCCGCCGTGTGCGCGCGGGTCGCTCAGGGGGCCGATGACGTCGAGGAACTCGGCCACCGAGCCGGGCCAGCCGTGGGTGAGGATCAGCGGGACCGCGTCCGGCTCGGGCGAGCGCACGTGCAGGAAGTGCACGTCGGCGCCGTCGATGGTGGTGACGAACTGGGGGAACGCGTTCAGCTCGGTCTCCGCGGCCCGCCAGTCGTAACCGTGGCGCCAGTGCTCGGTGAGCTCCTTGAGGTAGGACAGCGGTACTCCGCGGTCCCATCCGGATCCGGGTATCTCCGACGGCCACCGGGTCGCGTCGATCCGGCGGTGCAGGTCGTCGATGTCGGACTGGGCGATCTCGATACGGAAGGGACGCACAGTGAATCCACCCTCGTGATTGTGGGAGCGGGCGGCGCGAAGCGGCCGTCCCGCCGTGATCGGGGACCGTGCTCAGGCTGCTTCGGCCGGTGCGGCCGCGCAGTCCCGTGCGGTGAAGGACCGCATGGAGGCCAGGAAGTTGCGGATCATCGGCATGCCGTGTTCGGTGCGGAAGCTCTCCGGATGGAACTGGACGGACTCCACCGGCAGCGAACGGTGGCGCAGGCCCATCACGTAGCCGTCGTCCGTGGAGTGCGCGGTGACCTCCAGGGACGGCGGGACCGTGCCCTCCGGCACGATCAGCGAGTGGTAGCGGGTCGCGGAGAACCCTGCGGGCAGCCCGGTGAACACTCCGCGCCCGTCGTGCGTGATCCGGCTCGTCTTTCCGTGCATGAGATGCCGGGCGGGGACGGTGGCGGCGCCGTAGGCGCGGGCGACGGCCTGATGGCCCAGGCACACCCCGAGCAGCGGAACCCGGCCGGCGAACGCCTGGACGATCTCGACGTGCCCGGAGGTGTCGGGGTGGCCGGGGCCCGGTCCCAGCAGGACCGCGTCGGGCCGCATCAGCCCCATCTCGTCCGGGGTCATGCGGTGCGACCGCACCATGACCGGCTCCGCGCCGGCGGACATCAGGTACTGGCGCAGGATGTCGACGAAGCTGTCGAACGCGTCGACCACCAGGACCCGCGGGGCGTCGGCGCCTCCCCCCGATCCGTCGGGAGACCGCAAGCTCACAGCAACTCCTCTCCGGTGACCGCCCAGTGCGTGGCGCTCATCTTGGCCAGCGTCTCGGTCCACTCCGCCCCCGGTTCGGAATCGGCGACGATTCCGGCCGAGGCCCGGGTGCGGTAGACGCCCTCGTGGTGGAACAGGGTGCGGATGCACAGGGCGAGGTTGGTGTATCCGCCCACGTCGAGGAGGCCGAGCGCCCCCGCGTACAGGCCGCGGCGGCTGCGCTCGACGGACTCGATGATCTCCATGGCGCGGATCTTGGGTGCGCCCGTCATGGTGCCGGCGGGGAACAGGGCGGCGATGCTGTCGAAGGCGTCGGTGTCCGCCCGCGCCCGGCCGACCACCGTGGAGACCAGGTGCATCACGTGGGAGTAGCCCTCCACGTCCAACTGGTCGGGTACGTCGAGCGTGTTCGGCCGGGCGATCCGTCCGATGTCGTTGCGGCAGAGGTCCACCAGCATGGTGTGTTCGGCGATCTCCTTGGGATCGGACCGCAGCCGGACTCCCGCGGCGGTGCCGCCGTCCGGGCCGGACCGCGGCACCGTGCCCGCGATCGGCCGCATCGTGACCTCGCCGTCCTCGATGCGTACGAACAGCTCGGGGCTGGCGCCGATCAGGCGGTGCCCGTCGATGCCCGCCAGGTACATGTACGGGGAGGCGTTCCGCCGGCGCAGGCGCTGGTAGACGTCCGCGGGGTCGGCCGCCGAGCGGATGGAGAGCTCGTGGCCGATCTGCACCTGGTAGACGTCGCCGACGGCGATGTGCTTCAAACACCGCTCGACGTCGTTCGCGAACACCTCGGGGGCGCTGTCGTCGGTGACCGCCGAGGCGGGGAATCCGTCGACGGACGGGTCGGGCCAGGACCGCTCGGCGTCGGCGAGGAGCCCGGTGACGGTCTCCGCCGCGAGGGCGGGCCAGTACGGGGACTCGTGGAGCAGCAGTTCGCTCCGGCCGGTGGCGAGATCGGTGACCACGCTGCCCTGGTGCAGGACCATGCGTACGTCGGGCAGGTCCGGCCGGGTCTCGATGAGGTGGGGCAGCTCCTCGATGTAGCGGGCCGTGTCGTACCCGAAGAAGCCGAGGAACCCGAAGCGGAAGCCGGACGCGGACCCCTCGGCGTCGAACATGTCCCGCATGGCCCGCAGCAGCGACCACAACCCGGCCGCGGTACGCAGCCGCAGCCCCTGGGGGCCGTCCTCCAGCAGCGCGCCGGCCCGCTCCAGGAGCAGGCCCTGCAGGGCGGGTACGCCCTCGACGCGCACCGCCCGGTCGGTGACCGAGAGCGAGAGCAGCGCGCCGAAGCCGACGAACTGGTGCCTGCGGTCGCGGCTCGGGCCGGCCGCGGACTCCAGGAGGTAGACCTCGTCGGGGCCGAAGTGCTCGGCCAGCGCGCGGTAGGCGGGCAGGGAGCCCGTCTCCTTCACATCGAGGCGTCGTGTCCGCACCCGCACCGGGGCCGAGACCATGCACTGGTCGGTCATCCTGGGTCCTCCGGATCACGTGGTGATGGCGTAGCGGTGTGCCACCTGACGGGCGGTCAGTACCGCCCGGTCGGGGCCGGAGCGGTTGTCGACGACGCGCGCGGCCTTCCAACTGACGAAGGAGCCGGTGTGGGTCACGGGGTCGAGGTCGGTGTCCACGACGATGCCGGCGTGCGCCCCGGTCCGCTCCCGGAGCCTGGCGGCGACGGCCTCGCCGATGCCCTGCCGTTCCCCGTCGGCGCCGGCCAGCAGGTCCATGCGCACGGTGACGGCGTCGCTGCCGTCGTCCTGCCGGTCGATGACGACCTGGTAGCCGAGGCAGCCGCCGACCCCGTCGAGGATCGCGGCTTCCAGCTCGGCGGGCTGGAGGGTCACATCGCCCAGGGGGATGCGGTCCGAGACCCGGCCGATGACCTGGATCCGCGGGCCCGGCAGCGGGTCTCCGGGGCTCGCCGGAAGGATGCGGACCAGGTCCCCGGTACGGTAGCGGATCAGCGGTTTGATGCCGTCCACCAGCATGGTGAGGACGAGTTCGCCCTCACCGGTGTCGCCGACCACGGCGCCGGTGTCCGGTTCGACGAGTTCGACCAGGTAGTTGGGCTGGGCGAGGTGGAGCGCTCCGGTGTCCGCGCCGGTGGCGATGCACAGGGCTTCCTGGGAGCCGTAGAGCGTGGGCCGCACGACGGCCTGCGGCCACAGGGTCGCCACGTTGTCGGCGAACTGAGGGGTGCAGATCTCCCCCAGCGTGAGGAAGAGCTTCACCGGCAGGTCGGCCAGGTCGTAGCCGTAGTGCAGGGCCGCCTTGGCCAGGCTCAGGCACAGGGCCGGAGCACAGACGACGACCTCGACCTCCAGCTCCTCGATCAGCCGCAGCGCCTTGCGGAACCCCACCCTGGGGGACTCGGGCCAGATCTTGACGTGGCAGGCTCCCAGCTCCCCCGCCACCGCGGTGAACACGTCCCCGAACGCGTACAGTTCCGACGGCCCCATCAGGCCCACGACGGGCATCCGGTCCCCGAACCGGGCCTCCAGCATGCGGCGCCAGGACTCCCGGACGGCGATGTTGCTGGTCGCGATGTCCTTCTCGCCGCGCGGGCACGGGGTGGCGGCGCCGGTGGTTCCGGTGGTCTCGTAGTAGATGCGCGCTTCGTGCAGCGGACCCGACAGGACGTCGTGCATCTCCCGCCGCAGGTCGTCCTTGGTGGTGAAGGGCAGTTCCGCCAGGTTCGCGGGGGTGACCGCCTCGACGTCCACGCCGGCCAGGTGGCGGCGGTAGAACGGCGAGCGCCGGGTGACGTGGCGCAGTACGGCCGTCAGCCGTTCGCTCTCCCAGCGCTCGCGGTCGGCGGCGGTGAGGTCTCCGCGGTAGAACGCGTCGCTCACCTGCCCGTAGGCGGACCAGAAGCCGTCGTCCGCTTCGGCGCCCAGCGGCCCGGTCCGGGCGGGACCGGGCCGCCGGTCGTCTCTCACGGCTGCGCCTGGAGTTCGTTGAGAGCGAGGCCGACCCGCTCGTTGACCTCGCCGGAGGCCAGCGCGTCCGAACGGCCGGAGAGCCGGCGGTGTTCGTCGAGCAGCTCCATCATGTCCGTCATCCTCTCGACCAGGCGCGAGACGTTGGTGAGGCCCTCCTCGTCCTTGAGCGCGTCGCCCCGGTGCAGGGCGTGCACCGTCGCCGGGAAACCGCTGCCCACCAGGATCATCCGGTTGAGCAGGGCGTTGACGGTCAGCTGGGCCCACACCTCACCGGCGCTGTAGCGCCGGGCGACCGAGATGATCCCGGCGACCTTGTTGCTCAGCGGCCGGTCGAAGCGCAGATATCCGACGCCGGCGCGCTCGATGAAGGTCTGCATGAGGCTGGCGGTGCCGAAGCCGTGCACGGGCGCCGCGAAGATGATCCCGTCCGCCGCGACCATCTTCGCCACGACCTCGGGCACCCCGTCGGCCAGGGTGCAGGCCACGGGCCTGTCGTTGCAGTCGCCGCACGGCCCGCACCGCTCCATCCTGATCGAGCGCAGGTCGACGGTCTCGAAGTCGACGCCGCGGTTCTCGGCGACGCGTGCCGCATGCCGCAGTACGTCGGCGGTGTTGCCGTCACGTTCCGAACCGTTGATCGCGAGGATCTTGAGTTGTGCGCTCACGGGGGCCTCCTTGGGGAGTCAGGTGCGCTCGGCGGTCGGCTCCGCGGGACTGTCGGGCCGACGCTGGTCCGGGATCCGCAGAGCCGGCTCGGCGGGGGCGGGAGGAAGGTTTCCCCGCGGTGGCCCGCCGCGTTCGCCGAACTTGATGAGAGGCTTCTCCACGAGATAGAAGCTGATGGTCGCCAGCACGACGCTGATCGAGATCGTGAAGAGGAACAGTTCCCAGAACCCCATGTCACCTCGGAATTCGGGCGTTGGCACGGGGGACTTGCCGAAGATGCTGCCGTTCCTGAGCCAGAGGTTGATCACGATCTCGTGCCAGAGGTAGACGCCGAGGGAGATCTGGCCGAGGAAGAGGATCGGCTTGCTGGTGAAGAGCGCGTCCGAGAACCGGGACTCTGCCCCGGGGACCGTCATCGGCGCCAGGAGCAGCAGGGTGAAGGCGGTCAGGATGAAGTGGTCGACGAGCTCCTGGGCCAGGGCCGCGTTGTCGCCCAGGCCCGGGATGCCGATGGGCTTGGTGGCGTAGAGGAGGTACAGGGGGATGAGCGGCGCCCAGCAGACCAGCGGACGCCGGATCACGAACCGGTAGAAGCCCGGGGTCCCGGGAAGCGCCTCGGCGTACGCGGCGTAGATGGCCAGCGCCATGCCCGCGGCGAAGCAGCCGGCGTAGTAGGGCGGCCAGTACCACTGCATCGTCGCGCCGGTGGAGGGGAGGTTGGTGTACGTGACCCAGCCGATGGCCATGACTTCCAGCGCGGCCAGGGGCAGCAGCAGGCGGCGGGCCTTCTGGGCGGGGGTGCTTCCGCCCCGCGCGAGCCGGTGGCCGATCCAGGCGATCAGCGGCAGGGCCAGGTAGAACGTGAACTCGGCGGGGACCGTCCAGGTGGGCTCGATGCCGTGCATCGGCTGCCCCTCGGGCAGGTAGAAGTGCATGAGGAGCACGGGCCGCAGGACGTCGCTGACGCTGTCGATCTCGAACCAGTTGTAGCCGGGGATCGCGAAGACGAGCAACAGGTAGTAGGCGGGCAGGATGCGCAGGGCCCGGCGCTTGAGGAACCGTCCGGTGGCGGGGCGCTTCGTCCCGCTGATGGTGACGCGGGCGTAGGGCTTGTACAGCATCATTCCGGACAGAGCGAAGAAGGGGGGAAGGCAGACCCCCAGACCGTCCGCGAGGACGCCCCAGAACGGTTTGCCCGGCTCACCGACGAAGCTGCCCACTCCGGCCTGGAACGCGACGTGGTAGACGACCACACCCAGTGCGAGGACACCTCGCAGTCCCTCGAACTTCGGTATTCGCTTACTTTTTGCGCCACCTGTGTCGCGAAGGACGTCCCCCATGGAACAGTCCCCTTTCCCTTGGCACTTGCTCGTTGACTTCCCGAAATAGTCAGGTCTGCGGCGTGTGAGCCGCATCTCCAATCGTGCTGTTCCGGTGCTCAGGACGACTTATTTCGGCCGGAGTGGGAAGGCAGCCACCCCAGCCGCCCCGCCTCGGTCAGACCGGGGGCCGAGGAGTCCCGTTCCGAGAGGATCGGAGTGACCTCCGGCGGCCAGCCGATGCCCACCTCCGGATCCAGCGGATTCAAGCCATGTTCGAGCCGGGGGTCGTAGGCCGCCGAGCACAGGTAGGCGATCACCGCCTCGTCGCTCAGCGTGAGGAAACCGAAGCCCAGGCCCGCGGAGACGTACAGCGCCCGCCCCGTGGCCTCGTCGAGTTCGACGGTCCGCCAGTCCCCGAACGTGGGCGACCCCACCCGGATGTCGACGACGGCGCCGAGCACCCTGCCGCGCAGGCAGCTGAAGTACTTGGCCTGGCCGGGTACGCCTCCGGCGAAGTGGATGCCGCGCAGCACTCCCCGGGAGGAGATCGCGCAGTTCGCCTGCCGCAGATCGAAGGGGTGGCCGACGGTGCGGCGGAAGGGCTCGTCCTGGAACCACTCGCGGAACGAGCCCCGTTCGTCGCGGAAGATCTTCTTCTCGTCCGTCCACGCTCCCGAGATCCCGATCGGCTTCATCGCTCGTCCCTTCTCTCGACGACTCGCGGGAGGCGGCCGAAGGGTCCGCCGGGCCCGTCGAAACGCCGCAGTCTAGGCGGGCGGCGCGGCGGACAGGGGCGTGCGGCGCCCGGCCGTCCCAGCTCAGCACACCGGGAGATGCAGGTCGGTGACACGCGACGTGACGATGCAACGGTCCGAGGCCCGGTTGCCCGGACGACGGCCCACAGGAGCCATCGGAGCCATCGGAGCCATCGGAGCCAACGGAGGCGGACCGCAGATGACCAAGCACGCCCGTGACCGCGCGGTAGTCCTCGGTGCAGGGATGGCGGGGCTGCTCGCCGCGCGCGTCCTGTCCGAGACGTACAAGGAAGTGCTGGTGATCGACCGGGACCGGTTGGGCGGCAAGGAGCAGCGCCGCGGTGTCCCGCACGGCCGCCACGCCCATGCCCTGCTGGCCAAGGGGCAGCAGATCCTCAACGAGCTCTTCCCCGGTCTCGACACCGAACTCACCTCGGCCGGGATCCCCGCCGGGGACATCGCGGGCAACCTGCGGTGGTACTTCAACGGCCGCCGGCTCCAGCCCTCGAACACCGGGTTGATCAGCGTCTCGGCCACGCGGCCCGAGCTGGAGTCCCACGTGCGCGACCGGGTCGCCGCGCTGCCGCAGGTGACGATCATGGACGGGTGCGTCATCCGCGGCCTGACCGCCTCGGCCGACCGCAGCCGCGTCACCGGCGTCGAGGTGGTCGACGAGTCGGGCACGGACACTCCCGCGCACCTGGAGGCCGACCTCGTCGTCGACGTCACGGGGCGCGGCTCGCGAACCCCCGCCTGGCTGGAGGAGTTCGGGTACGAGCGGCCCGCGGAGGACCGCTTCAAGATCGACCTGGCCTACACCACGCGCCACTTCAAGCTCAAGGAAGACCCGTACGGCACGGACCTGTCGATCAACCCGGTGGCGTCGCCGAGCAACCCCCGCGGCGCGTTCTTCCCCCGGCTCGCCGACGGCAGCTCCCAGCTCTCCCTGACCGGAATCCTCGGCGACCACCCGCCCACCGACGGCGAGGGCTTCCTGGCCTTCGCCAAGTCGCTGGCCGCGCCGGAGATCTACCGGGCCGTCCGCGACGCCGAGCCCCTCGACGAACCGGTCACCTTCCGCTTCCCGGCGAGCGTCCGCCGCCGCTACGAGCGGCTGCGCCGCTTCCCCGGAGGGTTCCTCGTCATGGGCGACGGCGTGTGCAGCTTCAACCCCGTCTACGGCCAGGGCATGACGGTCGCCGCGCTGGAGGCCGTGGCGCTGCGCGACCACCTGCGGGACGCCCCGGTCCCCGACGCGCTGCGTTTCTTCCGGCGCATCTCCACGGTCATCGACGTCCCGTGGGACATCGCCGCCGGAGCGGACCTGAACTTCCCCGGGGTGGAGGGCCCCCGGACCATGAAGGTGAAGATGGCCAACGCCTACATGGCCCGCCTGCACGCGGCGGCGGCCGTCGACGGCGAGGTGACCGGGGCGTTCTTCCGGGTGGCCGGACTGGTGGACCCCCCGCAGGCCCTGATGCGGCCCGGCCTCGCCATGCGGGTCATGCGGAACTCCTCGGCCAAGCAGTCGGGGGCGGCCGTATGACCGCGCGGGCCGTCCGGGCCGGCCGCCGGGGGCTGGAGCCGACATGCGGGTGATGATCACGGTTTTCCCGGCGCGGGCGCACTTCCTGCCCCTGGTGCCCTACGCCTGGGCCCTGCAGAGCGCCGGCCACGAGGTGTGCGTCGTGGCGCCCCCGGGCTATCCCACCGGTGTGGCCGACCCCGACTTCCACGAGGCCGTCACCGCGGCCGGCCTGAAGTCGGTGACCTGCGGGCAGCCTCAGCCGCTGGCGGTCCACGACCGCGACGACCCCGGCTACGCGGCGATGCTGCCGACCGCGGCAGAGTCCGAGAGCTTCGTGCGCGCGCTCGGAATCAGCGACGAGGAGCGCCCCACCTGGGACGTCTTCTACCACTTCACCCTGCTGGCGATCCGCGACTACCACCCGCCCCGGCCGCGGCAGGACGTGGACCAGGTGATCGAGTTCGCCCGGGTCTGGCAGCCCGATCTGGTGCTGTGGGACGCCTGGTTCCCCTCCGGCGCCGTCGCGGCACGGGTCACCGGCGCGGCGCACGCGCGGGTGCTCGTCGCCCCCGACTACACCGGCTGGGTCACCGAGCGGTTCGCCGCCGCGGGGCCCGCGGCGAGGGTCGCCAATCCCCTGGCCGAGACGATGCGGCCGCTGGCGGAGCGGTACGGGGTGGAGGTCGACGACGACCTCCTGCTCGGGCAGTGGACGGTCAATCCGTTCCCGGCGCCGATGAACCCGCCGACCCGGCTTACGAACGTCCCGGTGCGCTACGTGCCCTACACCGGCGCCAGCGTCATGCCCACGTGGCTGTACGCCCGGCCGTCGCGGCCGCGGGTGGCGCTGTCGCTCGGGGTGTCGGCGCGGGCGTTCCTCAAGGGCGACTGGGGGCGCACCGCCAAGCTGCTGGAAGCGGTCGCGGAGCTGGACATCGAGGTGATCGCCACGCTCAACGACAACCAACTGGCGGAGAGCGGGCCCCTGCCGGACAACGTCCACACCCTCGACTACGTACCGCTCGACCAGCTGCTGCCGACCTGCTCGGCCGTCATCCACCACGGATCGACGGGCACCTTCGCCGCGGCGAGCGCCGCCGGGCTGCCCCAGGTGGTCTGCGACACCGACGAGCCCCTGCTGCTGTTCGGCGAGGACACCCCGGGCGGTATCGCGTGGGACTTCACCTGCCAGAAGCAGCTCACCGCGACGCTCACCTCCCGCGTCGTCACCGACTACGGGGCGGGAGTGCGCATCGACCACCAGAAGCAGTCCGCCGGACAGATCCGTGAGGCACTACGCAGGGTGCTCACCGAACCCTCCTTCCGCGAAGGCGCGCAGAGGATCCGGGAAGACCGGAACTCGGCCCCCAGCCCGGTCGAACTCGTGCCCCTCCTGGTAGAACTGACGAAGCGTCATCGCCATGACGAGGAGGCGACCCGATGAGGATGCTGGTGACGGGCGGAGCCGGTTTCATCGGCTCGCAGTTCGTACGGGCCACGCTGCGCGGCGAGTTGCCGGGTACCGAGGACGCCCATGTGACGGTCCTGGACAAGCTGACGTACTCCGGCAACCCGGCCAACCTCATCTCCGTCGCGGCCCATCCGCGCTACAGCTTCGTCCAGGGCGACACCGTCGACCCGCGCGTGGTCGACGAGGTGGTGGCGGGCCACGACGTCGTCGTCCACTTCGCGGCCGAGTCGCACGTGGACCGTTCGATCGACACCGCCACCCGGTTCGTCACGACCAACGTGCTCGGCACCCAGACGCTGCTGGAGGCGGCTCTGCGGCACGGCGTCGGCCGGTTCGTCCACGTGTCCACCGACGAGGTCTACGGTTCGATCGCCTCCGGCTCGTGGACCGAGGACACCCCGCTCGCCCCCAACGTCCCCTACGCGGCGTCGAAGGCCGGCTCGGACCTGATGGCGCTGGCCTGGCACCGCACCCGGGGCCTGGACGTCGTCGTCACCCGGTGCACCAACAACTACGGGCCCTACCAGTACCCCGAGAAGGTGATCCCGCTCTTCGTCACCAACATCCTCGACGGCATGCGGGTGCCCCTGTACGGGGACGGCGCCCACCGCCGGGACTGGCTGCACGTGTCCGACCACTGCCGGGCGATCCAGATGGTCATGAACTCCGGCCGGGCCGGGGAGGTCTACCACATCGGGGGCGGCACCGAACTCTCCAACGAGGAGCTCACCGACCTGCTGCTCACCGCGTGCGGCGCCGACTGGTCCTGCGTGGACCGGGTTGCCGACCGGCAGGGGCACGACCGCCGCTACTCGCTCGACATCACCAAGATCCACCAGGAACTGGGCTACGAGCCCCTGGTCGCCTTCGAGGACGGCTTGGCCGCGACGGTGAAGTGGTACCACGAGAACCGCCCGTGGTGGCAGCCGCTGAAGGCCGCGGCCGGCCTCCTGGACGCCGTCGGCTGACGGCACGCACTGCTCAGCACCCCCCAGGAAAGGAGCCACCTCCGTGACAGCCGTCAAGGAGCCGACGCCCCGCGCCGGACGGCGGGAGTGGATCGCTCTCGCCGTCCTCTCCCTGCCCACCATGCTGTTGATGCTGGACATCAACGTCCTGATGCTGGCCCTGCCGCAACTGAGCGAGGACCTCGGCGCGAGCAGTACGCAACAGCTGTGGATCACCGACATCTACGGATTCGCGATCGCCGGATTCCTGGTGACGATGGGCACCCTCGGCGACCGGATCGGCCGCCGCAGACTGCTGCTCGGCGGCGCGGCCGTGTTCGCGGTCGTGTCCGCCGTCGCCGCGTTCTCCGACAGCGCGGAGATGCTCGTCGTCAGCCGCGCCGTGCTCGGCGTCGCCGGGGCCACGGTGATGCCCTCCACGCTCGCGCTCATCAGCAACATGTTCCAGGACCCCAAGGAGCGGGGCACCGCCATCGCCATGTGGGCGAGCGCGATGATGGCCGGGGTCGCCCTCGGGCCCGCGGTGGGCGGTCTGGTCCTCGCCGCGTTCTGGTGGGGATCGGTGTTCCTCATCGCCGTGCCGGTGATGCTGCTGGTGGTGGTCACCGGACCGGTGCTGCTGACCGAGTCCCGCGACCCGGACGCCGGGCGGCTGGACCTGCTGAGCGCGGTGCTCTCCCTCGCGACCGTGCTGCCGGTGATCTACGGGCTGAAGGAGCTCGCCCGGAGCGGGTGGGATCCGCTCGCCGCCGGTGCGGTGGTGCTCGGCGTGGTCTTCGGCGCGCTGTTCGTCCAGCGCCAGCGGCGGCTGGCCGACCCCATGCTGGACCTGGGCCTCTTCGCCGACCGCACGCTGCGGGCCGGACTGACGGTCAGTATGGTCAACGCCGTCATCATGGGCGGGACCGGCCTCATGGTCGCCCTGTACCTCCAGACGATCGCCGGCCACTCCCCGCTGGCCGCCGGACTGTGGCTCCTGATCCCGGCCTGCGTGCTCGTGGTGGGCGTGCAGGTGTCGAACCTGCTGGCCCAGCGGATGCCCCCGTCCCGGGTCCTGCTGGGCGGCCTGCTGATCGCGGCCGTCGGGCAGCTCCTGATCACCCGGGTGGACGGCGACGACACCGTCCTCCTCATCACGGCCACCACCCTGATCTACTTCGGCGCCTCCCCGGTGGGGCCGATCACCACGGGCGCGATCATGGGGGCCGCGCCTCCGGAGAAGGCCGGCGCCGCCTCGTCGCTGTCCGCCACCGGCGGCGAGTTCGGCGTCGCCCTCGGCATCGCGGGTCTGGGCAGTCTGAGCACCGTGGTGTACAGCGCCCGGGTCGAGGTGCCGGACGAGGCCGGGCCCGCCGCCGGCGACGCCGCGCAGGAGAGTATCGCCGGCGCCCTGCACACGGCCGGGCAGTTGGGACCGGACAGCGCCGGCGCCCTGCTGGACTCCGCACGCGCGGCCTTCACCAGCGGCGTGCAGTCCGTCGCCGCCGTCTGCGCCGTGTTCTCCGTCGCCCTGGCCGTCCTGATCGGCACCCGGCTGCGGGACATCTCCGCGATGGACCACGGGCACGGCGAGGAGCCGGCCGAGAACGACGCGCAACCAGCCACATGAGCGCATTTCCGGAGATGCACGGGCCGCCGTCGAGGCATGAGGATCACCTTCTGGGGTGCACGTGCACGGCAACGGAGGCGTAGTGGAGTACTGGAACAGCACGGCGGAGACCATGCCCCGCCAGGAACTTGAACAGTGGAAGTGGCGCAGGCTTCAGGCCGCGATGGACCACGCCCGAAGGCTCTCCCCCTTCTGGCGAGAACGTCTCCCCGAGAACATCACCTCCATGGAGGACTACGCGGCGCGGGTTCCGCTCCTGCGCAAGGCCGATCTCCTCGCCGCGGAAGCCACGTCTCCCCCGTACGGAACCTGGCCCTCGCTCGATCCGGCGCTCGGGGTGCGCCACCACCAGACCAGCGGGACCAGCGGCAACCCCCCCATCCGGACGTTCGACACCGAACGCGACTGGGCCTGGTGCGTGGACACGTTCTGCACGGCGCTCCACAGCATGGGCGTGCGCCCGCACCACAAGGGCCTGGTGGCGTTCGGGTACGGGCTGTTCGCCGGCTTCTGGGGCATGCACTACGGCCTCGAGCGCATGGGAGCCACGGTCATCCCGGCCGGCGGCCTCGACTCCCGCTCCCGGGTACGGCTGCTGGTCGACTACCAGATCGAGGTGCTCGGCCTCACACCGAGCTACGCGATGCGGCTGATCGAGACGGCCCGGGAGATGGGCGTCGACCTCGCCCGCGAGGCGAACGTCCAGATCATCCTGGCCGGGGCGGAGCCGCGCTCCGCCTTCACCACCCGCACCATCGAGGAGGCTTTCGGCGCCCGGGTCTTCAACGCCGCGGGCACCACCGAGTTCGGCGGGGTGTTCATGTTCGAGTGCACCGCCCGACGCGAGGCCTGCCACATCATCGAGCCCTCGTGCATCGAGGAGGTGCTCGACCCGGTGACCGAACAGCCCGTCGGCTACGGCGAGGAGGGCGTCCGGGTCACCACCGGGCTGAACCGCGAGGGGATGCAGCTCTTCCGGCACTGGACCGAGGACGTCGTGGTCAAGCGGCCCCACACCGAGTGCGGCTGCGGCCGGACGTGGGACTTCTACGACGGCGGCATCCTGCGGCGGGTGGACGACATGCGCAAGATACGCGGGGTCTCGATCACCCCGGTGATGATCGAGGACGTGCTGCGCGGATTCGACGAGGTGAACGAGTTCCACTCGTCCATCAGGACCGTCCGCGGACTCGACACGATCCACGTCAAGGTCGAGGCGGGGGACATCTCGGGCGAGGCGGGCGAGAGCCTGTGCGGCCGCATCACCGAGGAGTTCAAGCGTGAGATAGGCATACGGCCCCAGGTGGAGCTGACCCCCGCGGGCAGCCTCCCCCGATCGAAGTGGAAGGCGGCACGACTTCATGACGAGCGCGAACTCGCCCCTCAGGCCTGAGCAGGTGGAGCAGCTCCTGGGGAGCTACCGGAGCCTGGGCGTGCTGGAGCGCAGTTGCACGGTCCCGGCCGTGCTCGCCGCGGTCAGGGCGGCCCGCGCGGAACTCCGCATCGCCCTGGACGGCCAGGCCGTGGAGTTCGACTACTACCGGGGGCACGACGACAGCCTCGTGGCCTGAACCCATCCCCCGGCTCGCCGGGTCAGACGAAAGGGAGACCGGTGTCCCACGGTGCAGAGCGCGAAACGAGCCCGGCCGATGAGAGTTCCGGCACCCGGCCGCTGACCGGCGAGGAGTACCTGGAGAGTCTGCGGGACGCGCGGGAGGTGTACCTCGACGGCAACCGCGTCAAGGACGTCACCGCGCATCCCGCGTTCCACAACCCGGCCCGGATGACGGCCCGGCTGTACGACAGCCTTCACGACCCCGACCAGAAGGCGGTCCTGACGGCGCCCACCGATTCCGGAGACGGGTTCACCCACCGCTTCTTCACCGCGCCGCGCAGTGTCGACGACCTGGTCAAGGACCAGGCCGCCATCGCGTCCTGGGCGCGCAAGAGTTACGGCTGGATGGGGCGCAGCCCCGACTACAAGGCGTCGTTCCTCGGCACGCTGGGGGCCAACGCCGACTTCTACGAGCCCTTCGCGGACAACGCCCGGCGCTGGTACCGGGAGTCGCAGGAGAAGGTGCTGTACTGGAACCACGCCTTCCTCCACCCCCCGGTGGACCGGTCGCTGCCGGCCGACGAGGTGGGCGACGTCTTCATCCACGTCGAGCGGGAGACCGACGCGGGTCTGGTGGTGAGCGGGGCCAAGGTCGTCGCGACCGGCTCGGCCCTCACCCACGCGGCGTTCATCTCGCACTGGGGACTTCCCATCAAGGACCGGAAGTTCGCCCTGGTGGCCACCGTGCCGATGGACGCGGACGGACTCAAGGTGATCTGCCGGCCCTCCTACTCCGCGACCGCGGCGATGACGGGCAGCCCGTTCGACAACCCGCTCTCCTCACGGCTCGACGAGAACGACGCCATCCTCGTCCTGGACCAGGTGCTGATCCCGTGGGAGAACGTGTTCGTCTACGGCAACCTGGGCAAGGTGCACCTCCTCGCCGGGCAGTCCGGGATGATCGAGCGGGCCACCTTCCACGGGTGCACGCGGCTCGCCGTGAAGCTGGAGTTCATCGCCGGACTGCTGGCCAAGGCGCTGGACATCACCGGGGCGAAGGACTTCCGCGGCGTGCAGACCCGGCTGGGCGAGGTCCTGGCCTGGCGCAACCTCTTCTGGTCGCTGTCGGACGCGGCGGCCCGCAACCCCGTCCCCTGGAAGAACGGCACGCTCCTGCCCAACCCCCAGGCGGGCATGGCCTACCGCTGGTTCATGCAGATCGGCTATCCGAGGGTGCTGGAGATCGTCCAGCAGGACGTGGCCAGTGGACTGATGTACGTCAACTCCTCCACCGAGGACTTCCGCAACCCCGAGACCGGCCCCTACCTGGAGAAGTACCTCCGAGGCAGTGACGGCGCCGGCGCCGACGAGCGGGTCAAGGTGATGAAGCTGCTGTGGGACGCGGTGGGCTCCGACTTCGGCGGCCGCCACGAACTCTACGAGCGGAACTACTCCGGCAACCACGAGAACACCCGGATCGAACTGCTGCTCTCGCAGACGGCGAGCGGCAAACTGGACTCCTACAAGGACTTCGCCCAGGCCTGCATGGACGAGTACGACCTGGACGGCTGGACCGCTCCCGACCTGGAGTCGTTCCCGGACCTGCGCTCCGCCTCCCGTGACCTGCTCGGAGGACGGTAGCCGCCCCCGCCGACGACGTACCGCGGCCCCCGGACGAGATGTCCGGGGGCCGCTTCACGTACGCCGTCGGGTGAGGAGGGGGACTCAGCCGCGCAGGAACTCGATGAGCTCGGGGGCGAGCTTCTTGGGCGCCATGGCCACGGCGCCGTGGTTGAGCCCGTTCAGCGTGCGGTGGCTCGCGTCGGGGAGCACTCCGGTGAGTTCCTTCGCGGCACGCTGGAAGCCCTCGGGGCTCTTGGAACCGGTCAGCACCAGGGTCGGAGCCGAGGCCGCCGACCACGGCTCGGCGGGGAGCGGCTTGCCCTGCTGGGTGTCGCCCATGACCGCGATGTCGTAGGGCAGCGTGTTGGCCAGACCCTTGAGGTTGGACCAGACACCGGGCATCAGGCGCATCGCGCCGACCATGAACGAGGGCATGCCCTGCGCCTTGACCATGAAGGCCTTGACCGCGTCGCTGCGCCGGTCCTCCGCCAGCAGGGCGTCGATCTGCCCGGCGAAGCCGGCGGGCGGGCCGAAGCCGTCCGGGGCGACGGAGAACGGCGGCTCGTAGACTGCGAGCTTGTTCACTTTCAGGCCGGCGGCGGCGGCTCGCAGGGCGAGCACCGCGCCGGACGAGCTGCCGAACAGGGACGCCGAACCGCCGACCTGGTCGATCAGCGCCGCGATGTCCTCGATCTCGCGCTCGACCGCGTACGCCGAACCGTCGGCGCTGGCGCCGCGGCCCCGCCGGTCGTAGTTGACCACCGTGAAGTGCTCGGCGAGGAGAGCGGCGAGCCTCTTGGCGTCGGAGCGGTCGGCCAGGGCGGAGGCCACCAGGATCACCGCCGGCCCCTCGCCCGACTTGTCGAAGGCGATCGTGGTGCCGTCGGCCGATACCGTCGTCGATTCCACCTTGGCTGCTTTCTCGCGGGTTGAAGACATGCTTTCCCTCAGATCACGTTGTGGGGCGTGCTGCCGACAATAGAGACCGGCGTCCGGCGGGAAAGTAGTCGGTCCTGCCGGAATTGAGGGGTCCGGAGGGCACGCCGGCCGCTGCACGACGGCGTGCCCGGACCTTCCGGACATTGTCGTGTCCTCAGGCGCGGCTCGCATCTTCAGGAATGCTCAGTGCTCCGTGTGGCGGAAAAGGGACGGCGATTTCGTCAGTCGTTGCCGCGCGGGCTGTTCTGGTAGGCGGCCAGACGCCACTGCCCGTCCTGCTCGACGGCCAGCCACGAGGCCCGGACGGCGCCGTCGCCGCTCGCCTCGGTCTCACCCGGGGCCAGGATGCCGCCCTCGGTGATCAGCAGAGCGACCCCGTCGCCGAGCAGACGCGCGTCGATGGGGCTGCCGATGACGCGCGTGCCCTTGTACGGGCCCGCGAACGCGGCCGCCATGTGGGTGCGGATGTTCTCACGGCCCTTCCGGTAGAGGCCCGGGAGGATCATCGTCCCGTCCTCGGCGAAGACGTCGGCGAACCGGTCGGCGTCGTGGTCGGCCCACGCGGCCACGATGCGCCCCGGCAGGGCGGCTACCGCGGCCAGGGCCGCGTTCGGAGCGGAGGTGGTCGAGTCGGTGCTGGTCATATCTCGGTTCCCGTCCGTTGGATGGCGGTTTCGGCACGGCCGTCAGACCTGCCTGGGCCCGACGCTGGCAGTCGGCCCCGCCGCCGGGCATCTCCTGCGTTGCGCCCCACGCCAGTCACTTCACGGCCAGAACAAGTCGCGCATTCTGGAAGAAGCTGAGGCCCGGAACCCGGTGCGACGATCTGCGGTGTCAAGGACTTCGCACACGTTTACGCACGGAGGCTCGATGCCCGCTGTCAATGGATCGGTGCAGCCAGGTCAATCGCACCGACGCTCCGTCGTGGCGACGGTGGTGGGCAACTTCGTGGAGTCGTTCGACTGGCTCGCCTACGGGCTCTTCGCTCCCCTCTTCGCAGCCCAGTTCTTCCCCTCGTCCAACCAGTTCACCTCCCTGCTCGGCGCGTTCGCGGTCTTCGGCACGGGCATGCTGTTCCGGCCGATCGGCGGAATCCTGTTGGGCCGCCTCGCCGACCGGCGCGGCCGCCGGCCCGCCCTGATGCTGGCGATCGGACTGATGACCGGCGGCTCGACGCTGATCGCCGTCGTCCCCACCTACGAGCACATCGGGATCATCGCCCCGCTGCTGCTCCTGCTCGCCCGGCTCGCCCAGGGCGTCTCCTCGGGCGGGGAGTGGACGGCGGCGGCCACCTACCTGATGGAGATCGCGCCGAAGAACCGCCGGTGCCTCTACAGCAGCCTCTTCTCCGTGACGACCATGGCGGGCCCCTTCGTCGCCTCGCTGCTCGGCGCCGGTCTCGGCGTGTGGCTGGGGACCGCGACGATGGAGGCATGGGGCTGGCGGGTGCCGTTCCTCCTCGGCGGCGTCTTCGGCGTGATCCTGCTGGTCCTGCGCCGCCGGCTCACCGAGACCGAGGTCTTCCGCCGCGAGGTGCGCCCCCGGGCCCGGCGCGGCTCACTGCGCCAACTGATAGGCGCTCACCGCCGCCAGGTGGTGCTGGCCGTGATGTTCGTGGCCGGGCTCGGCGTCATCGGGGGAACGTGGTCGACCGCGGTCCCGGCGATGGGCCACCGCCTGATCGGATCGCAGACGATGTTCTGGGTGGTGGTCTGCGTGACCGGCTCGGTCATCCTGCTGCAGGTCCCCCTGGGGCTGCTCGCCGACCGGGTGGAGCCGGGCAGGTTCCTGATCGTCTCCAGCGTCGTCTTCGCCGCCGTGGGCTCGTACGCCTACCTCACCGTCCAGGACTCCTTCGCGAGCCTGGCGTTCACCTACAGCACCGGAGTGATCTTCCTCGGCTGTGTCACCATGGTGCTGCCCAAGATGCTCTCCAGGATCTTCCCTCCGCAGATACGCGGCCTGGGCATCGGCCTGCCGCACGCCTCGACCACCGCGCTCCTCGGCGGAGCGGGGCCGCTGCTGGCCGCCTACTCCGACGACCGGGGCGCCTCGGGCTGGTTCATCGCCGCCGTAATGGCCGCGGTCCTGCTCGTCTGGCCGGCCACCCTGTGGGAGCGACGGCTCTTCCGTGCCCAGCCGGCCCCGGGCGGCGACCCGGTGCCCGAACCCGCCGTCGCCCGCCCCGTCGGGTGACCGTCCGCTGTTCCGTCACCCCGTCCGGCACCGAGCGCCGGCGACGTTCCCGATGAGAGGTTGACACCATGACGACGTCCGACACCACCGACCGGTCCCAGGACGGTACGGCGCCGCCGCTCTCCTTCCACCAGGAGTTCCTGTGCATGTTCGACAGCGGGAACGACGGCGCCGACGTGGGCCCGTTCGGCCCCATGTACCACATCGTCGGAGCCTGGCGGCTGACCGGCGGGATCGACGAGGAGACGCTGCGCGAGGCGCTGGGCGACGTCGTCGTGCGCCACGAGGCCCTGCGCACCTCGCTGGTCCGCGAGGGCGGCACGCACCGTCCGGAGGTCCTGCCCGCGGGGCCCGCCTCGCTGGAGGTGCGCGACCTCGGCGGCGTCGACGAGTCGGAGCGGGTGCGGCGCGGTGAGGAACTGCTCAACGAGGTCGAGTCGACCGGTCTGAGCGTGCGGGAACTGCCCCTGCTGCGCGCCGTCCTCGGGCGCTTCGACCAGAAGGACTCGGTGCTGGTCCTCATAGCCCACCACACCGCGGCGGACGCCTGGGCCATGCACGTCATCGCCCGCGACCTGCTCCACCTGTACGCCGCCAGGCGCGGGAACCCGGTTCCCGCGCTGCCCGAGCCGACCCAGCACGCGGAGTTCGCCCGTTGGGAGCGCGAGGCGGCGGAGGCGCCGCGGGTCGCGGTTTCGAAGGAGTTCTGGCGCAAGCGCCTCCAGGGGGCGCGGATCATCGGGCTCGAGACGGACATGCCGCGCTCGGCGGGGCTGCCCAAGGGCACCGCGTGGCAGCGGTTCGCCGTGCGCGGGGAGCTGGCCGACTCCGTCGTGGAGTTCTCGCGGGCGGCCAAGTGCTCCCCGTTCATGACCATGTTCGCCGCCTACCAGGTGCTGCTGCACCGCAGGACGGGTGAGCTGGACATCACCGTGCCGACCTTCTCCGGGGGCCGCAACAACTCCCGGTTCGAGGACACCGTGGGGTCCTTCATCAACTTCCTGCCGCTGCGCACCGACCTCTCCGGGTGCTCCTCCTTCCGCGACGTCGTGCTGCGCACCCGCACCACCTGCGGAGAGGCGTTCACCCACGAGCTGCCGTTCTCCCGGCTGATCCCCGAGGTGCCGGAGCTGATGGCGTCGGCGGCCTCCGACGACCACCAGATCTCGGTCTTCCAGGCGGTGCACGCGCCCGCGTCCGACGGGCCCGAGCAGGCCGGGGACCTGACGTACTCGAAGATCTGGGAGCGGCAGCTCTCGCAGTCGGAGGGCTCCGACATCCCCGACGGGGTGCTCTGGTCGATCCACATCGACCCCTCGGGCTCCATGGCCGGCAGCCTCGGGTACAACACCAACCGCTTCAAGGACGAGACGATGGCGGCCTTCCTGGCCGACTACCTCGACCTGCTGGAGAAGTCGGTGGCCCGGCCGGACGCCCCCTTCACCTCCTGACCCAGCTCCGGCAGCGGCGAACCCGCCCGAAGAAAGGAAAGCCAGTGTCCACCGTTTCCGACACAACGGCCGGATCCTCGCTGGAGGAGAAGGTGACCCGGATCTGGACGGGTGTTCTCGGCACGTCCGGTGAGGAAGGCGCGACGTTCATCGAGCTCGGCGGGCAGTCGGTCTCCGCCGTGCGCATCGCCACGCGCATCCAGGAGGAGCTGGACCTCTGGGTCGACATCGGCGTCCTCTTCGACGACCCGGATCTGCCGACCTTCATCGCGGCGGTCGTCCGCACGGCCGAGGCCGCGGGGACCGACGGCTCCGGGACGGGGTGAGACGCGCCGGGCGCCGTCTCCCCGCGGCGCCCGGCACCACATGGCTGAGGCGGTTCACCCGGCACCGGGTGAACCGCCTCAGCCATGTGGTGCCGGGGTGCGGTCAGTGCAGCTGGACGTCCGTCTCGCGGGTGATCGCCCGGAGGAACTCGGCGCGGGACAGCGCGTCGGCCACCAGCTCGATGTCGTCGGCCATGTACCGGTCGACGCCCAGCGTCGGAACCAGCGCGCGCACCGCCTCGTACGTGGCCTTCGCGGCCGGGCTCAGGCCGTCGAACCGGCCGGAGATGTCGACCGCCTGGGCGGCGGCCAGGTACTCCACCGCGAGGATCTTGTTGTTGTTCGACAGGACCCGGCGGGCGTTGCGGGCCGCGATCAGGCCCATGCTCACCACGTCCTGGTTGTCCCCGTTGGACGGGACGCTCTGGGTGCTGGCCGGGCCGATCGTCCGGTTCTCGGCGACCAGCGCGGTGGCCGGGTACTGGGCGCCGGCGAATCCGCTGTGCAGCCCCGGATCCCCGGAGACGAGGAACTCCGGGAGGCCGTAGCTGAGGTGACGGTTGAGGACCCGGTTGATCTGCCGCTCGGCCAGGACGCCGAGCTGGGTGAGGGCGATGGTCACGAAGTCCATCGCGAACGCGATCGGCTGACCGTGGAAGTTCGCCCCGTGGAAGATCTCCTTGCCTTCGAAGAAGAGCGGGTTGTCGTTGGCCGAGTTGAGCTCGATGTGCAGCTTGTGCCGCGCGTGGTACAAGGTGTCGCGCACCGCGCCGACGACCTGCGGGATGGCCCGCAGCGAGTACGCCTTCTGCAGGTAGATCTCCGAGCGCTGGACGTCCTTGCCGGCCTCCTTGTCCTTCTGCAGCTCGCGGCGCAGGTCGGCGTGCTCGACCGTCAGCCCGCTGCCCCGCATCAGGGCCCGCATGTTGGCCGCCGTGTCGATCTGGCCCTCGTGCGGCCGGGCTATGTCGTGCCCCTCCGCGAGGAAGGGGCTGGTCGAGCCGCGTACTGCCTCGATGAGCAGCGCCGTGACGATCTCGGCCTGCTGGGCCTGCTCCAGGGCGCGTCCGACGACCAGCGAGCCCAGACCGGTCATCCCGGAGGTGCCGTTGATCAGCGCGAGCCCCTCCTTGAAGCGCAGTTCGAGCGGCTCGATGCCCCGCTCGGCCAGCACCTGGGCGGTCTTCACCGGCTGCCCGTCGCGCAGGACGTAGCCCTCGCCGATGAGGGTGCTCGCGACGTGGGAGAGCGGCGCCAGGTCGCCGCTCGCCCCCAGCGACCCGATCTCGGGTATGGCCGGGGTGATGCCCTCGTTCAGGTACTGCGCGAGGCGTTCGAGGATCACGGGGCGTACTGCGGAGTGGCCCTTGGCCAGGGTGTTCAGCCGGGCGGCGACGATCGCCCGCGCCTCGTCCTCGGCGAACAGGGGGCCGACGCCCGCGCTGTGGCTGCGGACGAGGTTGGTCTGCAGTTCGACTTCCTTCGACTTGTCGACCTGCATGTAGATCATCTCGCCGTACCCCGTGGTCACCCCGTAGATGGGGATGTTCTGCTCGGCGATCCCCTCGAAGATCTCCCGGCTCTTCTGGGCCTTCGCGATGGATTCGGCCGGTACGTCGACCGCCGCGCGCTCCTCCGCGACGCGGCGTACGGCGTCGACGGTCAGGGTCTCGCCGTCGATGGAAACCGGGACGATCTCGGTCTCGACTTGAGTCAATGCCATCACTCCATGGGTAGCGGCCGAGGCCGGTGTACGACAGGTCAGGGGGTGGGTTCGTGAGGCGCGGCGGCTCAGCGGGTGAGCTGGGAGCGGTCCACCTTCCCCGCGGCGTTGCGCGGCAGGCGCGAGGACAGGCGGGTGAAGACGGCGGGCAGCGTGAGGGGGCCGAACTGGCCGCGCAGATGGGACCGCCAGGCCCGGACGTCCGCGTTCACGTCCCCCTCGCCGTCCCCCCGCGGCACCACGTACACCGCGAGGCGGGTCACCAGGCCCTGGCCGTTGACGTGGGGGAGGACCGCGCACTCCAGGACCGAGGGGTCGCGGTTCAGCGCGGCCTCGATCTCGGTGAGTTCCACGCGGTTGCCGAACAGCTTGACCTGGAAGTCGCTGCGGCCCCGGAACTCCAGGGCGCCGTCGAACCGCACCCGCGCCAGATCCCCGGTCCGGTACCACCGGTCGCCGTCCGGGGCGAAGCCGGCGACGGGTGTGAACAGCGCGCCGTGGTCCGGGCCGCCCTCGACGGCGAGGTACCCCGGCGTCACGTACGGGGAGCGGACCACCAGTTCGCCGGTGACGCCGGCCGGGCTCGGCCGGTCGTGTTCGTCCACGACGAGGACCTGACGGCCGGGGAGCGGGCGCCCGATCGGGACCTGGCCCGCGACCGGTCCGGTGATCTCGTGCCAGGTCGCGGCGATCGTCTCGGTGGGCCCGTACAGATTGATCAGGCGGGTCCGGGGCAGGGCCGCGCGCAGCCCGTCCACCAGTTCGCCCGGCAGCGCCTCCCCCATCAGGAGCAGGTGGCTCAGGGCGTCGGGCCGCCGGTCGGGGCCGGAGCCGGTGATCACGCCGAGGAGGTCCCGGGCGAAGCTGGGCACGGTCTGGATGTGGGTGATGCCCTCCTGGACGAGCCAGGGCACCAGCTTGTCGGGGTTGACCCTGACGCGCTCCGGTACCGGACAGAGCGTGCCGCCGGCCACGAGCGTCGCGAAGACCTCGGCCAGCGCCGGGTCGTGCTCCGGGGAGACCCACTGGGCCACCCGCGCGCCCGGCCCCATCGCGAACTGCTCGCCCATCCAGCCGGCGAACTGGGCCAGCGCGGCGTGGGACTGGACGATCCCCTTGGGGCGCCCCGTCGAACCGGAGGTGAACGCCACGTAGGCGAGGTCCTCCGGGTCCGGCCGGGCCCCGGCCGCCGCGTCCGCACCGGGAGCGGCGGAGGGGGAGCCGAGCACCTGGGAGGCGTCCAGCAGACGGGCGCCCGGTTCACCGGCGTACCAGAGCGCCAGCGGATCCTCCTGCGGACCGCCGTCGAGCACCATGCACGACGGGCGCAGATCGCGGAGCATCGACCGGTGGCGTTCGCCCCCGCCGTCCGGCGCGAACCACGCCAGGTGGGCGCCCGCTTCCAGGACTCCCAGCAGCACCGCGATCCGGTGGGCGCCCGGTCGCATCCGCACCGCCACCGGCGAGCCGGGCCCCACGCCGGCCGCGGTGAGGGCCGAGGCGACGCGGGCCGCGTGCGCCGTCAGTTCGGCGTAGCCCGTGCTTACGCCGCCGAACGAGACGGCGGTGCCGTCCTGTCCGGCGTGGCCGCGCACCGAGACGTGCACCGGCGGTGTCACGTGTCCGCGGGGCGCCCGGCGGTCCGAGGCGCGCAGGGCGCGTTCCCGGTGGCGCTCGTCGTCCAGCGGGAGTCCGCCCACGGGCGCGTCCGGATCGGCGGTCGCGGCTGCCAGGAGGGTGGCCAGCTGATCCAGCAGCCGTCGGGCCGAGGCGGGTTCGAACAGTGCGGCGCGGTACTCCAGGAAGCCGGCGACGCAGGGCGCGGTGTCCTGGAGGACCAGGGCCAGATCGGCGGCGGCCGTGCCGTTGTGCACGGACAGCTGCCGCACCTCGGCGCCCGGTATCCGCAGGGCCGCCCGCTCCCGGTGGACGAACACGGCGTCGGCCCCCTCGATACGGCAGGGCTTCGAGGCCGGGTCCGGCACCGTGCGCAGCAGCTCCCTGAAGGCGGTGGACAGCGTGCCGTCGTCCTGTCCGGCATAGCGGTGGACGAGGGCGCGGAATCCGGCCAGCACCACGGCCGCGGGCGTGACCCCTGCCGCCTCGGCCAGCCGGGCCGTACGGAAGCCGAGGTCCGGGCTCCAGGTGAAGGCGACGGCGCCCCCCGCGTGCGGGGGCAGGTGCGGGCGGTTCCGGTCGGCGGGCAGGACCAGACCGGCGGCGGTCGCCGAGGGCTCCTCGCCCCCACGTGTCCCGGGCGCCGGCCGAAGGGGCGGGGCGGAGGGCCGACCGCCGGTCACGACGGCGCGGTACGCGTCGGACAGGGCGGCCGGCAGGGCCCCGGACGGTCCTTCCCAGGCCCCGGAGTGGGAGGCGGCCAGGAGCAGCAGGTGCTCGCGCGGGCCTCTGCGGGCGAGGTGGAGCCGGGCCGGCGCGTCGCCTTCGGCGAAGGGACGGGCCGCCCACCGGGCGCAGAGTTCCTCGTCCCCGAACCCCTCGCCGGCGGTCTGCCCGACCGCCGCCGGCTCCACGGGAGCACCGTCCCCGGCGACCGCCCGCCAGGCCGTTCGCAGGGCGTCCAGGTCGAGTCCGCCGGCCACGTGGTAGGCCGCGTACCGGTGCAACGCCGCAGATCCGGAGGCCGGCAGAAGCCCCCGGTCCGGATCGGTCACAGTCACGTCATTCGCCACGACGCCCATCTTGAGGCGGTGGCGCACGGGACGCTTCTCCTTGTGTGCGGAGCTCCGCATGCCGGCCGAAGGACCCCGCCAAACCTTGTTCGACCAACTCCGCAATCTGGAAGTTGACGTCTTCCAGGGGGAGTTGGGAACGATGGAGGACCCCGCCGGCCGCGTCGGAACGGCCGTGCAGTGCGGCCCTCCCGGCACTCTCGGCCACCGCGGAATCCGAACGTGCCCGAAGGAGCCCCCCTTGCAAGCCTGGTTCAAGCGCACCAGCGGTGTGCCCGGTGACAGACGTGGAAAGTGGCTGGTCCTGGCCGCCTGGCTCATCATCGCGATGGCGCTGGGCCCCTTGGCGGGCAAGCTCGCCGACGTCCAGGACTCCAGTGCCAACGCCTTCCTTCCGCGCAGCTCGGAATCCGCGAAGCTGAACAAGGAACTGGAGAAGTTCCGCGCCGACGAGCTGATGCCCGCCGTGGTGGTCTACAGCGCCGACGGCTCGCTGCCCGCCGAGGGGCGGGCCAAGGCCGAGAAGGACATAGCCGCTTTCCAGGAACTGGCAGCCGAGGGCGAGAAGGTCGAGGCGCCCCTGGAGTCGAAGGACGGCCAGGCGCTCATGGTCGTCGTTCCGCTGATCAGCGACGCCGACATCGTCGCCACGACGAAGAAGGTCCGCGACATCGCCGACGCCAACGCCCCGCCGGGCGTCGCCGTCGAGGTGGGCGGGCCCGCCGGTTCGACGACCGACGCCGCCGGCGCCTTCGAGTCCCTCGACTCCATGCTGATGATGGTCACCGGTCTCGTGGTCGCGGTCCTGCTGCTGATCACCTACCGCTCCCCCATCCTGTGGCTGCTGCCCCTGCTCTCCGTCGGCTTCGCCTCCGTGCTGACCCAGGTCGGCACCTACATGCTCGCCAAGTACGCCGGGCTGCCGGTCGACCCGCAGAGCTCCGGCGTCCTGATGGTCCTCGTGTTCGGCGTCGGCACCGACTACGCCCTGCTGCTCATCGCCCGCTACCGCGAGGAACTGCGCCGCGAGCAGGACCGGCACATCGCCATGAAGACCGCGCTGCGACGGTCGGGTCCGGCCATCCTGGCCTCGGCCGGCACCATCGCCATCGGCCTCGTCTGCCTGGTCCTCGCGGACGTCAACTCCTCCCGGTCCATGGGCCTGGTCGGCGCGATCGGCGTGGTCTGCGCCTTCCTCGCCATGGTCACGATCCTGCCCGCGCTGCTGGTCATCCTGGGCCGCTGGGTGTTCTGGCCCTTCGTGCCCCGCTGGACGGCTGAGGCCGCCGCCGCGCCCGAGGCCCCCGCGTCCCACAGCCGCTGGGAGCGCATCGGTTCCGTCACGGCCGCCCGGCCACGCCGCGCCTGGGTGCTGTCGCTGGCCGCGACGGGGCTTCTCGCCCTCAGCTCCCTCGGCCTCGACATGGGACTCACCCAGAGCGAACTGCTCCAGACGAAGCCCGAGTCCGTCGTCGCCCAGGAGCGGATCTCCGCGCACTACCCGTCCGGCTCCTCCGACCCCGCCACCGTCGTCACGCCCACCGCGGACGCGGCCGAGGTGCGGCGGGCCGCCGAGGGGACCGAGGGCGTGGTGTCCGTCGAGGACGGCCCCACCACTCCCGACGGAGAGCTCACCCTGCTGTCCGTGGTGCTCAAGGACGTGCCCGACAGCGCCGGGGCCAAGGACACCGTCGACGCCCTGCGCGACAACACCGACGCCCTCGTGGGCGGAACGACCGCCCAGAGCCTGGACACCCAGCGCGCCTCGGTCCGCGACCTGTGGGTCACCGTCCCCGCGGTCCTGCTCGTGGTCCTGCTCGTCCTGATCTGGCTCCTGCGGTCGGTCGCCGGGCCGCTGATCATGCTCGGCACCGTGGTCGTGTCGTTCTTCGCGGCCCTGGGCGCGTCCAACCTGCTCTTCGAGCACGTGATGGGGCACGCCGGCGTCGACTGGTCGGTGCCGCTCCTCGGGTTCGTGTACCTGGTCGCCCTCGGAATCGACTACAACATCTTCCTCATGCACCGCGTGAAGGAGGAAGTCGCCCTGCACGGCCACGCCAAGGGCGTGCTCACCGGCCTGACCACCACCGGCGGCGTCATCACCAGCGCCGGTGTGGTCCTGGCCGCGACGTTCGCCGTCATCGCCTCGCTGCCGCTGGTCCCGATGGCGCAGATGGGCGTCGTGGTCGGCCTGGGCATCCTGCTGGACACCTTCCTCGTCCGGACGATCCTCCTGCCGGCCCTGGCGCTCGACCTGGGGCCCCGGTTCTGGTGGCCGGGCGCGCTGTCGAAGGCGGCCGGGGGCCCGACTCCCGTCCGTGAGGACCGCACGTCCCAGCCCGTGGGCTGAGACCGGCCCGGGAAGACCCGTACGGCGGGCGGCCGGTTCCCCCGGGCCGCCCGCCGTACGACTGCGCAATCCAGAAGATGGGACGCCCGCGACTTGGCGTCACGATGGTGGCCCACCGGCCGAAGGCCGATTCCCCGGAAGGACACGCCGTGTTGGGCGATGAGGACGGCAAGGCCGCCGAACTGTGGTCGATGGCGAACCTGGGTACCCCGATGGCCGTGCGCGTCGCCGCGACACTGCGCATCGCCGACCACATCACGGCCGGAGCGCACACCGCCCGCGAACTCGCCGAGGCGGCCGCCGTGCACGAGGACTCCCTCGACCGGCTGCTGCGCTACCTCGCCGTCCGGGGCCTGCTGGATCGCGACGAGCTCGGCCGGTACACCCTGACCCCCCTGGGCCGGCCGCTGTGCGAGGACCACCCGGCGGGCGTCCGGGCCTGGTTCGACATGGAGGGGGCGGGACGCGGAGAGCTGTCGTTCGTCGACCTGCTGCACAGCGTACGGACCGGGAAGGCCGCCTTCCCGCTGCGCTACGGCCGTTCCTTCTGGGAAGATCTGGCGGACGACCCCCGGCGCGCGGAATCGTTCAACCGGCTGCTCGGCCAGGACGTCGCCACCCGCGCTCCGGCCGTCGTGGCCGGTTTCGACTGGGCGTCCACCGGCCATGTGATCGACCTCGGAGGCGGCGACGGCTCCCTGCTGACCGCGCTGCTGACCGCCTACCCGTCGCTGCGCGGCACGGTCCTGGACCTGCCCGACGCGGTGCAGCGCGCCAAGGAGTCCTTCGCGGCGTCCGGACTGGACGACCGGGCGAACGCGGTCACGGGCAGCTTCTTCGACCCTCTCCCCGCCGGCGCGGGCGCCTACGTGCTCTCCCTGGTCCTGCACGACTGGGACGACGAGGCGTCCGTCGCGATCCTGCGGCGCTGCGCCGAGGCGGCGGGCCGGACGGGATCGGTGTTCGTGATCGAGTCGACCGGTTCGGCGGGCGACGCCCCGCACACCGGCATGGACCTGCGCATGCTGTGCGTCTACGGAGCCAAGGAACGCGGCGTCGAGGCGTTCACGGAGCTGGCGGGCCGGGCCGGGCTCCGGGTCGTCGCCGTCCACCCCGCGGGTTCCTCCGCGATCATCCAGATGTCCGTGGTCTGACGCACGCCGCCCCGGCCGAACGCGGCGCGGGGTACGGCAGACAAGGAGAGAGCGTATGGCCGGCACGGTCATGTCGCCGGTCGAGGCGCTCGACGCGCTGGGCACGGTGCGGGGCCGCCAGGACCCCTACCCCCTCTACGAGGCGATCCGCGCGCACGGGCAGGCGGTCCCCACGAAACCCGGCCGCTTCGTGGTGGTCGGCCACGACGCGTGCGACCGGGCGCTGCGGGAGCCGGCCCTGCGCGTCCAGGACGGCAGGAGCTACGACGTCGTCTTCCCGTCGTGGCGGTCGCACTCCTCGGTCCGGGGGTTCACGAGCTCCATGCTCTACAGCAACCCGCCCGACCACGGCCGGTTGCGCCAGGTGGTGAGCTTCGCGTTCACCCCGCCCAAGGTGCGCCGGATGCAGGGGGTGATCGAGGAGATGACCGACCGGCTCCTCGACCGGATGGCGCGGCTCGGCTCCGACGGCTCCCCGGTCGACCTCATCGCCGAGTTCGCCGCCCGGCTGCCCGTCGCGGTGATCAGCGAGATGATCGGCTTCCCGGAGAAGGACCAGGTGTGGTTCCGCGACATGGCCTCCCGGGTCGCCGTGGCGACGGACGGCTTCACCGACCCCGGCGCGCTCGCGGGGGCCGACGCCGCCATGGACGAGATGAGCGCCTACTTCGACGACCTCCTGGACCACCGCCGCCGCGTCCCCGCCGACGACCTGGTCACCCTGCTCGCCGAGGCCCACGACGGCTCCCCCCGGCGCCTGGACCACGACGAGCTGATGGGCACCATGATGGTGCTGCTCACGGCCGGGTTCGAGACCACGAGCTTCCTGATCGGCCACGGGGTGATGCTCGCCCTCGAACACCGGGCGTACGCGGCTCGGCTGCGGGCCGAACCGGACTTCGCCGACGGCTACGTCGAGGAGATCCTCCGGTTCGAGCCGCCGGTCCACGTCACCAGCCGGTGGGCTGCCGAGGACCTCGATCTGCTGGGCCTGCCCGTCCCTGCGGGCTCCAAGCTGGTCCTCATCCTGGCCGCCGCGAACCGGGATCCCGACCGCCACCGCGATCCCGGCCGCTTCGACCCCGACCGCTACGCGCCCCGCCGGGACGGCTCCGAGGCCGCCAGGCCGCTGAGCTTCGGCGCGGGCGGCCACTTCTGCCTGGGCGCTCCGCTGGCCCGCCTGGAGGCGCGGATCGCGCTGCCGCGGCTGCTGCGCCGGTTCCCGGAACTGACCGTCTCCCAGCCGCCCGTCTACCGCGACCGCTGGGTCGTCCGCGGCCTCGACACCTTCCCCGTGACCCTGAGCCCCGAGTCCTGAACCCCGGCTCCCGAGCACCCCGCCGGCCGGAACACGGCGACCGTCCCGGCCGGTGGTGCGCCCCTCTCAGACGTACAGGGTGTTGGGCCCCTGCCCGCACAGCACCCGGCCGTACAGCTCCAGGTTGGTGCTCGGGTTCATGAGCGCGTGCAGCGTGATGCTCTGGGCGTCGCGCTGCACGCGCTGGATCGGGACGTCGTTGTAGATCGAGGAACCGCCGCTCGCCTGCGCGAGGATGTCCACCGACTCCTTGCCCAGGCGGCAGGCCCGCCCCAGCAGGCCGCGGCACAGCACCCGCTCCTCCAGCGTCCAGGCCTCGCCCGAGGCCCCCTTGGAGTCGACCAGGTCGGCCAGCCGGTGGGCGTGGAACCGCGCCTCGTCGGCCAGCAGGCTCGCCTCGCCCAACTGGAGGTGGGTGATCGGCGCCGCGCCCTGCTCCTCGTACTCGGTGTAGGTGATCTTCCGGCCCGGCAGCCGGCCGCGGAAGACGTCCTGGGCCGCCGCGGCCAGTCCGGTCATGGTGCCGACCGACGAGGCCGAGGCCACGGCCAGCATCGGCGCGCGGAACATCGGCGAGGCGGCGTTGAGTTCGGAGGCGTACTGCTGCTGGAGCACCGCGCCCAGCGGAAGGACCCGATCCTGGGGGACGAAGACGTCCGAGGCGATGGTGGTGACGCTTCCGGACCCCCGAAGACCCGAGGTGTACCAGTCGTCGACGATCTGCAGCTGGTCCGTCGGCACCAGAGCCATCACGGGCTGCATGGCGCCGTCGGGGGTGGGCGAGACGGCGATCAGGACCTGCCAGTGGCTGTGCCAGGCGCCGCTGATGAAGCCCCACTTGCCGTTCACCACGACGCCGCCGTCGACCGGGGCCGCCATCCCGCCGGGGCTGAGGGTGCCGGAGACCCGGACGTCCGGCCGGGAGAACACCTCGTCCTGCACGTGGTCCGGGAAGAGGCCCGCCATCCAGGTGGGGATCCACCACACCGACGCCGTCCACGCGGCCGATCCGTCGCCGCGAGCCAGTTCGGCGGCCACGTCCACCAGGGTGCGGGCGTCGGACTCGTAGCCGCCGTAGCGGGCCGGCACGCGCATGCGGAAGATCCCGGCCGCGGCCATCGCCTCGACCGACTCCTCGTGCAACCGCCGGTTCTCCTCGGTCCATGCCGCGTGGGACTGGAGCAGCGGCCTCAACTTCGAGGCACGTTCAACCAGTTCGGTGCGGGCGGGCGTAGGCGTCTGGTCCACTCGGTCCTCCAGGAATCATGAGGCGCCCTGTCCGCGCTGTGCGGAAGCAGGCGTCTGCGCGCATCGGTCAGGACGGCGTCGCCCTGCTCCCGCATGGTTCACCGAGTCGTACGGGCGTCGCATCTCCTTGATTGCCGGTCGCCTCCGCCGATGCCGACCGGGCCTGGGCGAGAGCGCATCCCACGAGAAGGCCGCGACCGGCCCGAGGATCGAGAATGTGCTTCTCGGCCGGAGCCACGGCCGGCGCCGGCGCCCGTCGCCGACAATGCCGGGCCGGTGCCCGGACCCGTCAGGGAGGCAGCCCATGAGCGACAGCGACCGCCCGTCCCGGGTGTCGACCGCAGTGGCACCCGCCACCGCGAGGCCGTCGGCCGACACGGTCCTCGCCACTGCGGCGGCCTCGCCCGCCGCGTACAGCGCGGCCACCGCGCAGGAAGCGGCGACCGCGCTGGTCCGCATGCTGATGGAACAGATGGTGCTCGGTCCGGGCGCCGTGGAGCCGGAGACCCGCGCGGACGATCCGGGGTCGGGGCCGCACGGCCCCGACGGCTGCCCGCCGCCGCGGACCGGACAGGACCTGCCGGGCGAACCGCCGTCGGCGAGGGCGCCGAGCTTCGACAACGGGAAGGGAAGGCGACGATGAGGCCGCTCGTGCGGGCAGTGCTGCGGGGATCCCTGCGGCAGGTGAGGTACGTGGACGTGGTCGCCCCCCGCCAGGCCCGCGGCCTGGTGGCCCGGGTGTACCGGGAGACGGAGGAGCAGTTCGGCGTGCTCGCGCCGCCCCTGGCCCTCCACTCGCCCGCCGCGGCGTCGCTGGCCGCGGCGTGGCTGATGCTGCGGGAGACCCTGCTGGTCGACGGGCGGGTGAGCCGGGCGGTGAAGGAGACGGTCGCCACCGAGGTCTCCCGCGCCAACGACTGCCCGTACTGTGTCCAGGTGCACCAGGCGGTTCTCGGAACCCTGCCCCCGGACGGGGTCGGCGCCGGGCTCCTGCGGTGGGTCCGGGAGGCGGGACGGCAGCCGGGGGACGGGGTGGCGGACGGCGGGGAGCCGTTTCCGCTCAGCGGTGAACAGGCGCCGGAACTGTGCGGCGTCGTAGTCACGTTCCACTACATCAACCGCATGGTGTCGTTCTTCCTGGCCGACTCCCCCATGCCGGCCCGGACGCCGACGCCGCTGCGCGGCCCCATCATGCGGACCACCGCCCTGGCCATGCGTCCGGTCGCACCGGGTCCGCTGGCGCCGGGCGACTCGCTCGACCTGCTGCCCCCGGCGCCCCTGCCGCCGGGGCTGGAGTGGGCCGAGGGCAGCCCCTTCGTGGCCCAGGCCCTGGGACGTGCCGTCACCGCCGTGGACCAGGGGGCGCACTGGGTGCCCGAGCCGGTCCGGGAGCGGCTGCGCACGCGTCTGGACGCGTGGGACGGATCGGCGCCGGGTCTCGGCCGGGGGTGGCTGGACGAGGCCGTAGCCGGCCTGCCGGCCCAGGACGTGCCCGCGGCACGGCTGGCGCTGCTGACGGCCTTCGCCCCCTACCAGGTGCTCCCGCAGGACGTCGAGGCGTTCAGGCGGCGATGGTCCACCGACCGCGAACTCGTCGAGCTCACGTCCTACGCCGCGTTGACCACCGCCGTGCGCGTAGGCAGCCGGCTCGCCGTGTCCGGTGCCGCCGGGCGGGGGTGAACGGCCTCGCAGCGGGTGGCGGTCTCAGGGGCGCAGGCGTACGCCGGTGAGGCGCTCGGACTCCTCCCACAGGCGGCGCCGGGCCTGGGGGTCGAGGGCCGTTCTGCCGGGGCGTACGAGCCCGGGCGCGCCCCGGGTCTCGGTCACGCCGAGGGGCCCGTAGAACTCGCCTCCGCGCGCGTCGGGATCGGTCGCGGCCCGCAGAGCGGGCAGCATTCCCGCCGCGGCCGGCTGGAGGAACAGGGGGGCGAGCGGGGAGCCGAACCTGCGCACGGGTGCGGGAAAGCCCCGGCCCAGGCCGGTCGCGGCCAGCCCGGGATGGGCGGCGAGCGAGGCCAGTTCCGCGCCCGACTCCGCCAGCCTGTGGTGGAGTTCGAGCGCGAACATGAGGTTGGCCAGCTTGGACTGGTTGTAGGCCCGGTACCGGCTGTAGCGGCGTTCGCCGTGCAGGTCGCGGAAGTCGATGCGCCCCAGCCGGTGCAGGTAGCTGCTGATCGTCACGACCCGCGCGCCGGGTGCGGCCCGCAGGGAGTCCAGGAGCAGACCGGTGAGGGCGAAGTGCCCCAGGTGGTTCGTGGCGAACTGGAGTTCGTGTCCGTCCGGGGTGCGGGCCCGGTCGGTCCACATCACGCCCGCGTTGTTGACCAGCAGGTCGATGCGGGGGAAGCGGTCGCGCAGTTCCTCGGCGCCGGCACGCACCGACGCGAGACTGGAGAGGTCCAGCCGGCGGACCGTCAGCTCGACCGACGGCGCCTGGGCCCGGATGCGGGCCGCCGCGGCGATCCCGCGGTCGGGATCGCGTACGGCCAGCACCACGTGGGCGCCGTGCCGGGCGAGTTCCTGGGCCAGGTGCAGTCCGATGCCGGAGCTCGCACCGGTGACCACCGCGGTGGTGCCGGTGCGGTCCGGGACATCGGCGGTGCTCCACCGTCGCCGCGTGCTCATCCGTCGTCCCTCTCCGGGGAGGCGTCAGCCGGCCTGGGCCATCGCGGCGCGGTAGCCGTCGGCGACGATCTGCCGGGCGGAGTGCTCGTAGTACTCGCCGTCCTTCGGCAGCTCGGTGGCAAGGCAGCTCACGTAGCGGTTGAACATGCAGAAGGCGGCGGCGATCAGGACGGTGTCGTGCAGAGCGGTGTCGTCCGCCCCTTCGGCCCGCGCCGAGGCGATCGCCTCGGCGGAGACCGGGCGCGCCGCGTCCTGGACCTCGGCGGCGACGGCCAGCAGCGCGCGCATCCGCCCGTCGACGGGCGCGGTCGCGGGATCGGCCAGGACGGCCTCGACCAGCTTCCGGCCCCCGCTCAGCTGCGCGGCGGCGAAGGCCCCGTGGGAGGCGGAGCAGAACTCGGTGGCGTTGAGGTGCGAGACGTACGCCGCGATGAGCTCGCGCTCCCCCGGTTCGAGCGAGGACGGCGCCCGCAGCAGGGCGTTCGCGAGATCGCCCAGCGGAGCGGCGGTGTCGGGGCGGTGAGCCATCAGGCCGCTGATACCGGGGAGGTCGTTGTCGAGTGCGATATGGGGCACGGATCTTCCTTCCGGGAGGGCGAGGGGCGGACGGCGGGGGATCAGGGCCATTCGACCTCGTCGTCGGCGCGGATGCTGGCGAAGGGCCATTCCACGTCTTCTCCCGCCGTTGCGGCGTGGGCGGAGGTCGTGGCGAGGAGGGTGACGAGTCCGAACGTGCCGATGAGGAGGGACAGTCGGGCAACGTGAAGTGCGGTACCCATGCGAGCTCCTAGCGAGGGCGGCGTGACCGCGGGACGGTGAGACCTCGTGATGCCAGGAAGCTAGTGAATCGGACTCGCAGTGGCAACGATATGCCAGACTTTGGCAACTTGCCTGGGTATCAGTCGGACTGTCGGCCGCTCGTGAAGACGGAGCGGCGGGATCCCGCGACCGCGTCGCTGAGCAGCAGCGTCTGTTCCCCCAGGGTCGGGGCGGCCAGCATGTCGCGCACCGGAAGCGTGACGCCCAGCTCACGGTCGATCCTGCGGACCAGCCGGGTGATCAGCAGGGAGTCCCCGCCGTGCGCGAAGAAGTCGGCGCCCTCCGAGGGGTTCGGGAAGCCGAGCAGATCACCCCAGCCCCGCGCCAGCACCCGGCGGATGTCGCGCGTGGTGACGGTCGGCCGACGGGAGCCGCGGCGGGCCGAGCGCAGCCGCGATGCGTGCACCAGCGCCACCTGGTCGCCGAGGTTGCGCCGCGACAGTTCGCGCAGCGACACCGCGACGCCGAACCTCTCGGTGATCCTGCGGACCAGCCGGGTGATCAGCAGCGTGTCCCCGCCGCGTGCGAAGAAGTCCGAATGCTCGGTGAGATCGGAGCGGCCGAGGAGCTCGCTCCACACGCCGATCATGAACTCCCGTACGTCGCCGAGCCGGTACTCGTCGCCTTCGCGGCCCTTCGACGCGCCGGACCCCGCGGAACGGTTCCGGCCGGAGACGGCAGAGCGGTCACTGGCCATTGTCGCCACCTCCATGGACATGTGTCGGCTGCATCGACTCCCTGTCACGGTACGGGAGCACATGCTCTGTGGCAATATTTTTCCAAGCTGTGGGCAAGTCTACTTGCCATTCAGGCCCAGGAGTTGGGCGAGATGTGTAGGTCTTCGAGGTCGACAGGTTTGCCAAGCCGCGCGCGACCGGCATAGTCTCTGGCACAACTGGAAGGAACAGCGTGGCAGGCCACGGGGACCGGGCCGAGCCAGAAACCTTCGTCCTCCATCCATTCGTTGGGGCGTGCACGTGTTGGAGCAGCCATCTTTCGGCCGTCGTCTGAGGCAGCTGAGGACCGAGCGGGGCCTGTCCCAGGCCGCGCTCGCGGGGGACGGCATGTCCACGGGCTATCTCTCGCGCCTGGAGTCGGGTGCACGGCAGCCCACGGACCGCGCCGTCGCCCACCTGGCCGGACAACTCGGCATCAGCCCCTCGGAGTTCGAGGGATCCCGGGCCACATCGCTCGCCCAGATCCTCTCCCTGGCCACCTCCCTGGAGTCCGACGAGACCAGTGAGCTGCTCGCCGAGGCGGTGCGTTCCGCATACGGTCAGGACCCGATGCTCCGCTGGCAGGCCCTGTGGCTGCTGGGGCAGTGGAAGCGTCGGCACGGCGACTCGGCCGGCGAGCGCGGCTACCTCGAGCGGCTGGTGACGCTGAGTGAGGAGATCGGTCTGGCCGAGTTGCGCGCGCGGGCCCTGACCCAGTTCGCCCGGTCCCTGCGCGTGCTGGGCGAGATCGTCCCGGCGGTGGAGGCGGCCGGCACCGCCCACCGGCTCGCGGTCGACCACGCGCTGTCCGGTCAGGACAGGGCCGCGGCCCTGCTGGTCCTGGTGTCGGTGGAGGCCGAGGCGGGACGGATGCCCGACGCCCGGCGCCACGCCGACGAGCTGATCGCTCTGGTGAGGGGGCGGTCCGACACCCTGTGGGCCGAGGCGTTGTGGACGGCGGGCGCGCTGAAGGTGCGGCAGGGCGAGTTCGCCGCGGCGCAGGTCCTCTTCCAGGAGGCGCTGGACGGATTCGACAGCCGGGAGAACCTGACGATCTGGCTGCGGCTGCGCATCGCGATGGCCGAACTCCACCTCCAGAAGCTTCCCCCCGAACCCGACGCCGCGCAGCGCTGCATCGAGGCGGCGGAGGCGGCTCTCCCCTTCGCCCGCACACCCGCCCTGGAACAGTCCCTCGCCGCGCTGCGGGCGCGCCTCGCCTTCCACGAGGGCAGGTTCGCCGATGCCCGCGCGCTGCTGGAGAGGCTCGGTCGGACCGAGCTCCGGCTGCCCTATCAGAGCCGGATCCGCCTGGAGGTCCTCAGCCATCAGCTGCGCATCCTGAGCGGGGAGGAGGACGAGGGCCTGGCCGGCCTCCAGCTCCTGGCCGAGCAGGCGCAGGAGAACTCCAACATCAACCTCGCCGCGGAGATCTGGCGGCTCGCGGCGGAATGTCTCATGCGGGCACGCGGGAAGGTCGGGGGAGGCGCCGGCGGCTGAGGCCGCTTCGGACCGCGAGGTCCGTCGCCCCGCCGTGCCCGCCGCCGTCGGCGCGAGGCGCCGCCGCGTGCGGTCCCCCCGTACCGCCGCGGCCGTTCGCCCCCGGTTCTGCGTCTGCTGACGCATGTGTACCTCCTGCATCGGTCACTTTGTTGCCGAAATTATCGAACGCGCTGGCAATTACTTGCCTTTGGTGAAGGGGCGTGCTGATATGCAAGCCGAGTAGCCCTCCTCCGACCTCGGGCGGCCATGATGGGGAACATCGAGTTGATCGGCGAAAATGCTTGCCAGTGCTGGTGTGTTGTTGCAGCAATGAACGTTGAGAGCTTTGGCAAGTTATTGCCAAAAACTGGTACATGCCTGTCCGTGCCGGACACCCACCGACGCCCGGGGGGCGATGCTCCGGCGCGGATCCGGTCCCACGTCGCACGGCCGGCGGGCCGCGCCGTGCGGAACGAGGCGCCGGTGTGCGTCCGCTGACCGGTACAGCGGCTCCGGCCGTAGCAGGTTTCCACCGAGAAGAAGGCCGAGGCCCCGCCGTGAACCACGAGATGTCCCAGCGTGCCCTGTTGGAGGCGGCGGCCGAGGGACTGCGGCGGCTGGCCGGCGACGCGCGGTGCAGGACCGCTTTCGCCGCCCCCTCCTCGGCACTGCGGGACATGCTCTCCCCCGCCGCCCGCCGCTACGTGCTCGCCTCGGACCGCGCGGGCTTCCTCGAACAGGCCGCCCGGCTGCGCTCCCGGGGCTACCGCGTGAGCGCGGAGTTCGCCGGCCCCGATCAGGGGGCCACCGACGCCGTCCGTGCGGAGCACGTGGTCGAGGAGCATCTGCGGCTGCTCGACCACGAACCGGCCCCGGACCGGATCGGTCTGGACCTGTCCCGGATCGGCCTCGCCCACTCGGCGGAGGCCGCCCTGCGCAACGTCGGCCGGCTGGCGGCCGCCGCGGCGCTCCACGGCAGCGAGGTCGTGCTGCTCGTGGAGGGTTCCGAGGACATCGACACCGTCCTGGCCGTCCACGACGCACTGGCCACCCGCTACGACAACCTCGGAATCACCCTTCAGGCGCACCTGCACCGCACCGGGGACGACGCCATGGCCGTAGCGGGGCCGGGCCGCACCATCCGGCTGGTCATGGGCTCCTCGCCCGAACCACCGGATGTGGCCCTGGCCCGGGGCCCGGCCCTCGACGACCGGTACCTCGATCTCGCGGAGCTCCTCCTGGACCGGGGCGTCGAGCTGAGCCTGGCCACGCAGGACGCCGAGGTCCTGGCCGCGGCGCAGGAGCGCGGGCTGCTGGAACACGTCCAGGACATCGAGATGCTCTACGGTGTCCGGCCCGAACTGCTGCGCCGCCACCGGGTGGCGGGCCGCACCTGCCGCATCCACGCGACCTACGGGGTGAACTGGTGGCTTCCCCTGCTGCGGAGACTGGCCGACAACCCCCCGATGGTGCTCAACGCCCTGGCCGACATCGGCCGGGACCGGGAACCCGCCGAAGCCGCCGCCCACCAGGCGTACTGACCGGCCGTGGGGAGACGGGCGGGAGCCCCCGGCGCCCGGCCCCGGGGCGCCGGTCAGCTCCCGGTCGCCGCGAACTGTCCGGGCTTGCGCCCCTCGCCCGCCGGCCCCCGGTAGGCCTGGGCGATGTCCAGCCACCGCTCCGCCTCCTGGCCCGACGCGGTCAGGGCCAGGTCGTCGCGGTGGCGGCGGCGGGTGACCAGCAGGCAGAAGTCGTGCGCGGGACCGCTGATCGTGTCGGTGGCGTCCTCGGGGCCGACCGTCCAGACCTCGCCCGAGGGGGCGGTCAGCTCGAAGCGGAACGGCTCGGCCGGCGGGGTCAGACCGTGCGACTCGTAGCCGAAGTCGCGTGTCAGCCAGGCGAAGTCCACGATGTTGCGGAGCCGCTCCGTGGGCGTGCGCCGGACCCCCAGGGCATCGGCGATGTCCTGGCCGTGGGCGAACACCTCCATGATCCCGGCGCAGCCCAGGACGACCGGCGGCAGCGGGTTGACCAGCCACGGGACGATCTGGCCGGCCGGCACCGCGGCGAGTGCCTCGACCGAGGCCCGGCCCATGGCCCGGAAGCGGGTGAGCAGCTCCTGCGGCGGGAAGTCCTTGAACTGCTTCAGGGCCGCGTTCACCGCTCCGTCGAAGTTCCCGGCCGCGGCGGCGGTGACGGCCTTGAACTCCGCCGGCGCGGCCGCCGCGGTCCTGGCCAGGTTGAAGACGAAGGTGAGATGCGCGATCTGGTCGGTGACGGTCCAGCCGGGAGCCGGCGTCGGGGTGGACCAGGCGTCCTCGTCGATCTTCTCGACCAGCTGCGCCAGCTCCTCGATGTCGGTGGCCAGGTGGTTGAGGACGTCGTCGAGCGTGTTCATCTCGTACTCCTTCACAGGGTGTGTTCCAGGACGGGGACGGGGTTGCCCACCGGGTGGGCCGGGTGGCCGTCGGGACGGGGTCGCCGCGGGGCGCCGGCGGTCGACGACAAGGCGGCGCAGGAGCGGGCCGGGCGCAGCGAGCTCCACGTGGTCCGAACGGGAGGCTCTGGGGCGTGTTTCGAAAGGAGCGCCGTCCGCCCGGACGCCGCCGAGCAGGCGGGACTTTCGAAACCCGCCCTAGGCGGCGCGGCCCACGGAGGAGCCGGCCCGGTCGGAATAGGGTGCGAGCGCCTCGGCCAGGGCCTCGGGTATCAGGGTCGGCACGGTCGCCGTGTTGGGGCCGCGCATGCAGGCGATGCGCTGCCGCCCCCGCGCCACCAGGGTCTCGCCGCCGTCGCCGCCCAGCTTGATGTAGTCGAAGGTGAACTCCAGCTGGGTCTGCCGCAGCTCCGAGAGCCTCATGCGGATCGACAGCTCGTCGAAGGCGGTGATCTCGGCGAAGAACTCGCAGTCCACCTTGAGCGTGAAGAGCTTGAGGTCCTCCTGGACCTCGGCGAGCACCGAAGGGGCCCTCTCCTTGAGGAAGAGCTCGCGGCAACGTCCCTGCCAACGAAGGTAGTTGACGTAGTAGACGTTGCCGACGAGGTTCGTCTCCTCGAAGCCGACGGTGTGACGGAGCTCGAAGTAGTCGGGGATCGTCGCGGTCATCGGTCTGTGCCCTTCGTCGTCGGGGCCGGTCATCGCACCGAGTTGCGTGATGCAACCCACTGGCCGCGAGAACCTGCGGGGTCGGTGGCCCGCGCTCCGGGCGGAGAGCGCGGGCGGGGGCGCCGGTCGGCGCGCGGGATCAGCCGCGTGCCGACGGCAGCAGCGGGAGGACCTTGTTACGGCCGCTCGCGGAACCGTCGGGGGCCGGTGCGCCGTAGGTGACGGAGACGCCCCGGCTCTGCGCGGCGCGCACGATCCCCGGCATCGCGCGTTCGGCGAGCGCCGCGATGGTCATCGCGGGGTTGACCGTCAGCGCGCCGGGCACCGACGAGCCGTCGGTGACGAAGATGCCCGGGTGGTCGCGGAGTTCGTTGCTGTCGTCCAGGGCGGAGGTGTGCGGGTCGTCGCCCATCCGGCAGGAGGCGAGCGGATGGACGGTGTACGCGCCGACCAGGTCGTTGGTCCACGGCATGACCTTGGCCAGGCCGTCCTTCTCCAGGATCTCCTTGACCTCGGCGTCGGACGCGGCCCAGGCGCCCAGGGTGTTCTTCGTCGGTTCGTAGCGCAGGTTGCCCCGGCCCAGCATCTGCTGGGAGATGCGGTGGGCGTTGCCCGTGGCGGGAGGCGGTCCGAAGACGCCCTCGTTGTCGTCCTCGATCATCGTGAAGATCGTGAGCCAGGAGGTCCACTGCTTCAGGATCTCCTTCTTCTCCTTGCCGAACCAGGAGGGGCCGGTGGCGCCGGGCACCTGGGCGAGGATCGTGCCGAGGCCCGGCGGGAAGTAGAGCTGCTCCAGCGAGTAGCGGGAGTACTCGGGCAGCGAACCGTCCAGCCTGTCCCAGCTGGCCACGGTGGGGCCCTTGCCGATCTGGTTGGCCGCGTAGGCCAGCCCGTCGCCCCGGTCCAGACCGAACAGCTCGGCCGCCTTCGCCTCGTCGATGATGGCGGTGTTGAGCCGCTCGCCGTTGCCGGAGAAGTAGCGGCCGACCGCTCGGGGCATCGTGCCCAGGTGGGCCTCGCTGCGCTGGAGGATCACCGGGGTCGCGCCCGCGCCGGCCGCCATGACCACGATCTTCGCCTCGATGACGCCGCTGCCCGCCTGCAGGCGGTAGTCGTCGTCGTGCACGACGTTGTAGTGCACCCGGTAGGAGCCCTCGGGGGTGCGCGTGAGGTACTGCACCTCGTGCAGCGGCCGGATGCGCGCCCCATGGGCGATGGCGGCGGGCAGGTAGTTGACCAGAAGGGACTGCTTGGCCTCGAAACGGCAGCCGGCCATCATCCAGTTGCAGTTCACGCACTTGGTGTTGTCGATGGCGACGGCGAGGGGGTTGGCGGTGCGACCGGCGTGGTTGCACGCCGCGGCCCAGAGCCCGCCGGCGTAACTCACGTCGTTCCAGTCCTGCCGGGTGACGGAGAGGGATTCCTCGACCCGGTCGTACCAGGGGTCCAGGGTGTCGCGGCTCACTGCCTGCGGCCACATCCGGCGTCCTATGGACCCCTGCCGGTCGAAGACGAAGCGCGGGGCGCGGGGCATCGCCGCGAAGTAGACGACGCTGCCGCCGCCCACGCAGTTCCCGCCGAGGATGCTCATGCCGTCCCCGACCGTGAAGTCGAACGCCCTGGTGTAGGAGGAGCCGAGCTTGTAGTCGTGCTCGAACTCCTTGCTCTCCAGCCACGGACCGCGTTCCAGGACGGTGACGTCCGCGCCCCCCGCCGCCAGGTGGTACGCGGCGATCGCGCCGCCGAATCCGCTGCCGATGACGAGGACGTCCGTGCGCTCGGCCGTGGTGCTCATGCGGGGCTCCCGGTGGACGTGGTGTCGGGGTGGAGGCGGGCGAACTCGCGCCCGTAGCTGTAATCCTGGAATCGCCACAGGCCGTCGGCGTCCGGCGTGCTCAGGCCCATGGCCTCCAGTCCCGGATGCCCGTCGGCCATCGCCTGCGCCGTGTTGAGGTGCGCGGCCGAGTCGAAGGCCATGTTGCAGAAGAGGGAGAGCAGTACCCAGAACTCCTTCTCGGGGTGGCCCGGCGTCGTCAGCCGCTGGATCAGGGCGGCCCGGTCCGGGTACTCCAGCGCCACGAAGGGCGGCACCGTCGGATCCGGGGCCAGACCCCGCTCCGCCGCGTAGGCCAGGGCATGTTCGTTGACCAGGCGCACCAGGTCGTCCAGACCCTCGTGTATGCCGGTCGCATCCCATTGCAGGAGTTCCAGGGCCCCCGCCTGGACGGCGCCGCCGCCGGTGGCCACTCCCGCGATGGCCCGGTCGTCCGCGGAGCGTTTCTGACCCGGCACGATCGTGTCGGCGTAGGCCTCCAGGGTCATGGTCCGGATGTCGCCGGCCGGCGCCCCTCGCTCATTGTCGTCGCGCAACTCGCTCTCCATTCTCGCAGTCCGGAGTGGGATGCCTTGCGGCGAGGAGAAAACTAGGTTCGTTCGACCGGTTCAAGCAACTAGCCAAAGTGGAGGCGACCTTGAAACCGACTCCACGGAGTTGGCGCGAAGCGGCGGATGGATTACGCGCGCGGGCGAGCGGCTCACTAGTCTGGCCGCACGGATGTCTTCATCACCTGCACGTGGAAACGCTTCTGCACGGGCACCGCATGTGGAAGTGAGCCCTGGTCTCATGTCTTGGGGGAAACGTGAAAAGTGACTCTGCCCAACGCGTCGTGGAGCGTTCACGGCGTGTCGTACGGATCGATGAACTCATTCCCGCCGATTCCCCACGCCTGAACGGAATCGATCGTTCCCATGTACAGCGCCTCGCGACCGTCTACGCGTCCCTGCCGCCGGTCCTGGTCCACCGGCCGACCATGCGGGTCGTCGACGGCATGCACCGCATCGGCGCGGCCCGCCTGAAGGGGCTGGACACCGTCGAGGTCACCTTCTTCGAGGGGGCCGAGGAGCAGGTGTTCCTGCGGTCCGTCGCGGCGAACATCACCAACGGACTGCCGCTGTCGGTCGCCGACCGCAAGACCGCCGCGGCCCGCATCCTGGCCTCGCACCCGACCCTGTCCGACCGCGCGGTCGCCGCGCACGTGGGACTCGACGCCAAGACCGTGGCGGGTGTGCGGACGTGTTCAGCCGCGGGTTCTCCGCTGCTGAACGTGCGAACCGGGGCGGACGGCCGCATCCACCCGCTGGACCGCACCGCCGAACGCCTGCACGCCGCGGCGCTGCTGACCCAGGACCCGGCGCTCCCGCTGCGCTCCGTCGTCGAGCAGACCGGGCTGTCGCTGGGCACGGCGCACGACGTCCGCCGCCGGTTGCTGCGGGGCGAGGACCCGGTCCCGCAGAACCGGCAGAGCGCGATGCTGGAGACGGGGCCCGCCCGCCAGAAGCAGGCGGCGGCCAAGCCGCCCGTCGGCGCGGTCGTCCGGACGAGCCCGAAGGCGCCGCCCGCCGTCGCCGGGAGACCGCCGGTGTCCCCGCGGTCCCGGGCGCCGCTGGAGGCGCTGCGCAGGCTCTCCAACGACCCTTCCATGCGCCACTCCGACCAGGGGCGCGAACTCATGCGCTGGCTGCACAACCGGTTCGTCGTCGACGAGGCCTGGCGCCGGCGCGCGGACGCGGTCCCCGCCCACTGCGTCGACTCGATGGCGGACCTGGCGCAGCACTGCTCGGACGCCTGGCGCCGGTTCGCCGAGGAGATGGTCCGGCGCCGGCACAGCGCCGCGGCCGACAGCCCGGAACTCCGTACCACTCAGCCACCTCGCCGTTGACGGCCTACTTCGACAGGGAGTTACGGTGACCACGAACACCATCGAGGACGCGGTCCGCCGGGTCGTCGAGTACATGCACGTCAACCTCGGTCAGAACCTCACGATCGACGACATGGCGCGCACGGCGATGTTCAGCAAGTTCCATTTCACCCGCATCTTCCGTGAAGTCACCGGTACCTCTCCCGGGCGTTTCCTGTCCGCCTTACGGATTCAGGAGGCCAAGCGACTTCTGGTGCATACTGCACTCAGTGTGGCCGATATCAGCAGCCAGGTCGGCTACAGCAGCGTCGGTACCTTCAGCTCGCGGTTCAAGGCCTGTGTGGGCCTTTCCCCGAGCGCCTATCGCGACTTCGGCGGGGTGCAGCCGGGATTCCCCTCCCCCGCGAGCCGTATTACCTCCGTCGCCCACAACCTCTCGTTACGCGGACGCATTCATTCCGCTCCGGGCGAGAGGCCGGAGCGGGTCTTCGTGGGCCTGTTCCCCGGCAGGATGCGCCAGGGCCGGCCGGCGCGCTGGACCACTCTGGAGAGCCCCGGGGCCTTCGAGCTCCGGGACGTCCCCGTGGGCACCTGGCACATCCTGGCCCACTCCTACTCCGTCGGCCACCAGCCCCACCGGCTCGACTCCGAACCGCTGCTCCTCGGGCACAGCGGACCGCTCGTGGTGCACCCCGGCGCGCTGCTCCGTCCGGTGGACATCCTCCTGCGTAAGGTGGACGCCCTCGATCCACCGGTCCTGCTGGCCCACTTCGCCCTCGAGAGCCGGCTCACCTCGCCGCACTCACCGTCATCGGTAGCCCTCCGCGCATCCGCAGGGAGAGCATGGGTTCGGCAACCGCCCGGTGTCCGGCGACAGTACGCAGATCGAGATCGCGGGTGACCAGGGCCGTGACGAACACCGCCTCCATCATCCCGAGGTTGCTGCCGACGCAGAATCGGGGCCCCGCGCCGAACGGGATGTACGCGTACCGGGGCCGGGCGGCCACCTGCCCGGGTTCGAACCGATCCGGGTCGAAGCGCTCGGGATCGTCCCACAGGCCCGGGTGGCGGTGCATGATGTACGGGCAGACCAGCACGTCCGAGCCGGCGGTCACCGTGTAGCCGCCCACCACGTCGCTCCGCTGGGCGACCCTGGGCAGGATCCACACGGGAGGGAACAGCCGCATCGCCTCCTGCACCACCATCGTCGTGTACGGCAGCCGGTGCAGGTCCTCCAGCCGGGGGACGCGGTCGCCGAGGGCGGCGCGGGCCTCGGCGCGGACCCGGTCGCGCGCCTCGGGGTGACGCTCCAGCAGATGCAGGGTCCAGCCGAGCGTACTGGCCGTGGTCTCGTGTCCCGCCAGCAGCAGGGTGACCAGCTCCTCGCGCAGCCTGCGGCGGGTTCCGGCCGGATCGCCCCGCCGCCGGTCGGCCGCGACGATGATCCGGGCCAGCGCGTCGTCGTCCGCCTCCCCGCCGGCCATCCTGGAGCGCCGGTCGGCCACCAGCAGGTCGGCCACCCGGTACAGCTCCCGGCGGGCGCGCCGGAAGCGCGCCTGTGGAGGCAGCGGCAGCCAGCCGGGCACCATGCCCTGGCTCACCATCTCCAGCATGGCCTGGTCCTGGACCTCCTCGAAGGAATGGGCGAGCGACTCGTGCGCGGTGAGGTCCGAGTCGAGCAGCGTGCGGCCCAGCACGCCCAGGGTGAGGCCGGTGACCTCCTGGAGGACGTCCACGGGCCCGCCCCCCTCGTGACCGCGCAGCAGGGCGACCAGCTTCACCGCCTCCTCCGCGACGGCGGCCGCCTGCTGGTTGATGCGGCCCGGCTTGAACGCCGGCTGCACGGCCCTGCGCTGTTCGCGCCACGTCTCACCGTCACTGGTGAGCAGACCGTCGCCCAGCACCCGGCGGGACTGCACCAGACCGATGCCCTTGTGGTAGTTGTCGCTGTTGTCCGCCAGGACGTGCTTGGCGTAGTCGGGACGGTTGAAGACGTACAGCTTCTTGGGCCCCATGGAGACGCGGACGGCGTCCCCGAGGTCGGCCGCGTCCTGCATCATGCCGAGGCGGTCCACCGCCAGCTTCCTCAGCAGTCCCGGAAGCGCCCTGAGCGGCGGGCCGGGCGGATCGATCCTCATGCCGCCCTTCCTTCGCCCGCATCCGGTGCGAACCGGCGGAAGCGGCCGCCGGAGAACAGCATCCCCTCGCGGACCGGCCAGCGCGTCGCCGTGATCACTTCGCCGAGGAAGATCGTGTGGTCGCCACCGTCGTAGAGCCGGTGCTTCGCGCATTCCAGGTGGGCCACCGCACCCGCGATCAGCGGTGCGCCGGACGCCTCCCCGAGCAGCCAGTCCACCGAGTCGAACTGGTCGGCGCCCGGCGGACGGGAGCGGTCCGCGAAATGCCTGGCGGCCTTCTCCTGCCCGGCTTCCAGAACCGATACGGCGAACGTCGGCAGGGCGGTGAGGCGCTGGTGCATCACGGCGTCCTTGCCGACGCAGATCAGCACCAGCGGCGGTGAGAGCGAGACGGACGTGAACGAGTTGGCCGTCATGCCCCGGGGCTCGCTCCCGCCGACGGTCACCACGGTGACGCCGGTCGGGAAGTCCCCGAACACCCTCCTGAGCTGTACGCGGTCGTTCGGGTCGACTAGCTCCGCGGGCGGAGCGGTGATCGGACTCATTTCTGCCTCCCTGCCGGCGGCCGGGGCCCGGCTCGGTGGTGTGCCGACGGATCGGGGGATCGATGGGGAAGGGAGCCCGGGGCGGGCGGGGGCTCGGCGCTGCTCCCCCGCCCGCACCGGGTCCGTGCTCATGTGCGGGCCCTCCCGGGGGCCGGTTCCTCCGCGCCGTCGGTGAGGAAGGCGAGCACCACGGGTTCCTCGACGTGCCGCAGCGTGGTGGCGAAGGTCGCGATGCGCAGCGTGCCCGCCGTCAGAACCACCCACCCGCTCCTGGCCTGCGGGGCCAGGGTGAGAGGCACCCCGGCCGGCAGGCCCGCCTTCTTCAGGCACTCGACGGCCGTCCACACGCGGGTCGCCGCGGTGTCCGCCTCCTCCCCGGTCTCCTTGACCACCAGGGCGGCCAGGTTCCCGTGTTCGCCGAGCAACCCCTCCCACGCCTGCGCACCGCGTACGGTGACCGCCTCGATGTCGCAGGCCACGGTGGCCGTACCGACGACGCCCAGGGTCACCCCCGGGCCGTGCGCCGCCGACAGGCGGCGCACACCGTCGAGTTCGGGCCGGCCGTCGGGCCGGTAGCGCACCTTCACGCTCTCGCCCAGCGCCCGCTGGACGACCCGTGCGGTCGCCTTGCGGCGATCGGCCACCGACCCCCCGGAGCCCGCCGGGACCGGCTCCACGGCGACGTCGATATGGGCGCCGAGCACTTCCTCCAGGGTCCGTTCCAGATAGGAGCCGAGCAGCGGCGCGACCCACGGCCCGGAGCCGTCCGACTTGCGCACGGCGTGCAGGGTGAGCCCCTCCCACCGCTCGACGACGGCGCCGTCGGGAGTCCGCACGGCGATGTCGTACACATAGGTGTCGCCGTCCCGGTGGCGCTCGGTCGCGCAGTAGCGGACCAGCTCCGGAAGATCCTCGCCGCCCGCCATCGGATACAGCCGCTCGATGCCGGACGGCAGCAGGGTCGCGTCGGGGACGCACACCTGGTTCCCGTGCATCAGGGCGTCACGCATCCCCGGGTCCGCGAGCAGCAGCGTGCCCGGCAGGAAGCCGGCGAACCAGCCGGACGGCGCGTCGAGCGCCACGTCGGCGTCGACGTGCCGTGCGGCGGCCCGGTGGAAGCGCCGCAGCCGTTGGAAGCGCTCGCCCTGGAAGAGCACCCCGCCGTACAGGTCGGTCGCGGGATCCAGCGGGGCGTCCGGCACCTTCGGGCCCACCTGGTCGGGGGCGCCCTCCGGGATCGCCGCGCCCCCGTAGACCAGCCGCGCCCGGAAGTGCTCCGCCGCGAAACCGGTGTCCTGCGCGTGGACGGCCACGTCCACACGGTCGGAGCCGGTGACGGTGGCCGCGATCCGGATGCGGGTCGTGCCGCCGGGCGGCACCACGATCGGGCGCAGGAACCGCGCGTTTTCGATGACCGGCACGTCCTGACGGCCGGTGACGGCGGAGCCGACCTGGACCATGGCCTCCATGCCGATCACCGCGGGCAGCAGCAGATTGCCGTCCAGCAGGTGGTCGGAGAGGTAGAGGTCCGTGCCGGCGTTCAGCTCGGCCTCGGTGACGAGCTCCACACCGTGGTAGCGCACCAGCGGTTCCCCGGTGAAGCGCAGCAACGGCAGCGGGGGCTGCTCGCGCCGGACGGTTCCGATGCCTTCCGTCCGGCCGCTGATCACCGTCACCACGGGGGCGTCGGGATCGGAGATCAGTCGCAGCAGGATCTCGATGCCCTGGTCGGGCGAGACCGGCACGATGCCCTCACGGGTGAGGGACTCGACGACCGACAGCTTCTCGCCCATGCCGACGCCGGACCAGACGGACCACTCCATGCACAGCGCCCGGCAGCCCGGGTTCCGGCGGGCCACGTCCTCGGTGAGCCCGGCCAGCCACTCGTTGGCGGTGGCGTAATGGGCCTCCCCCCGCAGTCCCGCCCGGCCGATGATGCTGCCGAAGGTGACCAGGAGCTTGAGGTTCTCCTCGCCGACCACGTCCAGCACATGGCGCAGCCCGTCGACCTTCGGGGCGAGCGTGCTGCGGACGGCGGCCATGTCGAGCCCGCCGAGCGCCGTCGGCTCGTTGCGCCCCGCCCCGTGCAGGAGGGCGGTCACGGGGCCGAGGGCCCCGGTCAGTTCGGCGACCGCCTCGGCGACGCGCACCGGATCGGTGACGTCGGCGGCCGCGTAGGCGACGCGGACACCGCTCTCCTGCATCCGCCCGAGGTTCGCGGCGAGGTCCTGGTCGCTGCCCGGGTCCGAGCGGCCCAGCACGGCCAGCGCCGCCCCGGTCCGCTCGGCGACGGCCAGCGCGCACTCGGCGGTGATGCCCTTGCCGCCGCCTGTGACGAGCAGGACGTCGTCCGGACCCAGCACCTGGTCGGTACGGTCCGGGGCGAAGGGCAGGGCCCGCAGCACGGGCACCCGCCGGGCGCCGTCCTCGGCGAGGTGCACCTCGCTGAAGTGCGTGGTCGCCGCGACCTCGGCGGCCACCCGGTCCGCGGCCCCCTCGGCCACCGGGGTGTGGACGACGGTGGTCCGAAGGTGGGGGGCCTCCAGGTGCAGGGTCTTGGCCAGACCCGCCGCGCCCCGGTCGTGCTGCACCAGGACGAAGCGGCCCTCCCGGTTGCCCGCCAGGGCCGACCTCGCCCCGTCCAGCGCGAGTTCGAGCTGGTCCGCGGAGCATTCCGGCGGCAGGCACACCAGGACCCCGGAGCCCACCGCGGCGTTCTGGAGAGCGTGCCGGACATCGTGGGCGAAGGGGTGATCGGCGGAGGTGAACAACTCCCACGTGCCGCCCTTCTCGTCCGCCACGGCCGCGGGGAGGGGCAGTTCGTCGAGGTCGACGGAGAAGGGCCGTGCCCAGGCCGCGGCGCCCGTCACGACAGGCGCCGCCGTCGTGTCCGCCCCGGTCTCGACCAGGGTGGTGAGAGCAGAAGCCAGCTCCGCCACGGTCGCCGTGGCGAAGTTGGTCGGGATGCTGGAAGGGGAGAGGCCGAGCCGGACAGCCGTCTGGTTGACGATCTGACCGACCGTGATCGAGCTCATGTGCAGATCGTCGAGGAGACTGCTGTTCTCGTCGACCAACTCGGTCGGCAGCTCAGCCCGTTCGGCCACCAGCGCGCGCAGCACGTCGAGCGCCGACTCCCCCGCCGAACCGCCGGCCTCCGCGGCCTCCGGGGCCTCGGACTCCTGGACGAGCGGACCGCGAGCGGCCGCGGGAAGCGTGAACTCCGGGGCCTGCTCGCAGGGGCTGGCCAGGAAGTGGAACTCCTTCCCCACCTCCAGCGGCCGGGTCAGCCGGTCGTTGAAGAGCCGTTCGGGGATGATCGGCGCCCCGAGCACGAACGCGGCGCCGACCACCTGCAGCAGACCGCGCAACGACTCGTCGTCGGTGTTCAGCGCGACGGCGGGCTTCCCGGCGGTCTCCGCCGCCAGGGTGCTCAGGACCCGGCCGGGCCCGACCTCGACGAACAGGTCCACCTCGGCCGCCGCCGCCCGGACCGCCTGGGTGAACAGCACCGGGTCGGTGATCTGCTGCCGCAGCAGCTTGGCGAGGTCGGTGTCGCTCTCCAGCTCCGTACCGGTGACGGTGGAGACGACCCGGCGCCCCACTCCGCCCAGCCGCGCCTCCGCCAGCCAGTCGCCGAAGGACTCGGCGGCCGGGGCGACGAGGGGCGAGTGGAAGGCGTGCGACACGGCCAGGCGGGTGAAGGCGATCCCCGCGGCCGCCGCCCGCTCCCCCATGCTCTCCACGGCCTCGACGGTCCCGGCGACCACCGTCTGACGGGGGCCGTTGTACCCGGAGATCACGACCGGGAGCCCCTCGACGAGCCTCCCGGCCTCCTCCGGGGTGGCGGTCAGCGAGGCCATCGTGCCCGAAGCGCTGTGCGCGGCCATGGCCGCGCCGCGGGTGCGTGCGGCCTGCAGCAGGGTGGCCGCGTCCAGGGCTCCCGCCCAGTGCAGGGCGGAGAGTTCGCCCAGACTGTGGCCGAGCGCGATGTCGGCCTCGATGCCCAGAGCCTCCAGCACCCGCAGCCCGGCCGTCGAACCGGTGACGATCCGCGGCTGGGCCACGTGGGTGGCGACCATGTCCCCGGCGGTGGGCAGTGCGGCGCGCGCGTAGACCTCGGCGGCCTCGGTGAACCGGCGGGCGAGCGCGCCCCCGGCCGTTGACGTGCCGGAACCCTGCCCCGGGAAGAGGAAGCCGATGCGGGCTCCCTCGACGGCGGCGCCGAGGAAGGCACGGCCGTCCGGGGTGAAGACCGGGCCGTCGTCGGGCACCCGGGCCCCGGCGGTGCCGGCGAGGTCGCGAAGCCTGACCTCGGCGTCCTCGGGCGAGGTGACCACGACAGCGGCCCGGTGGGGCAGGTCGCGCAGTTCCCGCTGGAGGGTCGCGGCCAGGTCGCCGAGCTGGGCGTAGGAGACCTGCGCGGCGAAGTCGGCCACCTGCGTCAGCCGCTGGGCCAGCGCCGCGGGCGAGTCCCCGTCCAGGAGCAGCAGTTCGGAGTCCTGGAGGGAGTTGGCCAGCAGCGTGGTCCGGCGGTTGACGGCAGGGCGGCGCCCGGAGGCGTCCGACCTGTCGAGGACGACATGGGTGTTGATCCCGCCGAAGCCCATGGCGGTGATGCCGGCCCGCAGCGGTGCGCCCTCGGGCCACGCCTCCGCCTTGCGCAGGACGCGAAGGTTGGCGGACTCGTCGGTGAGCAGGTCGTGGGGGTCCACGCAGCCGATGGCGGGGGGCAGCACCCCGGAGTCCAGGGCCATCACGGCCTTGATGAGTCCGGCGATCCCCGCGGCCGCCTTGGTGTGGCCGATCATGCCCTTGATGGAGGTGATGACGGCGCTCGGGGCCTGCGGGTCGGCAGCGGCGCGGGCGCCCATGATCGCCCGGAGCTCGGTGGCGTCACCGACGGCGGTACCGGTGCCGTGGCCTTCGAACAGCGGCACGGTCTCGATGCCGAAGCCCGCCCGGTCGTAGGCGCGCGACAGCGCGAGCTGGTACCCGCTCACCTCGGGTCGGGTGATGCCTCCCTGACCGTCGGAGGAGATGCCCCAGCCGGCGATCGAGGCGTACACGCGGTGCCCGGCGGCGACCGCGTCCTCCTCGCGCATGAGCACGACCATGCCGCAGCCCTCGCCCGGCCAGAACCCGTTGGAGCCGCGGTCGTAGAGCCGCATCTCCTTCCGGGCGAGCGCACCGGTCTTGGCGAAGCCGATGATCTCGAAGGGGTCGATGGACAGGTCGACACCGCCGGCGATGGCGACGTCGAGGTCGCCGCTCTGCAGCGAGGTCGCCGCGGTGGTGATGGACAGCAGGGAGGAGGAGCAGGCGCCGTCGACGGTGTAACCGCCGCCGTTCAGGTCGAAGTGGTTGCAGATCCGGCCGGCGATGGTGTTGGAGAGGCCGCCCGCGAGGGTGTCCTCGTCGACGGCGGGGAAGGGCCTCTTGTAGGCCTCCTCCACCCCTTGGAGGAACTCGCCGAGCCGGTCGTCGTCCCAGTCCTGCCTCTGGAGCGCGTCCGCGAGCACCCTGCGTACGTAGGGCCAGCGCAGCCGCATGCCGTTGGCACGGGAGAACTCACCGGTCAGCGTGTTGCCGACGACGACTCCGGTGCGCTCGGCGGGCAGTCCCTCACCGGCCGGGAAGCCCGCGTCCGCCAGCGCCCGGGTCGCCGTGTCCAGGGCGAGCCAGTGGGTCAGGTCGGTGGAGCGGTAGGTGCTGCCGGCGATCCGGTGGGCGACGCGGTCGAACTCCCAGCCCTCCAGGACCGCGGCGTTGCGGGCGTAGAAGGTGTCGGGGACCGCGGGGTCCGGGTTCCAGTAGTCGTCCAGGCGCATTCGGACGTCGGGCAGTCTGCGGAAGGCGCGCCGTCCGGCGACGGCGTTCTCCCAGAGCTCCCGGGGTGTGGTGGCGTCGGGGTACGTGCAGGCGACCCCGACGATGGCTATTCGGCTCATACAGGCACCGCCGCCTTGTTCTTCGTGGCTCGTTCGGCTGCGCACTTGCCGTGGAAGCAGGTGCCGTCCTTGCAGGGGTCGCCCGAGAGGACGACCGTCGCCGGCTGCGGCGCGGCGCCTCCCGCTACGGACCCGGTCGCCGGGGCCGCCGGGGCGGCCACGAGCTGTTCGACCGGGGCGTCCTGGCGGTCGTGGGCGCCGTGGACGGCAGGCGCCTGCCGCTCCTGCGCCTCGCGCTGCTTGGCGAGGAAGTGCAGACCCCACAGGTAGCCTCCGCGGATCAGGCAGACCAGGGCGGTGGCGAAGAAGATGCCGTAGGCGATGCCGAGGCCGGTCAGCACGCCGTACATCGCCGCCACCCCGGCTCCGAAGAAGATCTGGGAGGACCGCTTGGAGGGCGAGGTGCCGGGGTCGGTGACCATGTAGTTGGTGAAGAGCACGAAGGCGACACCGGTCATCATGCCGAGCGCCGCCGGGATGGAGGTGCCCATCACCAGCCCTCGGACGACGGCCTGCACCACGAAGCCGCCGAGCCAGGCCATGATCAGCCACATGCGGCCGGTCAGCTTCGCGTTCAGCATGGTGCCCAGGACCAGGATGATCGCGGGGAGGACCCAGTCGGCCGGGCCGTACAGGTACTCGGTGAAGTGGTAGGGCGGCGCGATGCTCGCCCAGGGGAAGAGGAGCAGGATCACCGCGATGCCGAAGTTCGACGGGTTCATGTAGTGCCGCATGCGGCCCTTGAGCGGGGCCCGCAGCACCCACTTCGTGCCGACGGCCACGACGACGCCGAAGACCATGACCCAGACGCGGTCGTTGACGTAGGTCAGCATGTTCACGGCGAGACCGGTGATGTGGGCGGGGAAGAGGAACTCGACCATCCCCTTGAACCCCCCGCCGGCGTAGCGGGGGGCCCGCTTGTCGACGCGGGCGCTGACGGCCTCCAGCGCGATCTCCACCACGTAGGCGGTGAAGATCGCGATGAAGGGCCACAACCAGGGCTGTTCGAAGCCGAGGAAGGTGTACCCGGCGATGTTGAGGATCGAGATCGAGATCGCGAACCGGCGCAGGGCGGTGGTGACCTTCACGTCGTGCCGGGGGGCGGCCGTGAGCGTCTTGGTTTCGGGCACGGTCACTTCTCCTTCACGTCGGCGCCGAGTTCCAGCGAGTGCCTGCCGGGAGCCAGCTGGAGGTCCTTGTTGCGCACCTGCCCGGTGCGGTCACGCCAGGTCAGACGGGTCTGCACCGGGCCGTCGACCTCGTGGCCGAGCCCGATGTGCACGTCCTGGCTGCGCTTGCCGGAGTGGCCGCTGCCGCCGTCGACCCGGCCCAGGCGGGTACTGCCGTCGGACAGGGTCACGGCGACCTGTGCGCCGATCACGGGCGACCCGGCCGCGTCGGTGAGACTGAGGTTGAGGTGGTCGCCGGTCTCCGGGCTCATGTTGCAGTAGAAGACCGGGTCCTCCCACTGCCGGGCCACCACCATGTCCAGGCGGCCGTCCCCGTCGGCGTCGCCGGTGGCGATGCCACGGCTGGGCACGGGCACGGCCAGACCGAGCTGTTTGGACAGGTCGCTGTAGGCCTCGCCGTCCTTGTCCTGGACGAAGAAGCGCAGGTGCTGGTCGCCGGCGAGGTCGTCGCCCTCCTCCACCCGGGGCCAGAAGCGGGGGTGCTTGACAAGGGAGTCGTTGGCGGTGGCGAGCTCCTGGAGCTGCGCCCAGCGGTTGCGCTTGCCCTTGACGAAGCCGACCGCCTGGGTGATCTCCTGGACGCCGTTGTTGTCGAAGTCGCCCATCTTCACGTCCCAGCCCCAGCCGGACCAGGCGAGGTTGAGGGGCGAGCTCTCGTCCTTGTACGGAGCGACGCCGTCACGGAACTTGGCCCGCAGGTCCGCCTTGTCACGCGCGGTCGCGACGAAGGCGAAGTTCGACTCCTGGATGCCGAAGGACGTGGTGATGTTGGAGACGAAGGCGTCGTACAGGCCGTCGTTGTCCAGATCGCCGAAGTCGACGCCCATGCCCTTGAAGGAGCTGCGGCCCATCTCCTTGGACTTCGGAGTGGTCGCGGTGTGGACGGCCTTGACCTCGCTGAACTTGAACGTGCCGGGGGTCGACCTGTTGTACAGCAGGGCCGAGGTCCCGAAGTCGTGCGCCAGGTACATCTCGGGGCGCTGGTCGCCGTCCAGGTCGGTGGCCGAGACGGCCAGGGTCCAGCCCCGGTCGATGCCCTTCGGCAGGACGTTCTTGATCTCCTCGAAACCGGAGGGGGTCCAGCGGAAGAAGTGGCCGCCGCCGCCGTTCTGGGCGTGCGAGAGCGAGTCGTTCATCGTCACGCCGCCGTGCACGCTGTCGTCCAGGACGGGGCTGTTGGGGAAGTAGTTCCCGATGTAGATGTCGTTGTGCCCGTCACCGTCGAAGTCGGCGACGGTCGCGGCGTTGGAGTTCCACAGGGGCCCCTTGTAGGTGCTGCCACTGCTGCCGGGGACCAGTTCGACGGGCTCGAAGCACTTCGGGTCCATCGTCGTGGTGTCCTTGCCGGGTTCCTTCTTCGCCTGGAAGATCACCGGGGTGCGGCCCCAGTAGTAGACGAGCAGGTCCATCGCGCCGTCCTCGTTGAAGTCCCCGGGGACACAGCCGATCGGCGCCATGATGTCGCTCTTGGGCAGCGGGGCCGGGTCGAGCACGAAGGGGGCGTACGAGGCGCTCTTGCGGCCGGGCGCCGGGGCGGGCGTGACGACGGCCTGGTCGATCTGCGGATCGGTGATGCAGAGGTCGTTGGGCAGGCCGTCCCCGTCGATGTCGTTCATGGCGACCCCGGCGCCGACCGAGGAGATCCACGCCTCGATGTGCTTGTAGGCCTTGTTCACTTTACGGACGCTCTGCTTCTTGTAACCGCCCGGCATGGATATCGCCATCGGCTCGAAAGCGAAACTCTCCGCCATTTCCCTTTTCTCGGCGGCGCTGGACTCCGACGGCTTCACCGCGTAGAAAGTGCCGACCATGACAGCGAGTGCGACGACCCCCGGAGCCTGCTTCCGCAGCCAGGAAATTGGATGTGTCATGCGACGGCGCCCTTCTGCGTGTGGGGAACAGAACTGATGGTGGCGGCGACCTGCCGCCGCCAGATCTCGAAGGCCGGGGTCTCCCCGCCGGCGCAGGTGGCGGGCCGCGCGTCGGTGCACACCCGCGCGGCCTCCGCCGGGGTCCGCCCGCCGCACAGGATCTGGGCGGCCAGGTGCGTGTGGGCGATCGTCGTCCCCGCCCGCTCCCGCGCCTCGCAGGCGAACGCGGAACCCTGTACGAGGCTGGGCAGGTGGTCGCCCGCGTGCTTGGCGAAGCGCCGCAGCTCGTCCCCGTCCACGCTTCCCGCGTAGGTGCAGGCCAGCCCGGCGCCCGCGTAGAGGTCGGCGTGGCGGTGCTCGGGGAACGCGCCGATGAGGTCGGCCACGACGTCGGGATCGGTGCCCCCGACGAACCACATGGCCCGCCCGATGCCCTGGTCGATGGCGCGCGCACTGTAGGCGTCCGGGCCGCCCTTCCAGGTGAAGGGATGCTCGGCGGCGGGGTCGCGGACGTAGGAGTCCGTCTTGAAGTACGCCTGGTGGAAGCCGTACCCGTCCAGGATCAGCCAGCGCAGCACCGGGTCGGTCGCGGTCACGTCGGGCCACAGGAATTTGGGGAGCCGGGCCATCGCCCACCCGATGCCGACGTAGATCATGTAGTTGTGCCGCCGGCCCTCGCCCTCCAGGATCCCGGTCAGCCTCCGGCTGCCCCCGGTGAGGGAGTCGAGCATGACGGCGCCCATGCCGGCGCCCTCGTAGGCGAACCCGCGAAAGGCCCGGGGCACAGTCTCCAGCCAGTCCACGGCCTGGTTCGCCGAACGCGCCTCGACCGCGTACGCGTACCCCTGCAGGAAGCTCGTCCCGACCGTCTCCAACTGGTGCTTGGCCTCCGCGTCCTTGATGTGGAAGCCCCGTGTTTCCAGCCGTGTTTCCCGAACATTGGGAGTGAGAACTCGGCGCCTCAGCGCACGCAACATGGACACCAGGAAGACCGCCCCTCGATTCTTTTGCCTGACATTCCTATTCGTTCAGCCGAACATATTCAATTGGGGTGCCCGAATGTCTACTCCGGAAATGCTCAAGGGGAATTCACCGGAAGCTTTTCACGGACCGATCTGCGCCAGATCTCATAGCTGGGAACACCGTCGCCGGCGCCCGAGGGGGGCGCGGCGTCGTCGGCCAGGCCGGCGGCGGACTCGACGGTGAGGCCGGCCAGCGCGTGCAGCGCGGTCCGGGTGTGCTCGGGAACGGTCTTGGAGAAGTGGCGCGCCTTCGCGGCGAAGACGGCGCCCTGGGCGACATGCCCGGCCAGTTCGCCCGACCGGGCGCGCAGCGCGTCCAGTTCGGCCGCGGTGGAACACCCGGCGAACGTGGCCGCGAGCCCGACGCCCGCCCACAGGTCCGGCCTGCGCTCGGAGGCGAACCGGTCGACCGCGGCGCACACGGCCTCCACCCGGGCGCCGTGGATGAACCACAGGGCGCGCCCGATGCCCTGGTCCACCGCCCGCTGGAAGTAGTCGGGCCGGCCCTCCCAGGCGTACGGGGTGTCCAGGCGCTGGCCGTCCACCCAGCGCTTCGGGTCGAAGTAGGCGCGGTCGAAGCCGTACCCGTCCACCGCGAGCCAGCTCATCGGCGGGTAGAAGTCCTCGCCGTCGAGCGCGGGCATGACCTTCTTCCACAGCGGCCTCGGCAGCTTGGCCATCGCGAACCCGATGCCGATGTAGTTGAGGAAGATGTGGCCGCGTCCGGTCCCCTGGAGCAGTTCCGCGGTGCGGCCCCCCCGGCCGGGCATCGAGTCCCGGATCACCGAGGCCATGGTCGCGCCCTCGTAGGCGAAGCCCCGCAGCTCCTCGTCGACCAGGGAGAGCCGTCGCTCGGTCTCCCACAGGCTCTTCGACTCGATGCCCCACTCGAAACCGGTCACCACCGTCTGGGGGATGGTCTCCAGCTGGCGGGTCGCGGCGGTCTCGGCCACCGGGAACCCCCGGCCCGCGAAGCTCACGTCGAACAGGGACGGAGCCATGAGAAGTCTGCGCAGAGATCCCGTCGCCGATGCCACGCGTGTGCCTCCCTCGACCGGCCACCAGGGGGGTGGCGAAGGGCCTCATGGTCGGCTCGCTGCAAAGATCAGGGCATCTTCGCAAATGCGCAACACCCTTGTGCCATAAGGGGTTTGGGTGTAGATGAACGCGTCAGCAACTCATGTCGTGCGGCATGCGGGCCCGCCCTCGCGGGCCCCGATCAGCACGCTCGGCGCCGGCCCGGGATCAGCGCATCCGGCGCACCGCCACCTCGTCCTCGTGGACGTCGCGCCCACAGGATGTGCAGTCCAGCCGCACCCGCACGCCGCCGTCGCACCCGACGTGCTGCGCCTGGCGGGGCGGCCCCAGCTCCGCGGGAAGGTTCCGGTCGCCCCACTGCATCAGCGCGACCACGGCGACGGTGAGTTCACGGCCCATGGGCGTGAGCGGGTACTCGTGGCGTACCGGCTTCTCCTGGTACACGACCCGCCGCATGACGCCCAGATCGACGAGGCGGCCGAGCCGGTCGGCCAACACGTTCCGGGAGATCGGCATCTGGCGCAGGAACTCGTCGTACCGTCCGACGCCCAGCAGGGCGGAGCGGACGATCAGCAGGTTCCAGCGCTCCCCGATCACCTCCAGGGAACGGGCCAGCGAGCAGTCCTGTCCTTCGTACGTCCGTGGCAGCATGCCCGACCGTACCGTTCGGGTTGCTTCACAGGACCCACGGGACGGTCAGGTGACAGGAAAGAGAGCACGTTGGAAGAGGCTCGCGTGTGTGAGGACTGGTGTGATGAGCGATTGTTCCCCTCCCACCCAGACCGTGGAGGTCAGGCATGGCCATCAGTACCGGAACGTCACCTCTCACCTTTCGTGGCGGGCTCGACGCCGTCAACACCCGTCACCACCAACTCGGCCTGCGTGTGTTCTTGTTCATCGTTGTGGCGCACTGGGCGGAGCACCTGGTCCAGGCCTACCAGATCTACGTCATGGGCTGGCCCATCCCGCAGGCGCGCGGGGTGCTGGGGATGCCGTTCCCCTGGCTGGTCACCTCGGAGTGGATGCACTACGGCTACGCCCTGGTGATGATGGTGGGCCTGTTCCTCCTGCGGCCGGGCTTCACCGGCCGCTCGGCCACCTGGTGGAAGGCCTCCCTCGGCATCCAGGTGTGGCACCACCTGGAGCACCTGCTGCTCCTGGTGCAGGTGCTCGCGGGGGCCCACCTGCTGGGCAGGGCGGCGCCCACCAGTCTGATCCAGCTGGTCATGCCCCGGGTGGAGCTGCACCTCTTCTACAACACCCTGGTGACGGTGCCCATGGTGGTCGCGATGTACCTGCACACCCGGGCGGGCCGGCCGGACAACGCCGACGCGCGGTGCGGCTGCGCCCCGAAGGGCTGACCCTGTGGCGACGCGCGGCGCAAGGCCCTCGGGGTTCGTCTCCCTGCTGCTCCTGCTGGCCGGGGTCCTGCTGTTCTGGCTGACGGTGCCGGGCCTGGGCGACGCGGCCAGGACCGCCACGGCGGACGGGCCGCGGGGCACCTTCACCGCCGTGCGTCTGGTGTGCGCCGGACACGCCGGGCACACCACCTGCGAGTGGCTGGGGACGTTCCGCTCCACCGACGGCTCCGTGGAGCTCGGGAGCGTCAAGCTGTACGGGAGCGGCCGCGGCGCCTTCGAGGCCGGCCAGAGCGCGCCGGCGGTGGACGTGGGCAACGCGGGGCGGGTCTACGATCCGGCCGGATCGCATACCTGGATCATCACGGTGGGGCTGGCCGCCCTCTCCTACGTCCTGCTGGTGGCCGTCGCCCGCCGCCACCTGATGCCTCCACCACCACCCCCGCCCCCGCCCCCGCCGCCGAACGTCTTGGCAGCGACGGCCTGAACACCCGACCGGGGAACACGAGCGGGCGGGTCGGGGCCCGCCCGCTTCTCCTCGAGGTCCCGCACGGGACGTGCCGCTCAGCTCTCTTCCAGGGCCCCCGGCCGGCGGCCGGACAGCTCCAGCAAGTTGTACGCCGACGCCGCCGACACCAGCGTCATGTGATGGTGCCAGCCGGGAAAGGACCGCCCTTCGAAGTCGAGCAGTCCGAAGTCGTCCTCCAGCGTCTGCACCGCGGTGCCCGCCCGGTGCTGGAGCCCGGCCAGCGCGAGCAGCTCGTCGGTCCGCCGCTGCGTCATGTTGGTCAGCCAGATCCGCGACGAGCGGGGCCCCGCGTACGACGGAACGCCGAAGATCCGATAGGTGGCGTGCGGCGTGTGACGGGCCAGCCGCACCTGCGGCAGCCGTACCAGCGTGGTCATCGTGGCGGTGCGATCCGCCCCGCCGGGACCGTCGTGGACACCGGGTCTGAGATGGCTGCCGTGCTTGAGGCCGAACAGGCGCTGTGCCTCCACGGCGGCGGGCAGGTTCGAGGCGTACGCGCCGCGCGCCGTCGTCCTGCCGACCGGCACCACCGGGGTCCGACCGGGCAGCGACACGACGAACTCGCGTCCCCTGGCGCTGAGTCCACGCACCAGCGAGATGACCCCCGAGTGATGGCCCAGGTCCGCCACCACCGGCCGGGGGCTGAGCTGGGTGCTCCCGCACAGCGCGTCGACGAGGTCGAGTGCGTGCTGTTCGACGGTGCGCTGGCCCACCGACTCGGGAATACGGGCCCGCGCGCGGCGCGCATGGTCCTCGACCCAGGCGCCCGGCAGCAGCAGCCCCCAGTGGACGGGCACGGCCTCCGCACCGGTGGCGAGGAACGCTCCCACCGCGAGCTGGCAGTTGACGGAGCGTCCGGTCGCGGGGACGAAGCGCCGGTGCACACCGCAGGAGTGGTCACCCCGCTTGCGTAATACCGCCACCGACAGGACCCAGGCACGCGGATCGAGCTGCTGCTCGACCCACCGCATCAGCTCGACCCGCGCCGGAACCCAGTCCCAGGGGCTGGCGTTGAGGAACTGGTGCATCGACTGCGACGCGGTGGGCGAGCGCGAGACGGTGGCGGCCATCCGCTTGATCGACTTCTTGCCGTCGGTGGTCAGCAGGCCCGTCAGATACGCCTGGGCCCACGCCCTCTGATCGGCCCTCGGCAGGTGCCCGAAGATCTGATCGGCAAGTACGGAGACCGGCAGGTGCGCGTGCCCCACGTCGTGTGCCGCCATGGCTCGTTTCCCTTCTCCTGGGCAACCGATCGAGCGCCGCGATAGCGTAGCCAGCAATATCGTCTTTTCACGGGAGAGGGCGCTCCCGTCGGCTGGAGACCGGACAACGGACGTCCAATCCTGCTGGATCCGACGATCGCCGATGCCCCGTCCCCGCTTGACCAAGCCTTTTACCTACTTGGCCGATCCGTGGTTGCTCCCCGGTCGCGATTCCGCCGAAGCTTGGATGCCGCCGACCGCCCCCTCGCGATGGCCCCCGAAACCCCGTAGGCATGGAGAATGCGCACGATGCGTCGCCACGCCGACGATCTCGGAGAGGACATGGTAAAACAGGATCGGGCGGCACGTACACGGAGCATGGCCCGGCGTTCCGCCCCGCGCGGTTCGAGCCCTACAGCTGGAACGGGAGCGCCCCGGGAAGCCCGGCATCGACGCAGAGCCGGCTGCCCGCCCCCGGTGAACTGGTGCAACGGGCCTACGGCAACCGAGAGTCGGTCATGACGGCAGCCGCGGACCGGCCCGTCCCCGGCTGACGTCCCTCCCGGGGGCCGGAAGAGGATCGGACCGCACGGTCGCCTTCGGCCACCGGCTCGGCGGCATCGCCGGCGAAGAACGGACGGACACCGCGGACGCTCCCGCGTCCGCGCATCGCTCCGCCTGCCGTGGCCCACCCGTCACCGCGCCCATGCATACCTCCCCGCACGTCCCCGTCGGCGGCGCGGACGTGACCCCGGTCGCCAAGTCGCCGGAGCATGACCTTAGCGGGCGATGAGTGAATGGCTGGAGTCTTTCGGCAGAAAATCATCAAAGGCCGGGACGCCGTCCGCTGTACACCTCCTCCCCTGCGGACCCCCGACAGACGGGCCCGGCCCGCGCCCGCCGTGCGCGCTCCTGCAGAACACGGCATGTGTCGGGGCGAATCGGCCAAAATTTTTTACCTCACATAGACAAAAAAAGAATCATTCTTATGATGCATCGAAGGCGTTCCTCGGAGGCGCCTCCGCACGTTCGGTCACGCAACACGGTCAGCTTCGATGATCCGGGAAGTGCACACGTGATGAGTTCAGCCGAAAGCGACGCCTCGACCCGCCCCCCGGGGCCGCAGCCCATCGCGGCCGACCGCCCGGCCCCCAGGGACGGCCCCGCGGAACTGCGCCCCCCCGCCCCGGAGCCTGCCGCCCTCGACGGCGGCAGGCAGAACGAACGGTTCTGAGGGGCGGGAGCCGGTCTGCCCGCTACACACACCGCCCACCGCCGCCCCTACGCGCGCAGGACGTGCGCGGCTCAGCCCTTCTCGTATCCACCGACGGTCAGGAGAGCCCGTGGCTGAGGGAGCCGGCTCCGCAGGTCACCAGCGCTCGAACACCGCGCCCGCCACCACGGTCGACCCCTGCGGACTCCCCTCGGAACCATCACCTGACACCGCCCGACCCCGACCCATCCGCCTTCCCGACCACCGGAACACCGACGCCGGCCGGAGCACCGGCACCGCACCGGTACGCGGAAGCAGACGCCTCCGGGCCGGGCGCAAAGCCCTCCAGCGGGTGTTGGGGGTGGGTTTGTTACCTGATTCGTTGACGGATCGGGGGAACGCGAAGCTGTTCGTGCGGTTGTACGCGCAGGATTACCGGCATGTGACGGGGTTGGGGTGGTATCGGTGGGACGGCACGCGGTGGCAGAGCGATGAGGACGACACCGTGTTGTGGGCGGCGGGTGAGATGGCGGAGAGTATCGCCGTCACCGATCCGCGGGGGGTGTATTCCGACGCGGCGCTGCGCAAGCACCGGCGGCGTGCGCTGAGCACGTCGGGGATCAACGCGCTGCTGGCGCAGGCGAGATCGGCTCCGGGGATGGTGCTGAGCGCGGGAGCGCTGGACGCGGACCCGTACATGCTGTGCACGCCGGCGGGGGTGGTGGACCTGCGGTCGGGGGTGCTGCGGGCCCCGGACCCGGACCGGGACTTCCATTCCCGTTCGACCTCGATCGGCCCCCGGCAGATGCCGACCCCGCGCTGGGACCTCTTCCTGACCGACACGTTCGGGGACGACGACCGGGGCAGGGAGATGATCCGGTTCCTGCATCTCCTGCTCGGCTACTCCCTGACGGGGGACGTGGGGGCGCAGGTCATGCCGTTCCTCTTCGGCTCGGGCAAGAACGGCAAGTCCGTGCTGCTCGATGTCCTGATCAAGCTCCTGGGCGATTACGCGGACGCCGCGCCGCCCGGTTTCCTGATGGCCCGTCCCTTCGAGGGACACCCCACCGACCTCGCCGAGCTCCACGGCCGCCGCGTGATCGTGTGTTCCGAGGTCAAGCCCGGCGACCGGTTCGACGAGTCCCGGGTGAAACTCCTGACCGGCGGCGACCGCATCAAAGCACGCCGGATGCGCCAGGACTTCTTCTCCTTCGCCCCCACCCACAAACTCTGGCTCCTGGGCAACCACCGCCCCCAAGTCGGCACCGGCGGCTACGCCTTCTGGCGCCGGATGCGCCTGATCCCCTTCGACCGCGTCGTCTCCGACCACCAGAAGATCGACAACCTCGCCGACATCCTCGTCACCGAAGAAGGCCCCGGCATCCTCAACTGGCTCATCACCGGAGCCCACCACTACCTCAACGGCCCCCGCGACCTCACCGGACCCGAAACCGTCCGCATCGCCACCACCGCCTACGCCGAAACCGAAGACCACACCGGCCGCTTCCTCACCCACCACGAGACCACGCCGTGATCAGGACGGAGGCGTCGAACGCGAACCGGAACCGTTCGGAGGACCGACCCCCGGGTGGTGGTGGGGGTGGGAGAGGGGTCCGCCTTCGGAGCGTTCGGTTTTGTGGCCTTTGGCGCGGGGGGTGAGGGTGGTGGGGTCGACGGCTTCTGCGGGTGCGCCGGTGGCGTAGAGGCCTTGGGGTGCGGTGTCGCGGTCGTGGGGCAGGAGCCAGAAGACGCGTCGGCGGAAGGTGCCGGAGGAGCGTGAGGGGCGGGCTCGGGGGTGGAGTACGGCGTATCCGACCATGCGGCCGTCGCGGTGGTAGGCGGGTTTTCCGCGTCGGTTGGGCAGTCGGTCCAGGCTCTGTCGTACGTAGTCCAGGATCGAGATGTCTTCCAGCCAGACCAGCTCCGTTTCCTCACTGATCTCGTCCCCGTCGATCAGAGCACTCACTCCGCCTCCTCCTCGACCACAGCCGCTACTGGACACTGTGCACCGGGCCCGCGGCCATGAGCAGCCTAAAGTCGGATACCGCAACGGCCCGGCGCGGGGGTATGGCATCCTCCCTCCGGCACGGGCCCAGGATCTCAAGCGGCCCACGGAGCGATCGGATACCACGGGATGACCTCCCGGCGCGCGAGGATCCTGACGTCCCAGTACAGGAACGTGAAGACACCCGCCACGATCAGGGTCACCGCGGTCACGGCCGCCATCCGACCGGGATCCGCCGTCATCCAGGCAGCCGCCCGCCCGCCCGCGAAGTACGCCAACAGGAAGAAGACCACCGCGATGACCAGCACGTTGCCGATCGACTGCAACAGGAAGGCCGACGCCCCGTAAAGAGGGTTGCCGCTCTGCGCCGCGTCGCGGAAGAGCTGCCGGAACAGCGGATACGGCCGCCCCACCAGGAACCCCCCGACCAGGACCCCCATGAACACCGTCTGAGCCTGCGGAAAGCGACGGGACGCCTTCGCGAACGGATCACGGGTGTACCCCAGCGCACTCAGCCCCAGCCAGAACATCGCCAGCCCGATCACCCCGAACGTGACCATCGACTGCACCGTCCGCCCCGACAACTCCCCCGCGACCGGCTGCGCCTGGGAGAACTGGGGCATCGACGTCCCCACCAGACCGACCACCGCCCCGTACGTCACCGAGACCGCGGCCATGCCGAGGAACAGCCATCCCAGCGGCTGAAGGGCCCGCACCGCCCGGCCCGCCCGGCTGTTCACGCTTCCCAGCATCGGGGCGACCGAACCGAACACCGCGATGTTGCACGCGGTGAAGGTCCCGGCCAGACCGGAGACGAAGGCGAAGACCGTCCCGGACACCACCGACGTCAACGCCGACGCCTCCGGATCATGTCCGAGCAACGACGTCGCGATCGTGCCGCCCACGACCTGGTCCACGAACTCCGCCGACCAGACGACGGTCAGCACGAACCCGGCGAACGCACTCAGCAGAAGCAGCAACCCGCGCCGCCGGACCGCCGGCCCCTCCGCCGCCCCTCTCCGCTCCCGCGCCGCTGACTCAGCGATGCCTGCCACAACAGGTCCCCCTCCACGGCTGCCGGAAAGTTCACAGCGTAGAAGCGGCGCCGGGCGGACCCATCTCCCAGAATGCTCGCCCGAAGCACGGAACCGAGAACGGGCCGATGCCACACCGGATCCCGACACACAAGCGCACGAAGGGAGTTGAGCGAGGATGCTCCCCCGGTGAACATGAAGGCGTCTTCGCCCGCGCGCATCCGAGGAGCCCCGTGCCGCACATAGCCATCGGCAATGACCACCCCGGTATCCGGGGGCTGATGTTCCTCCGGCCCGACACCGCCGCACCGCTCAACCACCTCGCCAACGTCCTGCTGCGTGCCCCCGCCTCCCTGAGCCGGGGCGAACGGGAGCTGATCGCCGCCTATGTCTCCCGCCTGAACGAGACACCGTTCTGCGCCGGAACCCACGGGGCCGCGGCGGCAGCCCAGTTGGACGGGGGCCCCGAGGCGGTGGCCGCCGTCCTCATCGCACCGCAGGACGCCCCGGTCTCCCCCCGGCTGCGCGCCCTGCTGGCCATCGCCGCCGAAGTCCAGGCGGCGGCGCGCCCCGTCACCGACGAGGCAGTGGCGGCCGCCCGCGCCGCGGGCGCCGAGGACAGCGACATCCACGACACCGTGCTGATCGCCGCCGCCTTCTGCATGTACAACCGCTACGTCAGCTGCCTGGCGACCGACATCCCTACGCAGGACGACTACTACGCCCAGGCCGCGGACCGCATCGTCACCGACGGCTATGCCACAGCGGGCGAACAGAAGGACACCCTGGCCGGCAACGCCCTCACCGGCTGAAACGAGCCGCCACTGCCTCATCACCCCGGCACGGGCGTGCCCGGGTGGTGGTGGGGGTGGGAGAGGGGTCCGCCTTCGGAGCGTTCGGTTTTGTGGCCTTTGGCGCGGGGGGTGAGGGTGGTGGGGTCGACGGC
>NZ_JBVIYZ010000021.1:0-89988 GCF_055592085.1 Streptomyces sp. NPDC041135
GCGCGATAGGACAGCGGGATTGCGCTGCGCGCAATCCCAGAAAGGCGCTGCGCGCCTTTCGCTGAACCCGCTCCGCGTGTTCAGGAATTCTCGCTCCGCGAGAATTCGGATTTCCGCTCCGCTCCAATCCTGGTCCTGGACGCTACGCGTCCAGGACCAGGGGCGTCCGCTGCGCTCCCGCCCCCACCGGCTCCGGAGCTGACGCTCCATGAAGGGCCGCCCCTCTGCTGCTACAAACGGCTGCTCAAACTGACCATGTAGGACACGGTCTTAATCTCGAAATACATCAAACCCCGCGCCGCACGTAGAATATGTCAAATTTTGCATTGGTATCGTTTGGAACAAGATTGGTTCCGTCACTTTCGAAAGAAAATTGGTTGCCGTCCACGCTGATTGACGGGTAATCCGACCCGGCCCCGTTCGATACTGCCGCTACGGATCTGCTGATCGCCTCAATAAAGCCGCTACTCAAATCTTTCAGATACACTTGGGTGTTAGTCACTCCGGCCATGTAGTTTGTCGCCTTAGAGACAAAAGCAACCTTAAAGCCATCATCGCTTATTACAGGATGCCGCCCGCTCGCGTCCCCCTGAACTCCGATCGAAGACGTGCTCATGTTTACAATCACGCCCGAGTTCATATCCTTACGGAGAACCCGCTGAAGAGAGTACGTATTCGGAATTGCGATATTCTCCGCCTGTGACGAAAATGCGGCGAATCTGCCATTATAGCTCAAGTCGATTTCCGATGAAGACTTATCCGCCGCGGTTCCGTTCTCAGAATTCACGAGATCGGTCTGATGGTCACTCACCCGCGTCCTAAATATATTTTCCCCTGCTGCGGGAGCTACAGCTGTAGGGAGATCAGTCGCGAACGACGAAAACGCAACATAATTCCCGTCTCCACTGATCACAGGGTTTCTCGATGTGCTGACACTGAGATGCCCAGATGCGGTGAGACTGATTGGAATAACGGAGCCGTTGTGGAAATTCTTTACAAATATGTTGTTATTGAAGGCGCCCTGATAGGGGTTGACCAAGTTGTCTGAACGTGAATCGAATGCGACCAGACCTCCATCCCGGGATATGGAACCGCCACATGCCGCTCCGTGAATTCCCAATGATCCCCCGACTGTTGAGTCGACCACATCGACCGCACCCGTTATGAGATCCTTTCGAAACAGGTCAAGAGAATTATTTCCATCATCTCCCACCAAATTAGTTGAGGTTGAGCAAAATATCACATAGCGCCCATCGCCGCTAATGGATCGGGGCCCAGGAAGGAAACTGTCCCCGTTGCCCTTAACTCCAGCTCCGGACTTGCTGACCAGTTGCAAATTTCCTGTAACCCGGTTCTTGACATAAATATCTTTTTGCGTGTCCGTATCTGACAAATCCAAGTTGTTCGATGACGATTCAAAAACGACGTAGAGTCCGTCTCCACTGATGCTTGAAGTGATCGAGTTGGCGTTTCCCTGAGTCGTCGCGGTGCGCGATATTATTTCTGGCGGCGTCGTCCCTGCATGGGCAAAATCCGGTACAGCTAAGATGACCATTCCAGCCAGTATGATAGACGTCTTGAAATGCAACTTTTTCACGGATTTCCTCCAGAGATATGACGACAACCTCATGTTCACTCATCATCGGAAGGGATTAGTGAGTAGTGGCTACCCATAGCTAAACCCGCACGCCTGGGCAGCACTCCGGATCTTGTAAGGGTCTGCTGCACGATCGGGTGACATCTCAACTGGCCTGCTCTGAGGGGCGGGTGGGAAGGATGTCGCTGTGCCCAAGCCCTATCCGGAAGAATTCCGCCAGGACGTCGTGCGAGTCGCGAGGAACTGCGGATCGCGATCGTGTCCTGGATCGAGCGGACCTATCACCGGCGCCGCCGACAAGCCGCACTCGGCCGGCTGACACCTGAACAGCGACCAGGGTGAAGACGAGGCCAGCGACCGAAGCGACCGGCTGTCGGTACCAGCCCGGGAACTGCTGAAGTTGCCGGTGGGGACGCGGTAGGTGAACGGCACGTGCAGGTCGCCGTGGTGGCGGAAAGGGTGGCGGCTTCGATGCCGCTTCGCCAGCGTGTTCGGGGTTGAGGACGCGGGTGGAGAGCCGGAACATTATGTCGGCGGCCGGGCACGGGCCGCAGTCGACTCGGGGGTTGACTGCGGCCCGCCCTGACACCCCCGTACACCTCACACCTCACACCTCTGCCCGCACGGAGGGCTGCTGCAGAACGTGCCCCGGCCCAAGGACGGCAACCGGGACAATCCGGGTAACCGATCCCACCGGTTCCGCGACAGCTGGACCCAGGAGAGAAGAAGGGCCCGGGCTCACTAACGAAAGCGTGCCCAGGCCCTGACGCCGCGCATCCGCAGCGGGGGATGACCGCGACCCCCAACAACGACAAGATGCTCAACAGGTCACGCCCGCGCGGACGCCCGGGGACAGGGTATCCAAGCGGAGCGCTAGCTCCACGACTCCAATGGTGCAGTCTTTAATTTCTTGAATTAAAGACTGCCTGCGCAGCTAGCCCTCTTTTTACTCTGACGAGGTGTCCAAAACATCATTTGGTCGACTTCGTCAAGGTTACTGACGCATCATGAACTGCAGATCGAAGGCGCTGTCAACAGGCGTTCCGCTTGAGTTCAGGCAGCTTACGACCAGCTGAGCATCCATAGCTCCGGCAGTAGTCTGCGATGCCGTGAACCACTGATCAGTTGGCCGGCACGTCACTGGCGAAGAGTTTTCTGCTGTCACGAAAGGCACACCAAAGGTACCGACGCCCGACGCCTGCCCCTCTAGCTTCACCTTGTAAACACCTGCGCTTTGACGGATAACAGAGCCTGCCCCAGACTCGTCTCCGTACATCCTGTTACGCATACCCGTCAGCTTGAATTCCGAAGAACTCGTAATCAGTGGCACACGAGCGTGCCCGTCGGAAGCGGCATTCTTGAGACCGATCAGACTCGCGTCACGAGAATAGGAGACAGCAACACCGATCGGGTCCGCAGGGATGGAGTTACCAGCGTGCGTGAAGGTGTCGCACGCCACGTTGATCTGCTCAAGAGTGTTACCACTTCCCGTCGGTCCTGCCGAAACGATGTGGCATGCAGTATTTGGGACGGCAGGGTAACGGTGAACTGCGTCTACGACGAAACTCTCGGCGCCCGCCCCAGGGAGGCGTTCACGCGTGAAGGTATAGCGACCGATGCTGGTCCGACTGATAGAACTCGACTGGCTGATGTTCACGGCAGCTGTCGTGTCAGCGTGAGAAAAATCAGGGGTGTATGAACCATTTTGCGTCATTGCAGTGTGTATCTGCATATCCGCAACAGAGCCTTCCTCTGCCCCGCCCTCAGACACTGAGACGGAAAAGGCCTGGTTGATCGGAGCGCCATGATCATCCATGCACTGAATCTGCAGCCTCACATCGTCTACGCTCGTTGTATTAGTTTGCCTTTCGAGGTTCACAACTCCATTCAGGTAGCAGGCCACATACTTACTCGAGCTTCCGATGGGGGTCACGTGAACAACTGGCTCATGACGGAAGTTAGCACCACCGTACACTTTCGCCTCGTCAAGGAATGACCGGAACTTCAGTTCCCAGCGGCCGGTTTCTATATGCGTATATGTGACGCTAGAGTTGCCAGAAGAAGCATGCTGTCCGGCAGGCAGTGCCTTTTCCTGAAGGAGAGGCGTGTCGGCATCTAACACAGAAGCGATTGCGGCAGCGACCGGGGGGCGCTGGTCAGGAAAGGCGCCACTCGCGGAGGCGGGTATGGCTTCCATGGCTCCGAGGGAAGTGACACAAACTCCGGCGACAATAAGGCTAGGCAATAAGGTGCGGCGCATTATTTCCCCAAACGGTAAGGGTATGGACAAACAGATCTTAGTGTACTTCCGGGCACGTAGAAGAGCATCCAATACTCAACTGGCCTTTGCCTGTCGTGCCGGCCGAGTGGTGCGGTCCTCAAAGCCCCGCTCGTTTGACAGACCCGATCCGTGCGTGTGGCTCGTTGCTGCCGGGGGCCGTGCAGCGCGTGCCGCTTTACGTGCAGAGGTGGGCCACCCCGCATGCACACGGGGTGTCCCACCTCTCGCCGGCGGATCACTCAGCCGGCGTCACCTGCCGCCGGCCGGGCTGTCAGCGGCGGTGTCCCTCACGGTGGTCGCCGTCGCGGTGGTTGCCGCCGTGGTAGTTGCGGTCACCGTCGTGGTCGCGGTCGTCGCGGCCCCAGGAGGCGTCGTCGATGAAGCGGCCGTAGTCGTTGCGCAGGGTCGCGGTGTCGGAGTCGTTGTCCCACACGTAGTTGCTGCGGTCCTGGAAGACGTCCGTACGGGTGTCGCGTCCGGTGCCGGTGTGGACGCGGACGGTGGAGCGCCCCTCCAACCGCAGGTAGTGGAAGGTGTAGGTGTGGCCGTCCTCGTCCTGCAGAGTCCAGCCGTCGAGGTTGACCGAACGGCGGCCGGTGTTGGTGACGTCCACCCACTCCCTGTTCAGCGAGCGGTTGGAGCGGTCGTCGCGTCCCGGGGAGTTGTACTGCACGTCGCTGATGATCACGTGCGCGTGGGAGCGGCCGGGGTAGTGGTCGGCGGCCGCGGCCGGCAGAGCCACAACTCCCACGACAGCAGCCGCGACACCGGCAGCGGCGGTCAGACGACGGACGGAAGAGAATGCGGACACGAGTGTCCCCCTTCGAGCAGGTGCGCGCACCAGCCACCCGCGTCAGGGAAAACCGCAGGTAGGGCCGGTTGCGTTGTGCTGGTGTGCGGCCGGTCAGCCGCACACGCACACCATGCAGCCCGCACCCCCACCCTGTGTGGGAAATGCGAAGGCGATTACAAGTTCAACAGGTTTCTGTGACAGTCGCCTGTAACGTCCATTTATGCGGAGAAAGCGTGCGGTTGACGGATCATCAAACCGACGCGCCGTGAGACTTCGGGCCCGTGCGGGCATCCGGCGACGCACGCCACCCCACCACCGGGAACGCCTTCACCCGGAAGTGAGCAACGGAAAGCCACACAGCCGCGGCCGCCTGCAAGCGACAGTCAGCCACCGACTCCGAGCTGGGGTCCCGATGAGCGAGCAGGTCGACTCTCTCCGGACCCGGGCTGCGCGTGACCTGCAGGGGGTTGGGCGGGGTTACCGGGCATGAGACATCGACTGATCACTGCCGCCGCAGCGCTGGCCCTCGCCATGGTGGGCACCGGGGTGCCGGCGCACGCGGATGCCACCACGACAGACGGACGGGTCGGGCTGAGCGTCACGGGCCATGGACTGCGGGTGGAACGGGCCGGGGGCTGGACGGACAGCCGCAGCACAGGGTCCCGGGCGCGCCTATACACGGTCTACCAGGGCGACCGCACAGCCCTGACCCGGTGGCGGGCTGCCGCCTCACGCAGGGTGGGGATGCGCAGGTACGCGGTCGTGGACTGGACGCTCCACGGGCGGTCCTTCAGGGGCGGGACGTGGCTGTGCATCGAGTTCAACCGGGCGCCCGGGGCGCCCTGCGCACAGATCCACCGCTGACCCTGCCGCGGGCGAGGTCGGCGCCTGGCATGGTCAGTCGAGGACGCCCAGGGCGGTATCGGGTCGGCAGTGCACGCAGGCCGGGACCTGCCGCCGCAGAGCGTCCACGGCCTGGTCGCGGGTAACCGGGCGGCACCGGCCGCTCTTTCTCGCCGCCCAGCAGTCCCCCACGTGCACGGCATCGAGGTTCGCCCGGTTCAGGCCGTGCTGCACGAGCCACTCCGCCTGCGCCGGCCGCGCCTGCTCGCCCCGCCGACGTTCCGCCTCACGCCGTTCCTCATCCGCGATCCACTGCCGCGTGCGCGCGAGGTCGCGTTCCTGCACCCGCTGCAGAAAGCGGAGCAGGACGAGACGGGACGGTGAATCGTTCACGCGTTCGATTCTAGGAGGTAGGCTGCCCACCGGCACACCGAGGGGGAGAGCGACAAGGAGACAGGGCATGCAGGATGACCTGCGGCAACTCGAAACTCTCGGCATCGACCCCGCCCGCCTGGACCAGGCGCCCGGCGGGCCGCTGCGCTTCTCCGGAGAGCGTGAGCGCATCCACCCACCGGGCCGCTACCCATGCTCCTCCTGCGGGGCGCCGGCCGTCGCGACCTGCCGCCGCAGCATCCCGGGCCTGGGCCTGCGGTGGCAGGACTCCTGCCGCGACTGCATGGTCACCGCCGCATGGACACCGTGAGCGGCACGCGCTACCAGCTGCTGCTGGACATCGGCGACCGCCCCGTCCAGCGAGGCTGGTGGGAACGCGAGGACACCGCCCGCACCAAGTTCAAGCGCTGGACAGAGCAGTACCGCGACATGCCCGGCGCCCGCGTCACCCTCACCGACGACGACACCGGGACCGTGCTACTGCCGCGCGAGAACGGCTAGACGCGCTTGAGGCAGGCCTGCGGTACCTGCCCGCCGGGCACGATGCGCCAGAGGTTGCCCTGCCCGCCGCAGGCCCGGTACGACGGCCCGCTCGACGTACGCGCGATGGCCACGACACAGGACCGGACGACCTGCCCCTTTTGCAGGTAGTGGTGAATCGCGGAGCGCATGGTGGCGACCGGTCCCTCGAACGGTCCGGGGCGGCGCACCGCCACCCGCTGGACGGCGCGCCAATGACTGGCGCAGGCCGCAGCGGACGACTTGCTCGCGGTAGCGGACGCAGGGAGCGAGGACGCGGCGGCAGGGCTGCTGAGAAGCGCAGCGAGCATGCTGCCGGCGGCGGCCAGGGTGAGCCAGCGGTGGGTCATACACACCCAACTTCGCTCACCTCCGGCGATCACACTCGTGATCAGATGATCACCCGGTGGAGTGGCCGCGCTTGACTGAGTAGCCTGCCTGCGTTGATCACGGCGAGGGGCATGAATCCAGCAGCAAACACGGCCTGAATGCGAGCGCGATGGACAGGCGCTCGCCATACCCTCGGCCTTTTACTGCTCACCGGTGGTGTGCTGATGCTGCCGCCACTGAGCTTGAAGCACGGCGCGGTCACTAGAGCGAGGTCTTCCAGTGTGCCCGAGCGCGCCGCCCGGCCCTGACGGATCGGCGACACATGGCAGAGGACCGGCATCCCGGGTCTGGGAAACCGGCCCTCTGTCTGCTTGCATCCGCTCAGCTCCGGTCGCCACGAGAGAAGTTGCCGGCGTTCGTTAGGGGCGGGCGGGGGATGCTACTGCTGTTCGGGTGGGTGCGGGTCCCAGCCGATCGAGAACGACCACGTGACGTTGGGCTTCGAGGTGAAACGCAGCGCACCACGGGTGTGGTTCTTGGACATGTGTATCTCGTTCATCGTGGGCAACACCTTGCCCTTTTCGCACAGGAGAGGAAAGGCGATGCCGGTTGGGTCGACGTGCACGGTGAGTCGGCCCGCGCCCTGGCAGTTGATGGCGATCGCTAGGGTCTTGCCCGCTTTGATTCCGCCCGGGATCGGGTAGACGGCATTGCCGTTGAGGGCGGTGGCGCTGGTCAGGGGGGTGATGCCGTCCGAGCTGATCTTCGGGGCCTTGCGGACGGAAGGCGCGTGAGCATTGGGGGTCTGGCTGGGCGGTGAAGGGACTGGTGAGGGAGTAGCGCTTCGGGTGGAGCCGGTTGTCGCGGCTTTGTCGTGATGGCCGCTGGTGCAGCCGGCCGCCGCCAACGTGGCGAGAAGCATGCCGCCGGCCAGTCGGGCGGATCGCCTTGTACTTGGCATCAGGCCTTCGTCTCCCAGATGTACCAGCCGACGTAGTGAGGGGTGTAGCTCGTGACAGTGCTCTTGTGAGCGATGTCGCAGTTCTCGGTTATCACGTAGCTCGTTCCCTTAGTCCGTACGCGGTAGACGCCGTAGGTGCCGTGGGAGACCTTGTGCGCCGGGGTGGGGACCGAGATCTTGTTCCCCAGCTTGGCCGTCAGCGAAGCGGACAGGCTCAAGTCCCACTTCGCCTCGACCTTGGCGACCAGGGCGTCCACGCTGACGGAGAGATGGCCGGTGTAGGTCACGCCCACGGTGCCGGAGACTTCGGCGGTGAAGGTCGACGTGGCAGTGTGACTGGTGTTGTTGGTGTTGGCCTGGGGTGCACCAACCCCCTTGTGGTGGTCTCCGCCCTTGTAGGTGGGCGTGTAGACGCGCGACACCTCGCATCGGCGGCCGTCAGGGTGGTTGCCGTCCCCAGTGCTGTCACTGCCCGGGATGTCGGGCTCAGTGTCCACCTGGTCTGCGGGGACATCGACGAGGTCAGTGTCGGCCGGATCGGTCTCCTGCGGCGGTTCACTGTTGATCACTACGCCCGCGTCCGTGGGAGTGTCATCGGCAGATGCGACGCCTCCGCCCACTCCCAAGGCGATGAGCAGCGCGGCAGAGGCGGTCGTCCCAGCGCGCTTCATGGCGAGGTGCATGTTCATCCTTTCGCCTTCTCTCCCCCCGTGGGAGATGGCATGTGCAGAACACTCGCCTATCGCGTTTCTCCAGGTCAAGGAGATATGGGCGAATTGAGGTGGATCTGAGAAACATGATCAATTACTGCCCATCAGTTACCCAAGAGATGGAAAAGGGGCCACCACGGCCGCTCCCACAGACAACTCGAACCGCTTGAGGCAGTGAGCGCGGCGTCTAGGTCGAACACCACCGCGTCGACCATCCGGTCCTGCCCGCCTCCAGTTGAGCCGCTGGAATGGCCCGGCGCTGCCCACCGAGACCCGGCTAGACACGCTGCACGGGTGAGGGCGCACAGTGGCCTGACCTGTCCAGCATGAACGGGACATGGGCAGGGATCGGTTCGGGGCAACTCAGAAGACCGCGCCCGGATCGGCACGCTGTTTTCGAAGGTCTCTGCGTGCGGCGGTCGGATAGTTCCTAGGCTGGTGGTCCACGGTCGAGAGACGGTCCTGGGGGGACGGTATGGGTGCGGAAATCGCGGAATTGGTGGGGCAGGCGGCGCCGTATGTGTCGACGGCCGTGAGTGCGTACGGGGCGGGGGTGTTGTCCCGGGCCGAAGACGCGGCGGTGGATGCCACCGCGAACCTGGGGCGGCGGATTCTGCAGGTGGTGTGGCGCCGGCGAGACGAGCAGGGCCAGCAGGAACTCGAGGCCGCGGTACAGGACGCGGCTGGCGATCCGGACGATGAAGACGCCGCGGCGGCGTTGCGTCAGCAGATCAAGCGGGCCCTGCGGGACGACGAAAAGCTGCGGGCCGAACTGGCCGGTCTCCTGCCTCCCGCTGGGGCGGTGACCATCACGGCCTCCGGAGAGCGGTCCATCGCAGCCCAGACCATCCGCACAGCCATCACTGGCGACAACGCCAAGCTGCAGCCGTGACCGGCAGTCCTGTGGCCGGCGGGGCTGACAGCGCAAGAGCACCGGCTGCGCGGGCGTCGGGCCGGCGGTCGATCGCTGCGGGTGGCAGTGTCGGTGTCGCGATCACCGGTGACGGGGCGCGTGTGGTGACGCTGCCGGCCGAGGCCGTGGACTGGGTCCGGCGCACCGAGGCTCCGCCTGGTTCGGGGAACCTGCCTGGTTCCGCCTCAGGTGTGTTCGTCGGCCGCCAGGACGAACTGGCCCGGCTGCGCCAAGAGCTGCCTGCCGGTGGCGAGGCTGTGGTCACCCAGGTGACCGGGGCGCGGGCGATCCATGGACTGGGCGGTATCGGCAAGAGCACCCTCGCCCTGCACTACGCCCACACCCACCGCAGCACCTACACGCTGGTGTGGTGGCTCAACGCCGCCAGCAGTGAGCAGATCATCACCGCTCTCGCCTCGCTGGCCGTGCGGCTGTGTCCGCAGTGGGCCGTCGGCGCGGGCGTGGAGGAGCGGGCCGCGTGGGCGATGCTGTGGCTGCAGTGGCACCCGGGCTGGCTGCTGATCCACGACAACGTCGACGACCCGCGCGACTTGGCCCACTACCTAGGTGCCCTGCCGGACGGGCATCACCTGGCCACCAGCCGTACCGCCACCGGCTGGCACACCATCGCCCCCACCATGCCCCTCGGTCTGCTGCCCGCGCAGGCGGCCGCCGACCTGCTGTGCACCCTCGCCTTCGGCCCCGGGCACAGTCCGACTCCGCGGCAGCGCGAGGAGGCGGCCGCTCTGGCCGCGGAGCTCGGCCACCTCCCGCTGGCCCTGGAACAGGCCGGCGCCTACCTCTACGAGACAGGCACAGAAATGGCCGACTACCAGGCCATGCTCGGACGGGTCATGGACACCGCCGCAGGCGGCATCGACCCCGAACGCACCATCGCCCGCATCTGGCAGCACACCCTGACCGCCATCCACCGCCGCAACCCGCAGGCCATCACCCTGCTCAACGCCATGGCCTGGCTATCCCCCGGCAACATCCCCCGCACCCTGCTCGCCCCGCTGCTGCCCGACCCGCTCGCCCTCGGCGAAGCCCTCGGCGCCCTGCACGCCTACAACATGATCTCCTACAGCGACGACCGCCACAGCGTCGCCGTCCACCGCCTGGTGCAGACCGTCCTGCGACAGCAACCCGCCACGGAACCCGACGGCTGCCCACCTGGGCGGCGAGACGCCGAACAGCTGTTTCGTCAGGCCCTCCCTAACGACAGCACCGAGACCGACCACTGGGAACAACTGATTCCCCAGGCGAACGCCCTTGCCGCCACATCTCCGACCACAGACACAGCCTCGATTGAAACCGCCTACGCCTGGCACGACGTCGCGCAGTATCTGCGCCGACAGGGCCGCGACGCCCACACCATCACCCTGCACAAGGCCGCCCTCGCCCAGTACGAGCAGGTCCTCGGCGACACCCACCCCGCCACCCTGGCCAACCGCAACAACCTCGCCCACGCCTACGAGTCGGCCGGTGACCTCGCCCGCGCCATCCCCCTGTTCGAGACCACCCTCGCCCAGTGCGAGCAGGTCCTCGGCGACACCCACCCCGCCACCCTGACCAGCCGCAACAACCTCGCCGACGCCTACGAGTCGGCCGGAGACCTCGCCCGCGCCATCCCCCTGTACGAAACCGCCCTCACCCAACGCGAGCAGGTCCTCGGCGACACCCACCCCGACACCCTGACCAGCCGCAACAACCTCGCTTATGCCTACCACTCGGCCGGAGACCTCGCCCGCGCCATCCCCCTATACGAAACCGCCCTCACCCAACGCGAGCAGGTCCTCGGCGACACCCACCCCGCCACCCTCAGCAGCCGCAACAACCTCGCTTATGCCTACGAGTCGGCCGGAGACCTCGCCCGCGCCATCCCCCTATACGAAACCGCCCTCACCCAACGCGAGCAGGTCCTCGGCGACACCCACCCCGACACCCTCAGCAGCCGCAACAACCTCGCTCAAGCGCGCCAGATCACTCAAGCAGTGCAGGACAGGGATCGACCAGTGCTGTAGGTATAGCCCCTCCGGTTGAGGGCGATCTGATTGTCCGGCGACATTCGCGCAGCACGGCGAAGACGACCCTACCGAAGCTGTGCCCCGCAAGGCGCAGGGCTGCCCCTGGGGGTGCCGCAGTAACGGGACCGCGCCTTGATTCGGTTAGACGCGTTTGAGGCAAGCCTGCGGAACTGCCCTCCGGGGACGATGCGCCAGATAGTGCCCTGTTCGCCGCAGGCTCGGTACGCCGGCCAGCTGGACGTGCGCGCGATGGCCACCACACACGACCGGACGACCTGTCCTCTACGTAGGTAGTCATGAACAGGGGAGTGCATGCTGGCGACCGGCCCCTCGAACGGGTCGGGGCGGTGCACCGCCACCCGCTGGACGGCGCGCCAGTGACTGGCGCAGGCCGCAGCGGACGACTTGCTCGCGGAAGCGGGCGCAGGGAGCGAAGACGCGGCGGCAGGGCTGCTGAGGAGCGCAGCGAGCATGCTGCCTGCGGCTGCAAGGGTGAGCCAGCGGTGGGTCATACATGCCCAACTTCGCTCGCCTTCAGTGATCACACTTGTGATTCGGTGATCACCCGCTGGAGTGGCAACGCGTGACTAATTAGCCTGCCTGCGTTGATCACTGTGAGGGGGATGGATGCAGCAGCGCACACGTTCCGGGTGCAAGGGTGAGGATCAGGCGCTCGCCGTCACCCTTTCGCTTTTACTGCTCATCGGTGGTGTGTTGATGCTGGATGCCGTCGTCGGTCCGTACGTGGCGTTCGCGACTTCTGCCGTGCCTATCGTTGCCGTCTACGTTGGGCGGCCCGCCAGGGTTTTGCGCAGGCTCGCTGTTCGTCGGGCGGTGCGTCGGCTCATTCATAGTCTGCCCGGCTCCTGACCCTCGGCTGGCGTGCGAGGTAGTCATAGCCGTCTGCGTCGGTGCCAGTGTTGATCTGGTGTCGTACCTCCTCGTCCTGTGGATGCGCTCAACTTGCAAGCCGGTGAGGCTCCATCTTCCGTCGACCTAGTAAAGTTTGGCAGCATGAGCATCCCAAGCCCCCGCGGGGAGCGAGAGAAGCTAATTACAGCCCTCACTCCTCAGCTGCGCCGACACTTGAAGATCCGCGCCTTTGAGCACGGAATGGACATCCAGGATGCGGCTGAGCACGCCATCAAAGCTTGGTACACAGCAACTGAGTTGCCCGAGGTGGACACCACTGGTGCCAAGACGTGGGGGACGTTCCTGCCGGCTGGCGAGCCGGACGCGTTCAAGGCAGCGTGCAGCGAGCGCGGCGTCACTTATGTCCAAGGCTTGGCTCAGGCGCTGACGCTCTGGCTTGAGGCTCATCCCTCCCCCACGTCCCCCCTCACCGAACAGCCGGTCATCCGCGTCATAGTGGCCAACCAGAAGGGGGGAGTGGGCAAGACGTTTATCTCCAGCGGGATCGCCCAGGCGCTTGCAGAGGCCGGTCATCGGGTGCTCATCGTCGACTACGACCCTCAGGGGCATCTCACCGCGGAGCTGGGCTTCGAGGACCTCATGTATGAGGACGGTGTCGAGACGCTGCTGATGCATATGGACGGCACCGCCAGGGGCGATATCCACGACCTGCTGGTCGCCATGGATCAAGAACGTTTCGGTGAGCGGCTGCACTTGCTGCCCGCCAGTGACGACGCGTTCCTACGGGATGTGGCACTGTCCAAGGTGTCGTTCAGCGAGGCAGCCCTGGAGCGGGCACTGGAGCCGCTCGAGAGCGAGTACGACATCATCATCATCGACGGCCCGCCCAGCCTCGGTCTGAACATGGACACCGCGCTGTACTACGTCCGGCGCCGCGAGGGTGAACTGTCCGACCGCTCGGGCGTCATCACGCCCGTGTGGGCCAACAAGGCGTCTCACCGTGCCTTCCGGCTGCTTCGCTCCCAGATGGAAGACCTGTGCCGCAAGGGCCGCATCACCATCGACTACCTCGGACTGGTCATCAACGCCTATGACAGCCGCCGCGGAAAGCTGGTCAAGGAGAACCGTGACCAGTGGGAGCGCAGCAGCTCGCCGGCGGTTCTCGCGGTCATCGGTGATCTGAAGGAGGGGCGCGAGGCCGCAGACGGGGAGATCCCGTTGCTGGAGTATGCGCCCGACAGTGAGCACGCGCAGGCGATGCGCGACCTGGCGAAGGAACTGGCGGTATGAGGAAGACCAACCCCAAGAGTCCGCAGGAGCGTGTGACGCGCGGCTTCACCCTGGACGAGGACGGTCAGGGCGACGTGCAGGGGACGCCGCGGCGGGTGCGGACGCGTCAGCAGATCATCAGCGGAGAGGGCAAGCGGCCGCCGGCGGCAGTGCCGCTGGCGGATCTGGCGCACAACCCGTTCAACCCTCGCGATGAGTACACCGACATCGAGGAGACTGCGCAGTCGCTTCGCGTCCGGGGGCAGATCCAGCCGGTCACTGTCGCACGTCGGGCCGCGTTCCTGGTCGCCCACCCCGATCAGGAGGAGCAGATCGGGACCGCTGAGTATGTCGTCATCGACGGCAACCGCAGGCTCAAGGCCGCAGTCGTCGCGGGGATCGCCGAACTTCGGATCGATGTCAATGACGACCTGGCGGCCAGTGCTGCGGACCTCCTTGAGTCGGCGTTGATCGCCAACGTTCACCGAGTGGACGTGCCGCCACTGGACCAGGCGAGAGCCATCCAGGAACTCGTACACGTTCATGGCTCGCAAGGGCAGGTGGCTAAGAGGCTGGGCAAGACGCCGGCCTGGGTGTCCCAGCGCCTGGCGCTGCTGGAACTCACCCCGGAGCTGCAGGCGAAGGTCGAGACGGGCGAGTTGAAGGTGGAGCCTGCCCGCCGGATCGGCCGACTGCCCAAGAGCGAACAGGAAGCTGAGGCGGAGAGGACTATAGACGCCGTTAAGCCTCCCCGTCAGAGGCAGCGGCAGTCGGCAGACGGCAACAGCGGCGAGGCGACCGTTAACGCCGTTAATACCTCCGAGACGCCGGCCACCTCGGACACAGGCATCCCGGAGACCGTTAACGCCGTTAATACTCCTGGCGAGACCTCGGCGACGGAGGCGGCAGCCAGCACCAGGGACACATCAGCGGGGCATGGTGATGGGAGTCAGCCGAAGCGGCTGCCGTACGACGACGTCCCCTACGTCGTCCAGCACCTGCATGTGAAGATGACCACTGAAAACTTCATCCAGGGCGCACGCGTCTGGATGCGAGTTCTGCGGGAGCAGCACCCAGAGGAGTATCAGGCTCTGCTGCTTGAGCTGAGCCAGCGGGAGCAGCCCGCCTGATCCGCTGACGCAGGACGGTCCCGCTTCCGAATCATGTCCGGCTCACGGGGCCGCTCTTGTAGGTCTAAACCGGAACGCAAAAACGTGCCCCTCTGCCGCCCGACTTGGGCGGCAGAGGGGCACGTTTTTTCCGCAGGTCACAGGAGTGCGGCCGCAGCGGCGAGCGCTAGGAGCGCGATGGCGAGGAGTGTGCAGTCGATGGCGCGGCGCAGCTGTGTGAACTTGGTCAGGGCGATGCCGGACAGGACGCGGATGCGGGTGGCGCGGGTGTCGCTGCTCATGCTGGCGGGGATTTCGGTTTCGGGCAGGCGTGCCCAGTAGGGGAATGAGGCGCGGTCTGTGCACGCGAGGCGGGGCCGGACGACCAGCAGCAGAGCGACGGTGGCGCATCCGATGGACGCGACGGCGAGGGCTCCGAGTGCCCGGGTGAGGGCCGGGAGGTGGGCGTCGGTGAGGGAGGCGAGACCCGCAGAGCGCGCCGTCGAATGCGAGGAGCAGGCTGGCTTTGCCGTCGGTGCGGGAGACGGTGGATCGCCGAGGAAGAACGCCGTGAGGCAGAACGGCAGCACGGACTCGCTGCCCGGCCCCCTGATCCGGACTGGCTGATCCAGTACGGCCTCAACCGAAAGACCGTCGACTGGGTGCACACCGGCGACTGCTGGGCGGCCGAGAAGAGCGGCCGGTGCCGCCCGGCCACAAGGGCCCAGGCGCTGGAGGCGCTGCGTCAGCAGGTCCCCGCATGCGCGCACTGCCGGCCCGACACCGCGCTCGGCCTCCTCGACTGATCACCTCAGGATGAGGGCATCGCGCCTTGGCCGAAGGCGGCCACGTCAACTGGCGTTATGTCCGGGCGCAGCCGTGCGAGCCGGACCGGGTGCCGCCACGCCCCCCGCTCCTGCGCCGTGTCTACGGCGATCTCAGCGACCAGGCCCGGCTCAACCAGGAGCACATCCAGCGGCGTTCTCGATCCCCACGACGTCGTGAAGCGGACACCCTGCCAGGGATGCTCTGCTCCCGCTGGCCGCAGGCGCTTGGCAAGTTCGCGCGCGGCGTCCGGGCGCAGCGGTGTGCTCCGGCCGACCAGTCGCAGTGCGCCTGCTTCGTCGAGGGGGCCCAGCACGAGCGTCTGCGGCCGTCCCAGCGTTCCCGTGATGGCGCCGATCACTGCCTCCGTGGTGTCCCGGCGGCGCACCTTGTAGAGGGCGCGGGCACCGCGCAGATAGCGCTGCTCGGTCCCCCGGATGATGAGTCCCTCCACGCCGGGGACCTGTGTCCAGGACGTGAGCCACTCCTGAGCCGTCGCCGGGTCGTCCGTCTCCGGGCACAGCGTCCAGGGGGCGCGTAGATCGTGGTCTGTGAAGAGCTGTTCCAGGCGGGCGCGACGCTCGGCATACGGGGCGTGGAGGAGCTCGCGGCCGTCAACTTGGAGGACGTCGAACACGATCAGGTGGGCGGGCAGTTCCTCCGCAAGGCGGGGCGCGCTGCGGTGACCGGCGGCCGTGCGCCGCTGCAACGGCTCGAACGACATCCGGTCCCCCGACCACACGACCAGCTCGCCGTCGAGGATCAGGCCGTCGGGCAGGTCCATGGCCGCGCTCACGAGGTCCGGGAAGCGGCTCTGTAGGAGGCTGCCGCGGCGGGACTGCACCAGGAGCGGGCCGGGCGCCGGCCACGGGGTGAAGACGATCGCCCGGTAGCCGTCGAACTTGGGCTGGAATCGCAGCTCACCGGGCAGCGCGCCCGGCGCGGGCACCGTGTCGCGGGCCTGCGCCAGCATCGGTTCCACGGGCGGCCGAAGCACCATACGTCCGGTCTACGGGCTACCCGGTGCCCGCGCGACCTGGCACGGCCAACGGTGTCGCGGGCGTCATCATGTGATCAGCGCGCACGGCCTTGCTCGGTCACATCTCGTTGGGCGGGACATCGACGAGCTGGCCTTTCGGGGCTCCCGTAACGTTGCACGACGTTGACTCGTTGAGATGGCTGGCGCCGGATGAAGCTGCCGCGACGGTGCCTGGCCGAGAGCTCCGGCCCATGACCGGGAGACGAGTAGGCCCTAGACGCACCGCGTCATCGCAGCAGAGGAGTTGTGGCTAGCCACAGTCCGCGTGGAGTCATGGGCTCACGCACGAGGACAAGTCATGGCATTCCACGCACGTAAGAACGCCGCTCGTCGGCAGCAGGATCTAACGGGGACGAACCGTCGCGCAGCGCTGCAGGATATCCGCAACGTGCTCCCGCCCGTTCCGCAGGCCAGAAACGCAACCAGGAGCCCGGGCGGAGAAGCACACGCGGAAGTTGTACCAGCTGAACTGATCGCTCTCGTCCAAGACTTCGTTCACTGGGAGCGACGCCATCTGGATGATGCTGTAAGCGTCGCGCGCCAGCACATCGAATCGCCGACGAACTGGCACCGTCTTGTGCTCTATGCCCTCACGGACGCCCTGGCCTACAACTTTTTGCTGGTCGGCACGCTCGCTGCGTACCTGCAAGAGCAGGGGTTGGACGCGGATCTTCTACGTCGGCACCTCCAGTCCCCCGACCCCGATCGATACATCAATCAGGAAGCCCTCGACCTACTCGCAGGTCTGATGGGCAGGCCCGTCGCGGAGGGCCGGCAAGAACCTACATGGCACTTCATCGGCAGGCAGATCGCCGAGTGCGCTGCACATCAAGGCGACGAGAGGCGTCGACCGATGCAGTAGGGGGCTGTAGCCGGACGACGCGGCTACAGCCCCTCGATGGCTCGGTGCTTACCGGGTAAGCACCCGTCAGTCGATGAGCAACTCAACTAGCGCTTCGATCTGCTGCGGCGTGAGGCGCCGCTTGAGGTCTGCGGCAAGTGCCTCCATATCCTCTTCCGCCCGTGGCGCGCTGGCAGCGGTCGCGGGCTCGCCTTGACGCTTGGCAGCGGCAGCCGGTGGGGTGCTTACCGGGTAAGCACCCTTCGACTTCCTGCTGGACTCGCTCTTCTGCTGGGCCCGCTGCGCGAGTGCCTCTTCTGCGGCGCTCTGCTGCTGCTGTTCAGGCAACTGCCCGACGGTGCGGGCGATCTTGACCGGCAGTGCCTTGTCTTCCAGGGCCTGCTTGAGTTCCGGTGTGAGCTTCAGCAGCGCGAGGCGCTGGGTCACCCATCCGCTGGACTTGCCCAAAGCCCGGGCCACGGCACGTTGGGAGCCATGAACCTGGACAAGCCGTTCGAGGGCTTTTGCCTCGTCGAGCGGCTCCAGGTCTTCGTGCTGGACAGCCGCGATGAGTGCGGTCTCCAGCAAGGTGTCGGCATCGTGGGCGAGCGCGTCATCGACATGGACGGGAACCTCGTCAAGACCGGCGAGCCTCGCGCCGGCGAGGCGGCGGTTGCCGTCAACAACGACGTAGTCGGCTGATGCGAGTTCCTGTGCATGGTCGGGGTGGGCTGCCAGGAACGCTTCGCGTGTGACGACGGTGAGGGGCTGGATGATGCCCTTGCTGGTGAGACTGTCCGCCATCTCCTCTATGGCCGCGAGGGTGGCGCGGGGGTTGTACGGGTTCGGTGCCAGCCGGTCGACAGCAACCCGGAGTGAGCTGTGGGTGGCGGCTGCGGCAGCCGGGGCCGCTGTGGTCTGTCCGGCAAAGGCGGCGAAGCTCGCGGCGCGACTACTCATCGGTCGGGCAACGGCATCGAACGTGGCGGAGCCGCCGAGGGCATCGGCTTTGCTCATGTCAGCCTCCGAGCGATCTCACGCATGTGGTGGGCCTGGTCGGATTCAGGGGAGTAGGCGAGGAGTGCTCGCTGAAGCCGAACTGCTTCGCGCTGCTCTTTCAAGTCGCCGATGACCGCAAGGACGGGCGGTGTCCCCAAACTCCGCCATTTTTCGAGGGAGGAGGTAGCGATGTAGCCGCGCCGCGAGTCGTATTTGTTGACTACGAGGCCGAGCTGGTCCACGTCGATGTCGTAGTCGGTGGCGAGGGAGTGGACCTGGTTGATGAGCATGCCGTACGCCTGCGCGGAGGTGTCCTCTGCTTCGACGGGAATCACCAGGCCAGAGGCGCCGGGCTTTTCTCCCTCGCGGCGACGGCCGTAGTAGATGGCGGCATCCATGGCCAGCCCCAGGCTGGGCGGTGAGTCGATGACGATGACGTCGAAGTGCTCTTCGAGTGGGGACAGTGCTCGCTCAAGGGCAGCGTGCCGGGGCCCGCGGAACATGGTGAGGCCGGAGTCGAGCAGGAAGGCGTCGAACGCCGCGGGCAGGATCCGCAGCCGGTCACCGAAGCGGGTTTCCTCTATGGTGACGGTGAGGTCGATGAGCGGGGTGCGCGCCTGCTCCCTGTTCAGCATGTGAGTGATGAGGCTCTCGCTGCCAGCAGGGATGGCCTTCAGGCCCAACTGGTGGGAGAGGTGCCCCTGGGGGTCGTAGTCGACCATGAGGACACGGAGTCCAGCCCGTGCAACGGCTTGAGCGAAAGACGCGGTGTCGTCTGTTTTGCCGGGCAGCGCGTGGGTGTCTTCTGCAAGTGCCTGCGCGAGGCCGGCGGTGACGGCGGTCTTCCCTACGCCGCCTTTCTGGTTGCAGACGATGATGCGCCGTGTGGGTGCGGCTTCTTCGTCTGCGGGATTTTGCTCGAGCCACAGTGCCACGGACTGGGCAAGCCCTTGGATGTAGGAGACGCCGCGGGTGGCGCAGTCCCGCTTGAAGTCGTCATAGAGACCTTCGGGTAGCCATGTCCCGAATGACTCGGCTCCCGCCGTGTCGATGGCGGGGAGCGGTTCGGAGTGGGCGCGCCACGCCTGGATGCCGTCAGTGACAGCGTCTTGCACGTCGGTACTGAGCTGCGCTGCCCGGACCTTGAGGGCTTGTCGGAGGGAGGCGGGCAGCTTCGATGCGAGCTTTTCCCGCTCCCCTCCCGAAGTCGGAGACGTCATGCGCGGCAGCATACTGCCGCCGGAAGCTGGATGAACGTATGGGGAGTGGGTGATTCACTCCTTTTGACGTCAGCTCCTGCACGCCGGGGGTGCTTACCGGGTAAGCACCCCGCATGCGTATCCGGTTGCTGTCAGTCCCCAGTCATAGAGTCGACCCGACAACGAGGAGGACTTGTGGCTGACCACGGCAGCGAAGCCCGGAACTACGCGAACTTGGCCGACCAGGAACTCGCACAGGTCACGGATCCTGGTCAGCGGGCCAGTGTGTACGCCCTCTTGGCCCTGACTCACGCAGTGCTCAGCGGCGGAGAAAACGTGAGCAAGATCAGCTCCACCTTGTGGGAGATGGAAGACGTCTTCCGCGGCTGATGGTGCAGCAGACAGCACGCTGACCGGCGATGCGCTGTGATCCGCTTCGGTGGCCGATCGGACCGGGATACAGCTGGAAACGCAAGAAGGCCCGTGCGTCCCCGTCAGCACGGGGAGGCACGGGCCTTCAGTAATTGCAATCACGGCCTGTCAGGCAGACCAGGACGCAGGTTCATCCAGAGCGCCCGGTCGGTGTAGTCGGTGAAGTTGGCGAGCAGCTCGCGGCCGCCGGGGTGTTCAGGAACTAAGTCCTGCACGCGTGGATTGAGGTCGGTGGCGGGCCGAGATCAGGGACGACCGGGTCGCGGAGCCGGTCGCGGACGTCTTCGATCCGGTCGGCGACGGGCGCGACGGGGGAGCCGTCCTGGCTGGTGGGCAGGTGCAGGTAGCCGAACGAGATCAGACGGATTGGGTGCAAGGGAGCCTCCTGCTCGGGACGAGGGCGGGAACGTGTGGAGCGCCGCGCCCGTCCGGGAAGGGGCGCGGCGCTCCGCGGTGGTGCTACTGCGTGGTGGTGTCGGTGACCACGAGGAACTGGTCGGTGCGCAGGTCGACCTGGGCGTTGGTGCCCTGGGCGCGTTGGTTGGCGGCGTACTCTTCGGCCGGCCAGGAGCCGCGGGGGCCTCCGGCGGGGAACCGCTCCAGGATGGTCCGGGTGGCCTGCGTGCTGGTGGTGGCCATCAGGCGTCACCGCCGTTCACGCGCTCGTGGATGTCGATGAGGGTGGCGATGGCGTCGGGGTTGTCCGCCTCGCCGACCCACTGCCCGAGCGCGGTGAAGACGGGCACCTTCTCGCGGTCGGCGTCGAAGATGACGCAATAGTCGCCGTACCGGTCCATCACCATGTCCCGCAGGACCGGGATGAGTCCGGTGTCCAGGACCTCCAGGGCGTCGACGGTGAGCCGGGCGGGCTCGCCGGGTGCCGGCGGCTGGACCAGGGTGCCGGTGACGCGCAGCAGGTCGCCGGGCTGTATGCCGTTCAGCAGCTCGTGCGTGATCCGGGGGTCGCCGCTGGTGCAGGTGACGACCGTGTCGGTGGCGTCGTCGGCGAGAGCGTCGATGCCGGCGGGCCGGACGATCAGGTCGAAGGTGGCGGTGCCGCGCGCGCCGGGGACGGGTATCGCGTCGACCCAGCCGTCGACGGCGCAGTGCTTGGCGTCCATCAGCTGGCCTCCGCCAGGGTCTCGGTGGAGCGAGGGGAGCGGGGTCGGGTGGTGCGCTGGGCGATGTCCAGCAGCTCGCGGTTGCGCCGCTGCTGAGCGGGCGTGAGCGGGCGGGCCTTCACGCCGCCGTGGCGGTGCCAGAGCGGGGAGGCCGGCGGCTCGGGGTAGGCGAGGGCGTGGTCGACGTCGCGTTCGGTGCTGCTCATGGAGTTCCTCCACTGGAGGTCAGGCGTGGTCACCTTGGCCCTTGTCCTTCGACTTGGGCTTCGGCGTGAGGTCGGAGGCGAACCGCCCGAGGCGGGCCTCAACGGGGTTGGCGGTGATCCAGCCCTCCGCGCATGCCTTGTGCACGGGCTCGCCGGAGTGGGAGCGCATGGGCGTGGGCTGGCCGCACAGCGTGCAGGGGAGGTCCTGGCAGCGGTCGAAGTGCTGGCCATCGCGCCAGACGAGAAGCTCACCGGGAGCCGGGATCAGGCCCGGCTCGAACGGCGGCTTCTCCTTCGTGCATCCCGGGCGGGTCACGGCCGGAAGTCGGGCAGCTGCTGGAACACGCGGTCCAGCAGGTCCTCGGTCGGCTTCCAGGGCCCGAGCTGCCCGACGGCGGGGACCGGCAGCGGCAGCTCCTGGACGTCGGTGAAGACCAGGTGCCAGGTGCCGACCTGCGCCCACGGCGTGCAGGGCTCGGAGCCCTCGGGGTCCTGGTGGCAGTCGACCAGGCGTGCGATGCCGATCACGGCTCCGGTGGTCAGCTCCCGGCCGCGGATCGTGCGGGCGATCAGCGGGACGCGCAGGGCGGGCCGGTCGATCCGTTGGCTCGCGTGCAGGAGCATCCAGCCGCGCCAGCTCCAGGGCTTGGGGCGATTTTCGATGCCCTTGGCGCCGGTCAGGATGCAGGTGGCGTGCGGCTGCTGGACGCTGATTCCGCGGATCCAGTCGCCCTGCGGGAGGGTCGCGGTGCTCATGCTGCTCGCCCCCATACGGCCGTTCCCGGGCGCCCGGGGCGGCGGCCGTTGATGGACGGCAGCGTGGTGTGCGCGGGCGAGGCGACGGCGGCGCGGCCCGAGTGCTTGCCGTCGTACAGGGCCGCGTCGGCGGCCCGCTGCAGCACGGTCAGGTCGCGGGAGCCGACCGTGTTCGGGGTCGCGGCGCCGACCGAGGCGGCCACATCGACGGTGCGGCCGTCCTCGAGGACGACCGGGGTGTGCAGCATGCGGACCAGCTGCGCCAGGCGCTGCTCCAGGCGTGCGGCGGGAAGCTCCAGGACGACGGCGAACTCATCGCCTCCGAGGCGACCAATGGCGGCGCGCGGGCCCGCCCACGCGGTGAGCCGGGCGGCGGTCGCGGCCAGGACGGCGTCCCCGGCCGGGTGGCCCATCGTGTCGTTCACGGCCTTGAAGTGGTCCTGGTCGACCAGGACCACGGCCGTGTCGTCGCCGTGGCGGGCCAGGAGCCGACGGGCGCGGGCGGTGTAGGAGTCGCGGCGCAGCAGGCCGGTCAGCGGATCGCGGCGGGTCGCGGCGAGCTGCTTGTGCAGTGTGACCGCGTGGACCGCCCAGCCGGTCAATGGCACGGCGGCGGTCGTCAGTAAGAGGGTGCGCTGGCCGATCCGGCCCTGAACGCGCGGGAGGGACGACATACTTGGGTTCTCCGTCTCGTCTCGTACGGGATGGATGGGCCCGGGGCAGCCGTCACGCCGGCAAGCAGAGCGGCTGTCCCGGGGCAGAGCTACAGATCGGAGTTCACGCGCTGACCGCGTCCGCGTACTGCGCCTCCAGGTCGGCGCGCCCCTCGGGGTCGTCCTCCTGGTCGTCGTCCTCGTGCGGACCGTGGACGGTGCAGCGCACGTCCGGGTCGTTCATCAGCTCGCCGGTCAGGGCGCGCAGGAGGTCGGTCACGTTGTAGACCGGCGCCCACGCCCGGCCCTCGCATTCGTCGTCAGACAGGCAGCCCACCAGGACCTCGAAGCCGACGTCGCCCGCCCCGTCAACGTCGGTCCGCAGGGCGAGGACGATGCGGTCGGCTCCGAGCCGGATCTCCGCGACGCGGTCGCCGCCAGCGAGCTGCGAGCCGTCGCGCCAGCGCCACAGCGGCAGGATCTCGGGGCCGAAGTAGCGACGCACCAGTAGCAGTTCGCCCAGGCCCTCGCTTCCGTCCCAGCCGAGATCCGCGCGCCGGGCGTCGCTGAGTGGCTTGAGCATCGCCTCCAGGCGGTAGAGGTTCTCCGCGACGACGACGTGGTCGAACCCTTCGGCGGGCAGGCCGGGCCAGGCGTCGACCATGGCGGCGTGCTGCGCGAGGACGGCGTGCTCGGGCACGCGCCGGTTCGCGGGTCGGCCTGCCTGGCGTGCGACGCACACGGAGGCCGGGGTGGGTACGACCAGGGCGACGGTGGGCACGCCGTGGCGGCGGGCGGTGGCGATCAGGTTGGCCCTCACGGCCTGCTCGCAGTTCGTCGCGTCGACCACCGTCATCTTCCGGCGGGCGAGGCGTGCCTCGAGGACGGCCTGGAGCGCGAACACGGCGTCGTCGGTCGCCTCCTGATCCCCGGCGTCGTCACTGACCAGGGCCCTGAACCTGTCGAGCTCCAGGACCTGCGTGGCGGGCCAGGTGCGCGCCCACGTCGACTTGCCCGACCCGGCCGCGCCGATCAGGACCACGAGCGAGGGGTCGGGGATCGTCGTGTCGACGGGCAGCGCGTTGTCCAGGCGGAAGGGCTTCATGCGGATTCTCCCTGCGGGTCAAGGACACGGGTGGCGTAGTAGGTCTGGAGGCCGGCGTTGTCGGTGATCAGCGCGGCGGCCTCGTGCAGCGGGCAGGACATCCCGCCGTCGCGGTCCGACTCGATCCGTCCGGCGGCCTGCGCGGCGGTGGTGAGCAGCTGCGCGAGGGAGCCGAAGATGCCGTCCTGGCGGTGATCCTCGTGGTGGAACTCGCGCAGGATCTCCGCGAGCTCCTGGGCGTCGATCTCGCCGGTGAGGTCGTCCTCGATCTGCTGGAGAGCGAGCTTGGCGATCCCGGCCGCCGCGCGTACGCGGTCCAGGCGGGTGCGGGTCACCGGCGGGCGCCGGGGCGGGTGGTGAGCCACGTGGTGACGGCGGCGGCGCCGATGCCGATGGCCCGGTGCAGGGCCGCGTCCAGCTCCATCCACGCACTACCCGGGCCGGTGAGCTCCTTGGTGACCGCGCCTTCGTCGTCGAGGCGGACCGCCTGGCAGTGCTCGATGTAGCCGGTCTTCTTGGTCTTCTTCGCCAGCCACAGCAGTAAGGCGCCGCGGTCGATCGCGGCGTGCGTTCCGGCGTTGATGGCCGCGCCGGCGAGCAGCGCGGTCGGCGTGACCCGGTAGCCGAACGCGCGGGTGATCGCGACGGTCGCCCCGAGCTGCACCGCGGTGTACGAGGCGACGTGGCAGGCCACCGCGCGCCTGCCGAGGGTGCTGGTGGTTATGGTCGGGCGGGTGGAGTCGGAGGTGGCGGGGGAGCCGTCGGCGTGGACCAGGTCCTTGCCGTACAGCCGCTTCCGTGAGGCCGTCTTGCTGCCTTGGACCCAGTGGTCACAGGCAGGATGCAGCTCGCCGAAGGTGGCCAGCAGGGTGGCGAAGAGGGCCAGGCGCTCGGTGGTGAGGTGATGGGGCATGCTGGAGTTCTCCTGATCTCGGATCTGGGTGAGGGAGCGGGTGGCCGGCCCTTTGCCGATGCGCGGCCACCCGAGGTCCGACCCCGGCCGCACTGGCCGGGGTCGGGTCGTTCAGAACGGAGGCTCGTCCGGCCAGGCCGGGACGGGCAGGAGCCGGATGCGCAGGGTGGGCCGGTTCGCCCAGCAGCCGCATGCCTCCATCTCCGGGTTCGCGCCGTCGACCCACCAGCCGCCTTCGCCCCGGCAGTCGGGGCAGGAGCGGCGGGGCTGGGGTCGCAGTTCGATGCGGTGCCGGTCGGCGTACAGCTGCCAGTGGCCGGCCTTGAGGACGGCGGCGGCCGCGGCGACCGTGATGGTCACGGCGGCCGCGGCCAGCGCGGCGGTCCGGGCGCGCACCGTCAGGGCCGGGCGAAGGGCTGGACGGTGAAGCGGACTCCCTGCCTGGAGGGTGTCGCGGTGAGGAAGCCGGGGTTGGCCTGCGCGATGCCGCTCAACAGGTCCTTGATCGGCTGGAGGTCGACGCGCAACCCGGTGAAGTCGGACAGGCGCACCTGGTGCGGGGCGCTGCTGTAGCGACGGGCCCACACCCGGGTGCGGATCAGCTTCGCGGCTTCGGTGTCGTCGGGCCGGGCGGGCACACCGCGCGGAACGGCCCGGCAGGCCGTTGCGTGTGCGTTGGCGTCCTGGGCGGCTTCCGGCTCCGTCATCACGTTCCCGCGGGCGTTGCGGTCCGCGCGGTAGGTGCAGCCGAGGCAGGCGGCGGCGTAGCGGGAGGCGCCCGGGTCGGTGTCGGCGGTGAAGACGAGGACGGTCGCGCCCTCCAGCGCCCGGTAGCGCTGGGAGACGATCGTGCCCTCCGGGGTCCAGGTCTCGGGTGCGGGGCGGGTGAACAGAGCCACGGTGACTCTCCTTCGCGGGGAGCGTTGATCAGGCGGCCAGCCGGTGAACTACCGGGGCCGTGGACGCCATGTAGGTGTCGGGGCTGGGCTCGTATCCCTTGTCGCAGGGGTCGCAGACGCCCTGGGTGCGCAGCGGGAGACAGAAGTAGTAGCGGCGGCGGCACTGCGGGCACGTGGACCTCGCGGCCATGGCCCGGTCCAGCGCATCTTCCTGCGCCAGCGTCGGCACCCGCTTGGGTCGGGCGAAATCCAGGCTGTAGAGCCAGGCGCGGGTGGGATGGATGCACGCCTGATCGGGCCGGTAGGAGCAGCCCTTGCAGCGCAGCACCGCGACCGGGCCGTGCCCGCCGGGGCTCAGCCCGCGCTCGCGTAACTGCCTGCGGGTGACCAGGCCCTCGGGACAAGCGCGCCGGTCGAACTCCTCCAGCATCGCGTCGCTGCGCGGCACCTTCTTGATCTCGCGGCGGCGCTTCTTCCGGGGGTGGGGCATCACCTGCTCCAGGCGCCGGGGAGCTGTGCGGGGCGCTGCGGGTAGCGGGGGCCGGGGCGCTGCGGGCGGGGTCGGCCGATCCGGCAGCGCGGGCGGGGGATGAGCACGGTGTGTCCTCCAGCTGGTTGGTGGCGGGCAGTGCAGTGCTGCGCCCCGCCGGCGGACGGTTCGTCGGCGGGGCGTGGGGTGAGGCAGTCGGCCGGTCGGCCTGTCCGGTCCTCGCACGCGCAGGGCGGGCGAGGACCAGGCAGGGCGGCGGGTCAGCGCTTTTGGAGCGGGTGCACGTTGTCCGGCGTCTCTTCGACCGGTGCGGCCGGGGTGGGGACGTGGATCTCGGGGCGGATCTCGATGCCGGGGGCTGCGTTGTGGATGAACAGCGACGGGCGCAGGGTCAGGCCGCGCAGCGCGAACGCGGAGGCGGCGGTCCAGGCGAGGACGGCGAGCCCGGTGGCGATCGTGCGGCCCTCGTCGGGTGCGGCGTCCCAGACCATGGCGATGCTGGCCGCGCCCCACGCCGTCCAGGTGAGGCGGGCGCCGCTGCTGCGGAAGAACCCGCCGACCAGGCCGGAGATGCCGACCAGTTGCCAGACGGTGTAGACGGTGGAGGCGCTGATCGGCAGCGCGGCGGAGTGGGCCGCGATGTAGGTGCGGATCGGCTGGTCGACCACGGCGAAGATGCCGTTGGAGGTGTCGGCGCCGACCTGGACGCGCGGCACGGCGGTCAGCAGGCGGTGCAGCGTGTCGGCCAGGGCATCGGTCGCGCCGTGCAACAGGATGAGGACCGCGCACATCCCGGCGAGTCCGAGCGCCGCCTTCACCCAGTTCGCCATGCCGTGCCAGCCGAGTTCGGGGGCGCGGCGCAGGTCCTCCCAGCGGTCGTGCAGGAAGCCGCCGTCGTCCCAGGCGTCGTCCCACCACTCGCGCAGGCCGGCCAGCCGCGGCTCCTTGTGTCCGGGGAGATCTTCGAGCGAGGGAGCGGGCGGCGTCTCGGGGAGGCCGGGGGCCTGGCCGTGGTCGGCGACCAGGGACTCCTGGCGTTGGCCGGGGATGTTCGGGGTGCGGTCGTTGTGGTCAGCCACGGTCGGCTTCTCCTTCGGAGGCGGTGACGCTGCGTACGGGATGGGAATGGCTCTGTTGCCGGGCCTGGTGATGCGACAGGCTGGGGCGAGGCCAGGGAGCAGCAAGGGGGGCGCGATGGCAGTCGAGTTCGACTCGGTGATCGCCGATGGGGTGATCTATCCGGCGTTCACGGACGACGACGGCGTGCTGTGGATCGACGACGAAGATGACTTCGAGGTGGTCGTCGACCACGCGGTCGTCGACGGCGTGATCTACGAGGCGGAGGTCGATGAGTACGGCCGCCTGCTGATCTACCTGGACGACGACTGATCGTGCGGGCTGCCCGGGGCGGCCTGCGCCGCACTCGACTCCCGGCCACACGGGCGGGGTTCGAGTACGACGCAGGATGTCCGGCTCAGTTGTGGATGTCGTTGCAGGTGCGGGCGAAGAACATGCCGCGCGTGGTGCTGTGGTTGTTGATCTCGGTCTTCTGGGTGACCGGGCCCTCGTAGATGTTCTTGGTGACGGCGGAGCGGGCGCGGCTGATCGCGCCGCCGATCGCGGTGGCGGCCATGGCGAGGCCGGCGAACGGCAGGGTGACCATCAAGACGCTGTTCAGCGTGACCGAGGCGAGGCCCTGCAGCACCAGCCAGGCACCGCAGCCGATGCCGGTGACCCCGGCGCCGACGCCGATGGAGGCCACCGCGATCCCGGCCGCCCAGGCGGGCACGATCCGGTGGTCCTCCTGCTTCACGGGCGGGGTGTCGCCGTAGGCGGGGATGGGGGAGTCGTCACGGAACGACGTCGGGAAGTGCCGGACCGGCTGGTCGGGCCGGAACTCGGTCTCGATGATCCGCTTGGCTTCGGCGGCGGCCTCGGAGTCGGACATCGGGCGGCCAGAGGTGTGGAAGTCCATCGTGGTGTTCTCCGTTCGGGTACGGCCGCGCCCTCCCTGCCGTGGCGGCGGGGAGGGCGCGAAGGGCGGCGAGGGCGGGGCGGGTTACTGCCGTCGGGCGGCGGCCTCGAGTTCGGTGAGCGTCGCGTACTGGCGAAGGTGCAGGGCGGCCAGCGGGCCGGTCTCCGGCTCGGGCTGCTCCTGGACGCCGTTCTTGCGTCCGGCGAGCAGCAGCTCGTTCACCAGGCGGCGGGCCTCGAGGTCGGCGGCGAGGACGGTGGTGGCTTCGTCGATGACGACCAGGGGGCGATCCATGGCGGGCTCCGATCGGTTCGTGGGGCGGGTCATCCGAGGCGCTGATCCATCCGGCGACGCTGCTGATCGCGCTGGTGATGGCGGGCGCGACACCGGTGGAGGCGAGGGTGAAGCCGAACAGGGCGGCGGCGAGGGCGGGCCACAGGCGCAGATAGCCGGTGCGCAGCAGGACCACGACCAGGATTCCGGCGAAGACGACCAGGGAGACGGTCAGCGCCACAGCGAAGAACTCCTTCGGGAAGGCCGGCCGGGCCGGGGCGCGGGGCCCGGCCCGGCCGGAAGAGGGGGAGAGGGGGTCAGCTCCTGATCGCGGTCAGGGTGTTGCGGACGCTGCCGAGCTTGACCTCGCGGCCGCCGTCGTCGTTGACCAGCTCCAGAATCTGGAGCGCGTCCAGCGGGTCGTCGTGCGCGTCCAGGACGGTCTGGATGCGCTCGCGCAGCGTGCGGGCGCGGGGCTTGGCCGTGGCGGCCGGGACCGGGGAGGCGGCCTTCTTGGCTCCGCCGCCCTTCTTCTTGCCCCCGCCGCCTTCGCCGTCCTCGTCTTCCTCGGGCTCGGGGAAGACAGCCCGGTACGCCTCCATGCCGTCCAGGCGCTGGCAGTAGGCGTCACCGATGAGGTCCCAGGCGTCCTGCTCGATCTCGGGCGGGGCGCCGGGCCCGTAGAGGTCCAGCACCATCGGGTCCAGTTCCTCGGTGGGCATGTCGGAGCCGATGTTCCAAAACCGCATCTTGGACGTCGGGTAGCGGCCGTTGACGTTGTACGCGGTGCCCTGGGTGCCGGGCTGGTCGCTGTCGTCGTGCTCCTCGTCGAACTGCGAGATGAGGTCGACTTCGCCCGCGTACTTCGGGATCGGCGCGAGGACCTGCCCGGCGGGCAGCAGGCCGTCGGTCACCAGCTGCTTCATCATCGAGCTGGTCCAGCGGAGCAGGACGACTTCGCCCTCCTTCAACATCGCGCGCAGCGTGTCGCTGCCACCCATTTCCTCGAGGTGGCCGGCCTGCGCGAACAGGCCGATGCCGACCCCGAGGGAACGGCCGGTGCGGCCGATGTCCTTGATGTAGAAGGTGGCTTCGTCCCGGTAGGGCGCGCCCTTCTCCAGGAGGCGGTTGGCCTCGTCCACGATCTGGTAGATCAGCGGGTCGGGCCTGTCGCGCAGGAACTTGGAGCGTCCCAGGCGGGCGTAGCGCTCCTGGCGGTCCATCATGGTCAGCCACGTCGTGCGCAGCTGCGCCATCGTGCCTTCCTGCGTGGTGACCCGCCAGGCGACGTTGCCGTCCGCGCCGGGCCCGGTCTGCCCGTACGCCTCGGGGGCGGACTGGCCGCCCTTGAGGTCGGCGTACAGCACGGCGATCCCGGAACGCTTCATCGCGGCGAGGACGATCTGCCCGGCCGTGGACTTGCCCGCGCCGGTCGTGCCGAACAGCAGCAGACGCTGCGCGGAGCCGGAGGCCGGGTCGTACAGGCGCAGCAGGGAGGGCCGGCCGTTGTGGTAGCGGCCGATCCAGATGCGCCCTCGTTCGTCCATGACCAGCATCTGCGGGTCGGCGAGGATGACGCGGGCGAGGGGGTCGTGCGGGTAGATGGTGACCAGGGCCTTGTCGCCCATGACGCTGGTCTCCACCGCGAGCCGGTTGACGTCCTTGATGCGCAGGGCGTTGGCGAGCTTCATCGGGTGGAATGTGATGATGTCGCCGGCCTCTACCGCTTCCACGGTCAGCTCGTAGATCTTGCTCATGCGGGGAGCTCCTTGGTCTCCTCGTCGGGGATGTCGACGGTGCGGATCGCGGTGATGACGGTGGAGGGCATGCCCTTGGGGGCGATGAGCTTCTCCCAGGCCGTGTAGATGTCCAGGGCCTCTTCGGGGGCTTGGCCGACGGTCAGCCGTCGCACCCCGGCGCCCTGGCGGGGCACGGGGGTGATGGCGATGTCGTCCTCGGGCCAGTTGATGGCCGCGGACAGCTCCAGCAGGTCGATCTTCGGCACCGGCTTGCCGGGGAGGGTGGAGCGGATGACGGCGGTCATCGACTCCTCACCGGTGCGTTCGATCTGCTCCAGCACGGTGTTCGGGGCGGCACCGCCCTCGATGGCGACGTGCTGCGTCCAGTAGGCGGACATCGGGTGCTGCGGGCCGGCCTGGTCGGTGTCGGCGGCCAGGAGCACCTGGGTCTGCTCGATCGCTTCCGGGGTCAGCGACTTCTCGCGGCCGACCAGGACGCGGGCCATGCGGGCCGGGCGCACGTACAGCATCACGGCGGTCCAGCCCGCGTCGGCGAGCAGCTGCCAGTACCAGTCGATGCCGGGCACGATGCGCTGCGCGGTGAGCAGCGCGGCCATGGACACCGACGGGGACAGGTACAGGCCCATGGCGGTGTTGCCCGCCGCGTTGCGCGGCAGGGTCAGCGACCACAGGGCGCCCCACCCGACGCAGCCGAGGGCGGCCAGCACGGAGGGGCCGTAGAAGTCGTGGGTGAAGGTTCCGGTGGCGAGCGCGCCGGTGCCGGCCACGGTGGCAACGCGGCCGAAGGCGTTGCGGGCCAGGGCGAAGCGGCCGCGCAGGGGTCCGAGGCGGATCATCGGTGGGCTCTCCTTCGAGGCATCAGGAAGGGCGGCGAACCCGCAGTGGGTTCGCCGCCCTTCGTGGTGAGAGGGGGTGAGGGTGGATCAGCGGTTGCTGTAGAAGGTGCGGTCGGCCATCTCGATGCCGTCGGGCATGTTGTTGGCGGCGTCCGCGACCGCGCCGTAGTCGGCGATGTGCGCGTCGGCGGTCTCGTGGAACAGCGAGGACATCTCCTCGCACTCCACCGCCATGGCCTCCGCCTCTTCCTTGCAGGACCGCATCACGGTCGCCGCCTCGCGGTGCTCGTTGACGGTGGACTGGTCGACGGCCTTGGCCGCGGCGAGGTCGGCGAGCTTGTCGACCGAGTCCGCGCAGTCCTCCACGTACTTGAATGTGGAGCGGACCTGATTGGACAGGCCCGCCATGGTGGCGCTGGCGGCGGTCAGCTGGGCGACGACGATGCCGAAGCGGACCGCGCCGACGATGACGGAGCCGGTCTTCTGGAGGGCTCCGCCGATGACGGGAACGAGGTCAGACACGGTGAGTTCTCCTATTCGACGTGGTAGTCGCGCTCAGCGGGGGCGGCGTGTCCGGCATCGCGGACGGCGTCGGCGAGCGGCTTGTGGCGGCGCTCCGCGTTCTCGCCGGCGGTGCGGATGGCCTCGGAGGCGGCGGGCAGCTTCTCCGCCAGGGCCTCCGCCTTCGCCTTCACGCTGACGGCCTTCTCCGCCAGGATCAGCACCCAGCCCTCCAGGACACCGGGCACCTTGAGGTCGACGATCTTCGTGTGGAGGGCCTCCAGCCGCGTCATCATCCTGTCGCAGCCCTCAGCGGCGGCGTTGGCCTCGTCGACGCCCGCCATGATCTCCTCCGCCATGTCGGCGTCGGACTCGATGACGTCGTAGATCGTCAGGTCGCTGTCCGCGTACTGGGTGTTCGGTGCCTTCGCCGGGACGGGCACGGTCACTCCGGTTCCTCCTGTTCGTGATGCGGGAATGGCTCCGGCCGGGATGCGGGCCGCGCGGCGGTTCTCCTCGCGGCGGGCGGTCCAGCCCTCGCCGCCGACCTGTTCGACGGTGATCGTCGTTCCCTGTGCGTAGCCCCAGCCCGGGGGCGGGCCGAACCCTCCGCCCGGCGCTGCGCCCGGCCCCGGCCCCGGCCCCGGCGTGGTGCCGGAGCTGGTGGAGCTGGACGGGTCGGGAGCCGGACGGCCGGAGCGCCGGGCACTCGATCGCTCCCACCAGCCGCGGCGGGAACGGCGCTTATCCGCCTTCGGCTTGGGGGTCGCACCCGGGCCGGTCGGCTTCGGCCTGGTGGTGCTCGTGCTGCCGGCGGATCCGGCGGCCGTGCCCGATCCGGGCTTGCGCGGCTTCTTGGTGAGCCTGACCTTCTTGCGGAGGTTCACCTTCGGCGTCGCCGTGCCGCCGGTGCCGGCCGCGCCGCCCGTACCCGGCTTCGGCTTCTTCGTGAGGCTGACCTTCGGCGTCGCCGTGCCGCCCGCGCCGGGAGTGCCGGGCTTGGGCTTCTTGGTCAGGCTGACCTTCGGCGTCGTCGGCGTCGTCCCGGCCGCGGCGGGCTTCTTGCCCTTCTTGCCCTTCTTCTTTGGCACCGTGGTCAGGACCGGCGGGTCCAGCCGCTTGCGGCGCTTCTTCAGCCGCCGCGCCGACTCCTTCGCGATGGCCGCCGGCAGCGTGACCCGACCCTTGCCCTTGCGCTTCGGGCCGGGGCCGCCGCTGCCCGACTTCCCCGCACCCTTCTTGCCCTTGCCCTTGCGGACCGTGGTCAGGACGGGCGGGGACAGCCGCTTGCGGCGCTTCTTCAGCCGCCGCGCCGACTCCTTCGCCACCGCCTCCGGCAGCGTGACCCGGCCCTTGCCCCCCGAACCAGTTCCGGAGGTACCGGACTTGGTCCCGGTCGTGCCGGACTTCGAGCCGGAGGTGCCGGACTTCGACCCGGGCCCGCGGCCCGGCCTCGACCCGGAGGACGGTGCGGTGCCGCCGCCCGAGCCGGACTTGCCGGTGCCGAGGGTGCCGGTGCTGTTCTTCGGCTTGGGGCCGTTGCGGATCCGGTCGGCGGCACGGTCGCGTACGGCTCCGGAGAGGCTGCCGGAGTTGTTCTTCGTGCCGGTTGTCGGGGTCTTTCGGCCCCCGTTCCCGGTGTTTCCGCCGCCCTTTGTCCCGGAGGACTCCAGGGCTCCCCTGCGGCCTCCTCCACCGCCTCCGCGCCCGCCAGCGCCCAACGAGGGCGTACGGCCGCCAGAACCGCCTCCAGGCGCCTTGTTGGGCGTCTTGGTCCCGGAGCCGCCCGGCGGCTTGGAGCCGCCGGGCGAGCGGAACGTACTGGGCGGGGAATTCTTTCCGGAGTTTGTCCGGCCGCCTCCGCCGCCTGATGTGCGAGTACTGCGCCCGAATTCCGGACCGGCCTGCAAGCGGCTTTTCTGACGCGCCACTTCAACACCGATCGAGGCTTTATCGGCCGCCGCTCGCTGCTGATCTGCAATTGCCCGGTGGTGTTCATGCCGGGCTTTCAGATATGCGGCTGCATTCCACGCTCCGCGCATTGCGGCGACGGTAATACCGGCCATCATCACCACCGACATGGCGGCGATTCCCTGCCCTTGGGGGCTGTCCGGCATTCCCGGGTCCGCGTGCGCGGTCGTCGTGCTCCCGCCGCTGACATCGGAATCTCCCGCCACCAGCAGGGAGGGCGGGGGTGCCAGCTCCGGCAGGTCGCTCAGGGTGGGGGCCGCGGCCCCGGGTGGCGGCGGGCCGCTGCCCACCGGCCCCGGGATCGTCAGCCCGCCGGGGAAGCCGAGGACGGTTCCCCCGGCGTCGTCGTCGGCCATCGGCCGTCTCCTTTTGATCAGTCACTCAGGGTCACGAACCCGGGGGGCCTCACGCGCGCGTACAGGCGCGCGTGTATAGGACCCCCGGATCCACAGAGTGAAGCGGTGATGATGAGCAGTGATGAGCGCGGAGCGTTACGAGCCGGGCCCCCGGCCCTGCTGCCTCTGGGTCCACCCCTGGAGCAGCAGGACCAGGTCGGCCCATGCCTTGTCGTCGTCGCCGGCCAGGAGGCGGGCCAGGTCCCACAGCGCGGTCGCGCGCGCCTTGTTCGTCGTGGTCTCCGCCAGGCGCTTGTCCCAGCGGGCGACCTGGCCCTTGGAAAGCGGCGCAGCCACTTATCAGGCCCTCTTTTCCAGGAAGTCCAGGAAGGTGTGGTCGCCGCCGTCCGTGCCGGTCTTCTTCGCGACTCCCTTCCCGTCGCCGGTCGGCTCGTTGAGGGCCTGCGAGAGGCCGTTGAGCTGTCCGGCGGTGCTGACCGCGCGGGCGGTGTTCAGGCCCTTCTTGCGCGCCTTCTCCAGCTCCTTCTTCTCCGCCTTCTTCTCACGCTTCTCGGGCAGCTCGACATAGCGCCGCTGGAATTCGGCGTCGAGCTTTCCGGCGTGATTTACAGCGTCCCGAAGGTCGCTTTCGAGCTGCGCCAGCGGACGCGACGCGAGAAAGGCCCGGATGCGGGCCTCGAAGGGCTTGTCCCCGTCGAACTTGATGTTCTCCAGGTCGGCCCGGTACTCGCGGAGCAGCGCCCTGACCTCGTCGGCCATCTGCCGCAGCCGCTCGCGCTGCTGGGCGCCGTACAGGGCGGTGCCGCCGGGCTTCATCAGGTGGTCCGAGGTCCACCGGTTGTTGTTCTCGGGCATGGCAGAAGACCTCCAGGTCTCGGGGGGTGGGGAGGGGGAAGGGGTTCATGGGTCCGTGTCCCCGAGGCGTGCGTGCGGGGCCGGGATCGTGCTCGGTTCGGGCTGATCGGCCGCGCCCCGCTCGGGGCGGGCGCGGGCGAGCGGCCTGCCGGCCGTGGCCGTCACCGGTCCGCGCTCACGCTCGGGAGCGTGGGCGCGGACCGGGGGCGACCATGAGCGGCAGGTGCTGTGCGGGGGTGCGGGCGCTCAGGTGTTGGCGGGCGCGCTCGCCTTGGCGCTCACCGGGGCGCTCGCTTCGACCTGATCGCGCAGGCGCTGCGCGGTCGGGCGGGAGACCGGCTCATCGGACAGGCCCGCCTTGGTGAGCGCGTCGCGGATCTCCGTCCACTGCGGGCGGCGCCCGAGCTCGGTGTAGAGGAGACGGATGCGGTCGTGGCGGCGCTCGGTGAGCGTGTCCCGCTCGCTGCGCGTCCGGGGGCTGTCCGCTCGGTGAGCGTCGTCGCCCTCCGTGTCGCGCTCACCGTGGCGAGCGCCCGTGGTGAGCGCCGGACGCTCACGCTCACCTTCGGCTTTCCCGGAGGTGAGGGCGCTCGGTTCCGAGTGAGCGTCGTGAGCGTCGTCGCCCTCCTCGATCCGCTCGACGGTGTGAGCGTCCTCGGGGGTGAGCGTGTCGGCGAGCGCGGCGGGCGCGGTGTTGAGCTTGAGCGCCATCCGCATCTTGAGCGGGGCCTTCCACCGCCACGCCATCCAGCCGTACTTCTCGCGCAGCCGCGCCCGCAGGTACGTCTGCTCCTGGAGCCGGGTGAGCGCCTCCTCGTAGGAGGTGATCTCCCACAGGATCATCCGGCGGCGCAGCCGGGCGGTGGGGATCGGGGCGAGGATCCAGCGCGAGCGCCGCACCGTCTCCATCCGCTTCTTGCCGGTGACCGCGCCGATCCGCGTGGCGTACACGTGGGAGGCGATCTCCGAGAAGATCACCCACAGCAGTGTGAGGGCGGCGTGCCCGAGGCGGCCCGAGGCGGAGTGCGCCGCGTTCCAGTTCAGGTAGACGGTCACCGCCGTCAGCGCCCGGGGCACCCAGCGGATCCAGCGCAGCTCCATGCCCATGCGGATCAGGACCAGGTTGGCGCCGGTGAACGCCGGGATTGCGACGTCGATGCCGACCGGCAGCAGCCACGGCCAGTCCCAGCCCCACGCCGTCGCCTTGGTCTCCAGCGCGGTGTAGGAGGACAGCAGACCGAGGGTGGAGACGGTCGCGGCCGCCAGGACGATCCCGACGACCAGGACCAGCTCCTGCCCGGACAGGGGCGGAACACCGCCGGCGGGCCGGGCGTCGTTGCGGGCCTTGCGCCGCTTGGCGCGGGACTCGGTCCGGATCTCCCGGCGGCGGGCTCGCTGCACGGTGCGCTGCGTCGCCGCCTCGAGGATCCGTTCGGCCTCAGCCAGGGCACGTTCGGCGGCGGCCCGGTCGGCCGTGGCCTTGGCCTCCGCCTCCCGGGCCGTCGTCGCGTCCGTCTCCGCCTGCTCGCGCAGCCGGGTGACGTCCTTGTCGGTGGCGGCCCGCAACTCCTCAGCAGAAGTGCGGGCGTCGGCCAGGGCGCGTTCGGCGTCCTGGCGAAGGCCGGCCGCGGCCTTCTCGGCTCCGGCCCGGATCTGCGCGGCCTGTCCGTCCGCGCTCTCGCGCATCCGGTCGGCCTCGCTCCGCGCCCGCTCCAGGACCTGGTCGGCGTCGGTGGCGGCGCGACTGCGGGTCTCCGCCGCGGTGCGCTCCGCCGCCGCGAGCAGCTCGGTGCGCTTGGTCTCCGCGTCGGCGAGGACCTGCGCGGCCTCCGCCCGCACGGCGTCAGCCTTCGAGGCCGCCGTGGTGGTGACCTCCTGCGCCTGGCGGCGCGCGTCGACGAGCAGCTGCTCGGCAGCCGCCTTGGCGTCGGCGAGGACCTGGTCGGCCTCGCTGGACGCCGTCGCCGTGACGGTGTCGGCCTCCGCGCGCGCGTCGGCGAGCAGCTGCTTGGCCTTCGCGTCGGCGTCGGCCAGGACCTGGTCGGCGTCGGCGGCCGCGGCGGTCGCGGCCTCCGTGCGGACCCGGTCGGAGGCGGCCTGCGCGTCGGCCAGGACGCGGGCCTGCTCGTTGGTGGCTGCCTCGGTGATCGAGGCCGCCTCCGAGCGGGCGCCGTCCAGGAGTTCGGCAGCGCGGGTCTCGCCGTCGGCGAGGATGCGCGCGGCGTCGTCGGCGGCCAGGTCCCGGAGGTCGGCTGCACGGTCGGCGGCGTCGGCCAGGACCGGGTTGGCCTCTTCGAACACCAGCGGCACGGTCTCCTCGGAGACGGCCTGGGCGGGGATGGCGGCCGGAGCCGCCGGCGCCTTGGTGCGCCCGGCGCCTCGGGGCTTCGCGGCCGGGGCGGGCTTCCGCCTGCACCGGGTGGTGGTGTTGGCCACGGGGGTGTCCTCTCTTTCCGGCGCCTCGTGCAAGAGGTCACCGCGGGTCGACGTCGGTCGGTAGGGTCGTGACCAGGCCCTCCGAGGCCCCGGCAGCTCTAATGCCGAGGACTCGGAGGGCCCTCTCCGTGAGGCAGCTGGTCAGGGCCGGGCGGGCAGCGCGCTGCTGTCCTGCCCGAGGTGCTGGCGCAGCCAGGCGACGGAGGCCGGGGTCATCGCCCCGGTGTCCGGCTCGCTCAGCGGCGCGGTGTCGATGTCGTGCATCGCGTCGGTCGGCGGGAGCAGCCGCATGTAGTCGGGGTCGATCCCGGCGCGGGCCCGGTTGCCGCTCAGGTCCGTCAGGTCGTACAGGAGCTTTCCGCTGTGACCGTTCGTCCAGGACCGCTCCACCCGGCCGACGAACGTGTGACCGGGCAGCCCGAGCCAGAACCGTTCGACGTCGCGGAAGAGGACGATGTCGGCCTTGGTGTAGGTGACCTTCGGCTGTACGGCCTGCGTCTGGGGCTGGGTCATGTGCTGTCCTCACATCGCGTACACCGGCCGGGGCCGGTGGGTCCGGGGCTGTCCGGCTCCCAGTCACCGCCCGTCCCGGCCGCCGGGGTTCGGCGGCCGGTGCGGGCGGATCAGGCAGCCGTCAGACCGCGGCGAGGGGGCGGTGCGGGGCGACGACCTGGCCGTCGGGGAGCAGCTCACCGGTGTCCTCGAAGAGCAGAACTGCGTTGCACAGCAGGCTCCAGCCCTGCTCCGGGTGCGCGGCCACGACCTGCGCGGCCTCGGCGTCGGTGCTGGCGGCGGTCGGGCACTTCGGGGTGTGCGTGCACAGCGAGTCCGGCAGCGTGGTGCCGGTCGTCGCGGTGCCGAGCTGGGTACTGCTACGCATGGGCTCTCCTGCGGGGAGGAAGCGATCCCGGGATTTTCCCGGGTCGGAGACGTGCGAAGGGGCCGGCCGCCCGTCGTGCGGACAGCCCTTGTGTGGCGGTGCTGCGAGGCGGGCCGCAAGTTGCCCGCCGCTCCCGTCAGGCGGTGCGGTTGCGGGCGGCGCGGCGCTTGAGGGAGCGGCGCTCCTTCGCGGACAGGCCACCGAACACGCCGTAGTTCTCACCCCGCTCCAACGCGCCCCGGAGGCAGGACTCCAGCAGCAGGCAGCGACGGCAGACCGCCTTCGCTTCCTCCTCCTGGAGCAGCGCCGGGCCGGTGTCGCCGATCGGGAAGAACAGCTCGGGGTCCTCGTCGGCGCAGAGCGCGCGGGGGTCCTCGGTGTCGCTCGTGGCGACGGCGCCGTAGTAGGGGGTGCGTACGATGGAGCGGTTCATCAGGGCCTCCCTGAAGGTCCGTTCGGCAGCCCCGGAGGCGCAATCCCCGGGGCTGTTCGCGTGTCTGCGGCCGGATGGCCGGAGCGGGGGTGAACTCCCGACGCTTGCCGTCGGCCCCGCCCGGGAAGGGGCGGGGCCGACGGGCAATGCCGGGGGATCGGTCAGCGGCGGTTGTTCTCCGACCGCTTGTTCTGCTCAGCGTTTTTACGCGAGAGCTCATCGCGCTCCGCGTCGGTCAGGCTGAGGACGGCGTTCACCGGACCGTCGCCATCTCGGAGAGGGTGCGGCGGGCACGTCGGCCGGCCAGTGCGGCCCGCGCGTCGCCATCGGCCACCAGGTTGCGGACCAGCCGGTGGAAGGCCTCGGTCTCGTCCGGCTCCGGTCCGCGGCGGTTGTCCTCGTCCTCCATGTCGTCGTAGAGGCCGCCTGCCGGGGCGGGGATGGTTCGTGTCATGCTGTGCTGCATCAGGTCCTCCGAGACAGGTCCTGGACAGCCCCGGAGGGTTCCAAGTCGCCGGGGCTGTCGCGGTTTTGGCGGGTCGTACGACCGGCCACGACCAGCGGCCACCCCTGGGCATAGTGGGGATGGCCGGTGATCGTGGGCGTCCGTCCAGACCGACTGTTCAGGCGTTGAGCGCGGGCCTGCGGCAGCGGGTGGTGTACACAGCCGCGGTCTCGCCCGGGGCCGGAGCGGGCAGCGCGGCCCTGACCGCAGCCATCAGAGCGGTGTGCGCCGTCTGGTCTGCAGGGGTCAAGGGGCGGCGCCAAGCCGTGGCCAGGTGCGTATAGGCGGCGCGGGTGAGCTGCTCCGTAAGGACATCGGTTGCGCGCCGGTCCTGGTCGGCGTCGGCCAGGGCGCGGAGGATGCCGTTGGCCAGGGCGCGGACGGAGCGCTGGTCCCCAGCGGTCTGGGGGATCATGGCCAGCGGGGCGCCGACGGGGCCGTCGACGGCCCGACCGCGAGTGGTGGGGATCGCGTCGGCAGGAACCGTCCGGGCGGCGTCGGCCCGGCGGGCAGCGGGCATCGCGCGCTCCCACTGGGCTCGCCGGTCGGCGGGGCGCTCCTGGGGCCGGGCGACCTTGAGGGTCTGGACGGTGGCGCGGCGGTGGCGGGTGAGGTCGACGGCGAGGCGTTCTTCGCGCGCCCAGTCCCTGTACTGGCGGCGCCAGGCGTAGTCGGTGATGTCCACGTCGACGAGGCGGTTGCTGGAGCGGCAGCGGATCGCGTCGGCGACGCCGGCCTTTCCGGTGTGGTGCGGGACCGTCTTGAGCAGGTAGGTGCCTCGGTGGGGGGTCACGGGCACCCACGTGCCGCAGTCCGGGCACACCAGCGAGATGCGGCGGGTCTGCGTGGTTTCCACGGTCCGCATGTCGATGTGTCCGGGTGACAGGGTCGAGAGGGCGATCGCGTCGAGGTGGCTGACGCGGGAGGTACGGGTGCGGCCCTTGCGCTTAGCGGCCTTGGGCATGGCGAGCTCAGGCATGGCGGCTCCTCGACAGGAAAAGAGAGGGAGGGTGTTCGCGGGGCGGATGCTCTCTCCACCCACCAGGTCCACTAGCCAACAGCCCGAATCCCGGCAGGAAGACAGCGCATCAGCGCTGAGGTTGTACAAGCAGTCCTGCCGGCCGGGGGGTTTGATCGTGCTACCGCCTCCGACCACCTGCCCACCTCCGAAGAGGCGGGCCGCAGGAACCGCGATGGTGCAGTGGTACATCCAGCAGGGCTCCAAAACGCATGAGCACACCACTGGCGATCTTGCTGGTAGAGGGCCGACGTTCCGGCTCCCTCATCCGGCACCGCCTGTGGGCGGTTCCGGGTGGGGAAGCCGGGTCCGCGAGGACCCGGCTGGAGCTAAGACGCGAGCGGCAGAGGCTCGGCGGCTGTGGATGGCCTGGTGATGCGCAGCTGCGCGGTGTAGGGGAAGAGCACGTCGACCAGGCGCTCGCGGACCAGCTCGGTGGCGGTCGGGTCGGTGGCGAGGATGTCGTGGGCGGCGAGCCTGCGGTTCTCGCGGGCCTCGATCGCGGCGACGGCGGCGTTGATGTCCAGGCCGTCCAGCCGTTCGTGGGGGAGTTCACCGGCCTCGTACATCTCGAGCGGGGTCCCGAAGGCCACGTCCAGGTCGACTCCGCCGAACTCGGGGATCTCGACGTCCAGTTCGTCCAGCAGCGCGAGCGTCTCGGTGTCGAAGTGCTCGGTGGCGAGGCTGGCGGCGGGGCGGGAGATGACGTTCATGGAGTGGTGCTCCTCTGGGATGTGCTGACCTTGGGACGCGTCCCGATGGCGAGTGGGCAGGGCGAAGCAGCACCTCTTCGGCACCCCCACCTCGACCTCGTTAGCGAGGTTCGGCGCGTCTTCAGTACACCGATCCTCGTTAGCGATGTCAAGAGCTACGTTAACGAGATATGCTCCTCCGGCCGCTCCCTCACACACTGGGGCGGCCTTGCCGGTTCCTCGATAGCCAGCGGCCGTAGGATCGCTAACGAGGTAGGGAGACAAATGGCGAGTGACACGGGCGACCAGCGGCCCAAGTACCAGCGGATTGCCGACGACCTGAAGGCGGCGATCGAGTCCGGCGAGTACGGCCCCGGCGATCGGCTGCCGGGCGAGAGCGCGCTCGCCGCCCAGTACGCGGTCGCTGTACTTACCGCCCGCCAGGCGCTGAAGATCCTTCGGATCGAGGGCCTGGTGGAGACGAAGAAGGGTGCCGGCGCTCGGGTCATCGAGTTCCGCCCCATCCGGCGGCACGGCATCCAGCGACTCGCACGTGAGCAGTGGGGTGCTGGCAAGTCCATCTGGTCCGCTGACGAGGAACGGCCCGTCACGATCGACATCCGCGTGGACACCGTGGCCGCACCGCCGCACATCGCTCGGATGCTGGACGTCGATGAGAACAAACTCGTCTGCGCTCGGTCCCGACGCTTCGTGCTGGACGACAGGCCCGTCATGCTCGCGACCTCGTACCTGCCTCTTGGCCTGGCCGAAGGCACAGCGATCATGAGCGTGGACACCGGCGAAGGCGGCACATACGCGCGGCTCGCTGAGATCGGGCACGCGCCCGCTCACTTCCGCGAAGAGATCCGATGCCGGCTGCCCGTCGCTGAGGAGGCCGAACGACTGGCCATGCCCCTGGAGCGCCCCGTCATCAAGCTGTGTCGCACGGCCTTCGACGCTGAGCTTGAGGCCGTCGAAGTGAACGAGATGACCATGGACAGCGCGGCCTACGTGCTGGAGTACGCGTTCGATGCCTGAGCGCCCCGCCTCGCCCATTTCGAGCCCCCTCGTGACTAGTCGTCTTGTGGGGGCCATCACAGTCGCGAGCGCCGCAGCGCAACATCACAAAGGCTTGTCGAAGCTCGTGCACACCCGTGTTCACGGGTTTTCAACAACTACGTACATATGGGATTTGCGGGCCTGGCTCTAGGCTCACGGCCATGACGATCACGGAGGGTCACAGGGTGGGGAAGCACCGAGCGGGCTGGCGTCCGGACAAGCTGCGCGAGCAGCGCGAGGCTCACGGCCTGACCCTGGAGAAGGCCGGTGAACGCCTCCGTCAGGTTGCTGAGCAGGCCAGGCTGAAGGGCATCCCTGCCGCGAATCCGCAGACTCTCTGGCAGCATGAGCAGGGCGAGGTATACCCCGGCCCGCACTACCGACGCGCTTACTGCCTTCTGTACCGGGCCACTGAGCCCGACCTGGGCTTCCGAACCGCCCTGCCTGGCGAGGAGACGTCCTTCAAGATCACACCGATGGACGACCGCCTCAACGGGGCGCAAGTATTGGCGGTTGAGCGAGCCGTTCACCGCATCGCGCCGGGCTCCGGCGAAGCCGACCACGTCGACTTGCAGCAGCGGATCATCGACGCGTGGAAGCGTCGGCACACGGGAGGTGACCCTCACCGTCCGGTGCTCATCCTGGTCGGCGGCTTCGCCGGAAGCGGCAAGACCGAGCTCGCACGCTTCTTCGTTCAGCTCACTGGCTGGCCGCTGCTCGACAAAGACCCGCTCACCCGCCCGCTCGTGGAGCGCCTCCTGGTTGCGCTGGGCGGCGACGCGAACGACCGGCACACCGAGCTCTACCGCGAGAAGGTACGGCCGGTGGAGTACGACTGCCTGATGCAGTCGGCCATGGCCAACATCAAGTGCGGTATCTCTACCGTGTTGACCGCCCCGTTCATCGCGGAAATGACCGACCCGGACTGGATGCAGCGCCTGTCCAACCGGGCCGCCTCCATGGGCGTCGACGTCTTCCCCGTCTGGGTGCGCTGCGATGAGGAGTCGATGCGCGAGTACATCACCTTCCGCTCTGCAGCCCGCGACGCGTGGAAGCTCCAGCGGTGGGAGGAGTACATGGCCACGATCGACCTCGGCCTGCGCCCAGCTGTACCGCACCTGGTCGTCGACAACCGGCTCGGGACCGCAGTCACACTCGCGGACCAGGCCCGGCAGGCGATGGGGGCGATGTACGCATGACCGGTCGTCAAGGCGTGATCTTGTACGGCCCACCGGCCTCGGGTAAGGACACTGTCACCGCCGCGCTCAACGCACTCGACTCCAAGTACGCACAGTTCGCGCGGCTCAAAGTTGGGACGGGCAAGTCGGCCGGCTACCGGATGGGCACGGCGGAGCAGCTGCATGAGTTGGAGACCGCGGGCGACGTCGTCTACGCGAACGCCCGGTACGGAAACACGTACGCGATCGACAGGCCCGGCGTCGACGCCGCGTTCGCGGCCGGAGTGCCCGTAGTGCACCTCGGGCAGGTCGATGGCATCCGGGCGCTGGTCAACGGCTACCCGGCCGACTGGTCGGTCGTGCTCCTGTGGTGCCCGCGCGAGGTAACCGAGCAGCGATCGGCGGGGCGCGGCGACAGCGACACCGCAGCGCGCCTGGCAGCATGGGACGCGACCCGCGAAGACCTGGATGCGCACCCGGGCATGGTTTGGGACCTGACGGTGGACACCACGACGGCGGCCCCGCAGGACTCGGCGCGGCTCATCGACCAGCTGCTGGCGCAGCGGGCGGGAGCAGCGACGGCATGAGCGCGGGCTACGGCTGGGCGAGTCGGTCCAAGGCCTCGGTGAGCGTGAGCGAGCCGTCGTCCTTGGCGTCGTTCCACCGTGCCAGCGTGGACGCGGCCGCGCGCAGCATCTCCGGTGGAAGGCCGGCTGCCTCAAGCGCGTCGGCAGCTTCCTCCAGTTCCGGACCCCAGCGCCAGGCGCGCGCGGCGGTCTTGGCGACGTACCGCGGCTCGGAAAGATACGAGTCGGCTCGCCGGGAGGCGACCGCGATGAGCTCCTGGTCGACGCCGTGCTCGCGCGCCATCGCGACCGCGAGCGCCACCAACGCCCGGCTGGTCTTCTGGAAACTTGCGTACGACAACTTCAGCGCAGACGCCTTCCCCACCTCCGGGCCCAGCACCGCAGTCCGAACGGCAGTGCCTGCGAACAGCGCCTCAAGGCGCGCGGTCGCGACAGCCGGGCCGGACAGGTACAAGGTCGGCGTCTTGCCGCCGACCGGCGGGGAGCCGACGACGCCGCCGTCCACGACGGTCGCGCCGTGTTCGAGCAGCGCGGCGATCCGCTTCATTCGCTCGGGGTTGATGGCGTTCGCCTCCACGTACACCCCGGCAAAGCGGTGCCCGGCGACGTCACGGGCCAAGTCCTCGGCAGCGGCCGGCGGACAGAGGCTGATGACGATGTCGCTGCGGTCCAGCAGCTCGGACAGCGTGGCCACGGGTGTCAGCCCGAACTGGGCGGCTCGCTCCACGGACGCGGTGCTGCGCCCGGTCTCGCACCACAAGGCCTCTGCCGCGTTGGTCGCGGCGCAGGCAGCGACGGCGGCGCCCATGCTGCCGGGGTGGAGGATGCCGACGGTCGGCTGGTCCACGGTGCTACTCCGTCTCGTTGAGCAGGATGGTGATGGCGTCGGTGACGTCGTCGACGACGTGGTGCGCGTCGGGGAGCCTCTCGGGCCAGGGGCGGCCGCGCAGCCAGATGGTGCGCAGACCGGCCTGGTGGCCGCCACTGATGTCTCCGGTCGGGTTGTCGCCGACCATCCAGCCGCCGCCCGCGAGGTCGACGCCGCACCGCGTGGCCCCGAGCTCGAAGAGGCGCCGGTCCGGCTTGCGAATCTCCAGGTCACCCGAGGCGGCGACGCCATCGACCAGTCCGGCGAGGCCGGTCCCGGCGAGCTTGGCGCGCTGGATGTCTCCAGCCCCGTTGGTGACGACGCCGATCGTCCATGCGGCCGCGCGCAGGCGGGCCAGGCCCTCGAGGACCTCGGGGCGGCAGGTGACAGAGGCCGCCATGAGGTCGATGTACTCCTGCCACAGGTCCGCGGCCGACACCTCCAGGCGGAAGGATTCCCGCAGGCGGGCGAAGTCGGCGGCGTTCGCGCGGTCGGCCAGTTGGGTGCGCAGCCACTGATCGGCGGCCGGAGGGAGACTACGGGAACGGCAAAGGCCGGTCACGGCGTCGCTGAGCGCCGTCTGACGGTCGACCAGCGTGCCGTCCAAGTCGAAGAACACGAGGCGGGACACGGGCACGGAGACTACCGGGCACCGAATGGAGTGCAGTTCTGGAGATCACTTCGTGTATCTTTTCCGGGACTGTTCTCTAGGCTGGAGGCTGGCATGTCGGATCCGCTGCGTCGAGTTGATGCCCTGGTGGATGACGACACGCTCCCAGCACCTGCCGTCCGGCAGCTCTTGCGTGTCACTGCTGGTCTCACCCAGGCCGAGGTCGCCGACGCCATCGGCGTCAAGCGCGTTGCAGTCGCGCGGTGGGAGGCGGGGCTCACCAAGCCCCACCGCGGCAATCGTCTGAAGTACGCGCACTTCCTTCGTAGGCTCGCCGAGAAGTACCCGGCCGCCCTTCAGGAGATGCCGAATGAGACCTGATCTCGAGCCCGCTTTCGGGCATGCCGACTCCGCCATCGGAATCGAGGGGGTCGGGGTGACGTAACCGCCACCGGCCGCGCGCACCAGAAGAGGGTTGCCGCCCTCCCTCGGCCTCGCGCGGCCCGTCTACCGCCTGGATCCCTCCAGTGCGGGCGTTCAGATCCCGGTGCCAGCCGGTTCTGAACCGCAGCTCAACGAGCTGCAGATACCAGTTCGGCCCTTCACAGGCCAACAACAAACGCAGAACCCCTGCCAGGGGGTTCTGCAATCCGTTCCGCAGGGTCCCTGCCAAGGGCTCCGCAGACCGTCCGTCCGAATCACGCAAGGAGAGAAAGGACTCGCCTCAGGTTCTTCGTCCGGTCGTCGCCCGCTCCTCCCGGAGGGGGCGCACCCACCCATCTGCTGAAACACACTCGGTGATACGCCGAGTGATACATCAAGGCGGTCGTCCTCATAGTGCCCGAAAGTGGTGTCCCCTGTCAGCCTGACCCTGCCCGTTTCACACCGGTTCAGTCTCTACAGGCTTCCCGTGTGACGGAATCGGCGTCCGGTTCGTTCGGCTTTACCCGCTTCGTACAGGAAGAGGGTCTTCCAGTAGGAAGATCCAAGAGCAACTCTTTCGGGGTCTGCTCGATGAGCGTGGTCGCGGTGTCTGCCGCCCCGCTCATGCACCCGCTCTCGGATGTCGTCGACAGCTCCGTCGGCGGCGGCGTCCAGGAGGGTTTCGTCCCGTGTGGCGGGACGGCTCTCAAGATTGTTGCCCGCTGCGCGGGAGCTCGCGGGGTGATCGGGGCTGAGCGTCCTCTGTCCACAGGCCGTTCGCAGCAGGGTCGGCGGGTGAACAAGGAAACGCGAGTTCTGCCTGCTGAGGAGGGTGTCCGCTTTGGCGTGTACACCAGCCCGATGGCGACACAGACGACGTTGGGATGTTCGGCACTTGTGGTGTCCACTGCTCCTGTCGGGACGGTGGGCCGTTGAGCGCCGTGGCGACACCGGCCGCCGTGGACGCGACCGTGCCGGTTCGGCGGCAGCGGGTGCGGGTGCCGATGCGTCTGGTGTCGTCGGCGGCGTACGCGGACGTCGCGCTGTCGGTGTACGTGAAGGTGAAGGCGCTGGCGTCGCGGCCGGAGGGGTGCCAGGCGAAGTCGTCGACGATCGCCTCGTATCTGGGGCTGTCGACGGCGTCGGTGGAGCGGGGGATGACGCAGCTGCGTCGTCCGGGCCCGGATGGTGTGGTGGAGCTGTTCTCGGAGCGTCGGACGCTGCCGGGTGGCACGGGCACGTCTGCGGTGCGGACGGTGCGGACGATGACTCGTACGGAGGCGTTCGTGTGGCTGCCGGTGGCGGCCGCGGAGGACCTCACGCCCCGGCAGCTGCGTGCGTTCGCGCTGATCGCCTTCGCGCAGGCTCGGGGGATCGCGCTGACGGAGGCGGAGCTGGCGGCCGGCCTGCGGCACCACTCGGGAAAGAGCGCGGGTCAGCCGCTGTCGGTGATGGCCGCGTCGGCGGTGGTGGACGAGGTGGAGGCTGCGCGCTGGGTGACGGTGCAGCGGCGTGCGGGGGCGCAGGGGCGTCACCGCTACATCGCGCACGACATCGCTCCCGAGGCCCGTCCGGAGGGTGGCTGCGCGGCGGTCGCCGGGGCTGCTGAGGCGGCTGTGACCGGTGGTTCTCAGGAGTCGGTCAGTTCCCAAGTTGGTGAGGGATCGGGTTCGCCGGTTGGTGAGGGATCCCTCGCGAATGAGGAATCACCTAGGACTGACTCACCGGAGGACGAGCGCGCGTTCTTCTCATCCGCCGTAGGCGAGGTACCGGTAGTTGAGGGCGCTGGGGCTGTGGAAAACCCGGCTGACGCTGCTGCGCGTACGGAAGCCGGCGGTGGTCGCGCGCTTCGCGCGGGTGGAGACAGCCAGCCCTCCCCCTCGAAGCCGGAAACGGAAAAGCGCAGCAGGGGCGGGGGGTCTGCCGGGTCGTCGTACGACGGACCGCAGTTGGCCATGAGCCCGCACATCTACGCCGTGCTGGAGCCGGTGCACCTGCTGCTGGAGCGGGTGACCAGCGACTTCGTCGCCCGGCAGATCGCCCGTGAGGTGGGCCGCCAGCTGCGCAAGGGCACCGACGCCGAACGCCTGCAGCACCGGCTGACCGCCCGGTTCGCCAAGGTGATGCTCTCGGAGATCCGCGACCCGGGCCGCTGGCTGCTGGGGGTGGCCCTGCCGCGCTGGGGGTGCGGTTTCCAGGACTGCGAGGTCGGTGTCCTGTGGTCGACCGGCAAGGACTGCGAGGTCTGTGCCGAGATCGTCCAGGACAAGGCCGTCGCCCGCAGGCGTGCCCAACGCATCGAGCAGGGCCTGTGCCCCGAGCACGGCACCCGTCCCGGCCCGGGCGGCCGCTGCGTCGACTGCGTGCTGGACGACGCGGCCCGCAACCCGGCCCCCGCCGCGGTCCCGGCGCAGCGCGAGCTGGAGGGTCCGCGCGGTTCCTGCGGTGACTGCGGCGTCCGGATCTTCCTGACTGGCCGCGCCCTCGAGGACAGCCTGTGCAAGCTCTGCCGGGAGGAGGCCGCCATGCTGGGCGCCGCCGTCGTGCCCGCCCCGACCGCACCGGCCGGGCAGGAGACCTGCGCGGGCCGGGACGGAGACGTGCCGTGCGGGCGCAAGCCCCTGCCGTCGCGCAGCGTCTGCGGTGTCCACCGCGTCCAGGAGCTCGCCGGGGAGGTCGCGTGATGACCGAGACCCCGCAGCTCAGTGGCGTCGACCTGGCCCGCGTCGCACTGCGCGCTGCCAAGGTGGCGGCGCAGAAGAACGGCGGCGACCGGACGGTGCAGCCGAAGACGCGCACGACACGGGTGGTCCGGCGCGACGGGCGCGAGCCGATGGGCCTGGGTGCCGCGATCGGCGCGCTGGTGACCGAGCGGGCCTGGGAGCTCCCGGCCGCCGGCGCTTCGCTGCGCGCCCGGTGGGAGGCCATCGCACCCGAGCTCGCCGGGCACGTCGCGGCCGTCGGCTACGACGCCGACTCCGGCCGGCTCACCGTGTGCCCCGAGTCGTCGGCCTGGGCGACGAAGACCCGGCTGGAGCAGACCCGCATCGTCGCGGCCGCCAACGAGTCGGCGGGTCGGACGGTCGTCTGGTCCCTGCGGATCCTGGCGCCCGGCGCGGTGCCGGTGCCCGAGCCGGCCGACGTCGATCCGGAGCCCGCGGCCGCGCCCGCCGGGCCGCCGCGTACCCGGGAGACCGCCTCGGACGGCTATCACCGTGCGCTCGCCGCGCACCAGGAGGCGGCGCCGCCGTCGCGGGTGGACCCGGCCATCGCACAGGCGATGGAGCGCCAGACCGCCGCGATGCGGGCGCTCAGCCGCCGGGCGTTCCCCGAGCCGGAGCCGGCAGCCGACGACCAGCCAGCCCCGATCGAGCATGCCCGCACCGAACGCCGCCGCCAGGCCGACGCCTCCTACGCCGCGGCCCTGCGCCGGGCCCGTGCAGAGCGCGCGGCGGGGGAGGCCGGGTCGGCGGCCGCGGTCCCGCAGCCGGCGCCGCTGAGCAAGACCGCGTGAGAGGGGGAGAGCTCGAGGTGTCAGGGGCGGCGGACGAGGACGCCGTCGATGCGGGAGGCCTCGGCGACCCACGTCGCGGCGGCCGGCGCTATGAAGCCGAGCACGGTCTGGATGTCGTCCCGGCGGGCTTCGAGGGACAGGTGCCAGATCCCCTCGTGGTGGGCGATGCGGTTGCGAAGAAGGGCCACCGCACCCACCTCCAATAGACGTCGGCAGTTCGACGCCAAATCGTCAAGGGCGGTACTTCTTCGATGAGGAGCGCCTGGCGGGCACGCCGGGAAGCGCGCTCTACGCTGGGCCGCATCCGGCGGGAGGTGGCCAGGCGCACGGCCACGTCCGGCTCAGTACCCATGATCGCAGGTTAAGGCGATCACGTGCTGTTTGCCGCTTTTGCCTGCCGCACGCCCGTCAGCGGACCAGGCAGGTGCAGTGACGTCCGTCTGGAGGTTCCCACGATCAGCCGGAAGACGTCAGCATCGAGTCTGCACTACCCCTCCCGAGCTACCGTCGAGGGCTCGGTGGCACGGCAGGAGTGGCTCCGAGGACTCCACGGGCGCGCAACTCGTCGAGGTCCGGCAGACAGACGCCGGGCAGGGCGTCGAGCAGGTCGGCCTGTGCGGCGCGGATGCCTTGGGCGGGAGCATCGGGGCCGGTGCCAAGGGTGCGGCGGGCGGTCACGGTGATCATCGTACGGGCGGCCCTTGCCTGTAACGGCTGTGACGCGTCCTGTGACAATGGCTGAACGGCTACGGCTACAGCACGCGGCAGGGGGCCGGAGCCCCTGGGATTGGCTCCGGCCCCCTGGCCGACGGTACGAGCGGTGTCAATCGGTGTTCTCATGCGGCTCGAGCAGCGCGAAGTACGTCTGGCGCTGCTGCTCGGTCAGTTTGCCGTCGAGCGACAACGCAGAGCGCAGCGCGCGCAGGGTGTCTGCGGCCGGCGCGTCCCACGTCTCGTGGGCCTGGCGCTGGATCTCCCCGATGGCGGAGTACGCGGAGCCGGGGAAGTGACGGACGTACCAGTCGAGCATCTTGGCCACCGACGGCGTCAGGTTGAAGTACCACCAGGACCTCTTCCCGCGCTTCTTGGCCTCGTCCGTGAACAGCTCGACGGAGTCGGCGAAGTCGTGCATCACCGCGGCCTGGACCACCCGGCTCAGGTGCTGGGTGGGGATGATCCGGTCGAGGCTGACGGCGACGGACCAGGCGAGTTCGTTGGCGATCTCGGCGACGGATTCCTTGTTGCGCTGGCGCAGCACCCACCGCTTGCGGACGTCGGGCCGGTCGAACAGCGTGTGCTGGAAGTCGGCGGCGAACCGGTCGCGCACTGCGGCGGCACCGGGCGAGAGGTTGTCGCGGTCGCCGGAGGACATGGCAGCCCCCGCCCCCTCGTAGGAGCGCTGGCGGGCCTCCACCCAGTCCTGGGCCACCGCGCGGGCCCACTGGTCGCGGCCGCCGACGGTGGCCTGCGGCAGGGGTACCTCGCTGTTCCCGCGCGAGATGTAGGCGCGCAGCGTGGAGGCGGTGATGCCGCCGAGCTCGGCCATCTCGGGGGCCCCGATCAGTTGTGCTGCGGTCAGCTCGGGGCTCGAGAGGTCGACCACGCACCGCTCGAGCGGGAGTGCGTTGTCCTGCTCCTGGTGGTGCTTGGCCCACAAGGCCAGGTGGTCGAGCCAGTTGTCCGGCTTCGGGCTGTCGGGGTCGAAGGTGGTGACCTTGCCGAGGTAGGCGCGGCTCGGGTCGGCGCGGCCGTCGAGCATGTCGGCGGCGCTGACGGTGACGGCCAGGCGAGCCTTGCGCCGCTCGTAGTCCTGCTCGATGGGGTCCCAGACCTGGCCGGGCCGGTACCAGGTGGTGCCGTTCCACCAGTAGCCGCCGGCGCGGAACAGCAGCTCGTCCGCCGCCCACTGGGTGTGGCAGACGGAGGTGTCGTTGTCGCGCATGAGCAACACGGTCCGGCCGTGCTCGGGGTGGTAGCGCACGGCCCAGCCCAGCGTGTGCTGTTTGGGGTCGGTGGTGAAGGCGTGCCAGCCGCCGTCGGCGCGGTTCTTGTCGTAGCGGCCCCACATGCCGCTGGCCTCGTGGCGGCCGACGGCCTCGATGGCCTCCGGGCCCTCGTCGAGGGGGAGGTGGGAGTCGTCGACGAAGGGCAGGCCCGGCACCGGGTGGTCGGTGCGCAGGCCGTTGGCGAGCGGAAGAATGTGACTCAACGCTGATTCCTCGTTTCACTCCGAGTGCTGCACTCCTTGTGCAGCACTGCTTTTATCCCCTTATACATGCGTGACAATCCTTGTCGCGCAGCCGTTTTCGGCCAACCTTCCGCAGCGGACGCGCGCAAGTCACGGGTTACGGGGCCCCGTTGAGTGATCACATCGGATAAGCCCTCGTTATCCGACGCGATCCAGGTTGTGGCGAGCTGCTGTCGCTACCCGCCGGGCACTCTTGCGCTCCGCAGCTCGCTTGGCGGTTCCGCGGTGTTGGCATGCCGGCAAGTGAAGCGGCGTCGCGGCAATTCCTGTCGGATCCGCACCATCCGCTCGCGGTGACGGAAGTAGTCGCGGTAGAAGTCGCGCCGGTGTTCGGACTCCTGCGGTAGGGCCGCCGGTACGAGTGCGACCAGGATGCCGATGAGGTAGACCCACCAGGAGGCATGGGCGAAGGCCGAGAGGCCGACCGCGGCGCCGCCACCGACGAGGCCCGCGAGGCGGGCGGGTACACGTGAGCGAGGTCGGCTCACCGCTCGGGCGGCCGTATGAACGGCCGGGAGGTGCTCGGGATCGCGCGGCGGCGTAAACGAACTCACGTATCTGTCCTTCTGATTGTCCGGGCGGAGACGCCGCTCTTAAGTTGGATCCGGCCCACCACCCCACGGAGTTTTCTTCGGCGAGAACTGCTCCAAAAAAATCTTGAAAAAGTCCGTGGGGTGCCAGGGACCAGCCCACTTACAAGGGGTCGTCTTCGTCACCGGGCGTGGCAGCACGGGAGCTTGCGAGTGGGCTGACGCGGCCGGTGAGGGAGCCGGCCCCTTGCGGGAGCGGGGTCGGGGAGACGACCGAAAGGGGAGGAAATGCAGGGCGGCAGCGCGGGCGGGGAGGCCGCGGCCGCGCGTGCCCGGGACCTACAACCCTCAGACGAGTCCATGCGACGCGACCTGGGCGCGCCGGTGCCGGCCAGCTTCGACGGGATGACTCCGCAGCAGAAGCGAGAGGCGCAGCGCATCCAGGAAAGCATCGATCGGAGGATGGCGGACAAGCGGCTGCTGCAGATGCTGTCGGAGGACGGCTTCACGGGCCCCCGGTACGACCGGTTCGTTCAGGACTCGTCAGGTACGGGATCTCGGTACTGCGGGCATGGATGCACTCGGGCTACATCTTCAAGCTCGTCGCCGAGCGTGGCTACGGCCTCAAGCCACACGAGCTGGACCTGGAGGAACTGGCGGCCAACAGCGAGCTGAGGGAGGAGCTGGCGAGCATGACGGTTGCCCTTGCCCTGCCCCGGTTCCGCCAGCGGGCGTTCGTCGACGGCGGCTGGTCTTACGAGGGAGGCGCCAGCATCACCACCTACTTCATGGGGGCCTGCGCCTACGACTTCCCCAACGAGTTCCGCAAGTACCGGGCCGCCGAGGAGAGGCATCGACGCTCGCTCCGCCGGCAGCAAGAGCACTACCAGCCGCCGGTCAGCACCCTCAGCGTGGCCGATGAGGTGCTCGGCAATCTGCGCGTCCTGGACGACCTCAACGGCATCGACGATGTGCGGACGAAGGCGGCGGTGGCCCTGACGCTCGACGGCTACAGCCAAGCCGAGATCCAGGAAGTTCTCGACGCGAAAAGCGAGCGCGCGGTCGAGGCCTTGATCTACCGGTGGCGTACCAAGGCCAAGCGTCAGACGACGAAGGAGGGTGAGCAGCGTGGCTGACGACGAGTCCTTCGAGGAACTGATGAACCAGGGATCGCTCGGATCACCGGGCGCTCGGCGCCTCCGTGAGAGGACGTCCCTCGACAGGGCGCGTCTCGTCCTGAGAGTCGTCGAACTACGCCAGGCCCTCGACTCGGCCTCCCCCGAGACCAGCCGGCTCGCATTGGTGCGCGTCACCGACGAGCTCGACGGGGCGTGGGAGGAGCTGCAGAAGAGCAGGGAGGGCACCGCGGCGGCCCTGCCCTTCGTCAGGGCTGCCCATAGCCTCGCTCGGCGACACGGAAATGTCGATGCAGCACTCGAGCTCCTGGGCGAGGCCAGGAAGATCTTCGATGACGCCGGCGACTGGGAGGGGAGCGCCCAGGTCCTGACTGCGGTATGTGCTCTGTCGATTCGGGAAGGCAGGCCTTCGAGAGCTCTCCAGGCCCTGCACGAGGTCTCCGAGCTGCTCGCCTCGCACACGGAGTCGGGAGCCAGGATCGGAACGCTGGCCCACCACCTGAAGCGGGTCACCCGGAGGGCGCCACGCAGTACTAACCCGGCGCCGCAAGAAGCCGACAGCGAGAGCCCCTCATAGGAGAGGCCGTTCCGCGTGGCAGGAACAAGGCGTCGGTCTCCTGGTTGCCCCCGTTGGGTCCAACAGGGACAACCAGCTCTCAGCTCTCCACGGTTGCCGCGCATGAGGGCGACGCGCTCAACGGCAAGTTCGGCGAGAGTCAGCTGGGAGGCTCGTCACGTTCGATGACACCTGGGGGCATCCGGCGCGTCTGCCGTCGGGTACGGGCGCGCTGCCATCCGGCGGTGGTGGCCAGTAGCACCAGCCCGGCCACGACATTGCCGGCGACGTCGTGGAGGACGAAGTCGTAGAGCGCTGCCACGACGGTGGCCTTGGTCATCGCCGCACCCCCGCCTGCCGCGTCTGCTGCGCGCGCCGCCGGAGAGCCGCGGTCATGCGGTCGTCCGCACCCGGCGGAGGGAAGTGGCCCGTGATCTCCCAGTACTGCTTGCGGAAGAGCTGCCGTTCCTCTCGCAGGCGGCGCCGTGCCCGGTAGATCCGGTCGGCGACCATCTTGGCGGTAATGCCGAGCGTTTCGCCGATCTCCGCGTAGTCGTACCCGTCGTAGACCATGCGCAGCATGTGGCGTGTGTACTCCGGCAGGGAAGCCAAGTACCGGTTCAGCCAGTCGTTCACCAGGACGGACTCGTCCTCGAAGGGCGAGCTGCCGGTCCACCAGGGCGACAGGTCCACGGACCAGTCGTCCATCACGCCCAGTTCCGCAAGTCTCCGGTCGCGCTCCAGGCACCACTTCCGGTAGTGGCGCGGGAAGGACTGCAGGACCCCACGGGTGAAGTAGGTCCGCAGCCCGGCGGCCGACGGGCGCCGCCCGCCGGTGTGCTCCGGAGTCACCGGCGCCCACTGCGGATTCCATCCGCCGTCGTGCAACGCGTGCTGGACGAAGGCCGGCCAGGCGCCGCTGACCGCGGTGAGGACGAGGTCGATGCGCTCCTGCGGGTCGGTGCGCAGGACGTCGCCGTGCCGGGTGTCGATGTCGAACTCCGCATGGGCGGGTGCCGAGGCGCGCACGCGCTCCACGATCTTCCGGTTGGAGCACCAGGCGTTCAGAGACACCGTGGCGTACGTCCACAGCCGCTCCCGGGTCAGCACCATCTCCGGTCCGCAGAACTCGGTCCGGCGCAGCCGCTCGACGAGCGCGGCATCCTCGGCTCGCTGCCGCTCTGCCCGCACCCTCGGGTCCTCGTCCGGAATCATGCCGATTCGTGACGACTCTTCCCTCTTGAGCTGTTCGATCATTCGCGGTGCTGTCATAAGCCCATCCCCAGTCATATCGCGCTGCCTTCGGCACGGCGTAGCGAGGAGATGGAAAAAACATCGCGCGTGATTTGCGGCAACTTTTCGCGGTCGAAGATGCAGGGGGTGGACGCGACGCGAAACCGCACGACCGTCCTGCCGCACTGGCCCCGTCTCCGGTCCACGGGGCCCGTTCTGTCCGTCCCTGGGGGAGGCGGAGCACGTGATCGCTGACGCTGCCCGGCTTGCAACTCGCGCAAGCCGTGGACCCGGCAAGTAGGCACAGGATAATCACGGTTATCCTGTGCCTATGCTGACGCCGGATCGGAACGTCCCGCAATCAGGTGAATCACCCGACATGCCGGAAGAGCAGGTGGCGTCTGCCGGGGTGCCGGCGGCGGACCCGAACCAGCTCGACTTCCCACCGGTCCGCAACGGGGTCGACTACCTCGTCAGCGTCGTCGATCACCTCACCGCCGACCCGATCGACCCCCGCGACATCAAGTACGCCGTGCTGCATCTTCAAGCGGCGGCCGAAGTCCTCCTCAAGGCCCGGCTCGTGCGCGAGCACTGGAGCCTGGTCTTCGAGGATCCGGGCGCGGCCAGTGAACGGGACTTCCGCTCCGCCGACTTTAAAAGCTGCGCCGTCGACGAGGCAGTGACGAGACTGCGCAACATCGTCGGCATCACCATCACGGACAAGGAGCAGCAGGCGCTCAAGGCCCTCGCCCGGGACCGCAACGCCCTGCAGCACTACGGTCTCAGCCACAACGCCCGCGCCGTCGAAGCGCGGGCCGGGCGCGTGCTCGACTTCCTGGTCCGCTTCCTGGACGACCTGCTACTGCCGGGCCTGGAGCTGGACGAGGTCAACGCCATCGGAGCGGACATGGTCCACGTCCGTGACGGCCTGACCGGCGTGCAGACCTTCATCACCCAGCGCATGCGCCGGCTGCGCGAAGAACTGCAAGGCCGCGAGGACCGGACGGTCCACTGCCCCCACTGCGAGCAGCTGGCACTCATCGCCGAGGGAGCAACGAACCGTTGCCTGTTCTGCGGTGCGACCGTCACCACGCCGGAAATGATGGTCTACGTGTACCTCGGCACTCCCGAGGACGAGGGGAGCCTCATCGACATCTGCCCCCGCTGCGCTCAACACACCGTCGTGCACGACACTGACCTCGCCACGGGCGAGCGGGTGCCCTTCTGCTTCAACTGCCCGGGTCCCATCCCGACTGCTGCCGACGCGCCGCCGGCCGACACTCCCAGGGAGCGCCCGTGACCACGACGCGGGCCCGCTCGCCCTGGACGGTGCCCGCCGCCCGGCGCCGCGATCCGCGCCACCTGCGGGCGGAGCGCGCACGGAAGCCGATCCGCTTCACCCGGCACCGGGTAGACGCGCATCAACCCGGCCGTCAGGTCACCATGTGCATCACCACGGTGAGCACGCCCAGGGCCGCGCTGAAGGCGATGGCCGTGGTGCGCCAGCGCGGACCGCGCTCGACACCGCGGTTCAGGGTGTACGCGACCAGTGCGACGAACCCGGCGCACAGCACGCCGATACCGACCGCGCCGGCCCGGGCGGCGGCCGGCGGGCCCCCGTGCAGCCCCAGAAGGTCCTGCAGCATGCCCAGGTCGGCTACTGTGGCCGCCGCCGCTCCCCCGGCCCAGCTCCACGCCCGCTTCGGCGGCACGAGTCCGCCCGCGTCGGCCGGGGCGAGCTGGAAGCCCGCGAACGCCGCGAAGGCCACCGCGACCACCGTCAAGGCCAAGTACTCGATCTGGAGCACCGTCATCCGTCCCCCTTGGAGGATGCGCCCGTGAGGGCCGTCTGCCGCCCCCGTAACGCACATGTCCCGCAATAATAGGGACGACGCAAAGAACCCGACAAACGAGGAGGTCACTGCACATGCCGGGACGCCCCGAGAAGCCCATCGCGCCGGACCGTCCGTCGGGCCTGCAGGCGCTAGCCGCGCAACTGCGGGAGCTGCGCGCCGCGTCGGGCCTAAGCCTCCAGGAGTTGGCCGCACGGACCTCTGTAAGCCCGTCGTCGCTGTCGCGGGCCTCCTCCGGCGTGTCCGTGCCGACCTGGGAGGTCGCCAGCGCCTTCGCCGATGCCGCAGACCTGGATGCGGCAGGCCGCGCGGAGCTGAAGCAACAGTGGGAGCGGGCAAGGACAGAACGAGCGGCCTCCTTGGGTGCCGTCGTCCCGGGTGCGGGCCCCTCGCCGCACACGCTCAGGGACCACCACCGGGACTTCGACCGCGCCGCTCTTCTTGTACGCCTGTACGAGGCCGCCGACAGGCCCTCCGTGCGTCAGCTGGCGGAGCAGTCCGGACACCCGCGTTCCACCGTCCATCGTGCGGTCACAGCGAAATCCCTGGCCGGAGCGGAGGACATCGTGGGCGTCCTGCTCTCCTACATCCCGCAGGAGGACCGATCCTCCTGGGCGGCCGAGGTCAACCTTGTCTTCGGGTCACCTCCCTCCGCCCCTGATCCGGCGCCGCCGCTGTTCAAGGTCAGGTCGGGCGGCTCGGTGCTGCAGGCGGAGCAGGCCGTCACCGAGTTCAGACGAGCGCTCCGGAACCTGCGCAACCTCACCGTGCACGGGCAGGTGGAACTCGATCCGCAGCTCGCGGTCCAGGTGATGCAGCTCGACATGACTCTCGAAAAGGCGGCCATGACCGGCGGCAGGATGGTGAGGCCCTCAGAAGAAGAGGACGCCGGATCCGGGGCCCCGGGGACGCGCACCGGGGGGAGGGCATGACCGCCCCGACCACTCCCGTGCTCGTCCCCTCGGCCGCCGCGCGGGCGACACCGGCCACGACACGCCGCGACCCTCGCGACCTGTGGCCTGAGCAGGCCCGGAAGCTGTACGACCTCCTCGCCGGCCTGTACGGCGAGGACGACCCGCTGCCCACCCTGGCCGCGGCCTGGATCGCCCACCAGCGCTCGGTCAACACGCAGAAGTCGTACGCCCGCGGCTTCCACGTCTTTGAGGAGTTCGCCCGGGAGCACGGCGTGCACCCCATGGCGGTGAAGTTCCCGCTCGCCGACACCTTCCGGCTCTACCTGGAGACGACGCCGACCTGGGTGCGAGTCAAGGGCGGCCGACGCGGCGAGATGGTGCGGGCCGGAAAGCCGTACTCGGAGGCGTCGCGGGCGAACGCCCTGTCGGCGGCCTCCTCGTTCTTCACCTACCTGGACAAGGTCAGCGACGACGGGGTGAAGAACCCCTTCGACGCGGTGCAGCGGCCGTACATCGACCCGGACTACTCGCCCACCCCCGGCTACACCGAACAGGAGTGGGCCAGACTCCTGGTCACCGCCCGCGACCACCACCGCGTCGCGGCGTACCGCAAGCGCACGTACGCCCTGCTCCTCATGCTCTACACCTGCTGCCTGCGCATCGACTCCCTGCTCAACGCCCGGGTCGAGGACCTCGGCTACGACAAGGGACACCGCGTGCTGCTGCTGGAGAAGATGAAGGGCGGCGGCCGGAAGAAGAAGCCCATCCCGCCGGTGGCCTGGGACGCACTCCAGGACTACCTCGGCGGCCGCACCACCGGCTGGCTGTTCTGCACCGCCACCGGCGGCCAGCTGGACGAACCCGCGGTGTGGCGGCTTCTCCAGTCCCTGGCCAAACGCGCCGGACTCCCCCTGCGCGGCCCGCACGGCATCAAGGGCGACGCCGTCACCCACGCCCTGGCGAAGCCGGACGCCCGGCCGGACAAGGTGCAGCGCTGGGCCGACCACAAGGACTCCCGCACCACCCAGCGCTACAACCGGCGCAAGGAACTGCTGGACGACAGCCCCGGCTACAGCCTCGCGGCCGACCTGGCCGGCGCCCTGGAGGATGAACCCGCCTGACACCGGAAATGGGCCCTCTTCGCACGACCCGCGCCCGTGTCGACCGGCAGCGCGTCTTCCACGGCCTGGAGCCGCTGTACGACGCCGACGCCCTGGCCGCCCGCTTCGCAGCGTCGGGCCGGACGGCGCCCGTACCAGTACGAGACGACCTGGCCCACCGGAACTGTCATCACCCACTGCGTCAACGGCCAGTCCCAGCGCTTCGAGCTGGCCGACGCCCCGCTCGGCGATGGCGTCGTCCTCGAGCAGCCGAGCATGTCCGATCGGCTCCACATGGTTGTGTTGCTAGGGTCCGTCTTCAAATGATCGTTCGATGGTGGATCATGGTGTCGTGATTCGTCGTCATGAACTGTCGGATGCAGAGTGGGAGTTGTTGGCCCCGCTGATACCGAGTGCTGTCAGGGGCCGGCCTCGGGCGGAGGATCGCCGGGTCATCAACGGGATGGTCTACAAGATCCGGACCGGGGTTTCCTGGCGTGACCTGCCGGAACGTTACGGCCCGTGGAAGTCGGTCTACACCCGCTTCCGCCGCTACGCCATCGACGGAGTGTTCACCCGGGCACTGCAGCAGATCCAGGCCCAGGCCGACGCTGCTGGTGACATCGACTGGCTGGTCCAGATCGACTCCACCATCGTCCGCGCCCACCAGCACGCCGCCGCCACCGGCCGAAAAGGGGGAAGCACCGGACGGACGAACCGGACGATCACGCCCTCGGCCGATCCCGCGGAGGCCTGACCACCAAAATCCATCTCGCCTGCGACGGCCGCGGCCGGCCCCTGGCCGTACTCCTGACTCCCGGCCAACGACACGACGGCATCTGCGCTCGACCTCTGCTCGAACGCATCCGGGTGCCCCGCACCGGCCTTGGCCGGCCCCGCTGCCGACCGGACCACGTCATCGCCGACAAGGCCTACAGCTCACGAGGATTCCGCGTCTACCTGCGCAAACGCGGCATCGGACACACGATCCCGGAGAAGGGCGACCAGAAACGCCACCGCCGCAACCGAGGCCGCCGAGGTGGCCGACCGACAGCCTTCGACAGCGAGATCTACCGCCGCCGCAACACCGTCGAACGCTGCTTCAACCAACTCAAAGGCTTCCGCAGCATCGCCACCCGCTACGAGAAGACCGCCACTTCCTACGGAGCAGCGGTCACACTCGCATCACTCCTGCTCTGGGCAAGATCAATTTGAAGACGGACCCTAGTACTCGGGCTGATCGCGGGGATCGTGATCACATTGATGATCATCCTTCCCTGGGTCTGAGGAGGAGCGTTATCGGCCCGGTGCCGTTAACGACGGCACCGGAGCGACGCCAGCCCCACCGGCGAACTGAAAGGCCCACATGACCCCTCCGGCATCATGTTCACCGGTGACAGGGCTCAGCCGGAGGTGCCGGGAGGGGACTCCGCAGGACCGGCCCCGAGGCCTCGCCGGTTTTTCGGCTGGGCTGGGAGGTGGCTTCCGACGACTCCGCGGGCCCGAAGCTCGTTGAGATCCGGGAGGCGGATACCGGGCAGGGTGGCGAGTAGATCAGCCTGGGTGGCGCGGATGCCCTGGGCAGAAGCCTCGGGGCCGGCGCCGAGCGTGCGGCGGGTGGTCACGGCGGTCATCGTACGGGCGCCCGGTGTCCGGTTTCGGCCGGTTGTCTCAGTCTCGGCATCAACGGCTTCGTGGCCTGGGCAGGATGCGCCCATGGCCTTTACTTGGAAGATCCCGCCATGGCAACGCAACGAGGACTGTACGCACATGGCGGTCCTGGTCACCGATGTCGGCAACGGTCAGATCGGTTTCACCATGGAGAGCGTGCGCGGTGACGACGCGAACGAAGCGCTCGCGGATCTGCTCATGGGGCCGGGCGGCGCCGGCGGTGCAGAGGTACTGCTGCCCGGTCTGGTTGCGGTGGTGGTTCGCCGGGGGATCGACGTGATGTGGATGGCGCAGCCGCCGCTTCAGGTGTCGCCGACAGGGAACGGCGAGGTGGAGATCGCAGTTGCCGGAGCCACGGAGGAGGACCAGGTGACCGCCTTCTCCGCAGCGGACGCTCGGGCTTTCCGCGACCAGCTCCGAGCCGAGTACGGCTCCAAGTAGACGAGCTCGTGAACTGTGGGCCCACGCCGGTGACGGGGTGGGCCCACAGCCTTACCTGCTATTCGTCGTCAGGAGTCGTCTGGTTGTCCCTGGTCGCAGCGCGGCTGCGGGCTTTGCGCAGTGCCCAGGCGCCGATGGTGGCAACGAGGGTGGTGCAGAGGCTGCCAAGGAACTCGGGCAGAGCCGCGGAGAACAGGCCGATCACGAAGACGCTCCATCAGTGTGTGCGAACTTCCGCACTGACGGGGCGGCTTTCCGCAACGGGCATCGGCCGCTCCAGCGATCTTGCGATCACCAGGCGGCTCACCCGCTCGGATTGACTAGGGCGGGCCAGCACGTTGCGTGCCCTCCGGCGGTCACGAGCCGCCTGTCGGGCGGGATCCCGACGAGAGCTGAGGGCAGATTCCCACGACGAAGGCGCAGAGGTAGGTGACTCTCACCGAATCGGGGTGTGGTCTGCGTCATGCATCAGAGGGGCCGCCCCAAGGAGCGGGCGGACTTCCCGTTGTCACGCGCTGCTGGGTGCCGCCGGCGTCTCCAGCTCATCCAGCAGCCGCTCCAGTTCCGTCCAGGAGCGCGCCCGCTGACGGGCGTACACGGGGCTGTCGAAGAACAGCGCGTGGCAGTGCTGGGTGACGTTCTGCAGGGCGGTCAGCTTGCGGTCCTCGCTCATGTCCGAGATCCACACCCCGCGCGCGGTACTGGAGTAGCGCACCGCCAGATCCGGGAGTCGCGACCCCGTGTACGCGAAGAGAAGTTGCACGGCGTGATCGGTGAGGTATTTGGTCGCCTCGTCGACCTGGGCCCGCCAGCGGGCGCGCTCCTCCCGCAGTGCGGTGCGGACCGTGTCGGTCGCCTCCGGCGCGACAGGTGCGGCGAGCAGATGGGTGACCGCGGACAGCACGTTCAGCATGTTCGCCTGGAACTTCTCGCGGGTCTGCATCTTCGCTTGGAAGCGCCGGTTGCGGACTTCAAGCAGGGGCGAGACGTATCGCCCGGCGACTATCAGGGTGAGCAGGGACGTGGCGATCGAGATCAGGGCGGTCGTGCCCCACGAGGGCATCCAGTCAGGCATGGGCGCGATTCTGGCGCGTCACGAACTGGGGCTCGTCGAGGACGGGGATGACCATCTCGCGGTAGCGCTTGCGCAAGCTGTCGCCCTTGCCGTCGTGGACAGCGGTGATGAACTCGTTGGTGAACTTCATGGAGTGCACGTACCGCTCGCACGGGACCTGCTTCTTGATCCGTTTGGGGAAGTTGGCGATGGCGAGGATGTTCCCCCTCGAACCCCATTTGGTGGTGACGCTCATCTGCGGGAACTTGCCGATCTTCTCGATCTCGTTGACCACCTCGATGTCGTAGGACACCTCGTCGGGGAACCGGTCGGGAGCACCTAGGCCCCCGCCTGGGGGGCGAGGGCTTAGGGGACGGAGACGAACTCCGCGTTCCTGCGGTGGCCAGTGGATGCGGCTCCTGCTACGTGACTCAGCGCTGAATGATCCAGGTGAGGATCTCCTCGGCGAAGTTCTCGCCGAGGGCGCGGCAGGCACCGCTGATCAGACCAAGTACGACAGCGCTGAGCAGTGCGGTCAGGACGGGATGCTTGGAAGAGAAGGCACGGATGGCCGCCCACGATGACTTCCAGCGGGGGTTCCGGCTCGACGGCAGGTCAGACTGCCCCGTAGTCTTGGGGTTGGAACTGATGGTTCTTCTCCTATCACGGAAGTGCTGGCGTGCTTCTTGTTCGGGTGCAAGACCCGTCGGACTGCTGTGCGGCCCCCCGTTGGCGCGGGGGGCCGCAGTCATGTCACCTCCAGGTGTGTGACCGGCATCGGACTGCTACGTGGCGAGAGCCCGTTGGCGCGGTTGCCCCCATTTCGAAAGACCGTCAACTCGGGTTCCTCTAGGGGCTGCTCTCTCCGCTTCAAAGAAGCCTATAGGTGCCCACTGACAGTAGAGTTGTGTAAAAAGATGTCGCGAGACATCGATGACAGGGCACGAAAAGGAATTGGCATATGCCTGCGCACCCAAGGATTCCGAACCCTCAAGAGGGGGAGCTTCAGCGGTTCGCGTACGACCTTCGCGAACTGGGAGAGGGGAAGGTCTCGGTCACATGGATCGCCGGGCACGAAGAGACCACGGTCTCCAAGGCGGCCTTGTATGCGGCGCTGTCCGGCACACGGCTGCCCAAGAGGGAGACCGTAAGCACCTTGTTGCGCTGGTGGGTGGGTGACCCCGCGAATGAAGATCCAGGTCTCGACGACTACTACCTCGAACCCACCTGGTCTTGGATCGACAGGCTTCCTCGTGATCACGAGGGGCGACGGCTCGCGGACCAGTGGCGAGCCCGCTATCAGGAGCTGACCAGGGATGTCCTCGGCGAACGAGAGTTCCGTCCGCGAGCGGCACGTGTCGCCATCGCCGTGCCACCAGAGCAACAGCGCTTCATCAATGAGCTGAATGATCTGATCGGGAAGACCGGGCTCGAAGACGAGCTGTGGCTCCTGCTCGGGAGCTTCTGTTCCCGAGTCGAGAGGTACCTGGCGGGGGAGTCGATCCCGACAGATGAAACGTGCTGGAGGCTCACGGAGCGTCTGGCTTCCTTCCTCCCTGATCTGGACCGCTTGGACGTGGGCCGCCGCTTGATGCTGTCTGCCGAGGTCGCCAGGGCAGCGCGTGTCCGAGACCGACGCATCGCCCGAGGGGGTCGGACCGCCTAGAGTCACGAGCCGCGCTTGAGCCGCTGAACTCGCGCCGGCGTGCAGCTTGGTCACGACACCGACGTTGGGCGTCGACGACGGAGTTGTCGATGATCTCCTACAGGCGGTCCATCGGCAGCAGCATGACTCGGGCTCAGTGGTTGCGAAGATGAACTTCAGGTGCTCGGGCGACTCCTCGACCACCCCCATGTGGATCTCGTCGATGACGTAGATCTTGTACGGGTGTCGGTGGTGTTTTGGTCGAGGGCGAGCTGGAGGCGTTCGGCGAGTTCGGCGGAGGATGCGCGATCCCGTTCGGCGTGGAGCTCCTGGGCCTCGAACTCGTCGAGGACCTGCTCCCAGCTCTTGGCGTTCGGCCCGTACTGGTTGGGGAACACCCGGGCGAGCCACCAGGCGGCCGCGCGCCAGTCCGGTCGTGCTGCTCGCCGTGGTGTGCAGCAGCTCGCTACCCGGTGGGTAGCGGCGGTCGTCGTCGGGGTGCTGCTTGTGGTCCTGGTGGTGGTCCTCGGATTGCAGCAGGGCGGTGTTGCGGGTGCAGCGCAGCATCTGCATGGGCCGGGCGGACACGGGTGCTGCAACAGGTAGCAGGCCAGCCCCGGCCGGTGCAGCACGGCCAGTTGTTGCACCCAGCTCGGATCGCGCCGCGCTGCCTCCACTGCCGCCGATCTGCCGCCGATCTGCCGCCGAGCGGAAGCGTGCAAGCCGACCGGCTATGGACGACCGCAACCGCATCGCCCCCCTCGGCTTGCACCTGATGTGTCCTCGCTGTGCGGTACGAGTCGCGCGTAGCCGCGACTCGACTCTCGTGATCCACGAGATGGCCCTCTTAACTCGCCGCCGTTTGGCGCGGACAAAACTGTCATTAAGGGCTGGCGAAGGTGGCGCTCTCTCAATTTTGGGGTGGCGAAGGGTGGCGCTCTGAGAAATCGACATCCGGCTGCCGAGAAGGACCTTTTGAATGTCGGTGACACCGCCGTCGCAGATGCCGTGCCGTGCGCCGGCGAGCAGGCGGCGGATGTCGCGGGCTGCTGCTTGGTGCGGTCCGGCCACGGCCCTTCGGCGGCACCATGACGTCGAAGGCCTACTTCCGGAGAGGAGTCCGCGCGCACGGGATCGTCGCACGCGGGTTGAACTGGTCATGATGCAGAGCGCTTTACATGAAATGTGGCCTGAGTACATCGCCGGAGTACTGGTCCTGGCCACCGGCGCGGCCGCGGCGGCCGCCGCACGCGCCATAAAGCGACGTCGCCCTTCCCCCTGTGAGGAGGCTGCGGCTCGCGCGGAAGAACGCGACTGACCCGCGATCAACCCCCATCACGAGGTGCCCTCATGCCTGCCCCTAAAAATGTCGTCTCTCAGACGACAAAAAGCGTCGTCACCCGGACGACAAAATCTTCTCGCCCAGAAGAAATCAATCGCGTCGCAGCCTGGGTGCATTTGCATACCGAACCAGAACGAGACCCGCACGAATGGGACGGTGCACTTGCCCTGGCCACCCGCGATTTCTCGCTCAACGAGCGCGACCTGACCAGCGTGGCCGCCAAGTATGACCAACTGATCCAGCGTGTCCGGTACCGCGACCCGGACATCGACGACACCAGCCTGCTTGCAGCTCTCCTCGTCATCCGTACCCTGCGCGACAAGCTCGTCCTGGACGAACGACGCCTGATCGGAGCGGCCCGTGCCCGCAAGGTCCCCTGGCGGCGCATCGCCGCTGCCCTGGAACTGAAGAGCCGGCAGGCTGCCGAACGACGCTTTCTTCAACTACGCGATGACCTGGACGATCTCGCCCCCGGCGACAAGAACATGACCCAGGCTGAACGGGTAGAGGTTGCCCGTGCCCAGCGAGACCGTCGTGCCGAGTACGCCTGGGCCACCACCCACGCCGCACCGATCATCGGCCTGGCACTCCGTCTGGAGTCGGTGGACGACCTGCAGCGGCGCGCCGATGAATCCGAGGCCGCCCGCAAGGCTCACCAGCGTGCGGTCAACGGCGCCGTTTTCGACGGCCGGCCCGCCCCACCGCCTGTCCGCATGCCGTGGCCGGACCGATTGCACGACGCCGTGCGCACCTACCGCACCCACCAGCGAGCCTCCCAGGAGTACCAGACCCGCCCGCTGCCCCAGGTCGGCGAGGACGCCAGGCCACCTCACGGGCTGCTCCTTCCCGTGTCCTACGACCGCCTCATCCACGAGTTGTTCGGCCTCATCGGCCACGCCCTGGACATCGATCTGCACGACCACACCGACCTCGTCGCTGACGTGCAGGCCCTGTACGCACAAGCCGGGGCCGCCTCACCACGAGCCACAGAGTGGGCATCTGTTTCGGCCGGGAACGTGCCTAACGCACGGGAGGCTGTAGCCACGCAACCGCGTACCGCAGCGAACGCAGGGACTGCAGCGGCGTCCCGCGTCGCAGGAGTCATCAAGTGATCTGCGTATGCATAGTCCGCTCGGGCCACGAACGCGCCGCGGGTCCTCGCCGACTGTCTCGCCTGACGCCTGGCCGATCAGATGCGGCTGGCCGCACCGACCAAGGACCCGGTGGACTGCCTGATCGGCGTCGGTCTGCCACAGCACCAGCAGTGCGGCAATGCACGGTGAGGTCGCAGAAGGTGCGCAGTAGGAGCCAGGGTCCGTGCGACGGACCCCGGCTCGTGTGGGCTGGTGGCACAGATCAAATAGTGAGCACGGTGTGCAAAAGTCGGCTGGTGATCCGGCTGAGTGCGTCAATCGCGCGATGCACGGCTGTCTGGCGGGTCCGCGAGGACTGCAGCCACCCTGGCCTGGGCTTGGGCGATGTACTGCTCGCTGGCGAGTTTGAATTCGTCGCTCGCGGCCCGGTCACGCACGTAGGTTTCCATGCCCTCGCGGATGACAGCGTTCGCCGTGGTCGACAGCACGGCTGCCATGGCCTGGATGCGCTCCAATAGGTGGCCTGGGAAGCGGACGGAGACGACGACCTGCCGGTCTTGTTCGTCGGTCGCTTTCCTGCGATCACTCGACATGCTTGTTCCCCTTCGTCGGGGACTGGGATGCCCCGTTCGTGCCAGGGATCGGGGCATGCCATTCCCGGTTCGACGTGCTGGCCGGTTGCCGCCGGCCGACACTCTCGCTGACTGAACGCCGCTCAGACTACGGCACTACGAGATGCCTTGGAGTGGCAACGACATAACTGTTCTTTCGTGTATGGGTTTTTTGTCGCTGGTTGTACATACCTCGGTGTGGCGTTCGACACTTCCAGACTTCGGGCGTGTCGAGCGCGCCTTGTAGTCGTACGTGCCATCCTCCGAATGAACTACACGAAGGTCGTGTCATGATGACTGTCACGTAGCGCACGCGGCCGCGTGCGCGCCGTGCACACGCCTTCACCTGAGCTCCTATCTGCAAGGAAGAGGTCCCCGTGCTTCACGATCTTCCCGCCACCCTCGGCCCCGGCTTGAAGGAGCCGCTCGACGCCGGCGGCATAACCGCGCACGCGTGCGACACCGTGTTGCACATGATGGACACCTTCGGTCGCGAGAAGATCTACGGCCAGGACATGGAAGCCGAACTCTCGCAGGATGAACGCGACGCCATGGTCCTGGCCGTCCTGGGGCGGCGCTACATCCCGCCTGGTGTCCCCGCCCAGGACGCCTACTGGGATGACCTGGCCCGCGCATCCGAACGCCGCCTCATCCACGCCGTGCGCGAGACCCTGAACGGCCTCGACAACGAGTCCGGCCAGCCCCCCACCGTGCTCGGCGACGAGGGCACCCCCGCCGAACGCGAGGAGGAGTTCCGCGCTCTGGTGCAAGCCAAGCAGGCCGCCGTCTCGGTCGCCTTCACCCGCTCCCCGCGCCGCTGGCTGTGCACCGGCGACGCCACCGCGACCTCGGTGGCCGTAACTACGTACATCCCCGGCAGGCCCCTCTACGCCGCGCTCGTCACCCCCAAGACCGCGCTGCTGAGCGACTGTTCAGGGTCTTACCGGCTGTCCCTCGACGACGGCTGGCTGGCCATGTCCGGGGAGCCGCCCGTGGCGGAGCCCGACCCGAACTGCGTGGTCCTGCCGCACTCGATGATGGATCAGGCATCCCGGATCCGCCGGCATTACAGCGACCCGCTCTTCCCCCTCGATACCAGCTCCGCGATCGCCCAGGCCGTCCTTGGAGGCGCCGTGCCGGGCGCGGTCCACCTGAGCGAACCGGTCCTGCACTCCGCCATCATCCCGATCGCCGTCGGCCACGGCATGATCGTGCGGTTCCTCGACAACGGCGAGATCCTCAAGGAGCCCTACGAAGCCAGCAAGTACCTGTACAAGGCGGTCACCGGCGAGATCGCCTTCGGTGACTTCGTCGTCGCCCGCAACCGCTGGGACGCCCACCGCATCAGCCGCATCCTCAGGAACGAGGCCGACGACCTCGACCCGCTGGACCCCCTCGCGCCCTACGACGACCTCGACTTCGGCTTCGACGAGACAGACCTCTGAGAGCTCCCAGCTCAGCACTTTCCGTGAACCCTCTCAGCGGCCGGCGCAAGCCGGCCGCTTCCTTCAAGGAAGCAACGGTGACCAACGACAACCCCTTCAGCCTCGTCCCCGTGAACGGCACCGCGGCCCAGAGCAACCACTGGTTCAAGATCGTTCCGCCCAAGGAGGTACGCGAGCGCTGGCTCGCCAAGCTGAAGAACATCCGCCGCCCGTCCGGCAGCCTCGCTCTGCCAGCGATCGCCACCACCTCCAGCCTGTACTTCACAAACACGCTGCCCCGTAGCGACTCCGCCATGGCTCTCGGCCTGACCACCCTCGTCGTCGGCTACGACGCCGTCATCACCGTCTGCCGCACATGGGACAAGACCTCCAGCAACAACGCCGCCACCCAGCGCGCCGACACCAACCCCGCACGCCGCACAGCCTGAACCGCCCTCTCTGGTAGCCCTCGAAAGAAGGCAGGCCATACCCCCAGGGTTCAGACGCCATGAGGGTCGCACGGTTTGACCGTTCGGCCCTCGCGCTCTCCAGCTCACGGACCAGATCAAGAAGCCCCGACCGGACCTCGCCGCGCGCCTGGAGCGCGAGGTGAAGAAGCGGTCGCAGGCCGCAGATCCGGGCCAAGGGCAAGGTGAAGGCGGCCACCACCGGCGGCATCGTCATCGACACCCGCGCCCGCCTCGGCTACACCGCGCCGATCGGGTCGACGGACCAGGACCGCATCCGGCACCTGACCGTCGCCCTGCCCCCGCAGTACGCCGCCCGCCTCTTCGACGCCCAGGAAGCCGGCGCCACCGACCAGCAGCTCCAGGAGATCGCCGCCGAAGCGCTCAAGGAGGTGTACTTCCAGGACGGCGGCCGCCGCGCCGGCAGCCTGGAAGAGGTCCGGTTCACGGCCATCGAACACCTCGAGTTCGACCTGTAGCAGCCCCGAACGACGAGCGGGCCCGGACCGTGTGGTCCGGGCCCGCTCAATTTCTGCGGTCAAGGTGCGGAGGTGAGCTCCGGCTCGTCACGTCCGGGTATTCGTGTCGGAAGCCGCTCGCGGACCCGGCACCCCGGCCCCGGGTTGCCCAGCCGCGAGCGCCTGGTCGACGAAGGCGTGGACCAGCTCGTGCACCTCGGCAGTCGACACTTCCTGGCGCGTCGCCGTGCCCCGGGAGCCGGTCGACCCCGCCCGCATCGGACGGCGCGTCGTACGGCGCCGGGCGAAGGGAATGGACGCCGGCGCTGTCGCGGCGGCCCTCGAGGACGCCCGCTTCGACGCGCGGCAGGCGTTCCGGTTCGAGGACCTGGCCGACGACGTCCGCAGCCGGGCGGAGCTCGCGGAGTGGGAGCGCCTTGACCAGCTGCTCGCCGCCGCGCAGGCGGGCACGCTCTACGACCCGGACACGGACGACGTCGTCCAGGCCGAGCTCGCCGCCGAAGGCGCGGCCGCCGCCGACCGCGAGGCCGCCGACCGCGAGGCCGCCGTACGCGAGGCCGCCGTACGCGAGGCGCAGCGGATCGCCGCCCGCGCCGACGAACTCCAGGCGCTGCGCGAGCTTCGCACCCTGGAGCAGACCGAGCCCCGCGACGGGAACGAAGCCGCCCGAGACGAACTCACCCGACGAGCCGGCGGGTACGTCCAGACCGACGTCGACGCCTGGCTCGCCCACGCCCTGGCCACGCACGTCGGGCACTACCGCGACCCGGCCGCCCGCGAAGCCGCCGCCGGCCTTCTCCCGCCGCCGGTCCGCGCCCACGCCGCGCTGCTCGCCGACCTCACCCACCTCACGCCCGGCGTCGCCGTCGACCAGCTGGCGTTCGCGGCCCGGCTCGCCACCACCCGAAGCCGTCGGAGACCTCGTCGCGTTCCTCGGAGTCCGTAGGGGCCTCCAGGGCTGATTCGTGGGCGGAGCGTGACACATAAAAGTTGATCTCCCGAGCGCTTAACGGGCAGTACGGAGCGTAGTCACGAAGGGCCGGTTCAGCTGGAGTGGTCCCGGGCCCTGCGGCCCGGCGATACCGTGGTGAGCAACGCCAGTTCTGCCCTCTGGAGCCCTCGATGAGCGAACAGCCGGCCCCCGCCGACACCGCCGCCCGGCAGCTGGAGCCCGCGGCCGCCGACGCGGTGCGCGCATACGCGGCCAAGACCCGCGCCGACGCTGACCGGTTCGCCGCCGTCCTGGAGGACATCGCCACCAACGGCCTGCCCGACCCCGAGCAGTGCACCCCATGGGAGGAGCTGCGCGAGGCCCACCTCGCCCGCCTCGCGTCCCAGCGTCCGGCCGTCGCCTGATGGCCCCACAGCACGGCCCACGCCGCGCCCGGATCGCGTTCTCAGACTCCGCCGCCAAGCAACTGGAGAACATCACCAGCGAGGCGCAGATCCACGCCCTGGACCGCGCCCTGGTCGTCGTCTCCGTCGACCCCGACGTCGGCGCGCCGATCCCCGGCGACACCGCCGGCCCCCAGCTGCGCGAGTACGCCGACGAAGTCGAGCGCGTACGCCTCCTGTACTGGGTGACCGCCCTGAAGACCGTGGTCGTCGTCGCGTACCTCGAGGTCTGACCCGCGACGTCCTGGACCAGGCCGACCGCGTCCTGCTGGCATAGCCGGTCTCAGCGCAGTAATCGCACGGCCCAATCCCGGTCTCCTCGCGGCGGCCGCGTCCGACCTGAGCGAGGCGGGCAGCATCGCGGCCGCCGTCGCCGGGGCCCGCACGGCCATCGGTGACAGCACCGCCGCCGCGTGGCAGGAGTTCCCGGAGATCACCGACGTGGCCACCCTGGAGGCCGATCCGCAGGCCGCTGCGGACGCGTACGCGTTCACCGCGTTCCAGGTCGCGCAGCAGGCCGTCGGCGAGTACCAGGACAACGCTCTGGCGCTGCTGGGCCGCACCCAGGAGGCCGAAGCCGAGGCCCGGCGCGCGTACCGGTCCGAGCAGGGCCGCCCCCGGGTTCCAGCACAACCCGACCGGCGCGGACGCCGTCGCCGCCGCGACGAAAGCCGCCGATACGGCGAGGGAGCGCGTAGCCGAGTACCTGCTGGCGGCGCGGCTGGAGCAGCTGCCGAGCGGTCCGCCGCCCGGCCCGAGAGGCCCGCCTCGCCGCCCGCCCGCTGAACGAGTGCGGGGCGCCCTCTCTGCGGTGGCGCCCCGCACTCGGTATCAGGAACCGTGGATCAGTTTCTTGATCTCAGGCAGCTTCTTGGAGGAGTCGACGTTGACGAAGATGACGTCGTCGGATGACTGCTCCACAGCGATGGCGATGCTGGGATCCACTCCCTTGATCTCGTAGGCGGTCGCCGAGGTCGGTGCTGTTTGACCGTTGCTGTCGCTGTTCGATGTGTCGTCGCAGGGCGGAAGCGTGGCGGCACCGAGTTTGTCCCCGAGTGTGAAGCCCTTGGCCTCCGCTCCCGAGTACGTCCGGTTCCCGTACTGGACCCGGTACGCGCAGGACGACGCGGACTCTCCACCGTCGCTGCTGCCCGATGACGTGCAGGCGACGGACATCGTGGCCGTGACCGCCGCCAGCAGCGCCCATACCGATCGGGTCCTGCCGGCCGAGAGTGCGGTTTTCATCGACGTGCCTCCTCATGGAGCGGACGCTCCGGCTCAGTAGATGCTGCGGAGGCCGAGCACGTCACCCTCGGCGCGGGGACCTTGGGTCACGCTGACAGGGACCTTTGGTGTCGGCGCCGACACCAGACATCAACGGCGCTGCACCGTGGGGTGCAGCGCCGTAGTGCCGGCCTGGCCTGGCCGGGCGGCCGGGTCAGGAAACAGCTTTGAGGTTCTGGCGGCGCTTGGCGTCTTCCCGGCGCCGGCGCTTCTCGGCGAGCTGGTCCTGGTACGCGGTGACGGCCCTGCGGTAGCGGTCGACGAAGTCGGTGGAGTTGAGGCGCTCGCTCTTCGGCATCGCCTTGACAGCCGCGATGGCGTCCTCGGGAGAGAGGTAGGCGGCGAGCATGGGGTTCAGCTGGTAGACGCCAGCGCGCTGCTTCTTCACCAACTGCGCCAGGTCCAGGTCGCGCAGGGCCGCGTTGACAGCCGTCCGGCTCAGGTTGAGCATCTGGGCGATGGTGCCCTGGTCGATCTCGATACGGCCGCCGGGCTCGCTGTGGGCGCGCAGCTTCAGCAGCACGCGGTAGGCCGCGGGCAGCAGATCGAGATCGGCAACGATGCCTTCCGCGTTGACGGCGGCGAAATGTAGACCGCTCACTGTTCGGCCCCCTTCTCCTTCAGCTGCGCCCGCTCCTGGCGCCGGCGAGCTCGCTCGTCTGCCCGTTCCTTACGCAGCCGCTCGATCTCCTGCCTCATCTTCTCCAGTGAAGGGAAGCGCACCAACTCGGGCAGGCTCTGGTCCGCGCGGATCTCCTTGAGGGTGACGTGCTGGTCGACCTTGATGTACTCGGGCTCCATGGTCTCGGTGCCCGGGATGAACTCCGCTACGCGGTAGCTGTAGGGCGGGTTGAACTGGTAGACCCCGCGCTTCAACCGGAAGACGATGCCGTGCGACATGATCTCGCCCAGGGCCTCGTTCACCTTCGTGCGCGCCACGTCCAGGACGGTCGCCATCTCGTCCTGGGTCAGGGGGATTCGCCCGCCGGCCTTCTGGCAGGCGATCATCAGCAGGATCAGCCGCAGCGGCAGCGCCTCACGAAAGAACTGCGCGATGACCAGGAAGAACTCCAGGCTGTCCATGGAGAACGCGTTCGGCTGCTCCGGCGTCCCGTAAAACTCCATGGGCTTGCGCTGCTCGCCCAGCGAGAGCTTCCGGCCCGGGTACTGCCGTGCGACGTCGTCCAGGTCCTTGACGGGCCGTAGCGGCCGGTCCCAGGCGTCGGCGGGATCATCCAGCGGCAGCTTCGGCTGTGGCGCCCCCATGGCGCTCGAACGGCGTCGCTGCGGCTCAGTCGACACGAGGCTGCTCTCCCACCTTCTTGATCTCCGGATGCGCAGCAGTATGTCAGCTCTGCTTGAAACCGATGTCGCTTCGACACGACATCCCGCGCAAGTTGTGTCCCCCCTGGGGGGACAGATCTCCCCCCAGCCTGCCCGGCGGTCCACCCGCCCGACATATCCGCCTCACGTGTCGCCTGCACTTGACATGGGCGCTCGGAACGTGTCGCCTCTGGTTGACATTGAACGGCCGATGTGCCCCCTCAGTCGGGACAGATCGACCTCAATATGTCCCTCCAGCCGGTGCATATTTCGCAATCCGCAACGCGCTGACCTGTGTGTTCTTGATGTCGGTAAGTATCAAGTGGCTGAGGTCTTCCCGCAGGCGCCGACCGGGCCTGCCATGGCTGAGGCGGCTTCGCGTGCAGGCCCGTGGGTCCGCGCAGACCGTAGGAGGCATCAGCGGCCCTTTGGCAACAGCTGGGGTGTCTCAGTAGGCAGGGACCAGCGATGATCCCATCGGCTGTGAGGAATAGGCGACGCGGTGGAGGGCTCTGCGGTGTCTCGGCGCGCACCCTTCGAATGAGTGAATGCGTAATGGCTGCGAGCCGGGTGATTCTCCAGGTTCCTTCGCCGACTCATCCAGTTACTTGAAAATCCTGTCCTGACCTAAGCCACCGAAAGCCAGCCACGACGATGCTCGCAGGCAACCGAGCAGGCGCGTGTGCCTCCAGGAACCCCTTTCCGGCCCCAACCACGCCTATCTTGTCGTAAGCGACGAATTGCCCGCAGCCGCCTAGGGTGGCCAACTGCCCCGCCGGGGCACCGCAAGCCCGCCAGGGCTGAGGAGCTACCGGCCTCGTGCGTCGCCGCACCCACGAGCTTGATTTACCGTTCACCAGACGGCAGGCAGGCCAGCATGTAACTGACTACGCATAGGAGTCTGACGAAGGTACCCACGCTGGACCGCGTCGGCTCGGCGATAACCAAGCACCGATAGGTCGAACTGATGCCAACTCAGCTGGTACAGGGGGCTGCGGCTGCCTCTACCTGGCACGGGTTTGATCGGGTGCCGAGGGGTCCTCACGTGCGGCGGAAGCGTGCGTGGTGGGTGGGGCGGTCGCAGCTCAGCGGGCGAACGCTTCGGTCAGGCGCACGCTGTAGCCGTCCTCTTCCATCAGCACGACGGTGACGCCGAACGGGGCGGGGTGGTCCAGCTCAATGGCTTTGCGAGGACTTCGAACCCGGTCAACTCGGCACCCGCCCGACGGTGAATCCCTCGCCGTCCTGGAACTCGATCAGGACACGGCTGTCGACGAGGTAGATCCAGCACTCGTAGCAGCACTCCAGTACCGCGTCGGCGTGCGCAGCCGCCAGGCCAGCCTCTAGGGCGAGGGAGGGCACCGCGAGATTGCCCCAGAACACAACCGCCAGTTCCTGCGGTCTCGCGTACCCGCGCAACAGCTTCCGAAGTTCCTCGCCGTCGAACACCGGGGAGCTCTGAAGTACCTCAACACCCGCCCAGTCCAGCCGGGACGACGCCACGGCACCGATTCGGCTCAGGCTCAGTGCGGCGAATGTCCGATCCTCCTCGTACGACAGCACCACCGCCGCATCGCCGACGGCTGCCAAGAGCCCCGCGATCGCATCACGCTGCGTCCCATAGCCGGTCCCAGCGTTCAAGACGCACCCCCTGCCTTCACCACGGCCACCGAGGAACTAACCATCAAGCACCCAGCACGTGGCGGCAGCCAGCCACACGCCAGGTCCAGCGACAGCGCTCTCGTCCACCATGCCCCGCTGACACCCAGCGTGGACATTAACGACCACGGACAGCCGTGACGACCGGCAGCCAGGCGCGGCAGCTATACCTGCGGTGAATGCCTGCCACGTCGGGGAGACATCGAAAACTTAATGCGGCGGTCATACCTAATGTCGACGCCAGACGTACCAACCCACAACCAGCACGACCAGAAGCGACAGCACGAACGCCCAAACGGTCGTTGCTGTGTCGTAGGACCGGTACACGATGGCCAGCATGCAGGGACGGATACCCGGCATGCGGCGCGGCAGCCCTGCACTACAAGCGCACCAGATCGCACGGGGAACAATGCGGCCCGGCTTTATGGGGTCGCTCTCCATCCGTTTGCTCAGCTCAGCGCCCGAAGTGATGCCAGATGATTGCAGCTTCCCAAGCTGAGGACTGAACCCCGTATGCTCCGCGCCATGTCGGACCAAAAACCGATGACCTGCCCCCAGTGCGATGGCCGCCTCACGGTTGGCGCCATGGTGCTCAGCAAGCGGGAGGAGGATGGCCAGCGTGTCTGCCGCGTGGTCTCGGCCTGCGACAGCCGGCACATCTGGTGGAGGTGGTCGGACGGGCTCTACGGAGGCTTGGAACCGTGCCCGACCCGAAGCTCCTCAGCGGCTGACATCAACGACGTCGGACGGGGGCGTGCACGAGCGACTCTGCCCGGCCGTCGCACCAGTCGCCGACCGCATCCTAAGCGGGGACGGATTGAACTCCTAAAGCGGTGCTCACCAGGCTCGGCCCTACCACGGGCGTGCCAAGTAGGGTGCCGCTCGTGAACGCTTCTCCTGATCACGTCGATAGCAGAGAAGATCTGGCTGCCTTCGTCCGTGCCCTCCACCGCAGCCATACCGAGGAGGGCCACTCATGGGAGAACGCGGACCTCGCGAGATTCCTGGAGGCGCTGGCAGCCTGGATCGACGACGCGGACGGCTGGTACAGCAACGCCGGCCGAAATCTGCCCGCCAGCAGTGACTGGAGCTTCTTCGCACGAGCCTTGCAGGCTGCGACCACCTACGAGTAGTCCATGGCTCACTGTAGAGGCCCGGAGCGGACCGCTACGCCCGTGCCAGACACGTGCCATATCACGCGGAATGGCGGGGACCAGGCCGCCGATCAGTCAGGCCCCGCACCCGCTCCGCCGCGGTTCAGCCAAGCAGCCGCCACCGAAAACCCAAGCTTCCCAAGCTGAGGGCTCAACGCTGTCATGGCCGGTCAGTCCAGCCAGACCAGCATCGCGTCTTTCGCCCTGGCAGCAGCCTCGAATAACTGTGTGAGGCCGTCGTACCAGGGACGTCCCCACTCCAGCGAGGCTGGCTCACTCCATCCGAGCGGGTACACCTCGGCGCTGCTCAGCTCAGCAGGATCCACGCCACTGATGAGCTGGGCATAGCTGGTGGCGCGCAGAGCTTCCGCCGCGAGCTGGACCCGCTCAGGCCGCAGGTACCTCGGAGGCCCGTATCCCCAGTCCTCGTCCTCGGCGAACAGCTCCTCACCGTGGATCACGTTCAAGGGGAACTCAACACGTGCCAGTAGGAAGCGGAGCATGTCCCAGGTCTTGTACGTGCTGAAGTGGCGCGCTTCGGCCGGCGCAGGCTCCGTCTCCTCCTCGGCGTCCTGGACGTCTTCGACGAAGCCCAAAGCCCAGTCGGGGTCTTGGATCGCTCGGTCAAGTTCAGTAGCCGTGACGCGCAGGTACTCACCGATCACCCGGCCCTCGTGCCGCCGCTCACCCCGTAGGAGGGATCTGCCCATGACCCCATCCACGGCGATCCGGCGCGCGTACCGTGAGGGGAGGACCCGCCGGGAGGACCAGATGAGCGCGCAGCCCGACCACGCACCCGTTACGCCCTACGCCCCTGCGCCCGGGGCGCCGGCCGAACTCCTTGCCCAGCTGCGCGCCGACCGGCGCGCCGACACCTGGGTGCCGGCCTTCGAGCGGGAGTGGGCGGCCGCGCTCGAGGAATCGCGGCGCACGTTCTCCCTCGCCGCGCTGTACGCGATCGTCCAGGACTGGCAGGGCCGCCTCGCCTCCGCCCCGGCCGTCGACGCGTTCGTCGCCTCCGGCTACGACGACAGCGACTTCATCGACATGGCGGAGCTCCGCAGGCGGCGCCGGTGACCGGACAGCCGTACGCGGTCCGCTTCTCCGCCCCGTCCGCGAAGGTCCTCGCCACCCTGCCCGAGCACGTCGAAGACATGGTGTGGGACGTCCTGGACGCCGCCGCCGGCGACCCGTGGGGCTTTGGGCAGTGGAACGCCGACGACCCCGAGGGCGAGGACGTCCGCCACGCCTCCGTCGGCCAGCTCTCCCTCACCTACTGGGTGAACCGTCCCCTGCGCCGCCTGTCCGTCCTCACCATCACCTGGCTCGGATAGCCACCCGGTGGCAATGCCCTGACCCCGGCATCGCAACTGCCGGGCTCAGTTACCGTCTTCCCGGCCTCGCGAGGGGGCTCCCGGCCTTCTGCCCGGTGTAGCTGACTTTCTTTGCCCGAGTCACCATCGTGCGCGCAGCACGCCGTCACTGTCGGGTAGGACGGCTTGGAGCAATGGACTGCGTTCGTCGGTGTAGAGGGGCAAGGCGCGGGCCGCTCGCGCGTCGGCCACCAGGACAGCGAGTTCCTGGTACTTGGTCTCATCGACGACCACGTCCCTGATCGTTCTATCCTTCGTCTCCCAGACGAACTCAATGTCCCATTCGGACGGCAGCGCGGTCAGGACGGCGCCGACGTCGGGTTGCAGGTCGGGCCAGACGGTCAGCAGGGCGCGCGGGCCGAGACCGGCGCGTACCTCGTTGAGGTTTTCCCTGGTGAGACGGTGCCAGCGTGTGGCGTTGACGATGTGGGTCTCCTCCAGGAGCAGACCCTTTCGCACCGCCAGCTCGGTGCGCACCGATGCCCAGAAGCCTTCGTCGGCGGCCTCTGTCACCTCTGGTTCCGCGGCGCAGGGGGAAGCCCCTACCGGTTCCGTGAAGAGGCCGAGTTCCCGCGTACAGGTCACGGCGTCCGTGCAGTGCTGGTCGCTGCCCACGTACACGTACTGGTCCCATCCGACGTGCACCGTGAAAACGTCTCCCGCCTCCAGTCGGCACCAGGCGCCCTGCTCACGGAGCATGACGCGGACCAGTTCCAGGGCCACCGCTAGGGAGACCTCGGCCCCGTCGTGGTAACCGGTGAGGTCAACTGGGAAGAGCCCGCTGAGACCGTGTCCCTCGACCGCCGGCTGGGCACCAAGGTGGACGAGCCCGGCGACAGAGGGCTCACGGATCTCCAGCCGGTCAATGCCCGCAGTCTCCGCAAACGCGGAGATCGCCTTCAGATACGCGGCTTCGACCGGCCCGTGGTCGCTGACCACCTCCTCCGCGCCCTGGTAGCTGCCGTGTTCGTCACGGTCGGCGGGGTCGTACTTCGTGATCCGGTGAACGAAGGCAGGCGGCACGCTACTCCTGGACGGGGTGGAAGGTAGCGCCAGCGTAGGTCCTGGGCTGAACTCACAGTTCTTAATTCCGCTGCTCAGCTCAACAGATTCAGTGCTCAGTCACAGTGTGCGATGCCATTAGGCTGCACGGATGATCGTCCGCTGCCACCAAATCATCAGCCCCGCGACCGGGAGGCGGAACGCAAGCCTCTAGGCTGGAGGCCGAACAGCTCCTCGTGGCAGCGGGAGCTGATGATGCGCCGGGCCAAGGGGTACACCGGCCCTGACGCGAAGACGCAGATGCAGGGCTCACGCGAGGCCCGCCTCGCCTCCCAGCCGCCGCCTGATGCCCCCACTGCCCACGCCGCGCCCGGATCGCATGTCTCCGACTCTGCCGCGAAGCAGCTGGAGGAGCCTGGCCAGTGAGGCGGATTATTCACGTCTTGGACCGCGCCGTCGTCGTCTCGTAGACCTCAAGATCGGCGTGCGATCCCCGCGGCCGTCCCCCGGCCGCGCCAGTACGTCGATCAAGTCGAGCGCGGACGGCTCCTGTACTGGGTGACGGCTTTGCGTACGTGGTCGTTCGTCGCGTACCTCGAGGTCTGACAGGCGAGGGAGTCCTCGCCCAGGATGCTCCGGCGCCCCTGCTGGCAGGCACCGCAGACGCTCACAAGTGATCGGCGGACTCGCGGGGTCGCGCGTGAGCGGTCAGTCGCTGGAGCAGGGCGGGGAAGCTGCGGCCCGAAAGAACAGCGACCCGACTCGAGAGTCGGGTCGTTTAGCACATAGCTAACAGGTCAGCTGCCCACTGCGTGTAGGTGCCGGCCGCCGACATCCCCTATCTTCTTCGGGTTCAGTCGGTACACCTTCACGGGGCCGATGCTGCCGCGATCCTCCAGCCAGCCCTCTTCGAGCAGTTCGCGTCTGGTCCTGGAGAAGACCGGCGGCTTCATCCCCGCGATCTCGGCAAGCTGAGTCGCGCGAATCATGACCGTGCCATCAGGGTTCTGCTCGGAGGATGCGTACAGCATGACCACAATCCGCTGGTTCGGCGTGAGGACGCCGCCCGTCATTCGGAGCAGCCGCTGAACGTCCTCGCCGCTGTTGATCCTGGTCATGCCTCGCCGCCCTTCGTGGTCTTCCGCCGGTGGTCTCGCGGCTGTCGCACCGTCGTCTCCGGCGGGTTCCAGTCCTTCACGGCCTCGCGGTGCGCGAAGCCGCTGCCGATGAACGCCAGGTAGGGCGTGCAACGGTAGAACGTCGTACGGCCGAGGCCACCTGCCTCAACAAGCAGCCGGGCTGCCTTCAGCACCTTCACAGTACGGGTGAGCGTGTCAGGGCTCATCCCGAGTTCCTTCGCGACATCGGCACCCGTCATCATCACGGCACCCTGGCTCTCCTCGGTGGCGAACCAGTACCAGACCAGCACCCTGAACTCTCGGTCGGTCAGACCCGAGGCAGCCGAGGCCAGCTCGCGTCCCCTACGGATGCCCACGTTGATGTGGGGTCCGTCGAACGCATAAGGAGCCTGGGGCACCTCTTCCAGCTCGCCTGTGAGCCGATCAAGGTACGTAAGCACCCTTCTGGCTGGCTGCCCCATGCGATCCCTCCGAGACTGATCAGAACGGCAACCGATCCGACGGACGTGCAGGCTCAGTTACCACATTGAACATTACCGGATTGCTAAGTGATGCCGCTGTGAAGACGGGTCAGTGCGCGTGTCGCTAATTAGCACATAGCTAACCAATGCGACTCAGGGATCGAGACATCCCGACTCCCGAGTCGCCTCATCCCGACTCCCGAGTCGGGAATGCCGTCTCCCCAGTCGGGTATGCCGACTTCCGAGTCGGATCGAACCCCGCATATCCGCAGGTCAGAGCCTTGCCCGGGTTACGCGCTCTTACTGCAACGAAAGCACATCTGTCCCGCACGCTCCGTACGGGACGCCCTGCGGGCCGCCGGCTCCGCCGCCGGTCCTCGGGGTGCTCCTGCCGCTCACTGAGCCAGTGCAGCCCCACGGGACGCTAAGGCCGAAGCAGTAACAAGGAACTGTGGCTGAGCTGACTGGGTGGCTCAGGTGGCATACGCGTGCCTTCTCGTACAACGCACCCGCCGTCGTGGCGCGCTTTCGGTGGCCGATGTGAGGGGCCGGCAGGGGTGTCATCGACGTCGTGCACATCAGCCAGGCCCGCACGGCACTTGGCGCTCGGACCAGTCTTTGGGGCGCCCGTCACGGGCCCTGCCGACGGTCAACCTCGGCAGGCTGAGTCGCCCGCAAGCCCGATCCGTACTCCGGGGCAGCGAGGCCCCGGTGCGCGCGGGCCGCCCGAAGGTGCCGCGAACGGGCGGCGCTGGCACCGGCTCCCACGGCCCTACAACCGGGCCGACGGGTGGGCTTCGGTGCGAGGTGTGCCATCGTCCTCTGGATCCGCTGCTGGCCTGCGCCGGGCCCGGCAAGCGTGCGGCCCGGGAGTCCGGGACGCAGGCCGATGTCCCCCAGTTGGCTGCAGTGCGCGACACGGCCTGAGCCGACCAGCATCCCCTGCCCGCGCCCGCTGCGCTCGTAGGTCTCGCGCTGCTGGGTCTCCCAGCGTCTGCCGCGGCGCCGGTAGTCGAAGGTGGTGCGGCGCAGGACGTGCCAGCCCTGTGGGAGCTGAGTTCGACATCGCGTATCCGGACGTCGGGGTTGCGGTCGAGGTCGCGTCCGGCGAGGTGGAGACCGATGCGTCCGCAGTGATCGGGGTGTCGACACCCGGGCTGCTCGTCACATGGTCCTCTGCGGGGTGCGGCGCGGAATCTCGGCGACGTCGTGATAGACGGGCAGGCCCGTCGGCGGGCGGTGGCGACGTCCTGGTCGGCACCGGCGGATTCGCCCGGCAGGCGCAGATCCACGACCGCGTACCTGCGCATCCCCACCCGGCGTGAGGTGGCAGCCCGCCACCGGGTCAGGGCCGTGCGGTCGCCCTGGTAGACCGTGTACAGGCGCGCCCGGGACCCTGTGCTGCGGCTGTCCGTCCAGCCCCCGGCCCGTTCCACCCGCAGTCCATGGCCCGTGACGCTCAGCCCGACCCGGCCGTCTGTCGTGGTGGCAACCGCGTGCGCCGGCACTCCCGCCGTGTCGTCGCCTGGTCGTGCTCGGGGGAGAGCTGGGCCAGGCGACGGTGCTACCGACGGTACGCCGGGCGCGAGGGCGAACCGGGACGGGACGCCGGCACATTCCCTCGGGATGGATACGGGGCCGCCCGTGTGTGCGGCCGTCTGGTCCTCGCCTTCTGCTGCGGAGCGTGGACACCAACCAGGGCTGCGCGGGCGGGAAGGGTCAAGCACACCCACGTCGGGATTGCCCCAGCAAGCCTCGTCGTGGCCCCCCGGACGCCCGGGACGGCGGGGGCGGGCTGTGCTGGTTGTGGTCGTACCCCCTACGGGCCCATACGGAGCCGTAAGCCGTAGGGGTGCGACCACAGTAACCGCAGGGACTGGCTGGCTGCTGAGCTATGAGGGATGCGTACACCGCTGTCGGTGGCCGCTGCGATGATCACCACACTCGACATGAGGAGGTCATCATGGGGACTTGGGATGTCGGTCCCTTCGAGAACGACATGGCCGCGGACTTCGCCTGCACCCTGGACGAGACGGCCCCGGACAGGCGTGAGGACCTCGTACGTTCGACGCTCACCCGCACCATCCAGACTCTGGACTACCTCCAAAGCCCTGAAGGCGCAGAGGCTGTCGCAGCCGCTGCTCTCATTGCGGCGCAGTGCCCGGGCGGGGAACCGGTCAACACAGGCTACGGGCCCGACGAAGCGCTTCCGGCCTTCTCCGGCGATCTTCGGCCGTTTGCTGTCGACGCACTCGACCGAGTGGTCGCTGAGGATTCCGAGCTCGCCGAACTCTGGGACGAGACACCCGACGGCCCGCAGTGGCGGCGCAGCATTCAACGCCTTCGCGCCGTCCTTGCACCCAGGCACGGTCCTCAGCAAGACGCACTGTCCGATCTTTGACTGGAAGGCGTACAAGGCCAAGGCACCCAGCCCCCGAGCCGCCCCCGCCCGACCACCTTCTCGTCCGGCCGGCCGCCCTCACATCGCGTGCGCCCGAGTCTTGTACACCGCTGAAGTCGGCTGGCGGGGCCGTGCGAGGGGCTGCGGCGGAGCATTGGGCGGCGGGCCTGCGCGGGCGCCCGCAGGAGAGTGAGCGGCCTGATGAGGGGCCCGGGAGCCGGGCAGGTCGCGGGCCCCTCATCTGCGTACGCGTCCACCGGGGGGATGACGTCCAGTACGCGTGCCATGCCCAACGCCTGCCCGCGCGGAAAGGTCACGCCGCCACCTTGAGTGCCCGCCGGCGGAGTCCGATCGGGTGGCTGACGTACCAGTGTGGGCGCGCGGGGGCCGGGCGGTGGTGCGAGCGTGGAATCAGCAGGCCGGACAGGCACGTGATGACACGGGATGGAGCACGGTCATGGCGCGGGCGATCTGGACAGGTGTGATCACCTTCGGGCTCGTCAGCGTGCCCGTCGGTCTCTACACCGCGACCGAGGACCACACCGTCCACTTCCACCAGCTGCAGCGCGGCACCTCGGACCGAATCCGCAACAAGCGGGTCAACGAACGCACCGGCGACGAGGTCGACACCAGCGACATCGTCAAGGGCTACGAACTCGACGCCGGCCACTACGTCGTGGTCGAGCCCGACGAACTCGACGAGATCGCGCCGGGCCGCTCGCAGACCATCGACATCACCGACTTCGTCGACCTCGACCGCATCGAGCCGGTCTACTTTGACCGCACCTACTACATCGCCCCCCGCGGCACGGAATACACCACGGTCTACGAGCTGCTGCGCGCCGCTCTGACGGAGGCGAACAAGGCCGGCATCGCCACCTTCGTCATGCGCAGCAAGCAATATCTCACTGCGCTGCGCGCGGAGAACGAGGTGCTGGTGCTGCAGACGCTGCACTGGGCCGATGAGGTCCGTGACCCGGGCCAGGAGCTGCCGGAGCTGCCCTCAGGCAGGGCGGGGCGCGGCAAGCAGCTCGACATGGCGTTGCAGCTGGTCGATGCCCTCAGCTCCGACTGGGAGCCGTCCCGCTACCACGACACCTACCAGGAGAAGGTCCGCGAACTGGTCGAGGCCGAGGCGGAGGGCCAGGAGATCGCGCCGGCCCAGGCACCGCCGGAGGCGACCGATGTGCTCGACCTGATGAAGGTCCTCGAAGGCAGCCTGGAAGCCGCCCGCTCCAGTCGCGGCCGCACGGAGCCCGCCGACGAGCCGAAGACGAAGGCGGCCGCGCCGCGCAAGGCGGCTGCCCGCTCATCGGCGACAGGCAAGTCATCGTCGGCGAAGACGCCTGTGCGGAAAGCGCCGCCGAGGAAGGCCGGGGCGGCGCGGGCCCGCACCGGCGGCGTCGGAGGCAGACGAGAGCTGCAGAAGCTGAGCAAGGGGGAGCTGTACCAGCGGGCGAGTGAGCAGGACGTCGCCGGCCGGTCGAAGATGAGCCGCGAGGAACTCATCGACGCACTCGCCGGCAGCGGCCGCCGCCGCAAGAAGACCGCCGCCTGACCCCCTCAAAGCGGCCCTGCCCACCCAGCGCCAGGTCTGCGCGGATCTCAGCACCCGGGAATGCCTGCGGGGCCCGGGTGTGATGGTGAAGGGGACAGTGTCCCCGGGCCTCATCTATCGCCTGCAGGGACGATCGTTCGGCTGCCGCCCTGCAGAGCCTTTCGCCGCGTAGGCGACCGCCCTTCACGATCACACCCCCTTTCGCGGGTTCAGCCCCGGCCGGCACGCCGACCGGGGCTCTCCCGTCTCAGCCGATGCGGGACGCGCCGAAGGCCGGCCTTGCGCTCCACAGCCCGCAGCACCGCGTCCGGACGGCGAACCCTCTGCCGCCGACACGACCCGGCAGCTTCCCGGCGCTCAACAGCCTGCGCACTCAAACGTCGCGCGAGGTGACGTGACGCGGCCAGAGCCGGGATATCGCGCCACGTCACCTCCTGCGTGCATCTTGCCCCAGCATCCTGCCGACGGGCACCGCGACAAGCGGCCCGTAACGCGGCGTCCGCGGTTCTGGGCTTGTCTGCCCCGCGCCGACAGGTGCGACAGGTGGTGGGCCAGGCTGCGAGCGCCGTTACGATCGCCGCTGCCCTCGTACGCCCGGCGGGCCAGACGTGCGGCGTCCCTGAAGCGTCCAGCATCTCCGACAGACGCGGCGAGCTCACCCAGGAGCAGGCTGTCGAGACGGTGGTTGTCGATGAGCTCCTCGGCCCGCTCGAACTGTACAAGGGCCATCAGGCGACGGGTGAACCATTGCAGCGCAGCTACGTCCCCGCACGCCGCCGCCTTCTGATGAAGCTGTTCACAGTTCACGGCCCCCAGACGGCGGCCGCTTGTGCAAGTTCCCGCAGGTCTGTGTCCGTACGGGAGTGTGCCGCTGCTGCTGCCCACAGGGAGGAAGCAGGGCGTTCCTTCTCCCTCGTCGCCCGGCCTCTCTCATGGAGAATGTCCGCCAGCTGGTATAGCGGACCGAAGGCAGGCGGCTGATCGGGACGCGGTCGGTACCGGGTCAGCGGCCCCCGCAGTTGGCGGTGTGGCCGAATCAGCCGGGTCAGGTGGGAGGCGAACCAGTCCTCATCCAGGGTGTGCCAGGTGACCTCGTCTATGTAGCCCTCAGCGGCTGTCCGCAGAAAATCCTCCGAAAGCAGCGTCAAGCGCTGGCGCATCTTCCGCCACGCTCGCTGCAGTCCAAACCAACTCACGTCAGCCACCAAAGCAGTCCTCACCCTGGAGAAGCAACACTGAAAAGGCTCACTTTTTCAACTCTTTCCGGAGTTTCATCAGCGTGTTCTTCATCGATTCCGTCAAACCGTTCAACTTCATGACTTCTTCAACCAAGACATCAACGATTTTCCTAATTTCGGCAATTTCTTCCGCTGTTCCCACTGGGCCCTCCATGCTTGTTCTATTGCAAGACTATGTTGCCGTCGCTGACGGATCTAACTACATAAGTGGGCAGCCGACGAAAGGCGGGAGTGTCTAATCAACGGCGGATCTGCTGATCAAGGAGAGAAGCCAGATGAGTGAGTCCGTTGTGGGGACGGAGACTGGGTCAGTGCCGGCCGTGAGGGCGGTGTCGGACGAGCAATTGATCGCGATGCTTGTGGACCATGCCCGGTGTGACGGGCCACAGCTAACCCGTGAGGCAGGCTGCTGCAGCGGCTGACCAAGCAGGTGCTGTACGAGCTGCTCGTGGGGGCGCTGGGGCCGACTGTTCACATCAAGCTGGATCAGGGCATCAGGGCTGAGGTCGTAACATGCCGGGTGCGCAGGGGATCTCCGAAATGTCCCTGGTGGCCGAACTCCAGCGACCATGTCAGGCATTGCTCGATGACCGGGCAGCGCTTGCGGCAGACGGCCTTGGCCTCCTCGATCTGCAGGAGCGCCGGGCCGGTATTGCCGATGGGGAAGAAGAGCTCGGGGTCCTCGTCGCGGCACGAAGCCTGGTGGCGCCAGTCCATGCCGGTCACCGCCCCTGTTCGGTGGTATCGCGGCGGCGAGCGTGCGGCGGGACCGTTGGCCGGAGCGGGCCGCTCGACGGTTGCCGTCGGCGGCGAGGTGCCGGACGATCTGGTGGAACCCGGTGAGGTCGTCGGACGCGAAGCCCTTCTTGTTGTCTGCGTCCTCGATGTCGTCGATGATCCCCGCGTTCGGCCGGGGTACCGCCCGTGTCATGCTGAGCATCAGGTCCTCCGAGTCAGGTCCTGGACAGCCCCGGGGGCCTCATCCCAGGGGCTGTCGCGTTGGTAGAGCGGGTGTCCACCGCGCTCTCCGCCGCCTCTTGACCACCGTCACGTAGATGCTGACCAGGCGGTTGCTGCCCAGGCGGCAACGGACGGCCGCGTCCTTGCCCGCAGGGCTGGCGTCGTGCGGCACCACCTTGGGCTTCCTGGTCTTCAGGCCGGTAATCGGCACCCACGTCTTGCAGTCAGGGCAGACCAGCGACGCGCAGGCGGGGCGAAGGCCGGCGGCCGCCACCAGCTGAACCGCGCTTCCAGCTGGCCCATGAGCTCACCCAGGAGCCGGACCGGCTGCGCGGCTGCTCGGTGGCCCGGATCGCCTGGGTGGCGCGGGGCGTGGCTGATGCCGGATGGACCGTGACCGACGTCCGTGGCTGGCGGCACCTGCGCGGCGAGGCGGCCAGGGTCCGCCGTGGCTCGGGCCTGCTCGCCGTACTGCTGGCCGGTGCGGAGACGGTCTTCGACACCCCCGCCAAGCGGGCCGGCGCAATAAAGCAGTGGCGCGGTGCCCAAGAAGCGGCCCGCCGCCACCGCATCCAGCAGGTCCGAGCCCAGCAGGAGCGGTTCGAGGGCGACTTGCACAGCAGCCGCGCCGTCACGCACCAGGTGGCGCAGGCAGTGGCCCACGTTCACGAGGCGGCCAACGGCGCCCGCCGCCAGGACCAGACCTCCAGCACGGATGACCGGTGCGAGGGCCTGGGCCGGGCTGACTTCCAGTTCGCCCAGATGCGTGCGCAGTCATGCAGCGAGCTCATGCGGGGCGTGACCGACCAGATCGATCTTGCGGTCGACGCCACGGGCCGTGAGGCAGCCGAACGCATCTACGGCGCAGACCTGATGCACCGCGCCCGCCTGTTGGCCAGCACCGCCCGCAGTTCACACACGACCATCACCCACCGGCAGGAGGCCCGCATGACCGGCACCGCAGGCTCACGTGGGCGTCCCGGAGCTGTCAGGGTCGACCTCGCGCGGGTCCTTCACGGGCGGCGAAGCGATGCTCGGCCAGCGCTTGCCGTGCCTGCTGGTAGTGGGTGATTCGTATTTGGAGGACGTTGCGCTGGTGCGCCGACAGGAGCGCTTCCTCGGTGGCGAGCCCCTCGTCGACGGCGAGACCGAGCCCTCTCAGCTTCCCTCCGCGGTCGACGTCCAAGTCGACACGACGGCGCCCTCGTCCTGCCGCAGGTGCCGCTCCAGCGCGCTCTCGGCGAGCAGCGCCCAGTCTAATTCGTTGCGCGGCTGGTAAGCCCGGAAGAGATCTCCGAGCTCGATGAGTTTGTCCCGCAGGGCGACGAACCGCAGGTCGTGGGGGATGCCCCGCTGGGCGATCTTCGCCTGCGGTGGGCGGCACCACGCGGGTCCCGAGCGGGAGCCGGAACTGCCGTCCCGGCGGCGGCCTGGTGCTCGGAGAACCGCTGCCCGCTAGTGCCCGCGTCGGCGTTCGTGGCTGTGGGGACCAGGTGGCCGGTGGTCTGCGGGCCGGCAGGTTGAGGTGGCTTCAGTCTTGGCGCCGGGGGTGACGGCCGCGCACCGGGAACAGCACTCCATGGCCTACCACCAGCGTCCTTCCCGGTCCGTGATCACGGTACGTCCACGACGAGGGCTCGGTGATCCGTGCCCGCCACGCGCAGGAAGCGGGCGCTGGACGCGGGCGGCGACGTCGCGCACAAGAGCGACGGCCTCCTTGGGCGAGGGCTTCACATTGATGATGGTCGGCCCGGTGATCGCCGAGAAGACCAGCCGCTGCCGGTAAGGTTCGCGATCGTCCAGGTCGTCTTCACCGGCTGCCTCTTCACCCTGCGCACCCCTCGTCCGCTGCATACCGCCCATCCGCTTACGCCGTCGGCGCCGACGGCGCAAGCCGGCCGAGTTCCACACCGACAAAGGCCATGACTGTGTCCACCTGCGAAAATCGTTACGCGGGCGCGGCATCGCGCACCGCATCGCCCGCAGGTGAATCGAGTCCTCCCAGAGGCTCGGCCGCCACCGCTGGGACATCGAACGCACCATGGCCTGGCTCGCCGGCTGCCGCCGACTCCACCGGCCTTGGCAGCTGGCCGGGTAACTCCGTTAAGGCGTAAGGGAATGACATCCGAGCTCCTTCGTGGACCACAGCCATTAGCTGCCGTCGTGACACCTAGCGACTCTCGTCAACGCAGCGATGTTCCGATCGGCGTGGATCAAGTAGACGCGCCCTTCGTCGGCCGCATCGAATGCTTCGTCGATGGGAACAGAATAACTTGGAGCGATAGACCCTAAAGCATCCCCCACCTCTGCATATTTCAGCGAACCGACCAAGAAGAGGTGTCGGCCGTCTGTTAGATCCCATGAAAGAGAAGCGGCGACCTCCCGGTGCATGGTTTCGAGCGTCGCATCTGCTGGCATTTGAAGCAATTGTGAGACAGAAGAACCTACGTCGCACCGAATGGTAAGGCGAAGCGGTTCCCGACGTGCGTCTTGCGTGCCGTGAATAGCGCGATATTCTGACACCAGTTGATCAGCCTGCGGATGACGCGTCTGCAGCACAGCGTCAAGGCGCTCGTCGAAGCTGGATAGATCCCATCTACTAGCCTTCCACAAAGCCGTATAGGATTTACTCGTTCCTCCCCTTTGTCGAATTCGAGCCATATCTTCGACATTCAGCCACGACGTAACGTTTGAAGCATCCTTGGCCGAATATCCCGTGACGGATTTGATCCATGGCCCAATGGCAGGGCTTACGCTGGCCTGACGAATTACAGAGTCGCCTGTAGAGCCCAGCAAAGGAAACAGTTCAAGGGCTACGTCCCGCTGACAGGGCCAGGAAGTTTCGCAGATACCCAGGATAGCTGCGGCGACCCGATCTGCAGGAGAGCTTGTCAGCCACTCGGTCGCTTCAAGGCGGGTGTATACACTGGGCTTTTCCGCTAGTCGGTTAATGAGTTCTTGCGTGCGGGCAACAAGCCTGGCATTCGCCCCCTGGCCCGGCAAATCCGCAAGCAGCTTATCAGGTTGACGTTTAGGGGCAGCACCTACCGGGAGCTTTCTGCCGCTTCTCGGATACAGCGGTGCAGGTGGAGGTGTGCGCAGATTTCTCTTTCTATTTTTTAGTTCCTGCAACTGCTCGACACCCCTAGCTTGCATATTCGAGCACCGCCTCCGCTACTTGCTTGATCTCAGCGCAGAACTGCTGATGTTTCTTAGCGATTGGCTCCGAACAAATCGCTACCCGTCGGCGTCGAGTCGGAATCCAAGGATAATATCCCACCATTGGGCCGACTGGAACCTCGTAGGTTTTCGACAGTCGTTCAAGTTCGTTGATAGCCCACTGCGAGGGGGACTTGGGAACCATATAAGGGATCAGTAGCAATGGGTAGTCACTGGCCTCTTCGAGGAGCTGCTCGACGGCTCTCATTTCTCGCGTCTGCAAAAGGACGGGTGACACGATGACACGCGCGGCAGCCATGGCGCCGTTAGTCGCTTGGCAACCGTCGGGATGTGTGTCGATGACAAGTCGCCGGCGCAACGCAAATGCCCAATTGTTGACCTGTTCCGCCACAAACTCGGCGGGAGGTTGACGCTCTACGAATGTAGTATGACCCGGGATCAAGTCCGGTTTACGTCGCCCTCCTTTCAGTGGAGAAGGCACTTTGGAGTTCTCGAATGCCTCAACCAATGGAATGCCGATTCTATCTTCTTCTCTGTATCCCCACCCCGCCGTGAGTCCACCTTTTGACCAGTCAAAGTCGACGGCGACAGCATCGAGAACCTGAGCCAACTCCTCGGCCAAAGTGGTTTTGCCGATGCCACCTTTATAAGCCAGTGATGTAACGACTAACGGTTCCTGAATCGGCGAGAAGGAAACGTCCTGCGCAGCGGAAGGCCTTAGCGAGGTCAGATTAGGCATGATTGTTCCTTCGCTTACGATGCGGGCCTACCAGGTATGGTACTAGGCGCTCTGTACTGGTTCTACTCTCCCGCTAGCCGTTTCGTACCTTATGCAGGCATGCCACCCACACGCCAAACGATTATCGCACATCAAGCCAGTCAATTGTATTAACTATGCTTTTCAATATGGCAGCAGCAAGGTCATTTTGAGCACATGACTCGTGTATAACATTTGTTGTTTCGCCGTGGATTGTGTCGGATAAGCTGATGAGCCGCCTGGAGCCACTGCTGCTGCAGCGTGAGCGGCGTTTCAGGTGCCCCACCGCGCCCCCCTGCACCGGGATGTGCTGTGCGGGATCCTCTCCGTACTGCACAGCGGGATGCCCCTGCCCAGCCGCACCACTGGTTACGGGACAACGCTTACGAGCTCGTGCACGGTAGGCGGTGAGGCGTCGAGTTCTCAATCGTCGATCATGGTCATGTGGTGGGGAACGCGTTTCGTGAAGTGATCGTCAGC
>NZ_JBVIYZ010000022.1:0-85949 GCF_055592085.1 Streptomyces sp. NPDC041135
CAGGTGCGGCACACCTGTACGGACTTCTCCGCCATGATCGCCCTCGCCGCGCGGGGCGGCCACACGGTACTCGTCCCGTCCATGGCCGCATCGGACCTGCCGCCCGTGCTGACGGCAAGGCCAGTGACGGACGGCACACTCAGCCGGACGATCGAGGCCGGTGTCCGTCAGGGCACGGCTCACGAACCCGCGATCGCCGCCTGCCTCGCCGCACTTCGCACTCTCAGCGAAGAAACGGCACGGACCCCCGCATAGCCGGACCGAGGACCGGCTGTTCAAAGCGGTGTTCCGGCGGCCACGGACGATCCACTGGCGTTCCCTGCCTCGGGCCGCCCGCGCGCTCTCCTGAGCCTTCCGCGCTGCGCGGCGGCGCGGCGCGTCCGGGGACTGGAGAGATCCCGGTAACAGCTGTTACCATGGCGGTATGGCGAAGACGCAATTGGGTGCGCGCGTAGATGAGGACGTTGCCGAACTGGCGAGGAAGCGCGCGGCCGACCTGGGACTGAGCATCGGGGACTATCTCGCCAGGCTGGTGCAGGACGATGCCAGCGGCCTGCGCGCCCGAGCGGTGGACGCGGCCGCCCGCTTCCTGGCCGAACACCAGACGGTCTTCGACGATGCCGAGCAAGCCCAGCAGGCACCCCGGGGAGCACGCGCGGCCTGATGGACCTGCACATCGACGTTCCCTGGATCCTGCAAGTCGCCGAGGCCGCCGGCGCGGACGACCCGGCCCCCGACGACTACGGCGTTCCCGTCTCGGCGGTCGCCCGCCACCGGGCCGAGATTTTCGAGCAGCCCGTCTACGACGGCCCCTACGCCAAAGCCGCCGCCCTGGTGCACTCACTGGGCCGCTGCCGCTGGCTGGAGCGCTCCAACATGGCCGTCGCCGCCGCGTCCGGCGTCATGTACCTCGAAGCCGCCGGGATCTCCGTCAAGCCCGGTCGTGAGGACGCCATCGCCCTGAAGGACCTGCTCCTCGACCCCGCCTGCACCGCGGGAAAGATCGCCGCTCTTCTGCGAACCTGGCCCACCACCACCTGACGTCGCCCGCAGGCCCGCTTACCGCTTCCCAGGACCGGGCCGCGGGAGCAGCCGTCTCGCGCAGGGCGGTGACAGGCCTTGCCCTGACGGACCGTTCGCGGTGCCCTCAGCCGGATGCCTCCCAGGCGGTGGTGCACAGTGCGCTTTCGAGCAGGTCGAGGGCCGCACCGGACGGCCAGCCGTCACCCGGGTTGGCCGCCAGCGGCGGGTGCTACTGCACGCCTTGCCGGCCGCGGTCGAGCGCTGACTGGGGGACCACGGTCGGGGCAAGCGGAAACCCTGCTTGACCTTCACCTTGGGGGAGCCCACAGCATCTGTGGGGCCGGGCGATGTGCTCGGCATGAGGAGGAGCGAGCATGGGGTTGCTGACCATCGGGGCGTTCGCGAAGGCGTCCCGGCTGTCGCCGAAGGCGCTGCGTCTTTACGACGAGCTCGGCCTGCTGATCCCTGCACGCGTCGACCCGGTGACCGGCTACCGCCTTTACTCACCGGACCAGTTGGACCAAGCCCGCCTGGTCGCCTGGCTCCGGCGCTTGGGCATGCCGCTGGCCCGCATCCACCATGTCTGCGCGCTGGATGCGGGCCCGGCGGGCCAAGAGGTCCGCGCGTTCTGGGCTCAGGTCGAGGCCGACACTGCCGCACGGCGGGACCTGGCGACCTTCCTCATCGACCGCCTGTCACGGAAGGACCCCGCCATGTCCCCGACCGCGAAGTCTCTCGGAATCCGTTACGCCGCTCTTTCGGACAAGGGTCTCGTCCGCGAGAGCAACCAGGACACCGCGTACGCGGGATCCCGGCTCCTCGCTGTCGCCGACGGCTGCGGAAGCCAAGGAGCCCCTGCCAGCGCAGCCGCCATCGACGCGCTCAAGCACCTCGAAACCGACAGCACCCCAGCCGGCGACCTCCTCAACGTCCTCGAAGACGTCATCGAACAGGCCAAGCAGGCCGTGCACGACGCCGCCGGGACGGGCTCTGCATCCGAAGGCACCGGCACGACACTCACCGCGATGCTCTGGACCGGATCACAGCTGGCCCTCGTCCACATCGGCGACTCCCGCGCCTACCTACTGCGCGGCGGAGAGCTGTTCCAGATCACCCACGACCACACCATGGTCCAGTCGATGGTCGACGAAGGACGCCTCAGCCCGGAAGAAGCCGCCTCCCACCCCCAACGGTCGCTCCTGGTACGGGCCCTGGGCCCAGGAGCCGACACCGACCCCGACATGCGCCTCCACGACGCCCAGGGGGAGGACCGATATCTGCTGTGCTCCGACGGCCTGTCGACTGTCGTGCCGACCCAAGAGATCCACCGAGTACTCTCCGAGAGCACTGAGCCCGAGCAGGCCGTCCGCGAACTCATCGCCCTCGCCAACGGCTCCGGCGGCCCCGACAACGTCAGCTGCGTGGTCGCCGACGTCATGGAGCTCCAGCCGTAGGAGCGAGCGGCTCGGCTGTGGAGCAACAGCGCCCTGCGGGACCGCCCCTTCGTTCGATTGCCACGGAGGTTCGACCCCCTTCAGGCGCTCTACCGGCGGACCGCCGAGATCAGTCCGCCGGGCCGCTCCTCGCGCTGCGGCAGGGTGCTGATCGGGCGGCCGTAGGCGGCAGCGCGCTCGCGCAGGGTGTAGCTGTCGGCCTCCCAGCCGTGCCCGGCCAGCCAGCCCACCGGGTCGTCGGGCATCTCCGAGACCCACATGGACGCCGCCGATCCCGGCACGGAGTCCGCGCCGAAGCGCTCGATCACGCCGCGCGAGCCCAATGTCAGCCCCATCCGACTGCCTGCCGCCGACTGCGCGCCGATCCGGTCCAGCAGTAGCTCGACCGCGTCCTTGGGCAGATAGATCAGCAGTCCTTCGGCGATCCACGCGGTCGGCATGGACGGGTCGTGGCCTGCGGCGGCCAGCGCGTCCGGCCAGTCCTCACGCAGATCCACCGCGACGGTGATCCGCTCGCAGCGTGCGACGGCCCGCTCCTGGCGCAGCACCGCAGCCTTGAAGTCCAGCGGCGCGGCGGTGTCGACCTCGAACAGCCGGGTGCCCTCGGGCCAGTCCATCCGGAAGGCCCGGCTGTCCATGCCGGCGCCGAGCAGCACGACCTGCCGGACACCGGACGCGGAGGCCTGCTGCAACAGGTCGTCGAGGAACTTCGTCCTGATGACGATGGAGAACGACACGGCCAGCCGGCGGCGGCGTGCGGCCTCGTCATCGGGCAGCGGCGGCGAGGAGGGCCATAGGCCGCCGGCGGTGGCGAAGGCCTGTGCCAGTGGGTCGTGGAACAGGGCGTCGTCCCGCTCGGTCTCCAGCGCCCGCACCCGGGCCACCCCTACCGCGGTGGCCCACACTCCCGACGGCTGCACCCGCTCCTGCTCATCAGTCATCGCGCCAGCCTAGAAGGCTGCTGCGTCTTCCGCTGCCGGTATGCGCGGGGTGTACCTGCGGGCGTCGGTGACCAGCTCGGTCACCACCAGCAGGACCGTCCCCAGGGTGCGGCCGGACACGACCCGTCCGTGCTGTTGCTGGACATCCGCCAGGAACGAGCCGGCGCCGAGTCGGGGATCGTGGGCATGTGCGGCGGGCAGGGAGCGAACCTGGAAGGCGCGCAAGCGTTCAGGAGCTCGTAGGCGTCAGGTCCTGCAAGCCCACCACCCGCAGCAACTGCAAGCGCTGGTGCGACTCCGTGCCTGGGCGGGCCGTGTGGATGACGAGCTGCTGGTTGTGGCCGGAGTTGACGAGGACCTCGCAGTCGAGTTCGAGTATGCCGATCGCGGGGTGCCGGAAGCGTTTGGTGGCGGCGTGGCGTACGGCGACCTCGTGTTCGTCCCAGAGGCGGGCGAACTCCTCGCTCGCGGTACGTAGTTCGGCGACGAGGGCGGCGGGTTCGGGGTCCGTGGGGCGGGCCGAGGCCACTGCTCGCAGGCCGGCGACCTGCTCGCGGGCGCGCTCGGGGCGGTCCTCGGGCGGGAACAGCTCCTGGGCCGCCGGGTCCAGGAAGAAGCGGCGGATCATGTTGCGTCCTTGGGGCGGGCGGGCGAGGACGTCTCCGCTCAGCGCCCGTGACAGCGCGTTCTGGGCCAGGACCTCGCCGCAGTCGGTCACCACCATCGCCGGGGTGTCGTGCAGCCGGTCGAGGACCAGGAGCAGGCCCGGGCGCACGTGCGTGCTGGTCGCCTCCCGGCTCGGCGGCTGTTCACCGGTGAGGTGGAAGAGGTGGTCGCGTTCGTCCTCCGTCAGGCGCAGGGCGCGGGCCAGCGCGGTGAGCATCTGGCGGGACGGGCGCGGGCCCCGGGACTGTTCCAGCCGCGTGTAGTAGTCCACGGACATGCCGGCCAGCTGGGCCACCTCCTCTCGGCGCAGCCCCGGCGTACGGCGGCGGGCGCCGGCCGTGAGGCCCACGTCGGAGGGGCCCAGGCGGGCGCGAGCGCGGCGCAGGAAGTCGGCGAGTTCTGTTCGGTTCACCTCTCCAGGGTGCGGGAGGCCGGCCGGCTTATCCAGGGACTCCCGATCCCCTGATCAAGAGGTCTCTCCCGGTCGTTCCCGCATCCGCCGAGGCTGGTCATCAACGACAGGCGACACAGTGCGTGAGGAGCACATCATGCTGACTTTGGTGACCGGTACGACGGGACAGGTCGGACGCCGCTTCGTGCCGAGGCTGCTGGCCCAGCGGCAGCCGGGCGAGCAGGTGCGGGTCCTGGTACGCGACGCAGCCCGCGGCGAGCGCTTCGCGGAGCTGGGCGCCCAGATCGCCGTGGGAGACATGCGCGACGAGGAGACACTCGGCAAGGCGCTCGCCGGCGCGGACGCCGTCGTGAACATCGCCGCCTCCTTCCGCGGGGTGCCGGACGAGGAGGCGTGGGCCGTCAACCGGGACGCCGCAGTGGCCCTGGGACGCGCCGCGCAGGCCTCCGGCGTGGAGCGGTTCGTACAGGTCAGCACGGGCAATGCGTACGGCGTCGGACGGGGCCGCCCGCTGACCGAGGAGGACGAGAGCCGGCCGGGCGGCGAGATGTGGGGCGCCTACCCCGAGTCCAAAGTCGAGGCCGAGCGCGAACTGCTCGCGCTCGAGGACCTGGACGTACGCATCGGGCGGCTCCCCTTCGTCTACGGCGAGGGCGACCCGCACCTCGCCAACGTCTTGCATTGGGCTTCCGGTTGGGCGGCGCACCAGCGCCTGCAGATGGCCCACCACGCGGACGTCGCCCAGGGGCTGATGCGTCTGCTGTACGCGCCGGGCATCGCCGGCCGGATCTACAACATCGCCGATGACGCCCCTGTCACGACGGTCGAGCTGTACCGGCTCAACGGCGTGGAGATGCCTGCCGGACTCCACGAGCTCACGGACCCCGACCCGTGGTTCGGGATCATGTCCAACCAGCGCATCCGCCGGGAGCTCGGCTTCCGGCCGATTTACCCGAGCGTCTGGACGGCCCGGGACGCCGGAGCCCTGTGACGGTCGCTGCGCGAGGTTGGTCCACCCTCTGATCCGCCCCACCGGCACCCCACCCCCGGCCACGCCGATCACGACCGCCACCAGCTGCACATCGACAGCGTCAACGCGCCGACCGGGCCTACGGGTGCCCGAAGGCTCTTGCTCGCGGGGCACGGTGCGTGTCGTGGCGAGGCGGTCCGGGCGAGGAGTCCGGCGATGCGGAACAGCATGGAGACACCGCTCATGGGGCAGTGTGGCCGCCGGATGGGCGGAGCGTCCGCGTGGCCCGAGGCAACTACGTCGTGGAGCGTGCCACCAGACGGGTCGGCAAGATGATCGGAGCGGGCTCGCGGCCGCTGATGAGTGTGGCCAGCATGCGGGCCATCTCGCGCCCCAGCGTCTGTATGGGCTGCCGGATCGTGGTCAGCGGAGGGTCGGCGAGCTGAGCGACGGCAAGGTCGTCGAACCCGATCACGGCGACATCGTCTGGGACACGCCGTCCGGCGGCGTGCAGGACGCGCAGGGCTCCCACGGCCATGTTGTCGTTGGCGGCGACCACCCCGTCCACGTCGCCATGCCTCGCCAGCAGCGTCGACATGGCCGCCGCTCCACTCGCCTCGGTGAAGTCGCCGTCCTGCGGAGGGTACGGTTCGAGCCCGGCCGCGAGCATGGCGTCCCGATAGCCGCGATAACGCGCCCGGCCTGCCTCGGTGTCCGGACGCCCGCAGATGGTGGCGATGCGACCCCGACCGCGCGCAATCAGGTGCTCGGTGGCTTCCCGGGCCCCGCCGACGTTGTCCACGTCCACGAAATAGGAGGGGTCCGTACCGACTGGGCGTCCGCCGAAGACGACGGGCATCCGCGCGTTCAGAGCCAGGTGCGCGAGCGGGTCGTTCTCGCGCACCGCCATCACCATGACGCCGTCCGCGGTCCGGGACCGCAGGAGTCGTGCCACCCGCTCGCGGCCCCGGTCGGAGGCCGCCAGGCACAGCATCAGGTGAAGGCCTGCTTCGTCCAGTCCTTCCGCGGCCCCCACGATGACCTGTGCGAAGAACGGGTCCGCGAGGATCGAGGGGTTCTCTCCGGAGATGATCAGAGCGGCAGCCCCGGTCTGACTGGTGGCGAGTGCCCTTGCTGTGGGATTCGGCACGTAGCCGAGGTGCTTGACCGCCCGTTGGACGGCCTGGCGTTTGGCGTGGCTCACGTGCGGGGCGTTGTTGAGTACACGTGAGGCCACCGACCTCGAGACGCCGGCGAGTTGGGCAACCTCCTCGAGCGTGGACTGACGGGGCGGCACATCCGCTGACATGAATCGAGCCTTTCCCTGGCGGCCGCTCAGCAAGCGTCGGCGGGTTCCAGTCAACCAGCAGCGTTGCACCCCGCCACGCGCACAGCGGCTCGCACTCAAGGGGTAAGGATGTTTGGGAGCGCTTCCAGTATGACCGCACTGTACCGGGTTTCCAGCCAGTGCGTGCAAGGTGTGTCAGATCGTCCTTCGGCTCAAGTGCCGTGTCTTGACAGGTGTAATCGCGGCATCCACGATACCTGACGCGCCCCTTGAACTCTGGACTTCAGTTGGGAGCGCTTCCAGTGGGAGCGCTCCCAGGAACTCTCATCGTTCAGGAGTGGCGTCCCCGCCGGAGAGCCGCCGGCGGGGACACCAGGGAGCGTTGTTCCACCGTCCTTCCTCAGCCCGGCGTGCACCCAGGACGAGGGTGCGTGCCGCTCCCCGTCAGGAAGAGGTCTCCATGCAGCTCCTCGCCCGCGCAGCGGCGACAGCACTGCTCGCGCTGCCACTTGCGCTGGTGTCGTCACCAGTCGCCCACGCAGCCGACCCCACCGGTCTGACAAGCGGTTTCTACGTCGATCCCCAGTCGAGTCCGGCCCAGTGGGCCGCGGCCAACCCCGGTGACGGACGTACCCCCGTCATCCGGGCCGACATAGCCGCCAGGCCCATGGCGCGCTGGTTCGGAGGCTGGAGCGGCAGTATCGGCACTGCCACGGGCGCCTACGTCGGTGCCGCGGACCAGGCCGACAAACTGCCCGTGCTGGTCGCCTACAACATCCCGAACCGGGACATCTGCGCCGGTCAGTCCGGGGGTGGCGCCGGATCGCGGTCCGCCTATGACACCTGGATAGCCCAGTTCGCCGGCGGCATCGGCAACCGCCCGGCCGTCGTCATCCTGGAACCCGACGCGCTCGGTGACACGAGTTGCATGAGCCAGGCCCAGATCGGCGAGCGCAACGCCATGCTGCAGAACGCCATCCGTCAGCTCACGTCCCAGGCACCGAACACCTGGGTGTACCTGGATGCCGGCAACCCCGGATGGATGAACGCCGCAACCATGGCCCAGCACCTGCACGCCGCCGGCCTCAGCGGGGCCCACGGGTTCTCGCTGAACGTCTCGAACTACTACACCACCAGCCAGAACGCCGCGTACGCCACCGCCGTCAACAGTGAACTGCGCACCCGCTACGGCTACACCAAGCCTTTCACCGTGGACACCAGCCGCAATGGCAACGGTTCCAACGGTCAGTGGTGCAACGCCTCCGGCCGCAAGATCGGCACGCCCGCCCAGTACGGAGGCGGTGCCGAGATGCTGCTGTGGATCAAGACTCCTGGCGAATCGGACGGCAACTGCGGCGTGGGAACGGGGTCGACGGCAGGTCAGTTCCTGCCGGAGGTCGCCTACAAGATGGTCTACGGCTACTGACCCCCGGACCCTCGCGGCCCGCCACCGGCGAAACCACCACAGGTGCCGTGCCGGCATCAGCACGGCGTCGGCCTCCCTCGGCCACCGGGCACGCACACGTACCACAGACAACGTCCGTCCCGACGCGCACTGCGACCAGGAGCATCCATGAGCCCCATCACCCGTCCCCGGCGTACCGCCCTGTTCACGGCGGTCGCCCTCACGACCTGCGCGGTGACCACGGTTACGCAGGCACAGGCCGCGTCCCCGCACCGCGCTGCCGCCCCGGCCACGACGTTCTACGTGGACCCGCACAGCAAGGCGGCCCGGCAAGCGGTCACCGACTTCGCGGCGGGAGACGTTCAGGGCGGCCTCGACATGGCCAGACTCGCCAGCTACCCGCAGGCCGCGTGGTTCACCGGGGGCACCCCGCAGGAAACCCGTTCGAAGGTGAGCACCCTCGTACGCAAGGCGCGAGCGGTACGGCAGGTCCCCGTCCTCATCGCGTACGACGTGCCCGGCCGTGACTGCAGCCTCTACTCCAGCGGGGGAGCGGCCTCATCAGCCGCCTACCGGGCCTGGATTGACGCATTCGCCCAGGGGATCGGCAACTCCAGGGCCGTGGTCGTCGTCGAACCCGATGGTCTGGCCGCCCTGCCCAAGGACTGTGCGGGCGACGTCGACCCGACCGGAGAGCTGACCGCCCACCGCATGGCCGACCTGAGGTACGCGGTAAGGGCCCTCAAGAGCCGGACCGGCACCACCGTCTATCTGGACGCGGGCAACGGCCAGTGGAAGTCGGTCGGCGACATCGCCCAGCGGCTCATCGACGCCGGTGTGCAGGAGAGCGACGGTTTCTCGCTGAACATCTCCAATTACCAGCCCACTGACGAGACCACTCACTACGGTGCGTGGGTGTCGAAGTGCATACGGTTCGCCGGCCAGGGACCTGACGAGGCATCCGGACGCGCTGAGTGGTGCGCCAGCCAGTACTACTCCTCCGCCGCGCCCAACGACGGCGCGCCCGGAAACGCCGTGGACTCCGGCGATCCCACCACGTGGCACTGGACCGACGTCTGGTTCGACCAGAACGTCGGCGATCCCGCCGACAGCGAGCTGACCCACTTCGTCGTCGACACCAGCCGCAACGGCGTGGGCGCGTGGACACCACCCGTGGGCAAATACAGTAACGACCCGGAGACCTGGTGCAACCCTCCCGGCCGCGGCATGGGACCCCGGCCCACCGCCGACACCGGCGTTCCGCTGGTCGATGCGTATCTCTACCTCAAGACCATCGGCGAGTCCGACGGCAGCTGCACCCGCGGTACCGGCGGTACGACAGACCCCGAGTACGGCATCATCGACCCGCCCGCCGGGGCATGGTGGCCCGACCAGGCACATGAGCTCGCTCGCAACGCCGTGCCCCGCCTGACCTTCCCGGCCTCGGGCGGTACGGGATCGTCCAGCAAGTCCAGGTAGCGGCCGGCCCAGGGATCGCCGAGCGGCCGGCCCCACGACAGGGGGCCACCCGCCGGTGATCCCCGGGGCGCCCACCGGCCCGGGACGCGATCTGGTCAGAGAGGTGTTCCACGGCGGGCGCCGGTTCGACGATCTGGTGCGGCGCACCGGTCTCGCCGAGACGGCGGCCTCCAAGCGGCTGCGCCAGCTGGTTGCCGACGGGCTCATGGAGCTAAGCCCCTCTCGCGAGCCGGGCGCGCGCACCCGCCACGAGTACGTGCTGACCGACCGGGGCAGGGCTCTGTTACCGCTGCTCGTCGCGCTGATGCGGTGGGGGCGGACCACGGAGGAAGGTGTGCACGGGGGCGTCGAGCTCGTCCACGCGGGCTGCGGCGCCCCGCTGGTGCCCGCGGTGCGGTGCGAGGCCGGGCATGAGCTGCCCACCGGGGAGACCGAGGCGCGGCCGGCCCTCGGTCGTGCCTGAGATGCCCGAGTCCGGCGCCGCTCGGCCCGACTCGGGCACCTGGCGGTGACAGCGCAGGCGGCGCTCGACGGCAGTGCCCCGGGATGAGCATGACGAGGTCTTGTGTCCGACGAAGGCATCCCGGACCTAAGGCCGGAAGACCGGTAGTGGCGGTGGCACTGTGACCCTGGTGACAGAACGGTGACGAAGTGCCCCACAACTATGGGCGGCGATCCCGGGTCTCCCTGTGCGTGGACGGCAACGGCCGTTCGGACCAAGCACATTGACGCACCATCACAGGGGGAACACACCATGAAGTCGCTCCGTCGTAGGGCAGCAACCGCCACAGTCCTGGCCGCGCTGACCCTGGGCGGCACGCTCGCCGCCACGACGTCGGCCTCGGCCGCCACACCCACCCGGTACAACGGTGCCTGCGGCGCCGGATACGACGTCATCCGCGCCACACCCATCCACTCCTCGCAGTCCACCGTCGCCGCCACCACGTTCGTCACCTTCAACGGCGACGCGGGCAAGGTCTGCGCGGTCACCGTGCGCACCACCCCCGGGTCCCGCGTCTTCATGGAGGTCACCCTCGACACCTGGCCCTACAGCAGCGGCGAGGCCCGGGATTCGGGTTCCTTCACCAGCTACGCGGGTCCGGTCTACAAGGACGCCCCCGACGACGGGCAGTGCCTGACCTGGAGCGGCTCGATCGACATCTACTACGGATCCGACAACGGCAACTGCACCTGAGCGGCGCCCGTTGCTGTGGCCGCCCACCGGGTGAGCCACAGCAACGGTGCCGGCCTCCAGGAGCCGACGGGGCGCAGCGTTCGGCCCGAACCCCTCGGCGACCGGTCCGGCGGTTTCCCCGCCCATGTCGTATTCCCCCCGGGAATTCGGCCTGCCTGCCGTCGCACGGGTTCGGGCGACACCCCCGTGCTCGTCCGGCGCACGTCCGACCCGCCCAAGCGGCCGGCCGGCGCGCCCTGCGTCGAAGTCCTGACGCGTCCCGACCCACGTGGCCATCGCCACCCCGGCCGGTGCGTCTGCCCTCCTGGCGTGTTCGCCCGACCGAGGAGGGCCGGCCCGGCCGTACGGCCCTCAATAGATAAACGCGGCGGAAGCCGACGACGCCCCGCGCGCCGATCCTGTCCCCACCAATGAATGGCGATCCGTCGGAGTTGACCGCTCGGCCAGCGGGTGCGCTCCACGCTGTCACTCGAATGAGTGGAGATCGAAAAAGGCAGGGTGACGCCGGTGGCGTTCATTTCCAGGTACACCCTGCTCAGTCGGCTGTCTGTTCAAAGTACCGGAATACGGATGGGAACAATTTCTGCCACGGCCTGCTCAGCCGCGGAGCGTCGCCCTTATAGGGTTCGTTCGCTAGGCGGTGGTGAGGGCTCGTCATGCGGTCGACCACTGGCGGCACCAATAGGTCCTGTGGGACCTGACATCGGTGTGGAACGCGCGGGAGTCGGTCTGCCGCCGGGAGGCGCGCTGTGTTCCGCGCGCCCACCGACAGCGGACAGGAAGGATCAACGATGCCGCAAATCACCATCGTCTCGGTGGGTATCCGCGGAGACACCCAACCGCTCGCCGCGCTGGCGGTCGCCCTGCAGCGCAAAGGCCACGCCGTGCACCTTCTCGGAGCGCCCCGATACGCGGACACGGTCTCCGGCTCCGGCGTGGAATTCAGCGCCCTGGAACCCGATTTCGAGTCGATGCTGGCAACACCCGACGGTCAGCGGTGGCTGACTGCGGGGGCGAATTCGCTGGGCTTCGCACGCTGGATGCGGCAGGTGGTCAGCTCCGCCGCGGACCAGTTGTTGCAGGGGATCTCCGCGGCGGCACGGCCCAGCGACTGTGTCATCTACTCTCCCTTCGCCCTGCCGGCGGAGAGTCTGGCGGAGTGCTGGGGGGCCGCGTCGTTCATGGCCTCCTTCATGCCGGCGCATCCCACCCGTGCGTTTCCCGCGATCGGCTTCAGTCACTCGTTGGGTCCGATCGGCAACGCGCTGAGTCTGCGGGTGACGGAACAAGCGTTCTGGCAGGTGTTTCGCAAGCGCGTCAACGCATGGCGGACCGCCGGCCTGGGCCTCCCGCCGTGGCCGCTGACAGGCCCCTTCGCCCAGCGGCGCCGGGAGCAACGGCCCACCCTGTACTGCTACAGCCCTTCCGTGCTTCCCGTTCCCGGTGACTGGCCCGCGACGGCACACGTCACCGGTTACTGGCTGCTCGACCGCCCGAGCGGCTGGGAACCCTCCCCTGAGCTGGCCGCGTTCCTCGACGCGCAGGGGCCGCCAGTCGTATACGTCGGCTTCGGCAGCATGGTCACCGATGATCCGAGACGTCGCCACAAGCTGATCCGGGACGCACTTCGGATGGCCGGCGTGCGCGGAGTCCTTCTCGGTGACCCGGCAGTGATGCCCTCGGACGACGTCAGCCACGTGGTGCCGAGCGTTCCGCACGCGTGGCTCTTTCCGAGGATGTCCGCGGTCGTCCACCACGCGGGGGCCAGCACGGTGGGCGCCGGTCTGACGGCGGGAGTTCCCACGGTCACCTGCCCCCACTTCCTCGACCAGCCCTTCTGGGGGTCCTTGGTCCACGCCTTGGGCGCCGGGCCCCGGCCGCTGCCCGCCCGTGATCTGACGCCCCGGAACCTGGCCGCGGCCATCGGGCAGGCGGTGAGCGATCCGGCGATGCGCCACAGGGCCGGGCAGCTCGGGCGCCGCCTGCGGAACGAGTCGGGCATCGAGGCGGCCTGCGGCATCGTGGAGCGTGCTCTGGGCCAGGCCAGGTCCTTCCCAGTCGCAAGGAAGACGTTCTCGTGAAGGGTCAGCAGAATGTTGTCGTGGCCGGCGGCGCAGGTTTCCTCGGCTCTCACCTCTGTCGCCGTCTTCTGGCCGACGGGTGCTCCGTCGTCTGCGTGGATGACCTGAGCACCGGCAGGAGAAGCAATCTGGAGGACCTTGCGGCATGGGGGAACTTCCAGTTCATCCACAGGGACGTCGTGGAAGAGTTCGGTATCCACGGTGACGTCGCAGCGGTGTGCCATCTGGCCTCGCCCGCATCGCCACCTGCTTACCTCGCCCGGCCCGTGGCGACACTGCTGACAGGATCGATCGGGACACGGAATCTGCTGGAGCTGGCGCGGCAGAAGGGCGCCCGCTACCTCCTGGCCTCGACGAGCGAAGTCTACGGCGACCCACAGGTTCATCCGCAGACCGAGCACTACTGGGGCCATGTGAACCCGATCGGACCACGCAGCTCCTACGACGAGGCCAAGCGTTTCGCGGAAGCCCTGACCACCGCTTACCGCTCGGCTCACGGGTTGGACACGAAGATCGCGCGCATCTTCAATACCTACGGTCCGGGCATGCGGGCGGACGACGGCCGTATGGTGCCGACCTTCTTCCGGCAGGCCCTCGCGGGAGAACCGATCACCGTGCACGGAGACGGTCGGCAGACTCGATCCCTCTGCTTCGTCGATGACACGGTCGAGGGTCTCGTCCGCCTCCTCCGCTCATCCCACTGCGGTCCGGTGAACATCGGAAACCCCCACGAGTTGAGCGTGCGACGCGTTGCCGAGATCATCCGCGACCTCACAGGCTCCCGCTCCCGGATCACTTCGGCACCCAGGATGGTCGACGACCCGAAGGTCCGCTGTCCGGACATCAGCCTCGCCATCGAGGTGCTCGGCTGGAGACCGGCCACGCCCCTGGAAGCGGGACTGAGGATCACCGCTGCTTCCCTGGCCGGCAAGCCGGGAAGCCGGCACGGCCGTACTCCCGGGCTTGCCCCGATGGACAGTCGGCAGCTGCTGTGACGCGCTGAGCCAGCTCGGTTCCGCGAAGCCGGGAACAGCGGTGTACGTGTTCCAGCGAGACGACGACAGGCTCGTGACTGAGCGAACGGGCACAGGGAAGGGCGGCCGACGGAGGCCGGACCCCTTCACCTGTGCCCGCTGTCGTGTCAACCGCGCAGCACGCGGTCGATGCGGTGAGCGATACCGTCGACGGTCGCGGCGGCCATCAGTTCCATCATGGACAGTTCGCAGCTGAACGTCTGCTGAAGGGCGACCGACAGTTCCGCGCCCATCAGTGAGTCCAGTCCGAGATCGGTGAGGTTCGCGGCCGGGTCCACCCGGTCCGGTGTGGTCTGCAGGATGTGCGCTGTCGCGTCGACGAGTGTCTCGGTGATCAGGGCGAGACGCACCTGTGCGCTTTCGGCGCTCTTCAGTCGCTGGCGCAGGTCATGGGCCTGCGCGCGCTGATCCCGGCTGCTGCCGTGGGAGAGCTGGGCGCTGAACCGGGGGACGGACAGTGCGGGCAGCAGTTGGGTGAGCCTGTCCCAGTCCATGACGCCGATGGCCGCGTGACCGCCGGGGCGGGTCATGTGCCGGTCGAGGGCTGCCAGGGCGGTGGCGGGGGTGATCAGTCCGATGCCGGAGCGGACGATGGTGTCGGTCATCCGGGTCCGGGCGACGTAGCCCGTTTCGGCGATGCCGCCCCAGGCCAGCGCGAGGCCCGGCCTGCCGTGGTCCCGGCGCCTTCGCATGAGCGCCTCCATGTACAGGTTGGCGGCCGCGTAGGGAGCCTGGTGCTGATTGCCGATCAGAGCGGCGACGGAGGAGTAGACGACGAAGAAGTCCAGGTCCTGGTCCTGGGTGAGCCCGTGGAGGATTTCCGCGCCGCGTACCTTGGGCGCCAGGACGGCGGCGAACCGTTCTCCGGTGAGGTCGTCCATGGGCGCGTCGTCCAGGTGCATGGCGGCGTGCACGATCCCGCGTACCGGGCGGCCGCCCTGCTCCGCTTCGGTGAAGACCGCCCGGACGGCCTCGGGGTCGGTGATGTCGGCGGCCGACACATGGACGGTCACCTGCGCGCGTTCGAGGTCGGCGAGCAGCGCGGCGGCCTCCGGGGCTTTGATGCCGCGCCGGGAGACCAGGGCCAGATGGCGGGCTCCGCGGCGGGCGAGGTGACGGGCGCTTGCCGCTCCCAGGCCGCTCAGCCCACCGGTCACCAGATAGGTGGCGCCGGAGTCGAGACGGGGCGCAGGGAGAGGCGCCGTGACGGAGACGGGCAGACTGTCGGTGAAGGTGATGACGACCTTGCCCAGGTGGCGGGAGTGGCGCAGGGCGCCGAAGGCGTCGCCGATGCGCGGCGCCGGGTAGACCTGGTGGGGCAGTGGCCGGTAGGTGCCGTCGGCGACGCGGTCCGTGAGCGTACGGAACGCGGCTGCGGCGTGCTCGGGAGCGTCGGCGAGCAGACGGGTGATATCGACTCCGAAGTAGGCCAGGTTGTCCCGGAAGGGGCCCAACAACAGCGGCGTGTTGGCGTAGATGTCACGCTTGCCCAGCTCGATGAACCGGCCGCCCGGCTTCAGGCACTCCAGGCTGCGGGCGATGGCCTCGCCGGCCAGCGAGTTCAGGACGACGTCGACACCTCGGCCGTCGGTCGCCTCACGCACGGGGTCCGCGAAGGAGAGGTCGCGGGAGTTGAAGACGGCGTCGGCGCCCAGGGCGCGCAGGAGATCCCGTTTGGCCGGGGTGCCGGCGGTGGCGATCACCCGGGCGCCGACGTGACGGGCATGGGCCAGGGCCGCCAGACCGATTCCGCCGGCGCCCCCGTGCACCAGCAGGGTCTCACCGGACCGAAGGCCGGCGAGCGTTTCCAGGCTGTGCTGGACGGTGAGGCAGACGGCGGGCAGGGTCGCTGCCTGCTCGAAGGTCATGTGGTCGGGGATGCGGCCGGCCTGCTCGGTGCGTACGCGCACATGCGAGGCGAAGGCGCCGTGTGCGAGGGCGAACACCCGTTCGCCCACCGACCAGTCGGTGACGTCCGGTCCGGTGGCGGTGACGACACCGGCGCATTCCAGGCCGAGGAGCGGGCCGGTGGGGGTGGCCGGTTCGGCCCCGGGTGGCAGCACGCCTTCGGCGAGCATCACGTCGCGGTAGTTGAGGGCGGCGGCCCTGACGTGGACGACGAGTTCGCCGGGGCCGGGGTCCTCCGGGGCGACAGGGGCCCAGACCGGCCGACGGCCTCGTTCGGGCCGGTTCAGCTGAAGCCGGTAGGTGTCGTGCTGACCGGCGTGCCGGGTGACGGGGGGAAGGGTGCGCAGGCGAGGCGTGAAGCGCCCGTGGGCCTCCCATACGATCTCGTCCTCCTCGTCGGCGTCGAGGAGTTCGGTCACGAGCCGTGCGGCATCGGCCGCCTGATCGCCGGACGGGGCGAGACTGATCCGGCGTACGGTCAGGGTGGGATGCTCGTTGGCCACGACCCGGCTGATGCCCCACAGCGCCGCGGCCCACGGGCTGCCGGAGGCGTCCGCGGGGGCCGGGTGAAGGCCGGTCGGCGGGGTGATCAACAACAGTGCGGGGTCCGTCGGGCCGCCCGCGGTGCTCGCGGCCGCCGCACCTCTCATGGCACCCGCGGCTCTGGTGACCACATCGGCGTCGGACCGGTCCTGGTCGGCGCCGAACAGCATCACGATGTGCCGCGATGCCAGGTCGGTGGGCGGCTGACCCCAGGCTTCGACGGTGCTGGGCAAGGAGACGGTACTGACCTCCGCCCCGGCTGCCTCCAGGGCAGCGGCCACCTCGGTGCTCAGGCTCCGGCCGGCGGAGTCGGTGACGATCACCCAGGAGCCGTCGGCACGGGGCGACGCGCCTGTGGCGGGTGCCGCACTGTGCGACAGGGTCTGAGGTGGAGTGGCGCGGCGAGCGACCAGCAGGCAGTAGTCCTCCGCGGTCTCGGGGTCGTCACTTCCGGTGTCGAGGACGGAGTCGAAGCCGCATGCGGACAGCACGGGCGGCCACGCGGCGCGCGGGAGCAGGGGGCCGGTGCGGAGGTCGTCGTCGGTGAACGACCAGTAGTCCGGCAGCAGCCCGAAACAGGGGCCGAGGATCTCCTCGTCGTGGCTCTCCACTGCCAGTAGCTGCCCGCCTTCCGCGAGCAGTTGTGCCAGGCGCGTGCAGGTGGCGCGCAGGTCGGTCGTGGCGTGCAGCACGTTGGCGGCGACGATCACGTCGAAGGAGCCGGGGTGGAAGCCCTGCTCGACCGGGTCGCCGTTGAGGTCGAGGGTGCGGTAGTCGAGGAAGTCGTGGTCGGCGAACCGGGTCTGTGCGCGGGGGAAGAAGGCCGGTGTGACGTCGGTGAAGGTGTAGCGGGTCAGGTGGGGTGGCAGCACGGGGAGCAGCGCCGTGGTGAGGCCACCGGTGCCACCACCGACTTCGAGGACACGCAGTGGCCGGTCGGCCGGCCACTCGCGCAACGCCTCCTCCAGGGCGAGGCGGGCGTAGTGGCTGTGGGCACGCATCTGCGGGGTGTCGGCGTAGAAGGACTCCACCAGATGGCGGTCGGCCTCGTTGAACAGCATCTGACGGGCGTCGGTGCGACCGGTGAGGATGGTTGTCAGGTGCGTGCCGCAACGGGCGTACAGGGCGATGGCGGTGATCCACTGGGGGAACAGCTCAGCGCACTGCCGCAAGTGCGCCTCGGGGAGGGCTTCTGTGCCGGTGAACTCCCAGCACTCCTCGCCGGCCGGTGCGGCGGGCAGACGGCGCAGCAGACCGGCCCGGGTCGCGAGTCCGGCCAGCAGTCGCACGTAGGACGCGTACTGCGGTCGCAGACCCGCCTCCAGCAGGTCGCTCAGCCGGAAGCGGTCCGTGGTGCCCAGGAGGGCGGCGAAGCTCGCGGTCGCGTAGTGTCCGGCCGCGGTCTTCACCAGGCGTACGAAGCGGGGGTAGTCGTCCGCCAGCTCTCTTTCGAAGGCGGCCCGGGCATGCGCGGTGGCGGCCACCGTGTGCGCGGGGTCGGGCAGGGGCGCGGGACTCGTCGCCGCCGGCCGGCCCGGGCGCGGTGAGTAGCGCAGTACGGTGGTCAGCTCCTGCAGTCGCTCCCGTGCGGTGACGGCGTGCAGGCGGCAGCCGGACAGATGGACGGCAACGGTGCCGTCCTCCTCGCTCACGGCGACGTCGATGACCGCGTCCGAGGCGGTGAGATGGCGCAGGCTCACGTGGATGAGCCCGCTGGTCGGCGGCTGCCGCCAGACACGGGCGCGTTCGATCGCCGTCGGCAGGAACATGCGGCCGCCGGCTGCCTGGGCGAGGAGCGGGGCGGCTGCCTGCAGTGCCCCGTCGCAGACCACCGGGTGTGCTGCGAACTCGGCATGCCCAGGAGTGGCCGACGGGGGCAGCCGATAGGTGGCGGTGACCGCCGTGTCCGACACCTTCAGACCGGTCAGGACCTGGAAGGCCGGTCCGTAGGACAGGCCGGCGTGGGCAGCGTGCTCGTAGTGCACGCCGGCCGTCACCTCCGTGCCCGCACCGGGGCCGCTCAGCGGCGCCGGTGCGGGAGCCGTGAGGCGGCGAACCCGGCCGCGGGCGTGCGGTGTCCACTGCGCGGCGGCGTCGGTGCGGGAGGCGATGAGGACGATGCCGTCCTCCACGGACAGCGAGGTCTGGAGCGATACGGTCGCCGGGTCATCGGCGCGCGGGAGGGGCAGCGGCCTGATCACGTCGAGATCGGTGACTTCGCAGGGGGAGCCCAGCCCGGCGCGCCCGGCTGCGAGCATGGCTTCCAGGTAGGCGGTGGCCGGCATGACGATGTCCGCGCCGACCCGGTGGTCGGCCAGCCACGGAATCCGGTCGGGGGTGAGCTGTTGGTGCCAGGCCGGCTCGGCCACAGCCGCCCGTCGGCCCAGGAGCGGGTGCACGAGCGTCTTGTCCTGCGGGATGGTGACCCACCAGTCGGGCGTTCCCGTCCAGTGCCGCTCCCGCTGCCAGGGATAGACGGGCAGGGACACCACACGGCCGGGGCGGGGGAAGCACCGGGCGCCGGCGCGGGCTCCGGCGGCGATCACCGCGGCGGTGGCGCGCCGAACCGCCGCGGGGCCGTGGGCATCCCGGCGCAGCGTCGCATGAGCGACCGCGTGTGCGGGCAGCAGCCGCTTCAGATAGGTGGCGAGGATCGGGTGCGGGCCGACTTCGACGAACTGCGTGCACCCCTCGTCGGAGAGAGCCCGTACGGCGTCGGCGAACAGGACGGGCCGGCGTACGTTCCGCCACCAGTAGTCAGCGTCCAGCCGGTGCCCCGGCAGGGGCGCGCCCGTCACGGTGGAGGCGAACACACAGCGGCCCCGGCGGGGCCGCAGCGCGCGCAGCGACCCCACGACCTCCTCGTGTACGGGGTCCATGTGGCGCGAGTGGAAGGCGTGATCGAGGTCGAGCTCACGGAAGAACACCCCCCGGGCCGACAGGGCTCCGCCCAGTTCTTCGAGCGCGACGGCGTCACCGGCGACGGTGACGTCACCGGGGCTGTTGACACCTGCCAGTTCCAGGCGGCCGTGGAAGGCCGCCACCTCCTTGGCGGCCTCCTCGCGGCCCAGACCCACCGCGGCCATCCGGCCACTGCCGGCCGTCATCGCCTGTGCCCGGCTGCGCACCGAGACGACACGGCACGCCTCCTCCAGATCGAGGCAGCCGGCGGCGTACGCGGCGGCGATCTCACCGACACTGTGGCCGACGACTGCGTCGGGCTCGATGCCGTAGGCCTCCATGAGCCGGACGACACCGACCTGGAGGGCGAACAGAAGGGGCTGGGCCACTTCGGTGCGCTCCAGTTCCGGTGAGCCCGCGGCCAGCACCTCACGCACCGACCAGCTCAGGTGCGGGCGCAGGCACGCGTCGACCTCGTCGATGGCGGCCGCGAAGAGCGGCTCGGTCAGCAGGCCGGTCCCCATACCGGCCCACTGCGACCCGTTGCCGTCGAAGACGAAAGCGATACGTCCCGGGGCCGCGCGGACGGCGGTTGCGGCGGTTTCGGGCAGCTCGCCGCCGGCCGTCCGCAGCAGTTCCTCGGCGGCCTGCGACGTGTCCTCGGCCCAGACGCAGGCGGTGTTCTCGTGCCGGGTGCGGCGCTGGGCAGCGGTGTACGCGATGTCATAGAGGTCGTCGTCGGTGAACTGCAGGTGCTCCGCCATCTGCTGGCATGCCTGGGCCAGTGCGGCCGGAGTGCGGGCGGACACCACCACCGGCAGCGCGGCGCTCCGTGCCCGGCCCGGCACGGCCTCGGCTGTCGCCGCGGGCGCGGGGTGATGGGCGCCCAGGACCAGGTGGGCGTTGGCACCGCCGAATCCGAACGAGTTCACTCCCGCCCAGGCCGTCCCGGGCGCATCGAGTGGTTCCAGACGCGTGACCGGGCGCACGTTCAGCTCGTCGAACGCGATCGCGGGATTGAGCTGCTCGGCATGCAAGGTCCCTGGGATCTGCCGGTGCTTGACGACCAGCAGTGCTTTGAACAGGCCGGCCATTCCGGCGGCTGCCTCCATGTGACCGAGGTTGCCCTTGACCGATCCGATCGGCAGGGGGCCCCGGCTGCGGCCGATGCCGAGGGCCCGGCCGATCGCCTCCACCTCCAACGGATCTCCGGCCGGGGTGCCTGTGCCGTGTGCCTCCAGGTAGGCGACGTCGTCGGGGACCAGTCCGGCCCGCTTGTACACCTGGCGCAACAGCGCCTCCTGCGCGGTGCTGCTCGGCAGTGCCAGTCCGGGGGTCCTGCCGTCGTTGTTGGTGCCGCTGGAGAGGATCACACCATGGATGCGGTCCCCGTCGGCCCGGGCGTCGGACAGTCTCTTGAGCAGCACCAGCCCGCCGCCTTCCGCACGGGCGAAGCCGTCGGCATGCGCGGAGAACGGCCGGCACCGCCCCGTCGGCGACAGCATGGAGGCGTTGCAGAACCCGGCATAGATGTGGGGATTGAGCAGGACGTTGATTCCGCCCGCCACCGCACGACGCGCATGCCCGCCGCGCAGGTGCTCGCAGGCTTGGTGCACGGCGGTCAGTGCCGAGGAGCACGCGGTGTCGACGGCGATGCTCTGTCCGTGCCAGTCGAAGTAGTGAGACAGCCGGTTGGCGACGATCGCCCCGGCCATCCCGGACATGGTGTAGGCGTTCCCCGAGTCCGGTGACTGCGACTGCAGCTCGCCGTAGTCCCGGCTCGAGCAGCCGATGAACACCGCCGTGTCCGACCCGTTCAGCGTCGCCGCGTCGGTGCCGGCGTCGTCCAGCACCTCCACCGCCATCTCCAGCAGCAGCCGCTGCTGAGGGTCCATCTGGGCCGCCTCCCTCGGTGAGATGCCGGTGAAGAAGGAGGTGTCGAAGCCGGAGATGTCGCTCAGGAAGCCGCCTGCCGCGGTGTAGGACCGGCCCGGTCGTCGGGTGGCGTCGACGAACTCCGCGACGGGGAAACGGTCGGGCGGTACCTCGGTCACCAGGTCGGTTCCGGCCGCCAGAACAGCCCACAGGTCGTCCAGGTTCCGGATGTCGCCCGGGAGGCGGCAGGCGGAGCCCACCACGGCGATGGCGGCATCGGGCAGTCGCTCTACATGACGAGGCAAGGGGTGCTCCAACCGAGGGGGGAGAGGAGGAAACCGACGACGTGCGTACGCGCGTGAAAGGGAGTTACCGGACAGCGGAGCCGGGCTCCCCGCTCAGGAGGCACTCGCGGCCGAGCCGTCGGCGCCCACGAGGGTGAAGCCCAGCGCCCGCTGGAGATACCGTTCATCGAGGGGTGCGGGTTCAGGCACCCCCGGGGTCGCGGTCAGGGCGTGGGTGCGGTCGAACTCGTGCTGGAGTCGGCAGTAGCTGAGGAAGCCCGTCAGGTGCGTGGCGATGAACTGCTCGGCCGGTGTCGCGTCGTCGAAGTCCTGCGCACATTCCAGCAGCAGCCCCGGATAGCGCTGTTCCAGGGCGCGAAGCAGACTTCCGAGTCGTGTGGGCCGGTGATGCACGATGTGATAGGTGTGCACCCCCGCCCGGTCACGGGGTGTGTCGTGTCCGATGCGGACCATCGCCTCCGTCGCGTAGTCGCTCGGCACGATGTTGAACGCGGCCGAGGCCGATGCCTTCAGCCGCAACCGCACCCACGTCCCCGGAGGGCGTTCGGCAGCGGAGGGAATGCCGGGTGCCCCGCCGATCGCCACCGTCTCGATCATCCGCCCCAGCATCGCCAGCGGATGATCGGCCGCGCTCTCCGGCAGCGGGCGGTCACTGGCGACGATGCCGGGTCGCAGCACCACCGCGGGGCGGCCACGCCTGGCGGCCCAGCCCCGGACCAACTGCTCCGCCTCGTACTTCGAGGCGTCGTAGTGCGTCACGAATCCGTGTGCGTCGGTGAGATCGTCCTCGGACACGACTCCGGCAGGCCGGTTCCCGGCAACCGCCATCGTGCTCATGTGCACCAGACGGCATGCGGGCCGAGTCTGATCGGCGAAGGCGAGCACGTGGGCCGTGCCCTGGGCATTGACGCGGAAGAGCCGGTCCCGCTCACCGGCGAGCGCGATGTCTCCGGCGCAGTGCCAGACGGCATCGACCTGATCGGCCAGCCGTGCGTGCATGCCGGGCGACAACCCTAGCCACGGCGCTGTGACATCACCCCTGACGCAGTGCAGGCGGCGCAGGGCATCCGTGTCCGTATCGCCGTGCAGACCGATGGCGGCCACGACTCGACGCCGCAATTCCGGAAGATCACCGCGGCCGAGCGCGATCACACGCCGCGCCCGCGTCGTCAGAAGAGCATGGGCGATGCGGGAGCCCACGAATCCGGTGGCACCCGTAATCAGAACGGTCACCGGCTCAGCATGAACGAATGAATCTGAAAGATCAAAACGAAGAAAAGGAAGTCAAAAACATAATCTATCCAGGAAATCGTGGGGCTGGGTCTATGCCCGGGTCGGGTCGCCCGATGCGGAAACCCCGCACTACCGGAACCTTCAGCGGCGGGAACAGGCGCGGGCCCAGATCGTCGCCCACCTCTACCCTCACGGTGACTGCGTGCTCCCCGGACGGGTGATCCGGCGCATCGGGAGCCCGCTTCCGGCGTTGATCAGGCTTCCTGACCCAGGCGGTCCTCCTCCGATCGACGCCAAGGAATTCATCATGCCGATGCCCACCAGGGAGACGGGTCCCGATGTCGGCGTTCCCGTCGCCCGTCGGCCGCGACCATGTCGGGTGCTGACACTGGCCGCTCCACCGTTCGGCCGTGACCGACGCGTTCACCGTCCCGCACCTGCGGATTCCGCTGTTGCGAGGACGGGGGCGACGTGCTGACCGACTCGTTGGGTGCGCTGGCGCGCTCGTCGTTCCGGCACCGTCGACTGGTGCTGGGCCTGGCGGCCTTGTTGATCTCGGCGTGCGCCGCGGTGGGCTTCAGCGCCGGAGACCGCTGGTCCAACGGTGGCTACACAGCTGAGGGTACGGCCGCCGCGCAGGCGGAGACCATGGCGCAGAAGTTCGGCGCCGGCACACCTGACGTGGTGTTGTATGCCCGGCCGGGCCGATCGGTCGACGACCGGGACGTGGCGGCGCAGGGCCGGCGGGTGACGGAACTGGCCCAACACTCGCCCGGCGTGGCAACGGCGCTGTCGTACTGGACCACCGGGCTCGCTCCGCTGCGTTCGGCAGACGGCAAGGGTGCCCTGGTGCGGATCGACCTGAAGGGAGACCAGTCGCGGGAAGCCAGGACAGCGCGCACTCTGGTGCCCGCGCTGAGGGCCGCGGCCCCCCGCCTGGCGCTGTCGGCCACCGGGTCGAGCTGGATCAACGACCAGGCCACGGAACGGGCCGAGGAGGACCTGCTCCGCTCCGAGTTGTTGGCCCTGCCGTTCATCGCGGCCGTGCTCGTGCTGGTCTTCGGTTCGATCGGTGCCACGTTGGTGCCGGTGCTCATCGGTGGTGCGGCCGTGTCCGGGGCGCTGGCGGTGCTGGCCGTCGGCACCCGGTGGTTTCCGGTGTCGATCTTCGCGGCCAACCTGAGTTTCGCCCTCGGTTTCGGACTCGCCGTGGACTACGGCCTGTTCACGCTGTCCCGGTACCGTGAAGAGCGGGCCCAGGGTCTCAGTGGCGAGGCGGCCGTCGTCCGGGCGATGTGCACGGCGGGCCGTTCGGTGACGTTCTGCGCGATGACCATGGCTTGGTGCATGGCCGCCCTGCTCGTCTTCCCGCTGGGCCTGGTCCGCTCGCTGGCGGTCACCTCGATCGTCGTCGTCGTGTCCTGCGCGATCACCACGTTGGTCGTCCTGCCCGCCCTGATCGGAGTTCTGGGCGACCGGCTGGAGGGGTTCGATCCCTTCCGCGGGCTGCCCTGGCGCCGGTCGCCGCTGGAGGTGTCCGTCAGCCCGACGTGGCGCCGCATCGCCGTGGCGGTGACCGGACGGCCGTTGTTCTGGGCGGGGACGGGAGCGGCACTGCTTCTGGCCCTGGCCCTGCCGGCTGCCGGGCTGCGGCCGTCACTGATGGACGAAGCGATCCTGCCGGCCCGGGCGGAGGCACATGCCGTGGCCGATCGTGTGCGCACCGACTTCGCCAGTCCACCGGAACAGCAGCTGACCGTAGTACTGCCGAGAACCGATCCGGCGACGCAGGCGTCGGCCCTGGACGCCTATGCCCGGCGTCTGGCCGAGCTGCCGGGGCAGGCCGGAGTGAGCACCCTGGCGGGGGACTACGCCAAGGGGCGGCTTGTCAAGGCCCGGCAGACCGACATGCGTCCCGGGAACGGAACCCTGGTGGTGGTCTTCGCGGCCCAGCCGCCCCAATCGGATGCCACGGCGGCTCTGGTCGGCGCACTGCGTACCGTCACCGCGCCCGGACGGGCCGAGGTCGCGGGAATCCCCGCGCAGTTCGCCGACACCAAAGCGGAGATCCGCAGCGCGCTGCCATGGTGGGCGGGCCTGATGCTGGGCGGCACCCTCGTCGGCCTGCTCCTGTTCACCAGGAGCCTGGTCGTGGCGGTGAAGGCGGCGGTGCTCGGTGGCCTGAGCGTCGCCGCCGCACTCGGTCTGATGGTTCTGCTCTTCCAGGACATGCAGCTTCTTGGGCCGTCGGCCGGGGGGGAGCAGCCCTCGTTGGAGATCACCATGCCCTTGTTGGCGAGCGCCCTCGCCTTCGGCCTCTGCGTGGACTACGAGGTCTTCCTCATCGCCCGGATGGCCGAGGAATGGCGGCGCACGGGCCGGAACACCGCTTCCGTCGTGTTCGGTATCGAGCACATGGGCAGGCTGTTCACCGCCGCCGCCCTGATTGTCGCGGTGAGCATGGGCGCGCTGGTGCTCTCCGAAGTCACCCTGCTGAAGGTGCTCGGTGCCACGATGGCCGCGGTCGTCGTACTGGACGCCACCGTTGTCCGCGGCATCCTCGTGCCCGCCGTCATGCAACTGGCCGGACGGGCGAACTGGTGGGTGCCCACGCTGCGCCGCTACACCACGGCTGCTGACCCGCAGCTGCCCACCGAGACGGGATGACCGGAAGATTTGGGGCGTGACCCGCCACCCCTCATCGACGGTCACCCCTCATCGATGGTCGACAGCCCACCCCGAGCCATGGCCCTCCGGAGCGCAGTGCGATCCGGCAGCGGACGGAGAGGGCGGGGTTCACACGGATTGATCACTTGTAGGGCCGTGCGAGTGAAGCAGGTCGGGCCGGGTCGGTGCGGAGCCGGAGACTGTCGTGGACCGCGCCGGAATGCCCAGAGGAGAACGTCGTGACCGCAACGCCTCAAGCCGTCGCCATCATCGGCACCGCGTGCCGGCTGCCGGGAGGCATCAGCGGTCTCGACGGTCTGTGGACGGCTCTGACGAAGTGCGAGGACCTGGTAGGCGAAGCACCGGCGGACCGGTTCGTGGCGGCGGACTTCCTGGACGGGGGCCGGCGCCGAGCGGGCCGCAGCTACACGTTCGCGGGTGGCTTCCTTCCGGACATCCATGGGTTCGACTGCGAATTCTTCCGCGGTATCTCGCCGCGCGAGGTGCTGCACATGGACCCGCAGCAGCGGATGCTGCTGGAGCTGGCGGTCGAGGCACTGGACGACGCGGGCGTCGACCCGGAGCACTGCGCCGGGTCCGACGGCGCCGTCTTCGTCGGCTGCTCCGGTCATGACTTCGGCCGACTGGCCAAGACCAAGGCAGCAACGGGCGACGCCTACTCGATGACGGGGAGCGCGCTCGCCAACACCGCCAATCGCGTTTCCCACCTGCTGGACTGGCACGGCGAGAGCTTCGCGCTCGATACCGCCTGCTCCTCCGCTCTGACCGCCGTGCACCGTGCCTACGAGCATCTGTGTGCCGGCCGGGCATCGCTGGCACTGGCCGGTGGCGTCAACGTCCTCCTGGACCCAGGTGTCTTCGCCGGGTTCTCCAACGCCTCGATGCTGTCACCGACCGGCCGCTGCCGTGCCTTCTCGGCGGACGCCGACGGCTATGTGCGCTCGGAGGGAGGCGGCCTGCTGCTGCTGAAGCGGCTGGAGGACGCGCTGGCGGACGGTGACCGGGTCCACGCCGTGATCCTGGGCAGTGGGGCCAACAACGACGGCCGTACCCCGGGGATCGCCGTGCCCAGTGCGCGGGCCCAGGAAGCATTGCTGCGGCAGACGTACGACGAGGCGTCCGTGCATCCGGATCGTCTGGTCTACCTGGAGGCACACGGGACGGGAACGCCCATCGGCGACCCGATCGAATGTGAGGCCATCGGCCGGGCACTGGGCGCCCGGCGTACCGTCGGCCCGCTGCCGATGGGTTCGGTGAAGACCAACCTCGGGCACATGGAACCGGCCTCAGGCGTACCCGGTCTGCTCAAGGCCATCCTGGTGCTGCGGCACGGCACGGTGCCGCCCACGCTCCACGCGGAGCCGCTCAATCCGCGGATCGACTTCCAGCGACTGAACCTCAGCCCCACAGTGCGGTCGCAGAAGGTCGAGGTGACCGCCGACGCGGTGATCGGGGTGAACTCGTTCGGCTTCGGCGGCGCCAACGCACATGTCATGCTGGGGCGCGCCCCGCAGAGGCAGCCGTCGCAGCCACCGGCGCGTCCCGTGCCCGTCATGGTCTCCGCCCGTGGACCCGCCGCGCTCGCCGAAGCCTGCGGACGGCTCGCCGAGAGGCTGCAGCACGCCGATGCGAGCACGTTCCACGACATCGCGTACACCACGTCACGCCGCCGGGCCCGGCACGACCACCGCACGGTGGTGCTGGCCGCGACGGCCTCAGAAGCGGCGAGCGCTCTGCTCGCGGCGGCGCAGGGCGACCGCCCGGCGCCCGGATCGGCGACCGCCCGGAAGGTCGCCCACGGCCGGGTGGTGTTCGCCTTCTCCGGCAACGGATCGCAGTGGCCCGGCATGGGGGCCGAACTCCTGCGTACGGAGCCCGTGTTCCTCCGGGCGGTCCAGTCCGTGGACCGGGCGCTGGAACCGCTCCTCGGCTGGTCGGTCACTGAGGCGATGGGCGCGGGTGACCCCGAACGGCTCAAGTCCACGGAGCTGGCGCAGCCGCTGCTGTTCGCCTACCAGCTCGGTGTCGTGGAACTGCTCCGCATCCATGGTGTGCGTCCGGAAGCGGTGGTCGGGCACAGCGTCGGTGAGATCGCCGCGGCCCATACGGCCGGAGCTCTCGATCTGGCGGCGGCTGCCCAGGTGGTGGCCGCGCGCAGCCGGGCCCAGGCGCTGTCGGCCGGCGCCGGGCGGATGGCGGCCGTGGGGCTCTCCGAGGAGGAGCTGGCGGCCGAGATCGCCGCTTGCGGACACCGTCTGGAACTCGCCGGTGTCAACAGCCGTACCGACACCACGGTCGCCGGACCGGCCGAGGACGTGGCCTCCCTCTGTGAAGCACTGCAGGACCGCGGGATCTTCGCGCGTGAACTCGACCTGGACTACGCCTTCCACAGCGCGGCCATGGAGTGCGTCAGAGACTCCCTCCTCAACGATCTGCGGGGCCTTGAACCCACCGAGCCGAAGCTGGTGTTCGCTTCCACGGTGGCCGGCGGCGTGCTGGGCGACGAGCCACTGGACGCCGGCTACTGGTGGCGCAACGTGCGCGCACCCGTGCAGTTCGCCCCGGCCGTGGAGGCGCTGGCGGCCGAAGAGTTCGACGTCTTCGTCGAGATCGGCCCGCACTCCGTCCTCAGCCCCTACCTGCGCCGTCTGCTCCACGGCGACCGGTCGCCGGCGGAGGTGGTACGAACTGGTGCCCGGCGGGCCGACGGACCGGCCGTCATCACCACGGCGGTCGCCCATCTGCTGGCCGCCGGGGCCGACGTCGACACCCAGGCGTACTTCCCCGACCCCACGCCACCGGTCGCCCTGCCCGCCTACCCCTGGCAGCGAGAACGGCTGTGGGCCGCCGATCCCGGCTGCTGGTCGGGCATGAGCACCGACGGCGTGACGATCCATCCGCTGCTCGGGCAGCGGGCCCTCACCGCCCAGCCCGCCTGGCACGGAGTACTGAGCACCGTCCGTGCGCCGTGGCTGCCGCACCACCGGGTGGGCCGGACCGCGGTGCTCCCCGCGACCGGATTCCTGGAGGCCGCGCTCGCGGCAGGCCGGCAAGTCCTCGACACCTCCACGCTGGAAGTCACCGAGCTGTCCGTCACCAGCGCCTGTGTCCTGCCCGGCGACGACAGCACGGACGACCTGCTGCTGCAGACCGGTGTCGATCCGCAGACCGGAGCGGTGAGCATCGCCAGCCGTACGGCGGACGACGCCCCCTGGCAACCACACGCCCAGGGCCGGGTCCGCCGACTGCTGCGCCCGGCTCCGGCCGACACGGACCTGAACGCACTGCGGGCTCGTCTGCGCGCATCGCCCTGGCCCGCCGACACGCACTACCGGGCACTGGTCGACAACGGCATCACGCACGGCCCGGCCTTCCAAGTGCTCACCGAGTTCCGGCTCGGCGAAGGCGAGCTGCTGGCGTCCTACCGCACCGATCAGACCGTGGACGGCTATCTCGCCCACCCCGTGGTGACCGACGGGGCACTCCAGGCGGGCGCACCGCTGCTCGCCGAGGTGGCCGGTGACGGGCTCTTCCTGCCCGTCCAGCTGGCGGAGGTGCGGCGATGGCACGCCCCGGCGCCCGAGGGCTACCTGCACGTGCGGCTGGTCCGTGCGAACTCCCGGGAGGCGATCTGGGACGTGCGCGTGATGGACCACGACGGCCGCGTCAGCATGGAACTGCACGGCTGCCGACTGCGACGGTTCGACCACCGCACGACGGAGCCCGCCACCCTGCACGAGCTGGTCCTGCGGGCCGCCCCGTGCGGTGCGGCAGCACCGGTCCAGCTGCCCCCTCCCGCCGATCTGATGGCGGAGACCGCCACGGCCCGCGAGCAGCGGCGCAACCGGATCGACGACCACTATGACGAGGTCGCCGCCCGCACCGTGGCGATCATCGCCACATGGACCCGGCAGGCCATCGACGCTCTCGTCCCCGGGGTGACCGAATTCGGGACCGATGAGCTGTGCGCAGCTCTCCACGCACCCGGACACGGCCCCTACCTGCGGCACCTTGCCGGAGTGATGTGCCGGGCGGGGCTGGCCGAGCCCCTCCCGGGAACCGGCCGATGGCGGCTGACCGCACCGACCGCCGTCCCGGACCCGCGGGAACAGATCCGCGCACTGCTCGCCGAACGGCCCGAGGCCCTGACGCTGACCCTCCCGGGACTGCGGTGCGGCATGCAGCTGCCCGCGATCCTGCGAGGCGAGGCCGATATCCGGGAGATCCTCTTCGGCGAGGCCGACCAGCACGTGATCTCCCAGCTCTACAGCAACGCCCCTCACCTGCGGCTGCACCACGCCTACGCGGCGGAACTGCTGGCCGCGACGGTCAGGCACTGGGCGCCCGGCCGGCCGTTGCGCATCCTGGAAGTGGGGGCCGGGACCGGCGGCCTGACCGGCGCGCTTCTTCCCGTGCTGCCGCCCGAACGCACCGTGTACACCTTCACCGACCGGTCGGCGGCCTTCATGGCCGGGGCCAGGCAGCGGTTCTCCGGGTACGACTTCGTCGAGTACGGCACGCTGGACCTGGACCAGGATCCGACGGAGCAGGGCTACCGGCCCGGCCACTATGACGTGGTGGTCGCCGGCGACGCGCTCCACACGGCGAAGGACCTGGCCTCCTCAGTGACCCGACTCGCCGAACTGCTGGCCGACGGCGGCATGTTGCTGGCACTGGAGAGCCACGACCACGTCTGGGCCTCCACCTGCTTCGGAGCGCTGGACGACCACTGGAGCCACACCGACACCGATCTGCGACCGGAGTCACCCCTGCTCGCGCGGGACCAGTGGAAGGCGTTGCTCACGGAACGTGGATTCGACGCCGTGGCCTGTACCGGTGAAGCACCGGACCCGGAGCGCAGGAGTCACTCGGTCATCCTCGCCCGGCGCGCTCCCGCAGCCAAGGAGGCCCGGTCCGTCGCCCGGCCCGCTGTGGCAGGCGTCTGGGCGGTGGCCGCCGAGGCGGGACACGAACTCGCCGCCCCACTCGCCGCCGCGCTCGGCGCGCCGCGGCCGCTTCCGCTCGACGGCCGGGGCCTGGACGACGCCTTGCCGGCCGGTCCCGACTCCCCTGCGGGGATCGTCGTACTGGTCGACTCACCCGGCCTGACGGCGGAACCGGTCACGACCATCACCAGAAGCGTCGAGCACCTGCGCGACCTGGTCGGCCGACTGGGCCGTCACCACGCCGCACTCTGGCTGGTTCTGCCGCCGACCGGGCTCTTCCCGGCGCCTGAGCGTCCTCAGATGCCCGAGGCCGCGGCCCTGTGGGCGCTGGGCCGGACGATCGCCACTGAGTACCCGCACCTCGACGTCCGCATGATCTCCTTGGAACGATCGCCGGAGGCGGACCGAGACGTCGATCGGCTGATCGGGGAACTGCGGCAGCCGGGTGACGAACGGGAGGTCGTTCTCACCGCAGCCGGTCGCTTCGTTCCCCGGCTGACCACACCGGCACCGCACTCCCGCCGTCAGTCCGAGGGATACCGGCTCAGCCTGCGGGACCCTGGCATGACGCACCGGCTGGTGTGGGAGCCACAGGAGACGAGCGCTCCCGCGCCGGGAGAAGTCCTGGTCGCGGTCCGCGCCGCCGCCCTCAACTACCGTGACGTCATGCTGGCCACCGGGCTGATCCCGGACGATCAGCCGGTGCCGGACACGGCAGGCCCCGCCCTGGGGCTGGAGGGCGCGGGCGAGGTGGTGGCGGTCGGAGCCGGCGTGATCGGCTTCCAGCCGGGTGACCGGGTCTTCGGCTCGGGAATCGGCTGGTTCTCCTCGCACGTCGCCGCCCGAGCCGAGCAGCTCGGTCACATGCCGCCAGGAATGACCTTCGCCCAGGCGGCCACCTTGTCCGCCGTCTTCCTGACCGCTCAGTACAGTCTCGAACGGCAGGCCCGCCTCCGTGCCGGTGAGCGGGTACTCGTCCACGGCGCGGCCGGGGGCGTCGGCCTGGCGGCCCTGCAGTACGCCCGGTCGGTGGGAGCCGATGTCGTGGCCACGGCCGGCACCCCGGCCAAACGTGCCCTCCTGCACATGCTCGGCGTGGAGCACGTACTGAACTCCCGCGATCTGCGGTTCGCCGAGGCCGTCAAGCAGCTGACCGACGGCCAGGGCGTCGATGTGGTGCTGAACTCACTGAGCGGCGAGGCCATCTCTCGCGGACTGGAGTGCCTGCGGCCCGGCGGTCGCTTCGTGGAGCTGGGCAAACGCGACTTCTACGCCAACACACCCGTGCTGCTGGGCGCGTTCCGGCGGAACATCGCCTACTTCGGTGTCGACGTGGCGACCTTGCCCGTCCAGCTGCCCGACATCGCCGCCGAGGAGTTCACCGAGCTGTGCCGCCGTGTCGCCGACGGCCGGTACCGGCCTCTGCCGCACCAGGTCTACTCGGCGGACAGGATCACCGAGGCGTTCCGTTCACTGCGTCACTCCAGACACCTGGGCAAGATCGTCATCGAGCTGGGTGGGCCGGTGTCGGTCGAGCAGCACGTTCCGCCCGCGACGTTGGCGTCCACGGGCAGCTATCTGGTCACCGGCGGACTCGGCGGGCTGGGAGGAGCCCTGGCGGAGCTGCTGGCCCGGCGCGGAGCACGCCACCTCGTGCTCATCGGTCGTCGAGGACTCGCCTCGCCCGAGGCGCCGGGCCTGGTGGCTCGACTGGAGGACATGGGGGTACAGGTCACCGCTGTCGCCGCCGATGCCGGGGACCGGCAGGCCATGGGCCAGGTGTTCGCGGACGCCGAAAAGGCCGGACATCCGGTGCGGGGTGTCGTCCACGCCGCGATGGTGCTGGACGACGCTCCCTTGGCGGAGCTGACGGCCGAACGCATCGAGGCCGTGCTGCACCCGAAGGTGCGTGGTGCCGCCGTACTGTCCGAACTCACTCAGGACCGGGAACTCGACTTCTTCCTGGTCTGCTCGTCGCTGACGGCCCTCGCGGGCAACCTTCGGCAGAGTTCCTACGTGGCTGCCAACGCCTACCTGGAGGCGTTGATCCGCCGGCGCCGCGCCCACGGCCGGCCGGGCAACGCGCTGGCGCTGGGCGGCGTCGGCGAAACAGGCGTCGTCGTGCGCGCCGGCATCGAGCAGACGCTCCACCACATGGGCCTGGGCTCAGTCAAGCCGGCCGAGATCTGGCGAGCGTTCGAGGTCGCGCTGGCCGACGGACGCGAGGTCGGCGTGTTCGGCCGCGTGGACTGGGAAAGAGTGGGGCAGCTCCTTCCCGGACTCAACCGGGCGGCCTTCTCGACCTGGCGGTCGCGCACCGGTCAGAAGAGCGTCAGCCGGTCCGAGAAGCTACGCTCCCGCCTCGCCGGTCTGTCGGACGAGGCGGCGGCGCACGTGGTCTGTGACGAACTGGCCGGACTCATCGCCGAGGTACTGCAGACCGACCCCGAGCGCATCGACCGCACCTGCAAACTGGACCGACTGGGGCTGGACTCGCTGATGGTGGTGGAGCTCTCCCTGAGCGTCAACCGGAGGATGGGCTGCGACGTGCCTGCCCTCGAATTCCTGGCAGCGAGCAGTCTCGACGATCTGGGGCGCCGGATTCGCCCGCTGGTTGCCGGCCGGTCCTGACAACCGTCCGTTCCCTGCAGACCGGGAGCGGTGGCCCTGGCGGCTCCCGCTCCCGCTGCGGACTGCCAGGCCGGATGCCTCGACGACCTCGGCGGGGCCACAGCCGGCAGCCCGCCGCTCCCACCCGTCACAAGGAGAAGGACCATGCCCACACCCGCGTCCCGGTGCGCAAGCGAAGCCGGCGGGTGGGCGGTGCCCGCCAACGGAACCGCCAGTTTCACCTGGGAGTACGACGGCGGAAGGGAGCGACTGCTGGCGCTCTATCAGCGTGGTAAGGACCGCCAGTGGGATGCCATGCGCCGGATCGAATGGAGTCAGGAGGTCGACCCGGCCGATCCGCTCGGTACACCGGACGAGGTGCTGCCGCTGCACGGCACCTCCTACTGGGAACGGCTCAGCCCGGCCGATCGCAGCGAACTGCGGGCGCATTACGCCGCATGGCAGTTCAGCCAGTTCCTGCACGGGGAACAGGGCGCCATGATCTGCTCGTCCCGCATCGTGCAGTGCGCCCCCGACCTCGACGCGAAGTTCTACGCCGCCACGCAGACCATGGACGAGGCCCGGCACGTGGAGATCTTCTCCCGTTTCCTGTCCGAGAAGCTCGCCATGCACTACCCGATCAACAACAGCCTGCGCTGCCTGCTGGACAACACGCTGACGGACTCCCGTTGGGACATGCCGTACCTGGGGATGCAGGTGCTGATCGAAGGACTGGCCCTGGCCGCCTTCGGGCTGCTGCGGGACACCACCAGCAAGCCCCTGCCACGTCAGTTGCTGGCATACGTGATGCAGGACGAGACACGGCATGTGGCCTTCGGCAGGATGGCGTTGCGGGACTACTACCGTCAGCTGAGCGCGAGCGAACTGGCCGACCGCGAGGAGTTCGTGATCGAGGGCTGCCATCTGATGCGCAACCGGCTGCGCGGTACGGAGGTACTGGAGAACTTCGGTGTCCCCGTTGCGACAGCCACGGGGATCGTCGAGGGAAGCAGCTACCTGAGGCTGTTCCGGCGCACCCTGTTCTCACGGATCGCACCCTGCGTCCAAGACATCGGCCTGTGGAGTCCCGAGGTGCAGGACGCCTTCACGGAGCTGTGCGACTGGAGGTCCCAGGGCACCAGCCTCGACCGGCTCATGCGGCAGGACGAGGAAGTCGCCGAGCAACTCGACACCGAACGGTTCGCCAGCGAGGAACGAGCACGCGCCGAAGAGGTCACCGAAATGATCTCCCTCGGGCGGGAGCCCTGATGGCAGGGGTGGGCGTGTACCCGGCAGGGGGGCGGGGACCGTGCTCCGGCGAGGAAGCCGGTGCCCGCAGCACCGGGGAGGACCGGGAAACCGCAGGCGGAGGCCGCCGGAGGTTGCGCAGCGCCCCGACGGCGACGCCGGAGCCCCGACCCGCTGCCGCATCCGCGGCGCGGGCACCTCTGCGCCTGGCCGAACTGTCGCGCGGAAGCCGTGCGCTGCTGCTCGTCGCCGCGGCCTCGGCCTGCTGTTCCACGGGAGCGGGACTGGCCCTGCCCTGGGCCGTCAAGGACGTGACACTCGCCCTCACCCGTCATGAGCCGATCACCGGCCCGGTGCTGTGGCTCAGCGCGTTGGCCCTCGGCGCGGCGGGCAGCCAGATGGGAAGCGGCCGGCTGCTCGCCCGGGCCGGTGAGAATCTGGTGCTTCGTCTACGCCGTCATGTCATGGAGCACGTGATGCGGCTGCCGCTGTCCGCTGTCCGGACACACGGAGTCGGTGACGTCACCGCCCGCGTCACGTCCGACGCCTCACTCGTGCGTCTCTGGGCGGAGGCCGCTCTGATCCACCTCCCGGTGGCCGGGCTCGGTACGGCCGCCACCCTCACGACCATGGCCTGTCTGGACCCTTCCCTGACCTTGCTCACGGTGGGCGCGTTCGCCGTCGTGGGGGTGCCGCTGATCAGCGCGCTCACGCGGACCAGACGTGCGGCCGACGCCCAGCAGACCGCGCTGGCGGACCTCGGACAGCAACTGTTCGCCTACTTGACCGCCCTCGCGCCCATCAAGGCGTACCGTCACGAGGCCATCGCGGTCGCACGGCTCGGGCGCACCGCAGCCCACCTGAGCGCCGTATCCACCACCGCCGGCCGCCTCCAGTCGATGTTGGGCCCGCTGGTGGGGCTGGGGCAGCAAGTGGCCGTGATGGCCGTCACCGTCGCCGCGGCCCAGCGGATCACCGCCGGCGGACTGTCGCCGGCCGCCTTCAGCGCGTTCTTCTTCCTGCTGCTGTATCTCACCTCTCCGGTCACCGTCGTCGTGGTCGGCATCGGACACCTCCGCACAGGCCGGGCCGCGCGGGCACGCCTCGACCGCCTGCTCACGGTCCCGACCGAGCCCTGCGGACCGCCGCAGGGCTCCGTCCGCCGGCCACACGGGAGGTGCCGTGAGGCCGTGAGCTTCCGAGGTGTCACGTTCGCCTACTCAGGGGCGGCCCCCACGCTGCTCAACGTGTCCTTCACGGTCCCCGCCACCGGCCTGACCGCGCTCGTAGGACGATCCGGAGCCGGGAAGTCCACGGTGTTCGCACTGGTCAGTCGCCTCGTGCAGGCCGACCGGGGCCGGATCGAGATTCTGGGACACGACATCGGTACCTGGCGGCTTCCCGATCTGCGTCGCCACATCGCCTATGTCGACCAGCACGCCTGCGTGCTGGAAGGCACGATCCGGGAGAACCTGCGGATGGGTCGGACCCGGCAGATCCGTGACACCGAGCTGTGGGAGGCTCTGGAAACCGTGGGATTGCGGGAGGTCGTCGAGCGACTTCCCCGGACTCTCGGGACGAGCCTGGGCCGAGGGCGGGATCTCTCCGGCGGCCAGCGCCAACGCCTGGTGCTGGCCCGCGCCCTGCTCAGCGACGCCACCCTCTTCCTGCTCGACGAGCCGACGTCTCAGCTGGACGATGCCGGTGAACAGACAGTGATGCGTGCTCTGGAGCACCTCGCCACGACGCGTGCGGTCGTCATCGCCACCCACCGGCTCCGGACAGTCCGGCACGCCCACCACACGGTCGTCATCGCGCCTGCCGCAGCCGACGACATGGACTCACCGACTCCGCGCCCGGCCGGCAGCGACGTCCGCTGACGCGGGGACGGTGAGCGCTGAGAGCAGGTAGTCCTCGTCGATGGGCGCGGGATCGGGGAGCCGGCCCACTGCTGCCAGGAAGCGTGTGCGGTCGTACCGACGGCGCAAGGTCGTGTACAGACTCGCGCCGGCACCCACATCGATGGCGGCCCGTTCCGCGTCCCCCACCGACACGGCCTGGCGCACGATGTCGACCTGCAACCGCGGGCAACAGGCATGCATGGCGTCCGTGATCATCCGTACCGGGGTGTTGTGCGGGTGCACGACGTGAAAGGTGTCCACCAGGTCATCGGGCGCCAGGCCACTGATCCGCGTCATCGCGGCGGCCGCGTGTTCGACCTGGACGAGGTTGAGGACTGCCTGGGGATCCCCTGGAATCTTCAGGTGGAGAGTGTCGCAACCGGTCAGTTCGACCAAGCCGCGGATGTTCTCCTCCACCTGGAGCAGCGACATCTTCGCCGCGATCTCCGCCAGCGGGTGCCGTGGGGCGCCAGGAGGCACCGGGCGCTCCGTGACGAGCACACTCGGGCGGAAAATGGTGACGGGGCGCTCGTGCCTGCGAGACCAGTCGTGCACCACCTGCTCGGCCAGAAACTTCGACTCCTCATAAGGCGTCAGAAAACCAGCGGAATCGTCGAGCAGGCTCTCGTGGATCACTCCGTTGAGGCGAGCGCCGGCGACGTAGGCGGTGCTGGTGTGCATCATCCTGGTCGTGGGCCCAGCGGCTCGGGCCAGTTCCAGGACGTGCCGGGTGCCCTCCACGTTCGTGCGGTACAGCTCGTGCTGCGGCCCGGTCAGAGCGATGGACCCGGCACAGTGCCAGACGGCGTCGACGGACTCGGCCAGATCCATGTAGGTGGCACGGTCCAAGCCGAGCGCGGCGTCCTGCAAGTCGTACCGCACCAGGCGGACCCGCTGATCGAAGTCCTCGGGAAGGACCGACCCTGTGGCCTCGGCCGCATGCCGGACCCGGCTCGCGGCGGTGGCCGGGGGATCACGGACCAAGGCCACCACGTCGCCTCCGGTGGCCAGTAGTTCCCGCAGGAGGTAGGAGCCCAGGAAACCGGTCGCTCCGGTCAACGCCGTCAACATGTCGAACACTTCCACGGTAGGCCACAGGGTGCGGACGCCCAGCCCGGTGAACCCACCCGGGCATTCCCCTCATGTGGAAACGATCACCGAGCGGATCGGTCACCTGATGGACATCCACTCGAGGAGGCCGGCTCGCCGTCGGTGACGCGCCGCGACAGCAGCCGTTCCTGCGCGCCCTGCTTGTCCTGACGCACCTCGAAGTCAACCGCTGACGGAGGTGGGGCCGCACCGTCTGAACGCTCACAGTTACTCAGCGAGGGTGAGTGAACGCAGGTCGGCGTCCAGCATGCGGATCAACTCACCGACCCGTCCGCCGCCACTCGGCGCCGTCGGGAAGCGTTTGAGCACATCAACGACGACCGGCGTCGCACGACGCAGCGTCTGCTCAAGGTGTTCGGCACCAACGCTCCGATCGTCGTCGGCGACGAGTTCAACCGCTCGGGCCGCATGGGCGCCGGCTCCGAGAATGTGCTTGACCTGGGTGGCCTTGGCCAGCGGATGCAGGTAGGCGGCGCCTGCCGCAGACATCGCTGCCCGAGCCGCCTCGCGCGCAGCCGCGGTGTCCGCGCTCTTGGCCGCCTTGAGTGCCGCCCACGCTCCATCGCGCAGAGCCTTCCCCCGCCCACCACCTCGAGCGAACTCCCACGCGGCGCCGACAGCGTCTCGAGGCCGCGAGTCGTCCGGCTGATCGCCCTCGAACACCTCGAGCACCACTTCCGCGCACGCTGCGGCGAACGCGGTGACCTCACGCAGATCTTGCTTACTCAGAGCGATCTCGCTCACTTCCCCTGTCATGAGTCCATCGTCGACCATCGCGCTGGACAGCCAGGCGGCTGGGGCGGCTCCCGGGCCGGTTCAGGCCCTCGGTGGCCGGGTCGAGACACGAGCCCATCGGCGACACCGTCGCCCGCACCGGTGAAGCGTGCCGGGATCGGGATCCGCTCACACCGGAAACCCGCGGTCAGCGCGTATGAACGTCGCCGGGCGGGGTAGCCGGGCCGCTGCCGTTCAAGCCGTTTGAGGAGTACTTGTGAGCGAACCAACAGGTCTGGGTGTCGAGGTGGCCGTGATCAGCTCCGACGCCGCGATCATCACCGTCTGCGGAGAACTCGACGCTGACACCGGTCTCGCCCTTCAGCACCAGTTGGCCGGTCAGGTGGTGCACGGACGACGTCACCTGGTGCTGGACCTGGCGGAGGTGCCGTTCATGGACTCCTCCGGGCTGCGTGTCATCGTGCGGACCGTCAACGACATGCGGAACGTCGACGGGTCCGTGTCCCTCGCCGCGCCCACCCAGGTGGTGCGACGCGTGCTTGACCTGACCGGGATCGGCATGAGCTGCCGGATATTCGACTCCGTGGACGAGGCCTGTGAAGCCCTTCTCGGCGGGGAGGGCGAGGTGTCGGATCTCGCGGTGCCCGACACGGCGGCTCGATAGCGAACCCGGAGTCGTCTCGGTACCGACGCTGCCTCGAACCCGCCCGCGGCCCGGCACGACGTCCCTCGGTGCGACCTGCACGGCCGGCGGCGGTCGGGCGCAGGCAGCGGCGGCTCGGGCCGTTGCTATGGGGCCTTGTCCGCGGCCTGGCTGTCCGGTCTGCTGCGCGGTCGGCATGTCGGCCTGGGTTTCCGCCGCTTCTGCCACCGCGGTCGGCCGGTCCATGTCTGCGGCTGCGTCAGGGCCGGTATTCAATGCTCAGGGTCACCACTCGCGGTCGAGGGTGTGAGCGCAGGGCCACCGTTGGGTGGGGCCGCGGCGCTGGCCTCGGTGATGGTCCTGGTCGTGAACGCGACCCGGTCGACGAACGGGCGGACCACGCCGGGGGCTGCCGCGGCAAGTGCGTGGAGCCGGTGCGGAGTGATCGTCTGCGCACGGCGTTCGATGCCCGACACGATGCTGCGCACGGCCTTGGAGACCGTGCACATCCGCCACAGCCCACGTCCGTTTCCGTTCCACAGGCGCCGACCTGCCGGATTCGCGTGCATCGCGTCCAACATCGGCGTCTTCAGGAAGGTCGGATGACACGTGCCGACGTCGACGCCGAGATGCCTCACCTCCAGGCGGATGCTGTTGCTCATCGCCCAGACACCGGCCTTGCTGGCGGCGTAGGGGCCTTGGAGCGGGGAGTGCACGAAGGCCGCCATTGAGGAGATGACCAGCAAGTAGCCCCGCTGACGTTCGACGTGCGGGAGGGCGGCCTTGAAGGTTCGCCATACTCCGGTCAGATTGACGTTGATGACGCGCTCGAAGGCGTCGGGATCAAGGGTAGCCGTCGGGGCGACGACGTTCACCCCGGCATTGGCGACGACGATGTCGATGCGACCGAAGTGGTCGGCGGCCCGGTCGATCGCGGAGCGGATGCTGACGAGGTCGGTCACGTCTGCGCGGGCTGCCCACGCGGCGCGGGGCCCGCCGAGCCTGTCGGCCTGAGCGGCGAGGGCGGTCCCGTCGCGGCCGAGGAGGGCGAGGCGTGCGCCTCGGTGGTGCAGTGCGTCGGCGAGGGCGGAGCCGAGTCCGCCGGCGGACCCGGTGATGACGACGGTGCGTCCGGCGAGGTCGTAGCGGCTCATGTGGCTCTTTCGGGACGGCTGGACCGGTCGGAGGGTCCGGGACGGTTGGTCCGCGTCCTGTGACATGGAGAGGGGGAGCCCTTGATGTGTGAGCGGTCGGGGTACCGGGGTGGCTCGCGCATCTCCGTTGCCTCCCTCCTCCGGGTGTACGGGTCGGTGGGATCAGGGGGTGTGGGCGCTCAGTGCCGGCCTGGCCGGGCCCGGCACGGGCAGAGCCGACGCGGTTGAACCGGGCGCGGTCGGCGCCGGCACGGTCGGGGTCTGGTGGCCGAGGCGGATCAGGGCGCGGCGGGCGAGGTCGGTGATGCCCTGGGCGTTGAGGAATTCGAGGGTCGGCAGTTCGCAGCCCAGGCGGCGGCGTGCGGCGACGACGGCTTCGACGGCCATCAGGGAGTCCAGGCCGAGCTGGTCCAGGCGGCGGTCGCGGTCGAGGCGGTCGGGGTCGGTCTGCAGGATCTCGGCCAGAACCTGGGTGATGGCGTCCGCCGCCAGGGTGAGCGCTTCGTCGGCGGTAGCGGTGGCAAGGCGGTGGCGTAGCTGGTCGGGACCGTCGTCCTGCGGGGTGTGCAGGGGGATGAGACCGGCGAGGCGGGGGTTCTGCACGGCCGGCATCATGCTGCGGATGCGGGCCCAGTCGATCCTGGCGGCGGCGGTGACGTCGGTGTCCTGGGCGATTGCGTCGGTGAGGGCGGTACAGGCCTCGGCAGGAGTGAGGTTGTCCAGGCCGAGGCGGGCGAGCATGTCGGTGATGCCGTGGCGTGCGGCGTAGCCGGTGTCGCCGACAGCGCCCCAGGCGATGGTCGTGCCGGGCAGACTCGTGGCGCGCCGGGTGCGGGTGAGTGCTTCGAGGTAGGCGTTTGCGGCGGCGTAGTTGGCCTGGTAGGCGTTGCCGAACCAGGCGGTGACCGACGAGCAGGTCGCGAACAGGTGGAGGTCGCGGTCGCGCAGGAGCGCGTCCAGGGTGGCCGCGCCGAGCATCTTGGGCTCCAGCGCGGTGCGCAGACGTTCGTCGGTGAGTTCGGCCAGCGGCGCGTCGTCCAGGGACATCGCGGCGTGGAGCACCCCGCCCAGGGGGTGGCCGGAGGCGTCGACGGCAGCCATCGTCCGGCGCAGATCCACTTCGCGGGTGACGTCGGCCGCATGGGCGGTGGCGGTGACGCCGCGCTCGGCGAGAGTCTGGATCAGCTGCGAGGCACCGGGGGTGTCGGAGCCTCGGCGGCCCAGGAGGGCGAGGTGGCGTGCGCCGTGGTCGGCGAGACGGTGGGCGAGGGCTGCGCCCAGGCCGCTCAGTCCGCCGGTGACCAGGTAGGTGGCCTGCGGGTGGAGCCGCAGGGGCGGATGGATGCGCTCCAGGGGAGGCGGCTCCTCGAAGGTGATGACGACCTTGCCGAGGTGGCGGGAGCGTTGCAGGACGCGCAGGGCCTCGCTGATCCGCGTGGCCGGGTAGGCCAGGTGCAGCAAGGGACCGTAGGTCCCGTCCGCGATGCGCTGGGCTGTTTCGTCGAAACAGGTACCGGCCTGGGGCTGGCGGCCGGAGATGAGCTGGTACGCGTCCACGCCGAAGAAGGCGATGTTGTTGCTGAAGGGGCGCAGCGCCAGCGGGGTGGAGGTGTAGATGTCGCGCTTGCCGAGTTCCAGGAAGCGCCCGCCGGGCCTCAGGAGTTCCAGGGTGCGGCTGATGGCCTCTCCCGCCAGGGAGTTGAGGACGACGTCGACGCCCTGCCCGCCGGTGAGGTCGCGGACGTGCTCGGCGAAGTCCAGCGTGCGGGAGTCCAGGACGTGGCGGACGCCGAGCATGCGCAGCAGGTCGCGTTTGGCAGGGGTGCCGGCGGTGGCGATGACGTGGGCGCCGCGGGCCCGGGCGAGTTGGAGGGCGGCGAGGCCGATGCCTCCGGCGGCGCCGTGGACAAGGACACTCTCGCCCGCCTGGAGACGCGCGAGGCGCTCGAGAGCGTGGTGGACGGTGAAGTAGACCACGGGCAGGGTGGCGGCCTCGGTGAACGTCATGCCGTCGGGGACGGTTCCGACGAGGCGGGCGTCGACGGTCACATGGGAGCTGAGGCTGCGGGGCGCGAGCGCGTAGACGCGGTCGCCCGGTGCCAGATGGGTGACGTCGGCGCCGACTGCGGTGACCGTGCCGGCGCATTCCAGGCCCAGAGCCGGACCGTCCGGCAACGGCGCCTCCGCGCCGGGGGGCAGAAGGCCGACAGCGAGCATGACGTCGCGGTAGTTGAGTGCGGCCGCCGCGACGGCGATGGTGACCTCGTCGGCGGCCGGCTGCTGCGGCCGGTCCGGGGTCCAGGTGAGCCGGGGGCGCAGGCCGGCGTCGTGCAGGCGCAGCGTGAAGGGTGTCCGGCCGGGGGCGTCGGGTGCGGTGGTGGAGGCGGGCCGGGGGACGGTGCGCGGCACGAAGCGGCCGCCGCGGGTCAGGACGATCTCGTCCTCGTCGGTGGGCTGGAGCAGTTCGGCCGCCAGGCGCCGGGCGTCGTCGGCGCTCCGGGCGCCGGCCTCCAGGGAGATGCGCCGGATGGTCAGCTGGGGGATCTCGTTCGCCAGGGAGCGGGTCGCGCCCCACAGCGCCGCGTCCTGCGGAGCGTCCGGTCGTTCGGGGGCGGGGTGGATGCCGCTGGGCCGGGTGACGATCCACAGGTCCGCTTCGCCCGCGGCGGGAAGGCGCGAGCCGGCTTCGGCGAGGCCCCGCAGCACACCGAGTCGGGCGACGGCCCGGTCGCACGTCTCGGCGGGGCTGTCGCCGGGATGGGCGTCGAAGACCAGAACGGTGTGCGGGGGCTGTTCCCCGGACTGGGCCCAGTGCCGAGGCGCCTGGTCCAGGCCGGCGACGCGGACATCGGCGCCCGCCTCGGAGAGTACGTCGACGAGGCCGGGCAACAGGCCGCCGTCGGGGTTCTCCCCGGCCAGCAGCCACCGCGTGTCCGGGGCGGCGGGCGGCGTGAGGGGCGTGAGGAGAGCGGTGGTGCGTGTCGCCCGGCGGGCGCAGAGCACTGAGTACTCGAGTTCCGGCGGGGCGTGGTCGTGCCCCAGCTGGGCGACCTCGTCGAAGCCGCACGCGCGCAGCAGCGGTCCCCATGCCTCTCCCGGCAGCAGTGGGGAGTCCTGTCGCAACGGGGCGTCGGTGAAGTCCCAGAATCCGTCGAGGGTGCCGAAGCAGGGGGCCAGGAGCCCGGGTTCGTGGGTCTCGTGGGCGAGGAGCTGCCCGCCGTCGGCAAGGAGGTGGGTGATGCGGGCGAGCGTCGCGCGCAGGTCCCGGGTGGCGTGCAGGACGTTGGTGGCGATCACCACGTCGAAGGAGCCCGCAGCGAAGCCCTGCTCGGCCGGGTCCTGGTTCAGGTCCAGGCAGCGGTAGTCGACGAAGTCGAAGTCGGCGAAGCGGGCCTTGGCAGCGGGGAAGAAGCCGGCGGACAGGTCGGTGAAGGTGTATGCGGTGCGCTCGGGCGGCAGGTGGGGCAGGAGCAGGGATGTGCTGCTGCCGGTACCGGCACCGACCTCCAGGACGCGCAGCGTCCGGTCCTCGGGCCAGGCGCGGACCTGTTCGCGTACCAGGGCGAGCAGCAGCTGATTGTGGAACCGGGGCTGGACGGCGTCGCTGTAGAAGTACTCGATCAGGTGGCGGTCGGGTTCGTCGAAGAGCAGCGCCAGTGGATCGTGGTCGCCTCGCAGGACGTCGGCCAGGTGCAGACAGCACCGGCCGAACAGGGACGTCTCGACCGCGTGCTGGGGATAGTCGTGGACGAGTCGCTGGAACAGCTCCAGCGAACCGGGGCCGTCGGTGTCGGGAAGACGCCAACGGGCGGGGCGGCCTTCTCCGGCCGGCTGGATCCGGTGCAGCAGGTCGCGGGTGGCATGGGCGAGAAGCTCAGCCAGGCGGATGTGGCGGGGTCGCATGCCCCCGGCCACCAGATCATCGGTGTCGAACTCGCGCTGCCCCTGCGGCAGCAGCTGGGCGAACGCGTCGGCGATCAGGCGGGAGCAGCACTCGCGCAGTCGCCGCAGTCCGGCTTCGTGCCCCTCCTCGCGCCAGGTCCTCTCCAGACGGTCGCGATGGGGCAGACACGCCTGTGCGAGGTCGCTGGGCGAGGGCAGAGGGCTGGGCAGCGCCGGGTCGGCGGTCCCCGGAGCGGCGCGCAGCACGTTGACGAGGTGCTGCACGGGCTCGGTCGGGGTGTTGCCCATGCGGCGTAGCCGGCAGCCCGTGAGCTGGAGGCAGATCGTGCCGTCGGTGTCGGACAGGGTGATGTCCCAGCACGTCTCCTGAGGGCTGCTCTCGCGCAGGCGTACGTGGATCAGGCCGCTCCGCGGCGGGGTGTGCCACAGGCGCAGAGCTTCGACGGCGACCGGAAGGAACGGCAGGTACTCGCCTTCGACACTGGTCAGGCAGGCACCTGCCTGGAGCGCACCGTCCAGGAGCGCGGGGTGGACGTGGTAGCCGTCGGCGGACTCGTCCAGAGTGTAGGAAGCGAGGGCCTCGCCTTCGTGCAGCCGCAGATCGGTGAGGACCTGGAAGGCGGGTCCGTATACCAGGCCGGCACGCCGGGCACGAGCGTAGTGCTCGGTGACGTCCATGCGAGTACGCAGACGCGAGCGCAGGTCGGCGAGGTCGACGGACGGCGGCGCGGCGGCCAGCAGCCGTCGCACGCGGGCACGGGCGTACGGCTGCCAGGGCAGGTCGTCGCCGGTGCGCGCGGCGATCGTCAGGGCCTGGTCGCCCTCGCTGAGGGACACCTGGACGCGCATGTCGGCGGTCTCGTCGTCCCAGGGCAGATCGAGGGCACGGGTGATGAGCAGGTGGTCGGCCTCGACAGGGGCGTCGTGGACGAGCCTGCCCGCGGCAAGGGCCATCTCCAGGTAGGCAGCGGCGGGCATGACGATGGAGCCCGCGACCCGGTGGTCGGCCAGCCATGGCAGCCGGGTGGGCTCGAGCAGGTTGGACCAGCTGGGTTGCTGCACGGGGACGCGTGCCCCCAGCAGGGGGTGCTGGACGGGGGTGGTCTCGCCGGTGACGCGCAGCCACCACTGGGGGTCACCGTGCCAGTGCCGCTCGCGCTGCCAGGGATAGGCCGGCAGGTCGCTCGTGCGTCCGGGCCGGGGGAAGAAGGCGTTCCCGTGGATCTGGGCGCCGGCGGCCAGTACGCGGGCCGCCGCGGTGTCGACGGCGGCAGGCCCCGGCACGGCCCTGGCGCAGGTGGCGGTGACCAGCACCGGCCGTTCCAGGTCCTTGGTCGCCTTGCGCAGGTAGGGCCGCAGGACGGGGTGGGGGCCGAGGTCGACGAAGATGTCGTGGCCGTCGTCGAGCAGCGTGTGCAGGGCCGGTCCGAACAGCACGGGCTCACGGACGTTGCGCCACCAGTAGGCGGCGTCGAGATCCTCGCCCGGGCATACGGTGCCCGTGACGGTCGAGACGAAGGGAAGCATCGTGGCGTTGGGACGCAGGCCTTCCAGGCACTCGAGCAGGCCGTCCCGTACGGGGTCCATGGCCTGGCTGTGGAAGGCGTAGTCCAGCTCCAGCATGCGGAAGAAGACGGCACGCCGCTCCAGGTCCGTACCCAGGTCGCGGAGGTCCTCCTCGGGACCGCAGATGGTGACGTCGTGGTCGCCGTTGACGGCGGCGATCTCCACAGTGCCGGCGTACGGCGCGAGTTCCTTGGTCGCCTCCTCCGCCGACAGGCCGACTGCGGCCATGCGGCCTCGGCCGCGGGTGGCTGCCTGAGCACGGCTGCGTGCGGCCACCACCCGGGCGGCGGCGGGCAGGTCGAGGGCGCCGGCGACGTGGGCGGCGGCGATCTCGCCGACGCTGTGGCCCAGGACCGCGGCCGGCCGGATGCCGCGGGCTTCGAACAGCTCCACCAGAGCGATCTGGAAGGCGAACAGCAGTGGCTGGGCGAACTCGGTGGCTTCGATGCGCGCGGGGTCGGCTGCCTCCATCTCCTCACGCACCGACCAGCCCAGATGGGGCCGCAGCGCGTCGTCGACCCGGTCGAGCGCTGCCCTGAACACGGGTTCCTCACGCAGCAGGTCCGCCCCCATGCCCGCCCACTGGGAGCCGTTGCCGCCGAAGGCGAACACGACGCGGCCGTCCGTCACCGCCTGTTCCGTGGCGGTGGCGGCGGGCAGGGGCAGCGCCCCCTGGGCTACTGCCTCCAGCGCTTGGGCCGCCTGCCGGGCGCCGGAGGCCAGCACCACGGTCCGGTGCGGGTGCAGCGTACGACGGCATGCGGCCGTCCACGCTACGTCGTAGAACCCCTCGGGGGTCACTTCCCGCAGCCGCTGGGCCATGCGTGCGGCCGCCGCCTCCAGCGCCTCGGGGGTGCGGGCCGAGACCACTACCGGCAGCGCACCCACAGGGCGCTCACTCGCGTCGCTGAGGGGGACGGAGGGCGCGGCGGCCAGGACGACGTGCGCGTTGGAGCCCCCGAAGCCGAAGGAGTTGACGCCGACCACCGGCCGCCGCCCGGCAAGGGGCCTGGCCTCGGTGCACGGATCGAGCCGCCAGCCCTCGAAGTCGATGTGAGGGTTCAGCGGCTGCGCATGCAGGGTCGGCGGGATGCGGCGGTGACGCAGGACGAGGAGGGCTTTCACCAGTCCGGCCATGCCGGAAGCGGCCTCCAGGTGACCGGTGTTGCTCTTGACCGATCCGATCGGCAGCGGCCCGGCCGTACGCCGGGTGCCCAGGGCACGGCCGATGGCGTCGCACTCGATCGGGTCGCCCACCGGTGTTCCCGTACCGTGGGCCTCCAGGTACGACACGTCGTCGGCGCTCACGCCGGCCTGGTCGTAGACCCGTTGCAGCAATGCCGCCTGTGCCTGGGCGCTGGGAAGTGCCAGCCCGGTGGTGCTGCCGTCACTGTTGACACCGCTCGCCAGGATCACTCCATGGATGCGGTCGCCGTCCGCAAGCGCGTCGGACAGCAGCTTGAGGGTCACCACGCCACCGCCTTCCGCGCGCACGTAGCCGTCTGCCTCCGACGAGAAGACACGGCAGCGGCCGGTCGGCGACAGCATGGAGGCGGCCGAGAAGCCGGTGAAACCGAACGGACTGAGCAGGACGCTCACTCCTGCGGCCAGCGCCATGCGCGCGCGGCCCGTGCGCAGCGTCTCGCACGCCTGGTGCAGCGCGGTCAGGGCCGAAGAACAGGCGGTGTCCACCGTCATGCTCGGCCCGTGCCAGTCGAGCAGGTGGGAGATGCGGTTGGCGGCGTTGGTGGCCGCCAGCCCGGCCATCGAGTACGCGTTGGGCGCATCACCGCCGGTGGACTGCAGGTCGGCGTAGTCGTGACTCGACATGCCGACGAACACCGCCGTGTCAGAGCCCGCGGTGGCGATCTGGTCGATGCCGGCGTCGTCCAGGGCCTCCACCGCCATCTCCAGCAGCAGCCGGTGCTGCGGGTCCATGCGCGCCGCCTCGCGCGGTGAGATCCGCTGGAAGTAGCCGTGATCGAAACCGGTCACGTCCCGGAGGAAACCGCCCGCCGCTGTGTAGCTCCTGTCGTTCCTGCGCCGCTCGGTGTCGACGAACCGTTCGGCGTCGAAACGGTCCGGCGGGATCTCTCCCACCAGGTCACGCCCCTCCTGCAGCGCCTCCCACAGGTCCTGCGGTCCGTCGATGCCGCCCGGCAGCCGGCAGGACAGGCCCACGATCGCCACGGCAGGCCTGTCAGCTTTCCTGGGGGACACGATCACGGAGTTCTCCCGGGGCACGAAAAAAAGGGGATGCGGGCAGCGAAAGGCACCTGCGGGCGATGACACGCGAAGGGTGCTTCCGCCGCTGGGACGCCGTGATCATAGGGACAGGAACGAACAGTCTCTGCACGCGTTGCGGCGTACGGGTGAAGGGTGGAATGGACGCGGAGTGCATAGGGGGCTGAATTCGGTATGCCCGGCTGCCCAGGGCACCTCTGCCATTCACCCCTGAGTGTGAAGATCGCGACTCGATCAGGCCGCTGACGTGCACATACATCATGCAGGAGTCAACTGATCACCCGTCGATCCCGAAAAGGGTGACGGCAAGTGGGTGTTCCTTCAGGCCCCCGGTATGGTCACCGACGTCCTGAGCCCGTCCCCAAGCGGCTTCACACGTCCACGGCAACGAACCCGGTCACCGCCGCGTCCGCACGCGCCGCGACCCAGCCGACGAATGCCTCTTTCGAGGCGGCCGCCACGTCCCCGGAAGGTAGGCCATGAGTATGTCCCCGGTCGCCGTACCCGTCGTCCGTACCGATGTGACCGCTTGCGGCTGGTGGCGCCCGTGCACGGTCCAGGTCATCGGTGGGATGCCGGCAGGACAACGGGCGCTGCGGTCCTTCCTGGACCACCTGGTGGCCTCGTTCGAGGCCCAGGGCCACACCGTCCTCGACCGCTCCCACGGCGACGTCGACCTGATGCTCATGTGCGGGCAGATCCCCGACGGACCGCAGCCCTTGCGGGAGAGGATCCCCGATGGTTTCCCGCCGCTGAGTGCGAGGCTGCGCCAGCAGCACGGCCTGCGCCGCAACCCCCGTCACGTCGTCGCCGTGGTCGAGGTGCCCGAACGGCTCAGCGCCCTGCCCCACGCAGAGGTCGTCGCCACCGCCCGCACGGCCATGGGCCGGCTCGGCGCGGCCAAAGTCCTGTTCGTGTCCCGCGGGGACGCCCCCGGTCAGGTGGGCGAGGTCACGTTCTGCACCATGGAGGGCGGCCATCCCACCGAAACCGTGAACATCGCCGACCGCGTGCGTGATCGGCTGGTCACCGCGGCGTGTGCCCGGCAGGTCGCTGAGGACTACGACACTGTCCGCGACGCGATCACCACCGAGGCGTGGCAGGCCAGCGCCGCACCCGAGCAACTGGCGCACGCCGGCCGGCGGATGGGCGAGCTGGGACTGCTGCCGGCGCCGCTGAAGGTGTCCGACTTCGTGTCCGACCAGCTGGCCGACATGTACGAGGTCTACATGGGCATGAGGGGCTTCAGCGAAGGCATGCTGTTCGCCTTCGACCCCGATCTCAACTGCCTGGTCGTCAGCGCCTCGGGCTCCTGGGACGTCGACAAGCGCCATCTGACGCGCGAACAGACCGTGGCCGTCGAGCCGCGCCTGACCGACGGGCAGCGCCTGCGCGTCCTGGCCCCCAGCGGCATGCTGCCCATGCAACCATCGGTGGAGACCTGGGAGATCTGCGCCCTGCTGGAAGCCTGTCCCACCGTCCGCGTCACGAAGGACCCGTCAGGTACCTGGGTGCCGGACCCCGAAGGCGAACGCGAGGTGCCTCTCGTCCGGGCCGGCGTCCACGCCCACGTCGGCGTCGTCTCCAGCGACGACACGGTGATCGAGACCGTCGAGGCGGACCGCGAGCGGTTCCCCTACGGCTTCGGCTGCGGTACCGACCTGACTGTCGAGATCGCCCGCGACACCGTTCGCCGTTCACACGCCGTCAACGATCCGGCCGACCCGCGGACCTACGTGCGCTGGCCCCTGCTGTACCACGGGGAGATGGCCGTCGAACTGTGGAAGCCCGGCCTGCCCGCCCAGCCTTTCCAAGGACTGCTCGACCTGTACGGCACGGCCGTCCGGTTCACACCCGACCACGTCCCCCAGCCGGTGTGAACGGCGTTCCGGAATCCAGCCCGTGGACAGGACACCGCGGAGGGACCCGCGTGCCAGGTCTCCTCCGCCGGCGTCCAGGTGTGTGCCTCGCCTGCGCCACCGGCCGCGGACGCACGCTGATCGACCAGCCCGGACCCGGGACGCTGCGGCGGGTCGCGGCGGCCGGCGCCCGCATGCGGAGCAATGGGTAGCGGCCCGGCGGATGGAGGCGCGGACGCCCCCTCGACGCGGAAGCGCAGCGCGGCCCGCCGGGCGCCCCTGGTTCAGACGCGCCGGGCCGATCCCGGGAGCTGTGCTGACCCGTCTTGCCGGAGGTGAACGACGTCGTCGTCGAGCGCGAGGTACCCCTCCCACGGCTGCCGCCCCGCCGCCCCGGCCAGTTCCCGGACGAGCCTGTCCTCGAGGTCGGGTACGCGCTCGTCGACTCACCTCAGGCCGTGCTCACAGCCCCCTTCGCGGAGACGCTTCCTGCTCCTGCCCCGGCGGGTCGGCCGGCCGCAGTGGGCATCCGGTGCCGACGCGTGTGGCCAGTTCGGCCCGCAGGGTGGTCAGTTCGGCGATTCGGGTGTCGACGATCCGAAGCTTCTCCTCGAAGAGCGTGGACAGTGCTGCCGCGGTGTCCGGCGTCTCCCGCAACGCCTCGCCGTTCCGCGCGATCTCGGCCAGGGAGAATCCGAGTGCCTGCGCGGTGCGGACGTACTGGAGCCAGACCACCGTCTCTGGCGGGAAGTCGCGGTACCCGTTGGGCAGGCGCCGGCCGGTGACGAGACCGACCTTCTCGTAGAACCGGATCGTGTCCCTGGTCATGCCTGCCTGCGCGGCAAGCTCACCGATGCGCATGCCCCTCCATCGGATATCGCGCTTGACCTTGGAGCGTGCTCCACTGTTTAGCGTGAGGCGCCCCGTTCACGAGACCAGCAGGAGCCTCACCGTGAGTTTTCTTCGCACCCCTTCCCGCCCAACTTACCTCCGCGTCGTCCGCGCGAGCGCCTGGTACGACCTGACTGTCACCGCCGGATTCGCCACTCCGTGGACCTTCGCCCTGGTACACCAAGTGCTGTCCTCGAGCGGCAAGGCACTCGGGCTCGGCGCCCTGCCGGGACTCGACCCGTGGCAGATCCTGTTCGCCAATCTGATGGGATCGGTGGTGGTCGTCTGGGCCGTTCTGCGGATCGTCAGGCCGCTGCCGGAGCACGGACTGTTCGACGGCATCGCGCGTGCCCTGTTCGCGACGTGGCAGGCGTACGCACTGGCTCATGGTGTGTCGCGGCTGCTGTGGCTCTTCTTCGCCGTCGAGGTGGCATTCGGCGTCCTCCAGCTCACGCCCTGGGTACGGGACCGGGATGCGTACCTCGCGGGAAACGGCGAGGGCCCGGCCAACGGACGCCCGCTCGGCACGACGAGTCGGTGAGGTACGAGCACGCCCAAGCGTCCCGCTCGGCATCGAGCGTCGATGTCCACCAGTACATGCGGTAGGTCGTCGGCTACGTCCGGCGGCATCTCGCCCAGCGCCCCTCGGGCGACGTGCGGGACACCCCCTGGAGGTACTCGTCTCCGAACCGGGGTCACCCCGCCGGCTTGACGTGCCGTGCGGCTGTCGGGCGGGGCGGGGCTCCCCGAGTGGGCGTTCCGGGTCAGCTCGATCCGTGTCGAGCCGCCGCGCGGATCGCCCCCTCGGCCTGTGCCAGGCCGTCGATCACGGCCGGGTCGTCGAGTCAGGCTTGCCGACGGACTCGCCGGCCCGGTGCGGCGATCTCGGTGTGGCTGATGTGATCACGGCGTCGGAGCCGTCCTGGACAGCCCCCTTTCACCGGGCCGACGCTGCGGTGAGTGTTCTGCCTGTGCCATCCCCACCTGCTCGGTGCTGAGCCTGGGTGCCTCGACGTCGTGTCAGGCGGCTGTGCCGGCGCGGCCGGGGTCATTGGGGTGGGATTGCAGGGGGGTGACGGCCGCGGTCATCCAGGGCCACAGCGGCAGGGTGCCCAGCACGTTCTCCTGTAGGTCGGCTTCGTCGTCGGCGCGCCACAGGCCGAGGCTGCGGAGTTCGCCGACCGGACGCCACAGGCGTACGAGGCGGCCGTCGGACGCGAGTTCCTTGGCGCGGACGGATTCCGCGGCACGAATCCGGTCGACCTCGCCCGGGTCGGTGCCTTCGGGGATGGTCGTGATCAGCTCGACGAGAAATTCACGCATGGTCTTCCTCCGATTCAGCCACGACGGCATGGACGCCGACGATCGATGGGAGCGCGGGTGGCGGTTGCATCAGTCCTGGGTGGCGATCCGGGAGACGTGATACTGGCGGATCTTCCAATCGCCGTTCCCGTTCGCGCGGTGCAGCACGAGGGACAGGTGGACCTTGGCCTCCCAACCGTCCGCACCGCTGAAAGTGACGTCAGCGAAGCCGCCGGCCACCTGGTCGCCGAGGGTGTAGGTGTGCAGGACGGTCACATCGGCCCGCCGGTCGGCTTCGACCGCCTCGTAGTAGGCGCGGACCGCATCCCGGCCGGCCACGACTGTGGGTCCGAAGCCCTGGAAGAGCGCGTCCGTGGTGTAAAGATCCGCGATCACGTCCGGCTGGTGGTTGTCGAAGGCTGCCTTCCACCGGTCCAGCACCTCGTGCATCGGGTGGCTCATGGTCCTGCTCCTCTGGCGGGTTCGTAAAGGCTTGCTGTGCTCATGGTCTGCTGCCGGCTCCAGCCCCGCACGGCCAGCCGTCCCTCCCGGACCGCCGGTGAGGGCGTCGGTGACCACGGTCGCGGCCGCCGGGCCTGCCACGCCCCGTTCGTGGGGAGTGCGGCTCCGGACTCGTCCGCGTGCGGCGGGACCGCGCCGCCACGGTGATCGTGGCACCGGCTTCCATCGCCCGGACGACGTCCTGGGACGTCGCCTGCCCGCTCGCGGGGATGAGGGGCGGGGACACCGTCCGGCGCACCTCGTCGAGGAGCCGGGGACGGGCACCTCGGCCGGAGTTCGCTGCGGGTGACCATGGCGGAACGGACCCCGGTTGCCGAGGGAGGCGACCAGGACGTGGTGCGCGTGGCATGGTCAGTGCCCGGCGGTCTGGCCACCGTCGACGGGCAGGATGACACCGGTGACGAAAGGGGCGTTCTCCAGGTAGACCACCGCGTCGGTGATGTCGCTGATCTCGCCCATGCGGCCCACGGGGTGCAATCCGGCGAGGGCCGCGTGGTGCTGCTCCGGGTGCATGGGGGTCTTGATCGTGCCCAGGGCGACCGCGTTCGAACGGATTCCACGGGAGGCGTACTCGATGGCCAGGGCCTTCGTGGCGGCTTGGAGCCCGCCCTTCGACAGGGAGGCGAGCACGGAGGGCACGTTGGAGTTGGGGTGCTCGACGAGGCTGGTCGTGATCTGCACGAGGTGTCCGCCGCCCTGCTTGAGCATCTGCTCGATCGCGAGTTGGCTGATGCGGAAGAAGCCGTTGACGTTCACTCCCATCACGGCGTCGTAGTCGTCCTCGGTGAACTCGGTGAACGGCTTGGAGAGGAAGATCCCGGCGTTGTTGACGAGCGTGTCGATGCGGCCGAACCGCTCCAGGCCCGCCGTGATGACGCGCTCGGCGGTGTCACGGTCGCCGATGTCCCCCTGAACGGTGACGATGTGGGCGTCCTTCGACTCCGCGATGCCACGCGAGGTGGCGACGACGGCGTAGCCCAGCTTGCGGTAGGCGGCGACAAGCCCCGCGCCGATGCCCTGTGACGCGCCGGTGATGACGGCGACCTTCTGATCCTGAGTGTTCACGACGGCCTCTCCTGAGTGTCTGAAGCGGTACTAGCCGACCGGTCACCTAAAAGTAGACGACCGGTCGGCGAAGGTCAAACACTCCTCGCCGTGAAATGGGTGTGACGAGGGACGCACGAGATGCGCTTGTCTTTTGTAGACCGGTCATCTAGCTTCGAGCACTAGACCGGTCGGCTACTTCCACCGGCACTTTCCGCTCACCCAGAATGGAGATCGCGACCGTGACCACTCCCGTGAACGTCGCCATCGTCTACTACTCCTCCACCGGCACCATCACCGAGATCGCCAAGGAGCTGCGCGACGCGGCCGTGAAGGCCGGCGCCGAGGTCCGCCTGGTCAAGGCACCGGAACTCGCTCCCTGGGAGGCCATCCAGTCCAACCCGGCGTGGGCTGCCAACCATGCCGCCACGGCTGACATCCCGGAGGCCTCCCCGGAGGACATCGAGTGGGCCGACGCGGTCCTGTTCGGCACCGCGACGCGCTTCGGTAACCTCTCCGCCCAGCTCAAGCAGTTCATGGACACGCTCGGAGGTCTCTGGGCGCAGGGCAAGCTGGCCGACAAGGTCTACAGCGGCTTCACGTCGTCCGCCACCGCCCACGCGGGGCAGGAGACGACCCTCCAGGCGCTGTACACCTCGGTCCACCACTTCGGAGGCATCGTCGTCGCTCCCGGCTTCACCGACCCGCTCAAGTTCGCGGACGGCAACCCCTACGGCACCTCGCACGTCGACGGGCAGGGCAGCCTGCCGGTGAACGACGTCACACGCGCTGCCGCACGTCACCAGGCGGAGCGCGTCGTGAGGATCGCCGCGAAGCTGAAGGCCGCCGCGTAGCGGTAAGAGCACAGACGCAGGTCGGCGCCGCTGCTCGCAGCGGCGCCGACCTGCGTCTTCCGTCTCGGCAAGCGATGGATGCCGGGTTCTGCCCCTACTAGTCGAATGGTCGTATACTGGGAGTATGGGACGGACGAGTGATGCCAGGAGCAAGATTCTCAATGCCGCGCGGTCTCTCATAGAACTGCGGGGCTACTCGGCCCTGGGAGTGGCGGAAATCTGCAAGACGGCCGGTGTGCCTAAGGGCAGCTTCTACCACTTCTTCGAGTCCAAGGAAGCCCTGGCTTTGACGGTCCTCGATGAGCAGTGGGCTGTTCAGCGCCGCGACTGGGAGCGTGCCCTGGGAGATGACCAGGTGCCTCTGCTGCGGCTGCGGCAGCTCTTCGAGGAGACCGCGGCCGCTCAGCGTGCCGGCCAGGACACGTGCGGAAGCGTGTCCGGGTGCATGTTCGGGAACCTCACCCTGGAGCTGAGCAACCAGACGGCTCCCATCCGGGAGCGACTGCAGGAGATCTTCGAGGCCCAGGTCGGCATGGTCGAAGAGGTGATCTCCGTGGCCCTGGAGCGCGGTGACGTGACGGTCACCGACACGCGTGAAGCCGCCCGTTCGGTCGTCGCGCAGTTGGAGGGGCAGGTGCTGTTCGCGAAGCTCTACAACAGCACCGACCAGCTCGACGCCCTCTGGCTGAACTGCCTCGCTCTGCTGGGAGCGCGCGCCCCCCAACCGGATGTGGTCGCAGTCTGACCAGGGTCGCTCGGCACGGACTCCCGGTCGTGAGGTCAGTGGAAGCACCGGACCCAGGACCGCCCCACTCACCCCTTGGCCTCCTCGGAGACCAAGGGGTGAGTCGTTCGAGGCGCTCGGGTCAGTACGGCGTCACGCGAACGTGACGTCCTCGATGTCGATGGTGACGAGTTCGATGTCGCGCACCACCGTGCCCCCTTCTCCGAGCGGGTGGACGCGGCGCCTGGTCGGAACCATGATCCCGCCGAACTCCGCGTGGTCGAAGGCGTAGTGCGCGGCCGGCCCGGCGTTGAGGACCTCCGCGGTGTAGTCGTGCCTGCGAAGCAGTCCGGCCTCGTCGAAGTAGAAGACCTGTTCCCGGCTGTGCGTCGCGATGTGCTCGGGGAACGTGACCTTGAGCCGGCTCCACCTCTCGCCGTCCTCGGTCACGGCAGGCAGTTCCTCGGTCCGGAAACCGGGGGAGACGAAGGTGAAGGGGGACGTCAGGTACGTCCACATCGCGTATCCGGCGAAGTAGGCGACGTGCAGGTCGTCCCAGGGGGTTTCGAGGACGTGACCGGTGAACGCGTCCCGGGGCGACAGACGCTCGGCCCGCACCTCGCCGGAGTCACTCTCCACCGCCACGCGCTCGGCGGTGAAGGAGGTGCGCAGACCAGGGGCGGTGAAGGGGGAGTGGCTGGCACGCTGTCGATGCAGGTCGACTTGTACGGCGGCACGGTCGAAGACACCCTCCTGGCCCTTCATCCCCCACAACACTCCTCCGGAGCGGAAGTCGACCGTGGCGGATCGGTATCGCGCGTAGCGGTCCAGACCACCGTGCGCATGGACGACCTTTGCCGTGAGATCACTCATGGTGCTGTTCTCCTGTGTGACGGGCGTGCCGATAGTGGCTCCATAGTGACCGGTCGTCTTAAGCGGAGCAAGCGGGAGCTGCTGTGTCCCCGCCCACGTCAACGCTATGCGCAGGCCGCCATCTCGGGGCCATCTGGTATGTTGAATGCGACCGATCGTCTTGAACGGGGAACAAGGAGGCCAGCGCGGTGCCCAGGGCGAGTCTGCGGGAGAACCTCATCGTTGCCGCGGTCGAGCAGTTCCATGCTCGCGGTTACGCGGCCACGGGCGTGAAGGACATCACCGATGCCGCCGGGGCCCCCAAGGGATCCTTCTACAACCACTTTCCGAGCAAGGAAGCCCTGGCCGTCGTCGCGCTGGACCGGTACGGCGCCAGCCGGGGGCTGGAGAAGCTGTATGACCGGTCGGTTGCCCCGCTGACCCGGCTGCGTGAGCACTTCGAGTTCCTGCGCGACGAGAACATCCAGGCGGAGTTCAACCGGGGCTGCCTCGTGGGCGACCTCGCCGTCGAGGTCGCTGATCACAGTGATGCGGTGCGCGCGACGGTGCGCGAGGGGTTGCAGGCCTGGACCGACGCCCTCGCCTCCGCCATCACGGACGCCCAGCAGGCGGGCGAGGTGGCCAAAGCGCTGGACGCGTCCACCCTCGCGCGCTTCGTGCTGAGCGCGTGGGAAGGGGCACTGATCAGCGCCCGGGCCGACCGTTCGGCGCGGGCGTTCGAAGCGTTCTTCACGGTGGTCTTCGGCGTGCTGCTGCGGTGAGTGGCGGGCAGGCGGCCCCGGCCGCCTGCCGTCCCGCGGTCGGCCGGCGCCAGGCCCGCCCGCCGCGCCCCGAGACGCCGGCATGATCCGGACGACAGGTCCCGAGGGGCAGCTGACGGACGCCTACTCGTGTGAGTACAAGGTGGCGGTGGCCGTGCGCCGCAGGAATTGCTCGGCACGGTCCCATGGCCAGGCGTTGTCGACCACGAGCGAGCGCCAGCCGGACGGGCCGAACCAGAACCACAGCGCGTCCGCCGTCTCCTGTTCGGCGTAGCGGGGCAGGGGGTCCAGGGTGTGGAGGTGGCCCGCGGCCGTCGTCAGGGCGTTCCGGTAGGCCGCTGTGGCGCGCTCCCACAGGGCGGCACCGTTCTCGTGGACGGGCAACGCCTTGTGAATCGCCTCGTGAACGGGGAAGCGTGCCTCGTTGCCCGCTCGGGTGCCCCGGGCCAGTGTGTCCAGGACCGCCTCGGGCGTCCGCAGACCGAGCAGGTGCCGTACGGCCTGCTCGTGACCGGACGTGGCCACGCCCTGGTCCACGATCCGGTCCAGGATGTCGCTCTTGCTGCCGACGCTCGCGAACACCGTCTTGGGGGAGACACCGGCGGCGGCCGCGATGTCCGCGACGGTCACCAGTCCATAGCCGCGCTCCGCGAACAGCTCGGTGGCCCGCTGAAGGATCTGCTCACGGGTTCGCGCAGCGGCCTGCTCGCGCAAGGGGGAGACGTAGGAGCGCTTGGAGGGCATCACCCCATCCTAGGTTTTCCATCAGACCCTAATCATTAGGTACGCTGTTACCTCAATTGTGGGCGGTCCGCGTCGTGCGGGTCGTAGCTGCCGAGGGGTGTGACCGATCATGGGACTGACCGCTGCCGAACTTGCCCAGGGGCTCTTCCGCGTTCTCGAGACAGGAGACGCGGATCTGGCCGCCGATGTGGTCTCGGTGGACTTCCGCAACCGCGAGGCGGCCGTGGCACCCCCGTCCTGCTCGATCCCGGGTCCAGCGGGTGTACTCGCCTCGGGGGCCTGGATGCGCTCCGCCTTCGGCGGTCTGCGGTTTCCGATCACGGACATCGCCGCCAACGACCGGCAGGTCTGGGTCCGGCTGCGCATGCAGGGACGCCACACAGGCCCCTTCGTGCGCTTCCGCGAGGGCGCGCTCGAACAGGCGGTTCCCGCGACAGGGCGCGAGATCGACTTCGAGCAGATCCACGTGCTGGAGCTGCGCGAGGGCAGGGTGGCCGGCCACGAGGCCGTGCGCGACGACGTCACCATGCTGGCGCAGCTGGGCGTCTTCCCGCCCGCTCCCGCGACCGCACTGCGTATGGTCGCCTGGAAGTTGGGCGGGCGTACCGTTCGCGCCGCCGCGCGTGTGACGGCGGAGGCGGCCGAGGCGGCCGCCCTCGCGGAACGCCGCCGCTGAGCTGGTCCCCCGCTCCGCCCGGACGAGCGCGGAAGGCGCCCCGTGCCCCTTCCGCGTACCCGGCGCGGTGGTCGATCGGTGCGAGGCACCGACCGCGCTGGTGGACGACGATCGTGTCATGCGTAACCGCCTTGACGGGTGACGAAAGCGGTGTGACTATGGACCGTGTCGCGTCGTCCATTTCGCCGCGCGAGTGTCTGCACCGGCCGACCGTCCGTAGGTCCGCCGGGCCGGTCCCACGGAGCGGCTGCCACCCACCGTACGCCGGAACACCGGTACGCGCGTGGCCCTGGCCCCGGGCCGCGATCCGTCCGACCCTCGATGCATCGCTGCGCCGCCGAGGGCACGGAGCACCGAACCAACCGTCTTCCTCCCCGAGGAGCCGCAGTGAACATCCGCAAAACCCTGACCGTCCTCATGTCGGTGTCGGCCGCGGTGGTGATCGCCTGCGGCTGCTTCCTCCAGGTGTTCTGACGGCCGGACGGACGGTGAGCGCCCGAATCGCCGCCTCGCGGCGGGCGGCGGCCGGGCACGGGGACACAGCACGGCCCGCTACCCGGCACCTGCCCCACGTCAGAGGGGCATGTCGACGACGACGTTCTTGCCCCTGCCGTTCGGGAAGCTGTTCCACACCCCGCCCAACGCGTCGACGATCAGCAGACCGCGGCCGTGCTCGGCCTCGGCGTTGTCCTCCTCCGAGAGCGCGAGAGGCGACGGCACCGGCGGATTGCTCCGGGAATCCCGCACCTCCAGCCGGACATGGTCGTCGAACGCCCGGATACGGACGTCGACGTCGCTGCCCGCATGGATCAGTGCGTTGGTCACCACTTCGGAGGCGATGAGCTGGAGTGAGTCCGACAGGTCCGGCAGACCCCAGGTGTGCAGCCGATCGTCGACGAAGGCGCGCGCCGCCCCGGCGCCCTGCAGGTCGCCACGCTGGATGACCATGCCTCCGGCGCGCGGGGCGACCTGGCTGCCGGCGCCCCCGGCCCCCTCGTACCGGCCCACGAGCAGCACGGCGTCGTCACGCCGCTGCTGCGGGTGCGAGACGTCGGCGGAGATGTGGTCGGCCAGCTGCTCCAGGTCCGAGCCGGTCGTGACGCTGCCGGAACCGAGCAGCGCCCGGGCGCGTGCCTCCGGAGTGGTCGCGTTCCAGTCGACCAGGCCGTTGGAGTAGAGCATGAGGATGCTCCCGGCCTCCAGTCTGTGTTCCCGCCCCTGACAGGGATCGTTCACCGCCACACCGAGCGGCACGTTCGCAGGTGCCTCGAGGGCGTCGATCCGACCGTCGGCATGCCGGACGAGCGGACTCGGATGACCCGCCAAGGCCACCTCGGCGGTGCCGTCGCCGGTGTCCAGGACGACGACGCAGCAGGTCACGGTCAGTTCCGTACCCGACGTGGTGAGCAGTCGGCCGACGCGGTCGATCACCGTGGTGGGCGGATGGTCCTCGCTCACGTAGGCGGCCACCGCGGTGCGCACCTGCCCCATGACCGCGGCGCTCTCCATGGAATGGCCCTCGACGTCCCCGACGACGAGGGCCATGCGTTCGCCCGGGAGCGGGATGACCTCGTACCAGTCTCCGCCCACCTTGGACGTCGCCGTGGCGGGCCAGTAGCGTGCCGCGGTGGTCAGGCGGGGCAACTCGGGGAGCCTGGGGGGCAGAAGCGTTCTCTGCAGGCACGTGGCGACCTCGCGCTGCTGGGAGCCGAGTTCCACCCGCTCGACGGCCGCCCCCAGCGACTGCGCCATCATGCCGAGGATCGCCCGCTCCTCGGTCGAGAACGTGCGCGAGCCCGGGAACGTCAGACAGCACACGCCGATGACGGTCTGCTGCTCCCCGGCTGTGGGATCGCCGAACCGGGTGCTTCCGGGCAGTGGCAGATGAGCTTCGGCATGGGGCTCGCCGTCGGGCCGATCCGAGTCGACGGCCGTGGGACCGGACGCGGCGAGGAACTGCGGGAGCCCGCGGAGTGCCTCCGTGACCGGAGACTCCGCGTCCGTCCTGGCGCCGTGCAGATGACGGACCATGCCGGACGACGCGCCGCTGTGCCCGAACACCCACAGGTGCGCCTGGTCGGCCGTCACCAGGGCGAGGGCCCGCGCGCCGAAGGGAGCCATGATGCAGCCCTGGGCGGCTTCGACGATGCCGTCGGGCGTCGTGGCCCGATTGAGCAGCTCGGTCAGACGGCGCACCGGGTACATCATGCTGGTGCCCGCGGAGCCGGGCGCGCCCGGCACCCCCCAGCCCGGTGTGTGCTCACCCACGTCCGATCCCGGCCAGATCGGCACGAGCGCGGGCACGGGGCCGGCCGTGACCGCCGTGCCCCGCTCGGCGAGCTCGGCGAGAGCGGCGGCGAGCCGGTCACCGGCACGCTGCAGGCGCTCCCGGTGTGCCGGCCCGAAGGCTTCGTAACTCGCCGCGCAGAGTACGGTCATGGTGCCGAAACGCCGGTCTTCCCCCGTGACCGGGACGGACAGTGCGGCATAGGGGTGGGGGAGTGCCTGTCCAGGTGGCGCACCGGCGGCGTCGGCCTGGGCCGAGACGGCGGCGCCTCGGGAGGCGAAGGCACGTGCGCAGCTGCCGGTCGAGTCCAGGCGGACCCGTGCGGGCACCATGAAGAGGGACGGCGGGCCGCCGCCCGTCAGTGCCAGTTCGAGCCGGGTGCCGTCACTGCTCAGCAGGTGGACGGCTGCGGCGGCGGCGCCCAGCGCGCGCATGGCCTCGCGCGCAGCCGCGTGCAGCACCATCGCGAGATCCTCGTCCTGGATCCCCGCGAACTGACCGGGCTGAGCTGTGTGCGGACGGCTGGTGTTCACAGGTCGTCGCCTCCAGCAGCAGGATAGGCCCGTCGCCCTCGGATGGCCTGCGATGCGGTTACCGCGCAGTGGCAACCGTGGGGCTCGCTCGCCGGTCGCGGCGTGCACCCCTCGAAGGCCGCTGAGGCCGCCGCCGTCGGTCACGCGTTCCACCGGCCCCTCCGGCAGACGGGGCCCGAGCCTGAGACCTCCGACGCTTCAGAGCGCGTGACTTCTCGCGGCGAGGTCCGACGCGGTCGTCTCCAGTGCGGCCCGGTGCCCGAAGAGGCCGGGAAGGCCGCCCGTGTGGAGGAAGACCGTGCGCCGGCCGCGAACGATGTGCCCGTCCTCCACCGCTGCGATCAGGCCGGCCATGGCCCGACCCGTGTACACGGGGTCGAGTACGACGCCCTCCGCGCGGGCCGTACGGTTCAGGGCGGCAACGACCGGTTCGGTGAGCGCGCCGTACCCTTCGCCGACCTGGTCCAGTCGCAGCCGAAGTGAACTCGGCGGATGTGCCGTACCGGACAGATCGGAGGCGAACGCGGCCACGACGTCCGCCGGATCGGTCACGGCGCCGCAGTGGACGCCCAGGACCCGTTCGGCGCCGAGCGCGTGGACAAGCCCGGCCATGGTGCCGCCGGAACCCAGGGCCACCACGACGGTGTCCAGGTCCGGGACCTGGGCGAGCAGCTCGTGTCCGCACACGGTGTAACCGCGGGCCCCGAGCGTGCTTGACCCACCGAAGGGGATCAGCGCCGGTACGGCGCCGTCGGCTCGCAGCCGGGCGGCCACTGTCGCGGCAGCGGCGCTCAGCTCGTCGCCGTGGACGTCACCGGCCCAGACGACGGTGGCCCCGAACAGGGCGTCCAGGACGAGATTGCCGTGCACCGGTCCACCGGGCGTGCCCGCCAGAACCAGCACGGTCCGCATACCCAGGCGGGCGCCCGCGGCGGCGGTCAGGCGAGCGTGATTGCTCTGCGGGGCGCCGGTCGTCACGAGGTGGGTCGCCCCCTCGGCGAGGGCTGCCCCGCAAAGCCACTCAAGCTTGCGCACCTTGTTGCCGCCGCCACCCAGGCCGGTGAGGTCGTCGCGTTTGATCCACAGATCGTCGGCGCCGAGCCCCAGTTCCTGGGCGAGTCGGGGCATGGGCTCCAGCGGAGTGGGCCGAGTGCCCAGCGTGACGGGCCGGGGGCCGTCGCTTGGAGGAGTCATGAGGACATGATCGCACTTGGCGGCTGTCACGTGCCCCCTTCGTCATCGGGTTCCGCTCCCTCCCGGCGGATCCCGCTGTCAGTTCTGTCACTCTCTAGACGGGTGATGCGTTGAATGCCTGCTCGCTCGCCACGGCAGCAGTGCGCGGCGGGCGGCCGCCGGCTGCCGTCCGGGGCGGCCGCACCGGCTCAGGGGGCCACGTTCTGCAGGGCCGCGGCGAGTTCCTTGAGGTCGAGCCCTGCCAGATGGTCGAGGAAGTGCCGGCGGACGGCGGCCAGGTTGGTCGGCCACGCCTCCTCCAGCCGCCGCAGACCGGCGTCCGTGAGAGCCGCGTTCCAGCCTCGGGCGTCCTCTGCGCACCGGACGCGCTGGACGAAGCCCTGACTCTCCAGTCGGCACACGACACGGGTCGTGCCGCTGAGTGACATCTCACAGACCCCGGCGAGATCACTCATACGCAACCGCCGGCCAGGTGCCTCGGAGAGATGCATGAGGGCCAGGTACTCGGTGTTGGGGAGACGCTGCTCCCGCACCATGTCGGCGTCGATGGCGCGCGGCAGCGCGTGAATGAGACGCGGAAGGGCCCGGACGACGGCCTCTTCCTCCGGAGTCAGGGCCTTCGGTCCGGAGGGGACCGGTGCTGGCGTTGCGGTCGACATGACATCAATACTTGCACAGCGAAGTAAAATGGGCAAAGTCGCGGTGCGGAGCGATCTCGCGTCGACAGCCGGGACGGTCACCGCAGGGCGGGGTTCCGAGGGCCGTCGAACGTGCTGTTTGACAACCTGGATGATTCTCATCATCCTGGCTGGAGTGGCCGAGCCCCCGTCCGGCCGGGTCCCGGAGTGCCGGCCGCCGCACGTGAGGGTCGGCCGACGTGCACCGGCGGAACATCACGTGACTGAGGACGCGGAACGTCGTCGTGCGGAACGGTTCGGGCGGAAACGTCGCTCCAGGGAAGGGAAGCGTGTCATGAACAGCGATCAATCAGGCCTGTGGGTGCGCGAGGCGGTGCCGCACGGGGCTTCCTCGCTCTCCCTGGAGGTCGGCCGCGTGCTGAGCGAGCAGACGGTGCTGCCGGTCCGGGCGGACTTCCGGTTCGACCCCGGCACGCCCATGATCATCTCCGTTACGTTCAGGCCCGTGACCGGATCCGCCGTGACCTGGCGCATCGGCCGGGAACTGCTCTACCGCGGGCTGTTCGGGGACAGCGGTGAGTGGGACGTGAAGGTGTGGCCGGCTCTCCACGACGCGCCGGGCGTGGCCTGGTTGCTGCTCGACTCCGGCAGTCACAACGCTCTGTTCAGCCTTCCCGTGGCACCGCTCGCCGAGTGGCTGGAAGCGACGTATCGGACCGTTCCGGCGGAGGCGGAGAGCGAAGCACTGGACTGGGAAGGTTTCATCGCGGAACTGCTCGACCGTCCCGGCCCGCCATCGGCCGAGTGAGGTCAGATGTGCCGGCCGGGCGCCTCCGCCGCACTCGGCCGTCCCGCCCGGGCAGGTGCTCACCGTCCGGCCCGATGCACGAGGACCCCTTCCTGAGTGCCCGGACCCGGTGACCGGCTGCGCGCGGCAGGTGAAGTCCGGACCTCAGGTGACGCCCTCCGATCAGGGTCTTTGCGTTTTCCTTTGTCACCAGTCAGAATGGTGACGTGAATCATGCATTTCCCTGTGGGACGCTCTTCCTCGACTTCGTCGGAACGCTGCGCGCACGCCGCAACGAGGCGCCGACGGAAATGCTCTCACGCCCCGAGTCGCTCGACGACTGGTTCGTGGAGTCCGGCATGCTCGACGAGGCTCCCGGCGCCGACGAGGCCGACGTCGCGACGGCCCTGGACCTGCGGGAGGCCATCTACTCGGTGGTCGCGTCGCACCTGGCCGGCGAACCTCTGCCCGCTGCGGCGCTCGCCGAGGTCAACCGGCAGGCGGCCGGCCTGCCGGTTCGGGTTCAGCTCGGCGCGGACGGCAAGCGTCGCCGCACAGGTTCAGTGGCCCAGGGGCTCGTGGTCCTGGCCCGGGAGACCGTGGAGATCCTCGGGGGAGTGGAGGGCGCGTTGCTGCGCGAGTGCTCCCGTCCCGAGTGCACCCAGGTCTACCTCGACCGCTCGCGCGGCCCCCGGCGGGAGTGGTGCTCCATGAAGACCTGCGGCAACCGAGTCAAGGCGGCCGCCTACCGGTCCCGCCTGCACAGCAAGAAGAGCTGAGCGTCCCTGTTGGTGTGGGCGGCGGCTCTGCCACGACGGTGTCACCTCGCCGCGTCGAGTACGACACGGAAGCGGGCCTCGCCGGAGAGCATCCGCTCGTAGGCCCCGGGAGCGTCGCTCAGAGGGAGCACCTCGTTACGGGAGCGGATCGCGTGGGCGAGCGTGAAGTGCACGTTGTCCTCGTTCTCGATGGACGAGCCGGTGAGACTTCCGCGCACGACGCGGTTGCCGAAGATCAGGTCGGTCGTGCTCACTTCGAACGGGTCCGGAGCCGCTCCGACGACGACCAGCTCGCCCCGCCTGCCGAGTCCCCGCACCAGCGGTGACATCGAGGCGCCCGACGCGGCGGTGGCGACGACGACCGCCGCCCCGCCGAGCTGCTGGAGCGCCTCGCCGGGGTCCGTCGCCGTACTGTCGATGTAGTCGTGGGCGCCGAGTTCCGCGGCGAGCCCGGATTTCTCGGTGCCCCGCGCGACGGCGACGACGCGGTACCCCAGCGCCCGGGCGTACTGGATGCCCAGATGCCCGAGGCCGCCGATGCCCTGGATCGCGACGAGCGAGCCGGGACGCGCGGCCGACGACGACACCAGCGCGGTGTAGACGGTCAACCCCGCACACAGCAGCGGCGCACCGGCCAGGGCGTCCAGTGCGTCCGGGATCCGCACGAGACCGGTCGCCCGGGCGTAAGCCACCTCCGCGTAACCGCCGTCGACGGCGGTACCCGTCTGCGGCTGTTCCTCGCAGTTGACGAAGTCGCCGCGGCGGCAGGGCTCGCACACCGTGCAGTGGCCGCTGAGGAAGCCGACGCCCACGCGCTCGCCGACCTGCCATGCCGGTTCTACGCCCGGTCCCGCGGCCTCGATCACGCCGATGATCTCGTGGCCCGGCACGATGGGCGTGGCCGGGTCCGGTCGCAGCCCCTCGACCGCCAGGACATCGGTGTGACAGACCCCGCACGCCTCGACACGGATGCGGACCTGGCCGGGGGCCGGTTCCTGACGTTCCCGTTCGACCAGGGTGAACTGCCGCTGGCCGGTGACGGTGAAGGCTCGGTAGGCGGCATCGCTCATCACAGCTCCTCGGCGCCGCTCCGCTCACGCGCCAGGTACCGGGCGAACCACTCCGGCCAGTCGGGATCTTCCGTGCCGGTGCCCGACCCCTGTGCGCGGTGTGCGGCCGCCGCGCGGTGGAGGGCGCTCGCCAACTCGTCCGCCGAGGTGAACGTCATGGCCGCGGGGTCCACCCGCCCCGGCAGCCGACTGGTGACCTCCTGCAGGAGCCAGCCGTTGCCGTCCGGGTCGTTGAAGGACAGGAACGAACCGTAGCTGGCGCGCTGCGGTTCCGGCCCGGGCACCCGGGCCTCGGTGCCGGCGTGGTGGAAGATCCCGCCGGCGTCGTGGAAGACGTCGCTCGGGTTCGCGCCGAGTCGCTTCAGCTCTTCGTGGGCGGCGACGATGTCGTCGACGATCAGGTGCAGTCCCTGTGCGCTGCCCGGAGCCTGGGAGGTGACCGAGGTGCCGAAGATGACCGACGCCGGTGATCCCGGCGGGGTCACCTGTATGACCCGGAAGTTCTCGGCGGGGGCGAGGTCGGCGTCGAGCCGCCAGCCCAGCGCTGTGTAGAAGTCCTTGGCCCGGTCGACGTCGGACACCGGTATCACGACGACTTCGAGTTTCATGTCCATGGCCTGAGCCTCTCGTGCTCGGACGACATACCTGATGGGGATGAACTCACCGGACCGGCCGCGGGTGCACCGGGGAAGGTCCATGGGCGACGGCCGGCCGGTGGGGATCGGAATTCACCGGGGAGGGGAGGGACAGGGCGAGGATGCGGCCGCACTGGAGCGGACCGAGCCGGTCCGTGTCGCGCGGCGCTTCCCGCTGGCGGGGTGCGGGTGGAGGAGAGAGGCGCCGCACCGAGGCAGGGGAGCCGGGCTCCCCGCCATGAGGTCCCCGGAGTCCGGCCACCGGTAACCCCGGCTCCGCACCGCCGCGCGAGCGCGTGAGGTCTGTCCGGGGGCGCCACCTACAGCCCCTTCAGCAGTCGGGCCGCCGGAGCTGGTGCCGACGCGGGATTCCGCCCTGTGTGCAGGTTGCGGTCCGCCACCGTGTACGGCCTTCGCATCTCACCGCGGGCGAATGTCACGCCGACACGTTCCCGTTCGTCCTCCAGCGGCCACCGTGCCCGGGGAGCCGGCCCGACGGCGTTCTTCTCGTCGCTGGTGCATGCCGAGACCTGGTGGCCGGTGAAGGGGGAGACGCCGTGAGTGTCCGGTACGGGGCTCCGGTCATCACGAACAGGTGCTGCGCCGCCATGCTCACTCCTGCCCTCGCTGCGAACGGTGAGGGGTGCGTCCGCCCCTGCGAACTGCCGCCTTGCCCCATGCTGCTCCTGTTGGCCGCGTGTCGCACCCGTGGGAGTCCCCGGTCGGCCACGGGCGTCCGCCGAGCGAACGCGATCGCCAGGGATCGTGGGGCAGTCCTCACTGATCAACGACGGCTCGTGGGGCCGGCTCGGCGCCGAGGCGCCGAGCCGACCCGTCCTCAGATCGCGAGGGCCCCGCCGTCCACGGGGAGGAGTACACCGTGGATGTGTGACGCCTCTTCACTGGCGAGGAAGATCACAGCCGCGGCCGTATCCTGCACGGTGCCCGTACGCCGGTCCGGATTGCCCTCGGCGAGCTGCTCCAGGAGGGGGCGGAGGTCTTCGTTCCCTTCCGTGATGGTGGGTCCGGGGGCGACGGTGTTCACCCGCACACCGTCGGCCGCCAGTTCCGCGGCCCACGACCTCGTCAGCGAGTGCAGGCCTGCCTTGCTGGCGCCGTACAGCGAGGTGAACTTGATTCCGTCCACGCCGCCGATCGAGCCGATGTTGATCACCGAGCCGCCGCCGTGCTCCACCATGGCGGGCACCAGGGCCGCCGTGAGAAGGAACGGGGCCTTGATGTTGACCTCCAGCACCTGGTCGATCTGTTCCTCGGTCGACTCCGTCATGGGGTGGGGCGGCACGAGAAAGGCCGCATTGTTGACCAGGACGTCGATCGGCCGACCCGCCAGGGCCGTCGCCTCCTGTGCGAGGCGGCGGATCTCGGAGCCACCCGCAGAGAGGTCTGCCTCGACGAAGTGGGCGATGCCGCCCTCCGCGACGATTCCGTCGACGACCTGAGCACCGCGCTCCGAGCCGAGTCCGGTTACGACGACGATGGCGCCCTCGCGGGCCATCGCCTCCGCGACACCGCGCCCGATGCCGCTCGTCGAACCCGTGACCAGTGCAGCGCGCCCCTCGAGACGATTCATGTCAGTACCTCCGGTTGTGCGGTGATGTCGATGGGCGCGGGACGGCTGAACCTCTCGTTGAACCCATCCAAAAGTGCTTGCCTGGACAAGTATATACGATGCTTGCTCAAGCAAGTAGTAGCGGCGAAGCCGGAGGTCGTCCGCCGCGACGGCGGGTGCAGTCGTTCGCGTTGCCGCTGGTCGTCGTGAGGCCGAGCGGGCGCGGGTCCGGACCGTCGCACGCGAGGTGACTTTCGCTGGTCGGACCGGCCCTGGACCGTCGCCGCCCCGGGTTCCGGAGCCCTGCCTCCCGGGCTCCCGGCGGCAGGCTGGTGGGGGCTCGCATGTCGTTTCACCAACGGCGTCTCGCCGATGGGGCCCCGTCGGCCGCGCAAGCCTTCGGATCACCGCCGCGGACCCCTGCGTGACGTCGGCGAGAGGCTGCCGAGTTCGCGCTCCGCTCCTGGCCTCGGAGGCCTGGTCGGCGAGCGGGCATCTTTTACGGCGCGTTCGTGAACCCCGGCCACCACGGGATCCGTTCTTTTGCTGAAGGCTCCCGCCGCGCACGGTTCTGAACTGGCGGACACCGCGGCGGGTGGGGGCAGTCGCCTTCCCGCTTCCCCCGGCGGGGAGGCGACTGCTCCGCTCGTGCCGCTCCGCTGATCCCCTGAGCGGAGCGGCACGTCGCGTGTGCCCTACGTCATGCCAGGGTGTACCTCACCGACCGCTGGTCCTTGTGGCGGCGGATACGTCCCTTGGCCACGAGTGCCTCCAGCGTGTTGCGCACCACCTGCGGGGTCGGCGTCCGATCGGGATGCTTCGCGAGAAGCTCGTCCCTCAGCTCCTTGGCGAAACGTGGCTGTTCCTGTGCACGGAGCAGATCCAGCAGGAGGTCCGCGAGCAGAGGTTGCTGCGACTTGCCCGTGCCGGCCGTCCTCCCCGACGTCTTCGGGTTGGCGGCGGGCCGGCCCGACCGCGGGTGTGCGGGTTCCTCCTGCGCCTGCTCGGGCAGCGGCGGCGGTCCGTCCACACCGCCCTCGTACCGCTCCGCGAGGGCCAGGATGTCAGCGAGGAGGGCTTCCTCCCGCTTCAACATCTTGACGGTTTCGAGGAGTTCCTGTTGCCGGCGACGGTTTTCCTTGAGATCCGATGCGGCCTGCTCGACGTACCGCGATCGGAGCGTCGCGGTTGACTGGCTGGTCACAACCGTTCACTCCCTCGAAAACTAGATGATGCCGGGCATGGTACCCATACGTGGGTGTACATGCAGCGACGTGTCTAGGCAGCAGCGCCACGGGCATACCCCCCCCACCTTCACGGTGCAAGCTACTTCGACGTCGGCACCATGGCGGCCGGTCGTCGCACGGACCATGGTCAGCGTTGCGGGTTTCCACGGCGGACTCCGCCCCGGACTTCTCCTCGTCGGCATCACCGCGTCACAAGGGCGGCAGAATTCCGGCACTCGTCCATGCCTAGGGTGCGGATGCCTCGGAGGACACATGTGCACCCTCCGGCCGCAGGACCACGGAGCACCGGAACGGCTCGGAAACTCGGAAACTATGACTACCGCCCCCACGCCAACGACCGCCCCCACGCCGACGACTGTGGCGGAACTGCTCGTCACCATCATGCGGGAGCACCGGGACGGGCTCGTCTCGTACGCCGAGAACATGCTGGGCGACCGCGCACTCGCCGAAGACATCGTGCAGGAGGCGGTCATCCGTGCCTGGCGCAACGTGGACCGCCTCGTCGGCATGGAGGGTTCGGTCAGAGGCTGGCTGTTCACCGTCACCCGCAACCTGGTCATCGACTGGGTGCGCAAGCCGCACGCGCGCAGGGAGGTGTTCGGAGCCGTCCACAACGAACCGTCGTCGGGGATGGACACTGTCGAGGCCGTGCACGACGCCATGACCGTGGGGTTCCTCCTCCACACGCTCTCACCGGAGCACAGGGCGGTGCTGGTCCACATCTACCTGGGTGACCGCACCATCAAGGAGACAGCGGGGATTCTCGGAGTACCGGCGGGAACGGTCAAGTCCCGCCACCACAACGCGTTGCGCACCCTCCGTTCCGTCGTGCACCGGGATGCCTTCTGAGTCCCGGTGCGGGAGCCGTGCGCCGAACCGCTGCGGTCACACACCGGGGCGCGGCGGCATGACCAGGGTTTTGCGGTGCGGCGCCATCGGCGCGGTTTCGGCGTCGGCGCCGCGGAGACAGTGCTCGGCCAGCCTGGCCCGGGCCGCGGACCGCGCGCTGGGCAGGTCCCGCTCGGAGCTGAGTTCCGCGGCCAGGGCGCGCAGCAGAGCGTGACAGGTGTACCTGCCGGGCGCCGGCTCGGCGAGGACGTGGTGATCGATCAGCTCTGCCAGATGCGCGTGCGTGGTGCGTAGGTCGGTGCCGGTCAGGCTGGCGGCGGCCCGCGCGCTGATCTCCCGTGCGGGATGCAGGCTGAGCAGCCTGAACAGCGAGGCGGCACCGGGGCTCAGTGCCGCGTAGGAGGTCATGAAGGCGCTCCGGACATCGGTGCGGACGTCGTGCGTGGACAGGGGGGCGAGGCCGCCTGGGCCGTCCTGTAGCCGCGATGCGAGCGAGGTGAGGGAGAAGGCCGGTTGCAGCCGCGCCCGGGTGCTCGCGACGGCCAGCGTCAGCGGCAGTCCCCCGCACGCTTCGACGATGTCCCCCACCGCGGTGTGCTCGCCCCTGATCCGGTCCGCGCCCAGACGGCGTTCCATGAGTTCCAGGCTCTCCTGGTGGGTCATGGGGTGGAGGGTGACGATGCGGGCGTCGTCCGTCACCACCAGTCCCTCCAGCCGCCGGCGGCTCGTGACGATCGTGAGTGCACCGGCGGTGCTGGGCAGCAGGGGACGTACCTGTTCGCTGTCGCGGGCGTCGTCCAGGACGAGGAGCAGCCGACGTCCCGCCAGGGCCCTGCGGTACGCGGTGCCGAGCACGGCGGCTCCGGGGTCCGCGCCCGGTGCCGCCGGGCCCGGATCGGCATCCAGCGCTGCGAGCACCGTGCGCATGGCCTCGTGGGATTCGAGAGGCGGCCGCGAGGTGTGGTGCCCCTGGAGATCCACGAAAACCTGTCCGTCGGGGTAGCGTTCGGCCCCCAGGTGGGCGAAGCGGACGGCCAGGGTCGTCTTTCCCACTCCCGCCATGCCGCAGATGGCGGCGGTGAGCGCGGGCTGCCGTTGGTCCCCTTCCGGCGGCAGGAGTTCCAGGCACCGGTCCAGCTCGGCCCGGCGGCCGGCGAACGACGGACAGTCCACGGGAAGGTGGGCCCGTAGCGAAGCGGCGGGGACCGCGCATGCCGGCGGGTACGAAGGTCCGGTGAAGCTTTGCCGGAGCAGTCGCTGCTGAGCGGCCCGCAGCTCGGGACCGGGTTCGACACCGAGTTCGTCGGCCAGGCTGCGGCGGATGCCGTCGAACTGCCGCAGGGCTTCGGCCTGGCGACCGGTGGCGGCGAGGGCGGCGATGACCCGCGCGTGCAGAGCCTCGTCGAAGGGGTGTCCGACCAGGGCGTGCCGCAGCGCCGTCAGAACGTCGTCCGTCCATGCGGGGGCCGCGGCCAGGACGACGTCGGCGGCTTCCTTCACCGCCGTGACGAACTCCTGCCCCACCGCGGTGAAGACCGGGTGCCGGCACACGTAGCTGCCCTCGGCCACCACGGGACCGCGCCAGAGCCGCAGGGCCCGGACGAAGAGATGAGCGGCCTGGGCGCGGTCCGAGGTGCCGGCCCCGAGCCGTGCCCGGGCGCACAGGTCACGGAAGTGCAGGAGGTCGGAGTCCGGGGTGTCGACCAGCAGGCGGTAGCCGTCGGCGGCACGTACGAGGTGCCGGGCGTCGGACCGGCTGCGCAGATGAGGTTCCAGCGTCCTGCGCAGGGCGCCGATGTGCCGGTGCACCACGTTGACCGCGCTGGCGGGCGGCTCCTCGCCCCAGAGCACGTCGACGGCTTCGCTGAGCGTCAGCGGGCCGGGCGCGCGCAGCAGGAGCAGGGCGAACAGGGCCAGTCTCCTGGGCGGGCCGAGAGGGAGTTCGGCGTCTCCGCGCAGCGCCCGAACGGTGCCCAGGATCGAGTAGCGCACTGCCGCGTCCATGCCCCTTCCGCCCCTTCCGGCATCGAACGTTATGCACTGTTCGAACGCCGTACTTGCATTCGGAAGTGGGCGGTCACTGATGCTTGCAGCGTCAAGTTAAGGGACAAACTCGTTGACTTGTCAAGTAGATGCCGACCGGGCGGCCTACGGAGAACAGCCCTCGAATCTCAGGGGCGCAGGTCCACCCACGAGCCGTGCGTCGCGGTCCGCAGCAGCGCGGACAGGCCGGCTTCGTAGAAGGCGAGCGTCAGGTCGTCACGCCCCTCGGAGAAGTGGTCCCAGCCGTCGTAGTGGGCCGGCACCACGACGTCCGCGCGAAGGACGGCGGCCGCCGCCGCGGCCCGCCGGCTGTCGAGGGACAGCGGGCGGCCGTCGAACTTCGCCGGCACACGCGCCGCTCCGGCGTGCAGCAGCGCCGAGGTGATGTCCGGGACGCGCCGGGAGATCTCCGCCACGACGCGCAGCGAGGCGTTGTCACCACTGACGTACACCGTCGGGAGTCCCCGGCCGGACAGCACGAAACCGGTGACCTCGCAGTTGACATGACCGTCGGCGTCGCGCTCGCCGTCCTCGGGACCGTGCACGGCCGGCACCGCGAGTACGGTGAGGTCACCCTGACCGTCCCCGCGTGCCACGGTGTGACTGGTCCAAGGGGAGAGACCGACCGCGGGTGAGCCGAGCCGCGCCGCGGTGAGCGGCCCGGTCAGGACCAGCGGCGCGGCCTTCGCGAACGCGCGGCCCCGTTCGTCGAGGTTGTCGGGGTGCACGTCGTGGCTGACCAGCACGAGATCCACCGGGCCCACGGCGTCCTCCGTCCGGGCGGGTCCGCTCGTCTTGGTGAGATATCCGTGCGGGCCCGCCTCGTCGAAGGTCGGATCGCTGACGATCCGCAGACCGCCCAGGTCGAGGACGGCCGTGGGGCCGCCCAGAACCGTGGCTGCGCATTCCTGGCGCGGGAGTTTCATGGTCGTCACTGCCGACTCCGTCCGACGATCGTGGTCGCAAGGTGCAAGAAATGTACGCCACCTCCGTTGCCACCGCGCATCATGGTGACGCGACCGGCATTTCGCCACGTGTCTCCGATTGTCTAGAGTCACGTGTGTCATCCCCGGCCCGAGGAGGAGAAGCCAGATGAGCCCACTGCTGGACGACCTGGGGGTCTCGCTGCCGGTCCTGGCGGCCCCGATGGCCGGCGGGGCCGGCACTCCCGCGCTGGTGACGGCAGCAGCCCGGGCGGGAAGCATGGGCTTCCTCGCCGCCGGCTACAAGACCGCGCAGGCGCTCGCCGAACAGATGGACACCGTCCGGGCCGAAGGTGTCTCCTTCGGCGTCAACCTCTTCGTCCCCGCCCCGGTCCCCGTCGCGCCGGCGGAGTACCGCCGCTACGCCCAGGTCATCCAGCCCGAGGCCGACCGGTACGGCGTGCGACTGAACGCCCTGGAACCGGTCGAGGACGACGACGACTGGGCGGACAAGGTTGATCTGCTCCTCGCGTCCGCTGTGCCCCTCGTCTCGTTCACCTTCGGCATCCCGGACCGTTCGGTCGTCACGGCCCTGCGCAGGGCGGGGACCACCGTCCTGCAGAACGTCACCTCCGCCGACGAGGCCCGGCGGGCGTCGGAGGCCGGGGTGGACGGGCTCGTGGTGCAGGCGTCCGCCGCGGGAGGGCACTCCGCGACGCTCAGCCCCGAGCGGCCGCTCGCTTCCGTGCCGCTGCCCGACCTGGTCGCCGACGTGCGTCGGAGCACCTCCCTGCCGATCATCGGCGGCGGTGGCATCGCCACCCCCGCCGACGTGACGGCCACGCTGCGCGCCGGCGCGGACGCCGCCGTGGTGGGCACCCTGTTGCTGCGCACGGACGAGAGTGGGGCCGCCGCCGCGTACCAGGACGCCCTGGTCGACCCGGCGTTCACGGAGACCGTGCTGACCCGGGCGTTCACCGGCCGTCCCGCACGTGGCCTGCGCAACCATTTCATCGAGCGCTACGGGGCGGTGGCCCCGGCCGGCTATCCGGCCGTGCACCACCTCACCGCGCCACTCCGCAAGGCCGCCACGGAGGCCGGGGACACACGTCTCATCCACCTGTGGGCGGGTACGGGCCACCGGGAGGCGAGAGCCGAGAGCGCCGCCCGCACACTGCGGCGGCTCGCCGGTCAGCTGTGACCTGACCGCACCGGCGGTCCGCGGAACGACGGCGCGGAGCACGGCACGGTCCGGTCCCGCGGCGTGGTGGCCGTGAGCGGGGACCCGTAGCCCCCTGTCGCGGGCGGCCCAGGGGAGTGCCACTGGTAACGGAGTTCGCGGCTTCGGAAGGAGCGTCGCCGGCGTCTCCGCGGGGGACGCGGGGTCAGAGCCGGTCGACGTCCACGACTGCCTGGGCGAAGGCCGAAGGCGCCTCCTGAGGCACGTTGTGACCGATGCCGTAGAGCGTGCGGTGCTCGTAGGCGCCGACGAAACGGTCCCGGTACGTGGCGCCGTTGCCCGGGGCGGTGAACGGGTCGCGCTCGGCATCCAGGGTGATGGTGGGCACCTTGATGACGGGTCGCGTGGCGAGCACCTTCTCGTAACGGTCGTAGCGCCGTTCGCCGTCGGCGAGGCCGAGACGCCAGCGGTAGTTGTGGATCACGATGGCCGCGTTGTCGGGATTCTCGAACGCGGTGGCGGTGCGTTCGAAGGTGGCGTCGTCGAACTTCCAGGTGGGGGAGACCGTCTGCCAGACGAACCGGCACAGATCGTGCCTGTTCTGCTCGTCCGCCATGGCGAGGCGGCCCCGCTCGGTGGAGAAGTAGTACTGGTACCACCAGTTGTGCTCGGCCGCGGGCGGCAGCGGCTTCTTCTGCGCCGCGACGTTGGTGATGAGGTATCCGCTCACCGACACCAGGCCCGTGACGCGTTCGGGCCACAGGGCCGCGATGATGTCGGCGGTCCGTGAGCCCCAGTCGAAACCGGCGAGGACGGCCCGCTCGATCTTGAGGGCGTCCATCAGGGCGATGATGTCGAGCGCGATCACCGACTGCTGTGCGTTGCGGAACGTACGCGTAGACAGGAAGGTCGTCGTGCCGTGGCCGCGGAGGTAGGGCACGATCACCCGGTAGCCCTGCGCCGCCAGCAGCGGTGCGACGTCGACGAAGCTGTGGATGTCGTAGGGCCAGCCGTGCAGACAGATGACGGCCGGGCCGTGCGCGGGGCCCGCCTCGGCATACCCGATGTCCAGCACGCCGGCCCGGATCCGCTTCAGCTGGGCGAACGAGGTGTGGGCGCCCGGGGTCACCGTGGGAACAGTCGGCGCGGGGCTGCCGCCGGACCCGCGCGGGGCGGCGGAGGCGTTGGGCATGCCCTGGAGGGCGGTCAGAGAAGCCGCGGCCACGCCTGTGCCCAGGCCGGCGGCCTTGTTGAATGTGCGCCTGCTGATCATGCGAAACCCTCCGTGGGGCTGGCTGTGGAGCTGGGTGACGGGCGGCGGGTCGGTGCGCGGGAGTCAGCCGGGCATCCGCCGGCGTCCAGGTGAGTCTCTCACACCGAATAACCCGTCAGAACGGTTACTTATTGAAGGGGTCCCGTAAGTTATTGTCAAATCTCCTTGTGCTCATAACCTGTTCGACAGGTTATGAGTTGCGCGACATGCCCGAGTGGGCGTCCCTTCTGTCGCCGGGGCCACAGAAGGGTGAGGATGATCGGGGGAACGGCGCTGCCGGCCGACGGCCTCTTCTGGGGCGGGCAGGACCTGATCCGCGGGTTTCCCGGTGTGACCGGTACCCGGGTCGATGACGGCGGCGACGACGACCTGCCCGGGCCCGCCCACCGCCGGCACGGGAACCACACCAAGACGACAGACATCACGGCATCCGGTGCCGGTCACGCGCGGCCGGTCCGCACGCGGGGAACCGGCCCGGCGGCCCCGCGCCGGAGCGAACCGCTGAGGGGACGTCCGCGAAGCAGGCGCGGCGGGCCACCGAGGCCTCAGCCGGACTCCGCGTCGCTCCGGCTGCGGTACGTCTCCAGCAGCCGCAGCCAGACCTCGCTGATCGTCGGGAAGGCCGGCACGGCGTGCCAGAGCCTGTCGACGGTCACCTCGGCCGTCACCGCGACGGTCGCCGAGTACAGCAGTTCTCCGACGCCGGGCCCGACGAAGGTGACGCCGAGAACGACGCCGGTATCGGGGTCGAGCAGCATGCGGGCTTGGCCGCGATAACCCTCGGCGTACTGTCGGGCACCCGCGACCAGCCCGATGTCGTAGTCCACGACGTCGACGCGGACTCCGCTGCGTGCGGCCTCCTGGGTGGTGAGGCCCACGGACGCGACCTCGGGGTCCGTGAAGACGACCTGCGGAACGGCCAGGCTGTCGGCGGTCGTCGTGTGGGCTCCCCACTTGGCGTCGTCGAGGCTCTCGGCACGGGCGCGTGCACCGATGACCGCACCCGCGATACGGGCCTGGTACTTGCCCTGGTGCGTCATCAACGCCCGGTGGTTCACGTCACCCACGGCGTAGAGCCAGCCGTCGGGGACGGCGGTGACCCGGCAGGTGTCATCCACGTGCAGCCAGTCACCGGGCGTCAGTCCCACGCTCTCCAGACCGAGGTCCGACGTCTGGGGAGTACGGCCGATGGCGAAGAGGATCTCGTCCGCGGTCACCTCTCCACCGCCCTTCAGTTCGACCGTGACCTCGCCGGCCGTGGGCCCCTCGCGGGTCACGGAGATCGCCGAGGCGCCCAGGCGCACGTCCACTCCGGCTTCCCGCAGCCCCTGGACGACCATGTCACCGGCGAACGGTTCCATGCGGGGCAGCAGCCCGGCCTCGCTGCGGACCAGCATGGTCACCTGGGAGCCGAGCGCCTGCCAGGCAGTGGCCATCTCCACGGCCACGACACCGCCGCCCACCACCACGAGACGACCGGGCACCTCGGAGGAACTCGTCGCCTGGCGGCTGGTCCACGGACGCACCGAGTCGAGGCCCGGAAGTTCCGGCAGAGCCGCGCCGGTGCCGGTGGCGACGACGACGGTGTGCCGGGCGGTGAGCCGGACTGTTTCGCCCTCGGTGGTCTGCACCGTCACCTGCTTCGGCCCGGTGAGCCGGCCGTGGCCCCGGATGAGGTCCACCGAGACCGAGTTCAGCCAGTCGACCTGGTCCTCGTCCTGCCAGTGCTCTGCCATCGCGTCCCGGTGCGCCAGCACCGCGGGAACGTCCAGGGGCCCGTCCGCCGCGTGACGAAAGCCGGGCACGCGGCCGGCGTCGGCCCGCGCCAGCACCGGCCGCAGCAGCGCCTTGCTGGGTTCACAGGCCCAGAACGAGCACTCACCGCCGAGCAGTTCGCGTTCGATGATGACTGTGCTGAGACCGGCGGACCGGGTGCGTTCGGCCACGTTCTCACCAGCCGGTCCGGCCCCGATGACGATCACGTCGTACGGGCGGGGGACGTCGTTCATCACTGCTCCTGTGACTCGGGTGTCTGGTTCGGTCCTTGCCGCGGGCGCACCGGTCTCGACGGCCGGGCCTGTATGGGGAACGGTGCATCGTCGACCGCAACCTTCCCGTTCCGGTCCGCGCGGGGAGAGGACGGTTCGGCGCGCACGGGCACGTGCAGGCGCCGCACCCGGCGACGGGCCGCTCGAGAGGAGTGCGGCCGCACCCGCACGGGGAGCGGAGTCGTCCTGGCCATGCGATGTCTCCTCGCCGGGCTGTCGACCGAGACACGGACAAACGGGTGATTCATACCTTATGCCTCGGTTCTAGCAAGCGCATCGTCTCCTCGCGGCGATCCCACGGCTCGCACGAGCCGCTCGCACGAGCCGCTCGTGCGAGCGGCCGACCGCCTTCGGCCGACCGCCGGGCGCGGTAGCCGACAGCAGGAGGGCATCGTCGCGAAGGTGGCGATCACGGGATCGAGGGCCGGAGCGGAGCGGTCGGCCGGCTCCCGTGGATCGTCACCGCTCCTGCCTCCCGGAACCGCGCCATGGGCGCCGACGCCCGCGACGCCGCTGCGTATCCGACACCCCGTGGGTGCCGGTCCTCCCCGTCCGGCCGCGGGACGCCGTGCGCGTCGGCACGGGCCCCCACGGGCCGCGGCAGCGCCTCGCCGGGTTCGCAGGGCTGGAAGGAGCACTCCCCTCCGAGCAGCTCGCGCTCAATGATCACGGCTGCTGAGTCCGGCGGCGCCGGCCCGGCCGGCCACGCTCTCGTCGACGGGGCCGGCGCCGATGGCGACCACGTCGTAGGCGCGGGAAGTCCTGCATCGCTGCTCCAGTCGCGTGTTCCGTCGCCCCGGTCCCGAGCGCGGCCCGGCCTGGCCCGGCCTACGGGTCTCGCGGCGGTGCGTTCAGCGTCCCGGAAGGCGGGTGGTCACTTCCTGGAGCACCCACCCGTTGCCGTCCGGGTCGCTGAACGCGGCGAACGAGCCGTAGCTGGCACGCGTCGGGTGCGGACCACTGACCCGGCCTTCCTCCGTGCCGCGGTGGAAGACCCCACCCGCGTCGTGGAAAATCTCGCCCATATCGATGCCGCGGTCCACCAGGGCGGCGTGGGCCTCCTCGATGTCGTCCACGACGAGGTGAAGCCCCTGCACCGACCCCGGCGCGGCCGAGCTGACCCCGGTGCCGAAGAGGATCGAACTCTGCGAGCCGGGGGGTGTCAGGTGCACGACCCGGTATCCGTCGTCGGCGAGGTGGTCCACGTCCAGGCGGAAGCCCAGCGCCTCGTAGAACGCCTTGGCCCGGTCGACGTCGGACACAGGCAGTACCACGACTTCGAGTTTCAGATCCATTGTGCTTTCACTCTCCTGGCCGGAGGTGTCGCCCCAAGGCGTCACCTGTTCAAGTGATGGCGAGTCTGACACTGGATGCGTCACCTGTCAAACAGGTTACAAGGGGTTTGCCGGCTCGATCCGGTCGGGGGCGCCCTCCCGGGAATGGGTTGACGCCTGTCGGGGTTGAGGAACATGCTTGACGCGTCAAGGAAATCGGCGAGATCGGCAAGACCGACCCGTTCCCCAGGAGTGACCTGTGACTTCCCGCAAGGATCGTGAAAGTGCGGCAACCCTCGATTCCACCCCCGCGCACAAGCCCCGCAAGAGGCTGATCGGGGTCATGGCCGGCCTGGCCGTCGCCGGGGCCCTGACCGCGGCGACGGTCCCGGCATCGGCGCAGGGCCAGGCATCCCACCCCGCGTCCTCGGCCTCCGCGGCCCACCGGCACCAACTGTCGCCGCTGCAGGTCACCTCGGCGTTCTACGCCAGCTACAACGCAGACCTGGCCGCCGGATTCGACCGCTACATCTCGAAGGACCTCGTGCTGCACGGGTTCAACGGGCCCGAGGACCGGCAGGCCTGGATCAATGGAGATCTCAACATCAAGGCGGGGCTCACCGGCTTCAGGATGACCGTCCTGGACCAGATCGTGGAGGGCAGCAAGGTCGTCACGCGCTGGAGCTTCACGGGCGTCCACACCGGCACGGTCTTCGGGATACCCGCCTCCGGCCGGCAGGTCACGCTCAGCGGAATCTCCATCGACCGCGTGGCCCACGGCCAGTCGGTCGAGCACTGGTCGGAGGGGAACTTCGGCCGTTTCCTCGACGACCTCCGCGGTGACACGCCTCCCGCCACCGTCACTCCGAGCGCCAGGTAACCCCAGCGCGGCCCCAGGCCCTGGCGCGGCCCAGGGCCTGGGGCCGGCGCCGTCCCAGTACATCCGCGCGGTGCGCACCGGCACCGCGCACGTCGGAAACAGGAGCAGTTCCATGGGAACACTCGATGGCAAAGTGGCGCTCATCACCGGTACCGCCGGAGGGATGGGCCGCGTCGCGGCACTCGTCTTCGCGAGAGAGGGTGCACGGGTCGTCGGCGCCGACATCCAGGTCGAGGCCAACGAGGAGACGGTCGAACTCGTACGCCGCGCGGGTGGCGAGATGACGGGCGTGGCGCCGGTCGATCTCACCGACCCGGATGTGGTGCGGCAGCTGGCCGAAGACGCCGCCGCCGCATACGGCGGGCTCGATGTGGTCTACAACAACGCGGCGATGCAGCGCTTCGGCCCCATGCCGGACTTCTCGGTGGAGGACTGGCGGGCGACCGAGGCCGGTGAACTCGACATCCCCTTCTTCGTATCCAAGTTCACCTGGCCGCATCTGGTCCTTCGCGGTGGCGGCGTCATCATCAATGTCGCGTCCGAGGCGGGCCTGATCGCGGGTTCGACACCCCCGATGGTCGCGCACACAGCGGCCAACGCCGGGGTCATCGGCATGACGCGGCAGCTCGCGCTGGAAGGCGCCCCGCACGGTATCCGTGCGGTGGCGATCAGCCCCGGCCCGGTGCTGACCCCGGCCAGCGATCGCGATCTGGGAGACGACCAGGCCGCCCGGGACGCGATCATCAGCAAGACGCTTCTCAAGCGCTTCGCCCGCCCGGAGGAGATCGTCGAGCTGGCCGCGTTCCTCGCGTCCGATCGAGCGGGCTACATCACGGGCGCCAACTACGCGGTGGACGGCGGTGCGAGCGCCTGGTGACCCGAGCGCTCCTCATGCTGAGACGCAGCGGCGTTCTGCCCCGGCGAGGTCGGCCGCGCCGGACCTCCACCGGGGCAGATACGTGTGACGGCGGCCGTGCGCGAGCCCAGGCGCACAGCACGCCGGGGAACGGAGCGGACACCGGTACTCGCCGATCCGCCGGCATCCCAGGCCCCTTACCCTTCCGGGGCCTCCGGCAGCGGCAGGCGGCTGAGGCTGGGGGAGCGCCTCATACGAGGGAGACGGCATCCATCGCGGGCATGTACGCGTCACATCGGGAGAACGTCTTGGGCCGGGGAACCGGCCGAGACGCCCGCCGGCTGTCACACAGGCGGCGTGTCGTTCTAAACCGTCGATCCCGCGGCTGCGGGCACCACCCAGCAACCGGGCCGAACCGGACCGGACGGTCCCAGGTGTGGCAGGTGGGCCTCGAAACGGGCTCTGCTCGAGCTCAGCGGGGCCGCTGCACCCGGCTGGGGGGAGCGGCAGCGCACAGCGGAACTCGTCCGGCGAAGGGCGGCCTGCCCGCGGGGGGCGAACGAGGACGCCGCCGGCCCGGGCCGGGGCAGCGAGCCGGACCCGGCGTCCGGTGGTGGCGCCGGCTCCGGCGATATACGTTCGTAGACGACCGTTGCGGGCTGTCGTGCCGCATCGTGACCACCGGTCTTCAGCTCTGCGAACCTCCCGCTGGGAAAGAGGCACGCATGAAGGTGGAAGGGTCTGTCGCGTTCGTGACGGGTGCCAACCGAGGGCTCGGGGAGCAATTCGTCCGGGCGCTGCTCGACGCGGGCGCGGCCAAGGTCTACGCAGGAGCCCGCGACCCGGCGAAGGTCACCGTGCCCGGGGCCGTACCCATCGCCGTGGACATCACTGATCATGACGCGGTCCTCGCCGCGGCCGACCAGGCCCACGACGTGAACCTTCTGATCAACAACGCTGGTTCCACGACCCGGGCGCACATCCTCGACACGGAACTGGACTCGTTCCGGACGGAATTCGAGACGCATGTGCTCGGCACCCTTGCGATGAGCAGGGCCTTCGCCCCCGTTCTCGGCCGAAACGGCGGTGGGGCGATCGTCAATGTCCTCTCCGTGCTGTCCTGGGTGTCGATCACGGCCAGCGCCGGATACGCGGCGGCCAAGTCCGCGGAATGGTCGGTGACCAACGCCTTGCGGGTGGCCCTCGCGGAGCAGCGGACACAGGTCACCGCGCTCCACGTCAGCTACCTCGCGACCGACATGGCCGCGGCCGTCACGGGACCGAAGGCGGACCCGGCCGCGGTGGCCCGCGCGACCCTGGAAGGTGTCGAGGCGGGGTTGCACGAAGTGCTCGCCGACGACGTCAGCCGGCGCGTGCAGGCGGAACTGTCCGACGGACCCGATGCGCTGTACCCGCAGCTGCGCGGCGGCCAGTCTCTCGTCTGACCGCTTGAGGGCCGGCTCGTCGTCCCGGACCCTCTCGCGGAACCGGCGCGGCCCACCGGAGGTGCCGATGAACGACGGAAAGACCGATCACGCCCCTTCCGATCTCGCCGACCAGACCGTCGTGGTGATCGGTGGCAGCGCCGGCATCGGGCTCGCGACCGCTCGCCGGGTGCGCGCCGAGGGCGGCCAGGTCGTTCTGACCGGACGCGATCCGGCACGGCTGCGGCAGGCCGCCCTGGAACTCCAGCCCGCGGACACGGCGGCCTTCGATGTCACCGACACCGACCGGCTGGAACAGTTCTTCCGCGGCCTCACCAGACCGGTGGACCATGTGATCCTCACGGCGGGCAGCCCGTTCTACATGCCCCTGGCCGACATGGACCTGGCGGAGGCCCGCCGGCACTTCGCCGAGCGCCTGACCGTGAACCTCGCTGTCGCCCTGTACACCCGCGACAAGGTCCGCCCCGGAGGCACGCTGTTGTTCATCGGTGGCACGGGTGCCCGGCGCCCCGGTGTGGGCCTCGCCATAGCGTCCGCCTTGACCGCGGCGCTTCCGGCCCTCACCGCCAACCTGGCACTCGAACTCGCGCCGGTCCGCGTGAACCTCATCGCCGCGGGCTTCGTCGACACGCCCCTGTCCGCCTCGCTCCTGGGCGATCGGCTCGAAGCGCGCCGCGAGGAGCTGCGCGCCGCGCTGCCCATTCGCCGTGTCGTCGGCCCGGAGGACGTCGCCGCTCTGGCGACGCACATCATGTGCAACGGCGCACTCACGGGAGCGACGTACGACATCGACGGCGGGCAGCAGCTCCTCGTCCACTGAGCGAGCACACGCTCTCCGTCCGTTGCCCGGGAGTCGAACGCCCCACTCCCTTCGTCCGTATGCGCACCACGAATGGCGTCGACGACTGGGGCAGCAATTCGTCGTCGCCGAGGTCCAGGGCGACTGGACCGCGATCCGGTACAGCGGCGCGAAGGGGTGGTTCCACAACCCTGATGGCAAAACGGCCAAGCGAACGTACGGCGTGAAGATCGTCCGGCCCGCGGGCTCCATGAGAGCGGAAGCTCTCGGAGCCCACGACCGTGAACGTCACGGTCGACGCCTTCCTCGGCTCAGGCGTCGTCCCGCAGAAGGGTGAGTACACGCAATATCTCCAGATAGATCCACACCAGAGTGGTCGTGAGGCCGAACGCCGCCAGCCACGACTCCTCGCGTGGCGCGCCGTACGCGAGCGCGTCCTCGACCTGCTTGAAGTCCAGGGCCAGAAAGCAGGCGCCGAGAAGCACTCCCACGACGCCGAAGGCGATCCCGGGCCCGCCGCTGTCGAGTCCCAGGCCGTTGCCCGCGCCGAACGCGGAGAGGACGAAGTCGACAGCCGTCAGCAGGAGGAACCCGAGGGCGGAGGCGAGGACGAAACCGTAGAACCTGCGGGTGACACGTATCCAGCGCAGCCGATACGCGATCAGCACACCCGCGGCTACGGCGAAGGTGCCCATGACGGCCTGTACGACCACACCCGGGGCGATGTAGCTCGATGTCGCCTCCGAGATGACCCCGAGGAAGACACCCTCGAACGCCGCGTACCCGAGGATCAGAGGAGGAGACGCTGTGCGCCTGAGCGTCTGCGCGATCGCCAACCCGAAGGCGATCAGGGCCGCGGCGACGGCGATCCCGTACGACCGCCCGATGGCCGCCTCGTCCACGGGCAGAAGCACCCACGACAGTGCCGCCGTGAGGACCACGGTGCCGAGCGTCGCCGTGGTCCGGACGACCACGTCGTCCATGGTCATCGGGAGCCGGTCGGGCCCGGAGTCCTTGACGAGGCTCGGCCCGCTCGCGGAGTAGGGGTTCCCGAAGTGGCGCCCCTCGATGTCGGCACCGGCACCCACGGGCTGGCGCACGGCACCGACCTCCCGGTCGGCCGTTCGGTCCACGCCCCTGCGGGAGAAGATCGGATTACTGCTCTTCACGTCGTTGCCTCTCCGTCCGCCGCATACCGCGGACGCCACTGTGTGGGGATATGGGGTGCTCGCGGTGAGCTCTCGGCGACGATGCGATCACCTGAGACCTCGGGACATGTTCCGTTCTCGTCACCACTTTGACAGGTGACGCATGCAAACGCAAGGAATGCGCCGACCGCGAAGCAACGACCCTCACCCCTCCGCGGCGGACGCTTCAGAAGCGGGTCGCGGCCGCCGTGTCGCGAACGCCCAGCAGGTCCGGCGGCTCGGCCAGAGTGTGGTCGGCCGGGAAGGGCAGTCCTGAAGGGGTTCGGTGTAGTGGTTGAGGATGCGCTCCCCGTCGCCCCGCTCGGCGGCCCAGTGCTCGGGTGTTCCGGATGCGCCCGCTCGTGGCGGCAAATAGTGTGTACGGGTTGATAGTGGACGAGCACATCATTCCCTTGCCCGCAGAGGCAGGAAGGCGTTACCCACATGGCGAAGGTACTTTTCGTGGTGAGCGGTGCGACGTACTGGGTCCTCAAGGACGGCAGCAGGTACGCCACCGGTTATTGGGCCGAGGAATTCGCGCTGCCGTACAAGAAGGTCACCGAGGCGGGACACGAGGTGGTGGTCGCCACGCCGAACGGCGTGACGCCGAACGTCGACATGATGAGCCTGCGGCCCTCCATGGCCGGTGGTGAGGACACCGCACTGGAGCTGGAGTCCATCATTCGCTCCGCCGAGGTGATGCGACGGCCGCTCAAGCTTTCGGATGTCCGCCTGGAGGACTACGACGCCGTGTACTTGCCCGGAGGCCACGGCCCCATGGCCGACCTGTGGGAGGACGCCGACGCCGGCAGGCTGCTGACGGCGCAGCTCGCGTCGGGCAAGCCGCTCGCCATCGTCTGTCACGCTCCCGCGGCGCTGCTGTCCACCAGGATCCACGGTGAGTCGCCCTTCAAGGGCTACCGGGTCACGGGCTTCTCCAACGCGGAGGAAGAGGCCGTCGGACTGGCCTCCAAGGCGACCTGGCTACTGGAAGACGAGCTGAAGGACAAGATCGGGGTCGAGTACAGCCGCGGTGACCTGTGGGAGCCATACCTGGTCGAGGACCGCAATCTCATCACGGGGCAGAATCCGCAGTCCGCCGTCGTCGTCGCGGACCGGCTGCTCGAACTGCTCTCGTGAGGAGCGGCGATCTGACCTGTCATGTGGCTGCAGAGGGGGTCGCGGTGCCGAAGGCCCCCCACGCACCGGAGCGTCCCTCTCAGGAGCCGGGCGGCGAAGCGCGCGTCCAGCAGGGGCGGACCTCGGCGCCCCGGTACCGGGCGCCGGAACGCGAATCAGCAGGGCGGAGACGCCATGCCCGGGCGTTTTGATCCGTACAGCGTGCTTCCCCCGGTGCCCGCGTTCGCTCTGCACAGCAGAGACATCACCGACGGCGAGCCGCTGGCCGTGGCCCAGACCAGCGGCATCTTCGGCGGCCCGGGCCAGGACCGCTCCCCGCACCTGGCCTGGGACGGCCACCCACCGGAGACGGCCGGCTTCGCCGTCACCTGCTTCGACCCGGACGCTTTGACGGTCAGCGGCTTCTGGCACTGGGTCGTTCACGACATACCCGCATCGGTGAACGAACTGCCCACCGGCGCCGGTGACACCGGAGGGGACCAGCTCCCCTCCGGTGCAAGGACGCTCCTCAATGACGCCGGCCGGCGCGGCTACCTCGGTGCCGCTCCTGCGCCGGGGGAGGCCCCGCATCGCTACATGTTTGTCGTGCATGCGCTGGACGCTCCCGTCCTCGACGTCACCGCGGAGGCGACCCCTGCATGGCTGGGTTTCCGACTCGTCGCCCATGGGCTGGCGCGAGCCACGCTCACGCCGGTCTTCGGCCTCCCGGGCCCGGGATCACGCAAGCTTGAATGAGAAGCAGACCTCCGCATGAAGCCCGTGCTGCCGCTGGTCAGGGCACCCGTCGCCTCGACCGGACCGGAGAAGAGGCGCGCTTTTCGACGATCAGTCGCTGTCGGCGAGGCGTTCTCCCAGGTGGTACTCGAGGTCTCCCCGCTGTTGCATGCCCCGGCGCAGAAGCTCACGAATGCGCTCGTGGGCCTCCGGCCACGTCAGGGACGTGCGGAAAGTGTCCTGACCGGCCGTCAAGTCGTCCTGAGTGGGGAGAGTGGAACGGTTGACGAGGGCCTTGACCTCGGCCAGCGGCTTGCGGTCGAACGAGGCGATCCTGGTGGCGACGCGTTCCACATGGGCGTCCAGTTCGGCGTCCGGAAGCGCCCGGTTGATCCAGCCGTACCGCTCAGCCGTCTCGGCGTCGAAGTCGTCGGCTCCCGCGATGATCTCCAATGCGCGTCCTCGCCCCACCAGGAGCGGAAGCCTCTCGGTGGCTCCCCCTCCTGGCGTGATGCCCGCCCCCACCTCCGGCTGTCCCAGGACGGCCTTCTCCTTGCTGGCGAACCGCATGTCGCAGGCAAGGGCGAACTCGGAGCCGAGACCGCGTGCCCGGCCGCGGATGGAGGCGATGCTGATGACACGGGATCGGGCCATGCGGGCCGCGACGTCCAGCCACGTGGGTCCCGTGTAAGGCTCCTTCGGGGGCATCAGATCGAAATGCGCGAGGAAGAAGTCGGGATCCGCGCTGTCGAAGACGACCACTTTGAGTTCGTCGTCCGCCTCTATCCGATCGACTAGGCAGTTTCGTTTGGATCAGTCGGTCGTTGGTCCGGGTGTGCCGTTGACTGATGCGCAATGGACGCGGATCGAGCCGTTGCTCCCGGACC
>NZ_JBVIYZ010000023.1:0-83834 GCF_055592085.1 Streptomyces sp. NPDC041135
CACCCGCTGAATACGAGGCCAACCACTACCTCGCCAACACGAAACCCCAGGTCACAACCACAATCTGAAGTCTCTACCGAACCCGGAACGGTTCACGGTGCCGTGGCCGGAGCCGCTGGTCACATTTGCTTTGACCACTGGGCGTGAGGGCCAGTGCGGGTGAGTCTGCGGGGCATGAGTGATGAGCGCTGAGGTCGGATGGGCATCCGAGTGCCGCGGGAGGCGTTCGCAGTCGCGAGAGCATGCCGGCGTCGCTCGTCACGAGCCATCGCTCACGTAACCGCCGACCAGCCGTCGGACGGCGGCTCGCGCGCAAGGGGGACACGATTCGACGGTGCTCGCTGTCAGGTACGGACAAGCGGCCACTGCCGACTCCCGTTCCGCCGGTGCGATACGTCACGCACCGAACCGGCGTTCCGGGGGACCGTCAGTCCTGCGCTGCCAGCTTCCGGCAGAGTTACTGCTTGGCGATGTACTGCAACTCGAAGCCGCTGTCCACGTTCAATCCGCTGGCATTCTGGCAGACGACGGTGAGGTGCCGGTCGAACCGGCCCGGCGTCGAGGTGGGCACAGTCACCTCCTGGGTCTTCGAGCAGTACGCGAAACCGCTGCTGGTAGCAGTGACGATCGTCGCGCTGCTGCCGATTCCGGAGCCCTGAGCCGGGAGCCGGACGATGTAGTTGCCCTTTCGGGTCGGGTCGTGCTTCACGGTGATCTTACCGGACGTCGTGCCGTAGATGCGATTGCGCTGCCCGCTGGGCGTGATCGTACCGGCGGTCAGGAACGGCACACTGACATGGGCGTCGGAAGCGACGGACTTGAGTCCGATGATGCTCGCGCCGCGTGAGTAGCTCAGTTGCAGTCCAGTGGGGTCGACGGGCTTGGCGACCCCATCAATGATGGAGAAGTTGTCGCAAGCCACCTTGAACTTCTCGTTCTTCCCCGCGTTGACGGACCTGTGTGACAGGAAATGGCAGTTGGTCCGCTCCCCGACCCGCTCCGGGTCCTCGCTCGTCACGGCGAAGCTCTCGCCTCCGGCTCCCGCCAGCCGCGGGGTGACGACGGTGTAGCGCCCCTTGGCGGTTCGCTCGAGCGTGCTGCTGTCCGTTCTCCCGTTGGTCCTGTGGAACGTGGGTTCGAGCTTCCCGTTCACGTTGAGTGGGAACTCCCGTCGGACCAGGGTCACCTGGCCCTCCTCCGGTACGCCCTGGCTGTACGTCTCATCGAAGGAGTGGTCCGAGGGGGCACCCCCAGCATCCACACAGATGGCACCGAAGAAGAGGTCCTTCCCCGCACGCGTGATCTCGGTGGCGTGGCAGGAGCTGTGGTTCTTGATTCCCGTGCTCATCGCATGGGTGACTCCGCCGACGAAGCCGGCCGCGGAGGACCCTGGAGTGGCACCGCGGACCGTGAAGAAGTAGGCGCCCTTCACCAGGTGGTTCATCGTCACCTCGGCATCGTGTGCGTCGGCGAAGCTCGTCGACGGAAGCGTGATGTCCTGTCCGTACGTGGCCGCCAAAGTATCCGACACGGTGATGAACCCGCCCGCGACCTCCAGCTGCTGAGCAGCCTGAGCGACACCGGCCGCCGAAGCCAGGGACATACTCCCGAGACTCGCCACCGTCAGCAGGGCTGCGGCCAAGGAACGGTTGTACTTGGTAGTCATGTATGCCTTCTCAGGACTGGTGCCTATGTTGCCCCGTAGTACGCAGCGGAAGCCTGTACCAGTCTGAGTAGGTGGCACTCAATGCCGGTCGTGGCTGGTCGACCAGACTCATGGGCTTGGGCCACTCCATCGACCGTCCCCCGAACGACGACACTCCGAGACCGGCACACCTCGACCGCTGGGCGCTATGGCTCGGGGCTCCGCCTGTGCCGCAGCCAGACGACACCGTCGTGCGCGACGAGGCCCCACGGGCCGGGTCCCGGTGACGCTGCTGCGAGGGCTCGGCCGCTGCCTGCACCTGGCACCGGGACGCGTGGACCTGTGACACGCACTCGCTGCGGGCGCCGCTGATCACCTTCGAGCGACTGTCCGGGGCCAGCGGGTCGATGGACGCACCGTTGCGCGACCTCGTCCACGACGAATGCGCTCGGGTGCATGCGCTGTACGACAGAGTCCGCCGGTGTGCCTTCCTCGGATTCCCGCGAGGCACACCGGCGGACGACATATGCGCAGGATTACTTCCAGGTCTCGAGAGCCGCCCGGATCTGCGGGCGGAGCGAGTCGGCCAGCGCCTTGTCACCGACCTTCACCAGGTTCTCGAACTTCGGGTCATGACCGTCGCAGGGGGTGCTACCGCCAGTGCACTTCATCGGCCCTTCGAAGAAGTACCCCTGGACGAAGTCACGCGTCGACACGGCACCGGACGAGGTGCGGACGGGCAGGGAGACCCAGCCGTCGCTGGAGCGCGTGATCTGCCAGGTGTCGCACTGCATCGTCCCGTCGCAATACACCTTGTTGTATGTCCCTCCCTTGAGGCGTCCCTGCACCTGGGCGTAGAACGCCGACGCGAGGTCGGGTCGGCCGATGGCGGCGGCTTCTTCTTCGATGACCGTCTTGAACAGCGGCTGCCCGTTGACCATGCTGTCGACGAACGCCTGACGCGTCTTGTCATCGCCGGGGCCGAGTACGGACTTGGTGGGGTGGAACGCCTGCTCGTAGAGCTTTCCGAAGTCCTGAAGGGTGAAGGAGTTCCTGTCGGAGGTTTGTCCCGGGGCCTTGACCGAGCACCCGAGTCGAATCTCGTACTTGGTCTTCGTCATACCGAGCTTGGCAGCGGTGGCGTTGACCGCCGCGAGGCCTCCGACCCGGTCGAGCATCGCGTCCGTCGCTCGGTTGTCTGACGCCTTCATCATTGCCTTGGCCGTGGTGAACACGGGGGCCTCAACGGGGCTGGACAGAATCGGCTTACCGTCATCGGCGTACGCGCACACCTCGCCGTCCGTCGGCGCCGAGGGGTTGACGTAGTACTTCATGTAATTGCTGTAAGCATCCTTGTCCTCCCTGACGCGCATTGCCTCCGTCAGATGGACGAGCACCTTGGCGGCACTGGCGGGGTCGTGCACCCGCTGGCTGTTGAGATCGACGAGCACGGGCCCGTCCACCTGCTTCAGGTACAGTCCGTACGGGTTGCCTTCCGCGACCTCGGCCATGTCACTGCGGATCTGCCCGACCTCGTTGGTCTGGTCGTCGATGAACAAGGCGGTGGCCCGCGGCTGGTTGGTGGCATTCTTGTAGTGCCGCACCTGCAGGGCTCGCGCACCTGTCTGTGCCTGGAGATCCGAGATCTCCTGGTCCGTCGCGTTGACGAGGTTCCACCACGCCTTCCCTCCGTTGAGGCCGGCCGGCTCGGTGACCACCGCGAAAGTGTTGGGTGCGTCCGGTTCCAGCGAAACGAACCGCCAACCGCTCTTCGCCAAGTTCTTCAGCTGCTCCGGGGACTGGTTCGTGAACCAGGTCCCGCCCGTGGCGTCGACACCGGTGTTCTTCAGCAGTACCGCGTCGTAGCGGCCGCCACCCACGGGGTCGAGATCCACGACCTTGCCCTGGAAGGTCGACTGTGCCGAGGTGATCTCCGCAGGTGTTTTGTTGGTGACCACCGTGAAGGTGCGCTTCACATCCCCGACGTTCTCCACCATGGCCGCCGCGTACCTCACCGCGCCGGAGGAGTCCACGTAGCGCTCCACGTCGACGGGCCGCTTGTTCTCCTTGATGAACTTCAGCATCATCGACGCGTACGTCTCGCCGTAGGTCCAAGAAGCGCTGCCCGAGAGGGCTCGCCGGAAGACACCACTGTTCTGCACCAGTTGGGCCGTGAAGCGCCCGTCGCTCTCCGGCTCTATGTCGATGACCCGGGCGTTGTTGTCCGTCGCCCACTTGTTGATGTCGGCTGGGAGGGTGTTGTTGAACGTGCCCCATCCCGTGACTGCTGTCGAGTTGCGTTCCGGGTCGACAGCGGGAGCTGCCGACGCCACGGTCGACGTCATGACGACGAGGATCGCCGCTCCCAACAACGCGGTACGACAACGCATCTGCTACTCCCATGTCGAAGCGGGCCGGCAGTCTCGACGCCGGTCCTCCTGGCTCCCCTGGCATGTCGCAGCCCGGGGACGTTTACAGTCGGTTACATGGCTGAGTACGGGAGGCCCGTTCCTATGGGTCTGAGCAGTCGTTGCTCCACCTCGAGGCCTTTCCCTACCTCGCTCGTCCGAGCCTTGATGACCGGCGCGTTCCGCGGCGGACCGGACGGCCACCTCCGCAGCGTCAGAACGTGTCGAGCCACGGTGCCGGACGCCGTTCGCCGTGACGGTCCCGCACCTGCCGGCGGCGGCCCGAACCACCAGAGGCCGAGGCGTAACGCACTGGCAAGCAGTGAGCCTTTTCCAACCTCACGTCTATGCTGGTCAAAGGCGTGTCGGGCAGCGACAACGCCGACCAGTGGCAGGCCTGTAACCAGCAGATCCACAGTCGGCCGCCGCGCCGCGAACGCCCCGCCGGCATGGTCGACGTACCCGGCGGCCAGGTTGGAAAAGGCTCAGTGGGTGCCACCCTGGCTGGTAGGGCGCCGGGGGGGGAAGGGGAGGGGAGGGGTGCCGGGGGAGGGGTGCCGCATCGGATCGGCTGGCACTGGTCCTGCTGTGCCTGCGTGCACGGCGGATGGGCGAGTGCCTCGATTGGGTGTTCGTTGGCGAAGTCAGTGGCCTGTCACCGTAGGGCTGCGGTCACGCTCGCGCGTATGCCCGACTGGGATGTGCGCGTCGGGGCAGTCGTACTGGGCCGCCACCGCGCAGCAGGGGCGGTGACGGTGGGGTGGAGCACCTTCGGGTTCCGGCGGTCGCGACAGCTACCCGGTCCGCGGTGGCACACGAAGATCCTGATATCACTGAGCTTCCCGCAGCAGTCGCTCCAACGCCCGCCGCCGATGCGGCGCCTTTCCAACTGGCCAACGAAGGCGACTCGTGCGGGCTGTCGCCGCGATGCTGGCGCGGCACTTCTACAGCGCGGAGGTGTCGGGTTCCTTCCGCGCCGCTGCCTTCCGCGTTGTGATTCCCTCGGGGTTCCCGCCTGATGGCGTGGTACGTTGTCAGACTTTGTTCCTATCAGAAGGAATGCCATGGACGCTCCCTCCCTGCACAGCCGCTTCCTCGACGACGTACTTCCTCGGATCCGGCAGGATGTGCGAGTCGCTGGTGTTGCGGTCGCGGGGTCGATCGCGGTGGGAGCGCCTGATGTCTACTCCGATGTGGACCTGATCGTGGTCATCGACGACGAGGCGTTCGACTCGGTCATGCCGGAGCGGCTCACGCTGATCGGTTCATGGGCGGCCTTGGTGGCCGGGTTCACCGGGGAGCACGTCGGTGAACCTCGTTTGATCATCACACTCGTCGGGCCGCCCCTGCTGCATGTTGACTTCAAGTTTGTTCGCACTTCCGACTTCGCCGAGCGGGGCGAGGACCCGGATATCCTGTGGGACCGGGACGGCGGCCTGGCCGACACCCTTGCCGAGGGTCCGCCAGCGCCCCCCTCGCTGGACCTGCAGTGGATCGAAGACCGGTTCTGGATCTGGGTGCACTACGGTGCGACGAAACTCGGTCGCGGTGAACTGTTCGAGGTCATCGGCTTCCTCACCTACTTGCGAGAGGCCGTGCTGGGCCCTCTGGCAGCTCGCCGGGTGGGTGCGATCCCACGCGGTGTGCGCCACCTCGAATCCATCGCCCCTGATGAAGCACGCGACCTCAGGGCAACCTTGTGCAGTTACGACCGGCACGATGCCGGTCAGGCGCTCCTTGCCAGCATCGAGCTTTACCGACGGTGGCTCGACGACGCTGAGGCGGTGATCGAACGCCACCACCATGCCGAGGAACTCGCCGTGCAGTACCTCCAGGATGTCATTGCTCAGACGAGTTGACCGAGCCGCCTCGGAGCGCACTGCTCGGCGGCCTACAGCTTCCAGCCGGCGTTTCAGGAGTGGTGGAGCGTACTCATGAGGGGAACACTCTGATCGGGAGACGACGGAATCGGCGCCATCGACACGACCGCGCTGGTGTTCGCTCAGGGAGATGAGCCCCCGGGGACGCGTCTGTCGCAGAGGCCATGGCAGCCCTCGCGATGGCCGAGTACGTCCGCGATGTTCAGGAGCAGGACGTCCTGCGCGACGAGGGGGACATGCTCCAGGAGACCACCTCGGTGCCTGCGGCCATCGCTGACGGCGCCTACAAGTTTTCTCTGGAGCAGGCATTCTTCCGGTGCGGCGGCGTCGAGGACCGCAAGCAGAATGCGAAGCGTCTGATCTGACGCCACCGCGGCTTCCGGACCGCGCACGCGCGACTCCGGGTTAAGGGATCCGGGTGACTTTCATCGTGTAGCTGACGTTGCACTTGGCGGTGCCTTCGGATCCGGAGAAGGATCCCGCGGAGACCGGGGTGTTCGCCAAGGCGCTGGTGAGGGTCTTGTTCACCTTGGTGACGCAGACGGCGTCATCCCCCCACATGTCGTCGTGGTCCCACCAGTCCGCACCGATCGAGAAGTTGTCGCCGATCTGCGCACGCATCTTGATGCTGCTGGCGTTTCCTGAGGTGACCGAGTTGATGTCGGTGCACTGGTCCCTGTCGATGCTGTGGCAGAAGCCGTAGGGCACGTTGCTGGTGCTCCGCGAGACCAGGTCGGCAGCGACGTTGTACTTGCCCGCCCCCGCGCCCTTCAGATAGCACTGGTCCCAGTAACCGCAGTCCGTCCACGTGCTGCCGGCGGTTCCTGACCGGTGCCAGTTGTACGAGCTCAGGTAGTCGCGGTACGCGCCGTTCGACGTCATCGGCTCGTAGTTGTTCCAGTCCGGCCGGTTTCCGTTGATCAGGGAAAAGCTGCCGTAGGGTTCGACGTCATCGCACCCGTCGACTTCGAGAAAGTCGCAGTCGTGGATATCACTGAGGGTCAGGTAGTCGAACTGCACCTCGATGTCGTACCACCCGGTCGAGGCCCGTGCTGCGGACGCCGAGTACAGCGTCATGGATAAGGAAATGACGCCTGCCGCGACGGCAGAGGCCGCGACTTTCTGTATGTGCTCCATTTTGTTGAGCCTCCTTGTTCCTGAAGCGTATCTGGCGGCGTTTTCGGCTTGAGAGTAGAAAATGCTCAATTACCGGACGATGGCGAGGGCTTTCGCGCGTCGGCGTGCGCATGATCCTCACCGGCGTGGCACCGCCGGCCGGTCATCGGGCAGCGGACCGTCATGCTTCGCGACTCGCTGTCCCGACTCCGTCCGCACCGGTCCGGTGAACCGCTGCACCCAAACCGCTGGTGTAGTCGTAGGAGCCATGGCCTGCTTCTGTCCTGCTCGCCTCTCGTCTCCGAAGTGGTATATCGCAAGGTTCAGCGTCCGGCGGCAGCGCCGGAGCCGGGCGACCTCTGGAGGCCCGACACGTCGACCGCCTCGAAGTCGCGGCCGGACAAGGAGTCGAGCTGGTGCAGCGCCTCGTTGTTCCACCGGTCGTCCTGCGTGCCGCTGACGTACCAGGCGGAGCCGTTGTCGGCGACGATGGCGCCGTAGGTCTTGAGGGCCTGGGCGATGGCCTTCGCCTGAGGGGCGAGCCCGGAGATGTCGGTACCGGCCTTGAGCCGTAGACGCAGCCCCATCGGCGGCAGGTTGCTGTCGGTCGCGCTGGACGCCTGGTGCCTGGCCGGCCACAGGTAGGCGTGTTGGGTGCGGGGCACGGTGATGCGCAGGGCGTGGTCGATCGTGCCGGTGGCGGCCTCGTCGTAGCGGGCGAGACCGGGCAGGATGGGCAGGCCCGCGGCATCGGCGGAGGTCCAGCCGGCGGGCCGCAGCGCATTGGACCTGAGGTCGAAGACCGCTCCCGAGCCGGCACGCCAACCGCGGCCCGACGGACGGGCGTCGTAGAGTTCGTACACCTTGCAGGCCGCCTTGTCCAAGGCGATGACATGGCGGTCACCGGTGGCACTCGGGCCGCCTTCGACCAGAGCGTCGGCCGGGACGGGGTAGGGCCCCCGGTCGCTCTCCCCGGCGTAGTCGAACGAAACAGGGACGGCAGGGGTGCCCGCCGGAACCGAGGTGATCGGTATGCCGAACGGAGCGCCCTGCCAGGTCCCTGAACCGAAGTCGGCGCGCAGGCTCTTGTCCGCACCGATGGAGGCCACGTAGGCGGTCGACCGCCCGGACACGGGCAGACCGTCCACCCGGGCGCGCCAGATGCTGTCGGCGGGGGCGACCGGACAGCCGCCGAGGTCCTTCGCAGCATCGGCCGCTGCCGCGCGTGCGCGGGCGGGAGGGCGCAGGCGTGGCGCGGCCGAGGGCGCGGGCCGCGGAGACGAGGTGGCGGTCGCCGCCGGTGCGGCAGTGGCCGCGGCCGTGGCGGGCTCCGAACTCTCCGAAGCGGCGGACCGGGGGGACGCGGAGTCCCGCGCTGCGTCCTTGACGTCGTCCGCAGCCGTCACGGAGCCGGGTCCGCCGGCCGGGCCGCCGTGCAGCACCATGGCCACTGCGCCCGCGGCGATCGCCACGGCCGTCGCCACGGCGAGGGCGGGTCCGTGCCGCCGCGGCCGCGAGTGCCGGCGGCGCGGGGAGGCGTGAGTGGGGTCCTGGGCCATGTGCGGTTACTCCTTCGGTCGGTGTCTCCGAGGAGTTGCGCTGCAGGCGTGCCGTCCGTCGGGCATCCGCGCACGGAGACCGGCGTCAGCCTGCCACGGAGCCGGGCCGACCTGGGGTTGGCGGGACAGTTGGAGTAGGAGTTACTCGGCACGGACGGAATTACGGGATGCTGGTGCGCAACGGTTCGTTCACGGGATGCCAGTACGCACGCGTGCGCGCCCGGCCGGCAGAGGCGGGTGGTGAAGCCCCCGCCGGTGCCACGTCCGCCCCCTTGTGCAACTTGGTGAGGAGGGGTCTGTCGCTCATGGGACCGGCCAGTGGAGGGCGGCAGCAGGATTTCGGCGCCGGGTGTGGCGAGGGCTTGCACGACCGAGAGCAGCCCCTGCGTCGATCCGGGTATGACGAAGATGAACTCTGGTGGTGTGCCGTGGCCACTGCCCGTGTTCAGCTTGTCGGCGGGCGTACTGCGCGGACCGGCCGAGCCTTCGCACGCCGTGCAGCGGATACGCCGGGTCGGGGCAGCCCGTTCGATGCCGTCGCCCAGTTCCGCCGGCGGCTGGAAGCCCGGCTCCCTGTTGTGCAGCTTGATCACGGGCTCGGTGTGGTTCCTGCCCGCCGCGGCGACGGCGCGGAACATGGCGCGCACGCTCGAGCCGGGATCGTGCCGTCCCGCGAAGCGGGCCATTCGCGAACCAACTCGGTGATCGGGGCCGTCGCGTCGCCATCGGCGGACCCGGCGGCGCCGAGGAGGTTCACGGCCAGAGAGGACGCCCCGGGCGGCGGCCTGACACGGTGATGAACAACCAGCACAGGTCGGTGGGACAGCGGCTCTCCAGCATATGGCTCAGCAGGGACAGTTCGTCCGGCGTGTGCGTCCCGCGTGCTTCCACGATGGGGAGGTACTGGCGGAAGACCTGGCGCCAGAACGAGTTCACTTCCGGCGTCGTGCCCAGCATGAGCGGAGTGAGGCGGACGTCGATGTCGACGCATCCGGCCCGCTGCATCAGTGCGGGCACGGACCGGGCCCAGTGGACGTCGCAGCCCTGCTCCTCCAGGAGAGAGGTCAGGGTGCGGATGGCCAGCTGCAGCGATTCAGCACTCCGGTCCGATACGGGCAGGACGTAGAAGTCCTCCACCACGGCGTATCCGGCCGGCCGTACCCACGAGACGAGCCGGTTCAAAATCGCGTCCCGGTCCGGCAGATGGGCCAGCAGGGCGCGGGTGTGGACCAGGTCGAAGGAACCTTGCTCGAAGGCCTCGAACCGGGCGTCGAACGGTCGGATCTGGAGGTTATCGAAGCGTCTCGCGTCCAGATAGCGGGTGTCGATGTCGGCGGCGATGACGTGTCCCCGGGGGTTCTGCTCGGCCATGCCGTAAGCCACGGAGCCGGCGCCCGCGCCCAGTTCGAGGTAACGTCCGGTCGGGCTGGTCCCGAGCCTGCGCAGTACGGACCAGGTCACGGGGTCCAGCATGTGCTGCAGTGCGTGCAACCTGGCGAGTTCGCCGGGAATATCCATGTTCAGGATTCCCGTGGGGTACGGGTCGTCAAGGGCGTCTGTGTGAGTCACTGTTTCTCCCGGATCCTGTGCGGCGGCAGCCCGTGGGCCCAGGCGGCCGGAGCACCGGTACTCTCACCATGGGTCACGGCCCCGCTACGGCGGCTGAGCAACGGGTACTCAACGTGACGGCTCCGCCGCGGGCGGGGACAGCCACGGCAGGACCCGGAGGTGCAAGCCGGGCCCACGCGAAGCGGACCGGTGGATCAGGACGCGCGGACGACGATCAGGTCGCGGGGGTCTTGGGGACGGGGGCCGCCGCGGCGGTGAAGCCGGATGAGTCACTGCTTTTCCCGGGCCGTCGGACGGACCGGAAGAGGCCGTCCGGAAACGGACGGCCTCCGTGCGCAGGTGGCGGCTCAGGCCGACCCGATGGGCGTGACGGCCGGCTCGCGCCCCGGCCGCGGGCCCGGGCTCAGCTGCAGATCAGGCGACCTCGCTGGGCATCCGCGGCCAGGTTGTCGATGACGCTCCTGTCGAACGGGAGCGTGAAGTGGTTGATGTTCGGGCCACTCTTCTGGCTGGTCGTCTCCCGGAACTCGAACCGGTGGCAGCTGGGCGTCTGAGCCTGCGCCGGCCAGACATCCTTGATAGCGCGGTTGGTGGTGTCCTCCTGGTTGCCGTCACCTGAGGCGGTGATCCAGTTCGCCTGGCCCGGCGCGACCTGGCCCACGGTCAGGGTGGGAAGGTTCATGCCCACCACGGTGTCGACCCCTGTGACGGATTCCGCGTAGACGTCGACGTTCGGCAGGTGGGCCGTGTCGTACTTCAGCAGGCCGATGTAGTGGTCGGCGATCTCGTTGGCCGAGGCGGACATCCCGGCGTCCTTGAAGAGCGTCTTCCAGTCGGCGGGCGTGTAGTGCTTGCCCGTGCCGCCGTCCACCAGCACGTCCTCCGAGGCCCCGAAGACGGCGGGGTCCGCGGCGCTCATGTACGTGGCCGGAGAGGCCAGGTGCATCAGCGTGCTGCTCTGCGCGTTCTGCTTGGTGGCCGGGAAACCGAGGTCGGAGACGTTCACGCCGGTGAACATCGCTGGGTAGAGGAGCCCCTGCCCCGGCCAGTTGCCGGCGAGCGCGGTGAAGCCGTGGACATACTTGGCTTTCCAGGTATCCGTCATCTGGCTCAGGAAGTAGTACGTGTACAGCGGGCCGTTGGAGTGGCCGACCAGCTGGACGGGGGTGTTGCCGTTGGTCTCGTAGGTCTCCTCGACCAGGCGCTTCGTCCGGTTGACGAAGTTCTCGCCGGCGTCGATGGCGTTCGTGAGGTCCGGGGTCAGATCGGCCTGGTAACCGGCGACCTTGATGTTCTGGTTCCTGGTCCAGCCGCGGTTCTCCAGCTCTTGGTACAGCTTCTCGTAGTACGGCGCGCTGGAGGTGTTCCCGTAGTCCGGGATGCTGACCTCGACGCCGTCCTGCCGGGAGAAGCGGCTTTCCATCATTGCGGAGGAGTTGTCGTACTTCAGCGTCAGCAGGTGGTCGCGGCAGATCTGGTTGAAGGGCGTCGTGTCCGGGAGCTGGGGGTTCCTGTAGTAGTCGTCGAAGGTACCGCCCCCCGTCGGGCAGTTCACGGTGTCGGCCGGGTGGTTCTCCTGGACCGTGACCCGGGTCTTGGTGAAGTGGAAGGCGGGGAACAAGACGATGGGGGTCTGGGCGGGGGAGGTTACCGCCTGGGAGGTTCCGGCTCCCATGAGCGGAAGGACGCTGGCGGCCAGGACCGCAGCGCACAAGCTGCGTAACCGGAGCTTGCGAGACAAGGTGTACTCCTGAGTAAAAGTGAGCCGAGTGATCGCTCAGCCTTCTGGGAGCGGACCGCTCATGGCCGGCCGGCGACGGGCCGCCGTGTTCCGGGCCCGGCGATGACCGGGTGGCCCGCACGCTGAGCACACCACGGGAAAGGCGAGAGCACGTGAGCAGGTGCTACTCGGGTGCGTGACGGCGCAGTACGCGGACGCCTCTAGTGGGAACTGCCCAGAGTGACGGTGAGCTTCTCCAGGCTGCGGAGCATGTACCCGCCGGGCAGGTAGACGGGCTCGAATTTCTGGTGCAACGTCATGTCCGGGTACCTGGCGATGAGGCGGCGGAGGACCGAGCGAGCCTCCAGGCGGGCCAGGGGCGCACCCAGACAGAAGTGGATGCCGTACCCGAACGCCTGGTGACGGTGGGCGTCCGCGCGCCCGATGTCGAAGGAGTCGGCGTCGCCGGCCCACGCGGGATCGCGCCCGGGCGCGCCCGTCATCACGTGTACCCGTGCGCCGGCCGGGATCCGGACGTCGCCCCACTGAGTGTCGCGGACCGCGTAACGGGTGGTGCCCTGGGCTCCTGAGTCGTAGCGCAGGCCTTCCTCGACGGCGACATCGACCAGACGCGGATCGGCGACCAGGCGCCGCCACTGCTCGGGGTGTGCCAAGAGGGCGTGCAGGATGTTGGCGATCGAACTCATGGCTGTCTCGTGGCCGGCCGCCAGGAGGAACCGCAGGGCCGCCACCGCCTGGCTCAGCGTGCACGTGCCCCCTGACGCGGCGCCGGCCAGCACGGAGGCGATGTCATCCTTGGGGTCGGCCGCGCGCGTCGAGAGCAGGGCCCGGTAGTACGCGTCGTACTCCACGAGGGCCTGCGCGCAGAGCACCTGTTCGGCGCCGCTGAGTGGGACGACGAGGAGCGCCATCCACTGGTCGTGCCACGTCTTGATCCTCGCGTGGTCCTCGGCCGGTACGCCCATCAGGTCCCCGATGACGCGCATGGGCAGGGGGCAGGACAACGACTCGACGAGATCCGCCGTTTCCTGCCCGGCGAACTCGCCGATGAAGGAATCGACGAGTTCCGTCAGGGCGGGTTCTAGTTCGTTCATCGCGGTCGCCGTGAAGCGGCTCGCGAGGACGGTCCGCAATGCCGTGTGCTCCGGGGGATCCATGGCGAGCAGCGCCGGCGTGAAGTAGTCGGACTCTCGCAGGACAGCGACGCATTCGGCGGTGAGTTCGTGGTCGCTGTCAAAATTGCGTTCCGTGGAGAAGTCCTGGTTGTTCTTGAGGATGGCGACGACCTCGTCGCGGCCGGTCACGACCCACAGTCCCAGGTCATCGACGTAGCTGACGGGGCTGGCCGTCCGTGTGGCGCGGTAGGTGTCGAAGATCTTCGCCATGAAATGGGGGTTGCGGGAATCCAGTGCGTACTGGATATCGGCCGGGCACTCGTCGCGTCCGTCGATGTGGTTCATGGGAGATCACCGGCTCGTCGGGAGAGGGAGGGCTCCGGGAGGAATACCGGTCCCAGGGAAGTTTCGGCGTACGGTACGGCCAGCGATCCACCAGGGAATGAGTAGCCCTTGCTCAAAGAAGGTGGCTCGCGGTATCCGCTGTACTCGTCTTTTGGAATGCTGCTAACGTGCACGGCATGAAGCGCGCTGCCATGACGACGACGCCGGAGAGTGTCCCGGCGCGCTGACCGATGTCTGAGTCCGAAGCCCCGGGGCGAGTGCCCGGGGCTTCGCCGTGTGGTCACTCGCCCGTCCCTGTGAGGAGACCGCCATGCACGACCACCGCAAGCTGGGCCGAGAACTGGGTCTGTTCGACACCGATCCGCTGATCGGCGCCGGACTGCCGTACTGGTTGCCCGACGGGGCGACCGTGCGGCACACCCTGGAGGAGTACATCAGGAGCGCCGAGCGGCGGGCCGGATACCGGCACGTCTGCTCACCCGTCCTCGGCAAGCGGGCGCTGTACGAGCTGTCCGGCCACTGGGAGCACTACAGCGACGACATGTTCCCCCCCATGGACCTCGGGGGCGAGCAGATCGTTCTGAGGCCGAGCCTGTGCCCGCACCACGCGGTGATCTACCGCTCGCGCTCCCACAGCTACCGCGAACTGCCCCTGCGCATGGCCGAATTGGGGGGCATGTACCGGTCCGAACTCTCCGGTGTGCTCGGCGGGCTGACCCGGGTGCGGGCCATCCAGCTGAACGACGCGCACATTTTCTGCCCCCTGGAGCAGGTGGCGGACGAGGCACGGTCCGCACTGGCCATGGTCCGCCGGGCCTACGAGGCCCTCGGAATCACCCCGAGCCGGTACCGCCTGTCGCTCCCCGGGCCGGGCGGCAAGTACGTCGCCGCACCGGAGAAGTGGCAGCGGTCCATCGCCCTGCTGACCGAGGTGCTCGACGCATCCGGCTTGTCCTACGAGAAGGCGGAAGGAGAGGCCGCCTTCTACGGACCCAAGATCGATATCCAGATCACCGATGGGGCGGGCCGGGAGTGCACTCTCTCCACCGTCCAGGTCGACTTCCACCAGCCCGAGCAGTTCGGCCTGGAGTACATCGGACCGGACGGTGCCAGGCACCGGCCAGTCATGATCCACCGCAGCATCATCGGCAGTGTGGAACGTGCCGTCGCCCATCTGATCGAACTGCACGGCGGCGCCTTCCCCGCGTGGCTGGCCCCCACGCAGCTGCTGGTACTGCCCGTCTCCGACGCCGAGGTGCCGCAGGCCGAGGCCCTGGTACGGCGCGGCGCGGAGTCCGGCCTGCGCGCGGAGATCGCGGCCCCCGACCGCGGCACCCTTGGTGCCCGCATCCGTGCGGCCAGGCTGGTGCCCTACCAAGCCGTCATCGGGGCCAGGGAGGCCACCGAGGACCTGGTCGCCCTGCGCCTGCGGGACGGACGGCGGCTCGCCGCCCTGCCGGCCGAGGAAATCCTGACCGGCATCCGCGCGCTGGTGGAAGCGCACAGCACCGTGCTGTGGAGCGGCGTCGCCGGGTAGAGGCCGATGGTTCTGCGCGTCCCGCGGGCCCGGACGTCCGGCGTATCAGGCGGGCATGAGCCGTTCGTAGCAGTCGTAGTTCCGCTGAGTGATGATCTTCCCTTCGCGAAACTCCAGGAAGGTCGCGATATGGGCCCGCAGGGTATGTCCTGCGGGCAGGTCGCCCAGCGGAACGGCGATCGTCCCGGTCCAGAGCACTTCGAGGGCGACTTGATTGCCCACAGCAAGGGCGTTGAGCACCTCGAAGCTCTGTGCGCTCAGTGCCTCGCGGCCGGCGCGGGCGGCGGCGCACAGGCCGGCCAGGTCCCGGACATTGCCGTCAGGGAACAGCGCGTTGGGCAACTCATGGTGGATGGCGTCGGGATGGAAGAACGCGGAGAGTTCCTCGCCGGTGGCGAAGCCGGAAACGGCCTGGTGGTAACGGACAGCGGTGTCGATGTCGGGGTGTTGTTGCAGTGGCATGCTAGACAACCGTAGTTGCACAACTATGGTTGTCAAGTGCAGGATGTCCTCATGCAGCCCTCGCTCGACCCGCGTCAACTGGACACCGGAACTCTCGCCCTCTTCGTCGGCCACGGCGCCGCCCTGCTGGTTCAGGAGCAGCTGGCCGAGCAGGGCTTCGGCGATCTGCGTTTCTCGCACGGCTACGTCTTTCAGTGCCTGATCGACGATGAGCCCACGGTCGGCGAACTGGCCGCGCACCTGGGCATGACCCAGCAGGGCGCTTCCAAAGCCGTGACGGAACTCGAACGCCTCGACTACTGCGAGCGCGTGCCCGATGCTGCCGACGCCCGGATCCGCCGCGTCCGGCTGACCGGTCGCGGCCAGGACGCCGTGGCCACGGCGCGGCGCGCCCGCACCGCTCTGGATCAGCGCCTGGCCGACCGTTTCGGCAAACAGCTCCTGGACGAGCATCGCGACCTTCTGGTCCGGCTCCTGGATGAGCTCGGCGGAACCGCGGCGGTCGAGCGCCGGGCCGTACGACCACCCCGGTAGCCTCCGGGCACGTGCGCCCACAGGAAGAAGCAGCACGGGGGTACCGCATGCCCGGGATCTCGTGCGGATCTCCTCCGCCCTCCAGCCACAACCGTCGACGATCGCTCGGAAGGAACTCGTGCACCGTGGAACCCATCGAGCGCAGAAGCGTGGTCGACGTACTGGAAGAACGCCTGCGCGACGACATCCTGGGCGGTGTCCACCCGGCCGGGGCATACCTGCCTTCCGAACGCGAACTCGCCGCCGGCTACGGGGTCAACCGCGCCACGCTCAAACACGCTCTGTCCCGTCTGGAACAGGCCGGGCTGCTCACGACCCGGCACGGGGTCGGCAGCCTGGTGCGGGATTTCGTCAGGTCGGGCGGGGCGGACCTGCTCCCGCTTCTGGTCCGGCAGGACGCGCGCTGGCTGGACGACGTCTTCGAGGCGCGCAGGGCGATCGGCAGCGTCATCGCCCGGCAGGCGGCGAGTCGGGCCGGTTCTCGCGGCGGAGCCTTCCAGGAGGCCGTGCGGACCGTAGGTCGGGCCCCCGACGCGCACCTTGCCCAATCGGCGGAAGCGGATGTGCACCGCGAGCTGGCACGGCTGTCCCGGAACCGGGTGTACGTCCTGCTCACCAACACGCTCCTCGGAGCCTATCTGCCCGTCCGGCACCTGCTCACCGGACCGTTCGAGGATCCGGTCCTGGCCGGTGAGCGCCTGCTGCCTCTCGCCGCGGCGGTCGAGGCGGCAGACGCGGCCGCCGCCGGACGGGCGGCTTCGGACTACCTCGACCTGACCGGCGGGCTCATGTTGTCGGCGCTCCGGGACCGTGAGTGAGTACAGGCCCGCCGCCCGGGAGAGGTGCGGGCCCGGCCCGCATGCGCCGGCAGGCCGACGCTCATCCCCCTCAGGGAGGTCCGGCTCCGGCCGTCATCAGCCGCGGTGGGCACTGGTGGTCCGTGCCCCGGGCGCGACCGCGGCACACTGCGGTGGCGCCCACGCGTTCGCGTTGTGAGCGGTAAGCGTACGGTCCGGGTCGCGAGCACGACCGCGAGATGGACGTTCTCCAGTGCCTGGGGCGGGAGGTCCGCGCATGGAGCGAGAGGAAAGTCGGCGAATGATCGGCACGACGGCCACGCCCTGACTTCTCCCGGCCGGGCATCGCGTGCCGGCCGGCGCCGCACCGGGACCCGGGGGCCGCGTTGGGTAGGTGCTACTCACTCCCGGTGGGACGGGGCGTGGTCGGGTTCGGAGTACGACCAGGGGAGGGCGCATGGACACCGCACCGACAGCCGCCGTGACACCGGACGACCTGATCGCCGCCGTCTTCTCCGAGGCCGGTCGCGAGGACCCCTACAGGTTCTACGACCAGCTGCGCCGATCGGCTCCGGTCCACCTCGGCGCCGACGGCGTCGCCTACGTCAGCACCCACGCCGGATGCGAAGCCGTCCTGCGGGACGGCCGGTTCGGCGCATGGGGCGGCGACCACATCGGGGCGCTGCGGCCGGACTGGCGTGTCCATCCGTCGTACACAACCCTGTACGGCGGCATGATGACCAAGAACCCGCCCGAGCACACCCGATTGCGGCGGCTGGCCATGGCGTCGTTCACACCGGCCAGGGTGGCCCGGATGCGCGCCGGGATCGAGGAGCTGGTCGGGCGTTACTTGGACCGCCTCGAGGACGCGGGCTCGGACGGGACGGCCGTGGACTTCATGGAGCACTTCGCCTTTCCCGTCCCGGTCATCGTCATCGGAGATCTGCTCGGCGTTCCGGAGGGCGACCACCACGAGCTGCGGTCGATCGTGCGGGACTGGGTGCTCGTCTTCGAACTGCGCCCGACGCCGGACGAGGTGGTGCGGGCGGACCGGGCCGCCACCCGGCTCTGGGAGTACCTCGGCGACCTCGTCGAGGAACGCAGGGCGATGCCCCGCGAGGACCTGGTCTCGGCCTTCGTGCGGCCCGGCCAGCCCGACATGTTCACTCCGGCCGACCTGCTGAACATGCTGGCCTCGCTCTACAGCGCCGGCTTCGAGACCACGACCAACCTGTTCGCGAACGGATTGCGCGTCCTCTTCGCGCACCCGGAGCAGGCGGACGTGCTCCGCCGGGATCCGGCGGCGGCCCGCAGCGCGACGGAGGAACTGCTGCGGTTCGACGCGCCCATCCAGATGTCCTTCAGAGTGGCGTTGGAGGACGTGGAACTGAACGGGGTGGCGGTCCCGCGGGGCACCCCGGTCGTGGCGATGACCGGCGCGGCCAACCATGATCCTCGCGTCTTCGACGCTCCGGACCGGCTGGACGTGCGCCGGTCGCCCAACCGGCAGCTGGCGTTCGGGCACGGTGTCCACCACTGCCTCGGCGCGGGTCTGGCCCGGCTGGAGGCCGAGGTCGTGCTGCCCGCCCTGCTGGGGCGGTTCCCGTCACTGGCACCGGCCGGCGCACCGACCCGGCGGCCGGGAGTGGCCCTGCGCGGATTCGACGAGATGCCGGTGACCCTCATCTGAGACGCGAGCAAGCGGTCGCTGCCGTCCGGCCGGCCTGTGGCTGGCACCCGCATAGCCGGGTCACGACCCGCCTACCCCGCGCCGTCCGCGTGGCCGCGCAGAGGCAGCGACTGCAGAGAGCGGACCACAGAGCCGGGCTTGAGCCGCAACTCGTCAGGATCGACGGCCAGGCTGATCGAGTCGTAGCGCCCGACCAGTCCCAGCAGCGCCTCCTCCAGTTCCGTCTGCGCCAGCCAGGCCCCGAGGCAGCGGTGTATTCCGGCGCCGAACGACAGGTGCGCGGGCCTGGGGTCGAGGGACAGCGAATCGATGTTCGCGGCGTCGGTCGAGGGGAGGACGGCCTCACCGGGCCGGACGGTCACTGAGCCGATGCGGACCGGCACCCGGGCGACCCTGGCCAGGGCGCCTCCGATGATGTTGAACGGGGTGGTGCGCAAGTAGTGCGACACCGCCTCGGAGACGTCCTCAGGGCGGTCGCGCAACCGCTGGTGGGCGCCGGGCCTGGTGGCCAGGTCGAGCAGGTGGAAACCGAGCTGGCTCGCCGAGGTCTCGTACCCGGCGACGAGGATCAGGGCGAGCAGGGACACGGCTTCGTCCTGGTCCAGCTCTCCGGCCGCGATCAGCCCGGCCAGCTCGGAGCACAGGCCGTCACCCGGGCGGTCGGCGCGCAGGGCCAGGATGTCGGAGAAGTAGCCGATGAGGGCGTCGTGTGCGGCGTACACCGCAGCCGGTTCCGCGGCGGCGCTGATGGCCAGGTCCGCCCATGTGTGGAACTGCTCGCGGTCCTGGTGTGGCACACCGAGGAGCTCGCAGATCACATCGACGGGGACCGGCAGGCAGAAGGCCTCCACAGCGTCGAAGGTCTCCGGGGCCTCGGGCAGGGCGCGCAACCGGTCCTGTACGAGCGCACGGACGCGGGGGCGCATGGCCTCGGCGGCGTTGCGGCTGAACAACCCGGTGACGCACTTGCGGATCCTGGTGTGGTCCGGCGGGTCGAGGGAGAGCAGCGAGGTGCGCACCAGGAGGCTGGGCAGCATCTCGGAAACGGCCTCGACGGCCAGGGCGCGGCTGAACCGCGCGTCCCCCAGGATGAGGCGGACGTCTTCGTACCGGTGGACCAGCCATGCCTTGCCGCCGTGCGGCAGCACGACCGGTACGGGGTCCTCGCGGTCCTGGACCAGTTGCCGGTAGCGCGCGCCCGGGCCGGAGACGGTGGTGCTCTGGGCGAACGGGAACGCCGCGGTCTCGTCTGTGGTCATGCCGTCCTCCCCGCGTACCGCGCCTGCGGACGCGGCATGACTCTCGTCGCCCTCTCCGTCACCGGACCTGAGTAACCGGTACTCCAATGCCGTGGCTCAGCCCCGGAGGTTGCGGCGGGGCGGGTGCACGGCGACCACGTCCCTGAGATGAGCGCGGGTGCGGTCCATGATGGCGGCCAGCTGTGCCACTTCCCGGGGAGTCAGCACGTCGACGAACCCCTTGCGCACCACATCGAGATGCCCCGGGGCGGTGTGGTCCAGGACCCGCAGGCCGGCCGGGGCCAGGACGGCAAGGACGCCGCGCTCGTCGTCGGGGTCGGTTTCCCGGCGCAGCAGACCCGCCTTCTCCATCTGGGCGACCTGGTAGGTCAGACCACTCCGGGAGCAGATCATGGCGTGCGCCAGCTCGGTCATACGGCTGCGGTGACCGGGGCTCTCGTGCAGGCGGGTGAGGATCTCGTACTGGACCTGGGTCACCGAGCCGGCGTCCCGCAGCTGCGCGTCGACGAGCTTGGCCAGCAGGCTGCTCGTCTCCAGGAATCCGGTCCAGGCCCTCATCTCGGTCTCATTGAGCCACCGTGGTTCCGTCATTCCGGGATCCTACCTCCGGCCTCGGCACCCCTCCGCAAGCGCGTCCGCCCAGATTTGTCCGGATGCCGCGCCGTCCGGTGGAGAATCCGACCGGTAGGTGCCTTACTGCTCAACAGATCGTCATGCCACACTTGGCATATGCTGACTACCGCTCGGCTGAGGGTGCGGCGCTTCCGTCCGGACGACGCTCCCGTATTCGCCGAGTACCGCTCTGAGCCTGCCATTGCCAGGTATCAGGATTGGACCCCGCCCGTCTCGCCCAAGCGGGCCGCGGCCATGGTCGCCGACTACGCCGGGGGCAGCCCCCTGGAGCCAGGCTGCTTCCACTGGGCGCTGGAGCTGACGGCCACCCGGACGCTGATCGGTGACATCGGCGTGCACCTGCAGACCAACCTCCTGCAGTGCGACGTCACGTGCACGCTCGCGCTGCCGTACCACGGTCTGGGTTACGCCACGGAAGCGATGACCGCTGTCCTCGCGCACAACTTCGCCGTCCTCGAGCTGAAGAAGGTTTCCGCCCACTGTGACGCCAGGTCGGTCGCCGCGGCCCGCTTCCTGGAGCGTGTGGGGTTCCAGTTGGAGGGGCGTCTGCGTTCGCACCGGCTCGCCAAGGGCGAATGGACGGACGACCTGGTGTACGGCCTCCTCAGCTCGGACTGGCACCGCCTGAAGTGACCGTCCGGGCCGGCGGCGTCGGCACCTTCACGAGCCGCGGTCCCGCTCGGCCTCGTCCAACCAGGTCCTGACGGCCGGGTGATGGGGTGCCCAGGCCGCCCACACCGATTCCGCGTAGGCACGCTGGTCGCACCGGCCTGCCAGGACGTCGGCGACGGTGCGGGTGCCCTGGAGCGGCGGTGGTTCCAGCCACGGGAAGTCCCGCTGCACCGAACGCAGGAACGCCACCGCCGTCTCGGGACGCGCTCCGCGTTCGACGACGCGGCACAGACTCATCAGATGGCCCGCGACCGAACGGCGGGACTGGGGCCCCGGAACGCCGGGGTGCTGAGCGGCGTAAGCGTCATGGGCGGGAGGGGTGATTCCCGAGACCAGGAGTTCGCCGAACTGGCTCCAGCATCCCGGTGAGGCTCCGATGTACCGGTGCGTGGCGCCTGTCCCGCTCGCGGTGACACCGCAGCCCGGACACCGGACCAGCGGTGTCCGCACCTGTGCGGCCTCCGGCCGTTCCGTGTCGGGCATCGTGGTCAGCCGAGGCGGCCGAGCGCGGCCCGGGCCAGCTCCTTGAGCTGGTCCAGGGGGATGCGGCCGGACAGAAGGTAGACCTGCGCCGTGCCTCGCACCACCGACACGACGGTCTGCGGTCTGCCCGCGCTGCGATCCGTGAAGGTGTAGCCGGCGTCGCCCAGTCCCGGCAGGTCCTGTACGGGCTGGCGTCCCTTGTTCGCTTCCGCCTCCTGCTTGCCGATCTTCGTGCTCAGCCGTACGAGCAGTCCAGCCTGCGCGTAGGAGCAGGTGGTGATGTCCTCCGTCACCGCGGGACCGGGTTCGCCCTTGCCGGAGGCCGTCCCGGTGACCGCGGCGAGGTCCTGTGCGGTGACGGCCGAGCACGCGTCCGCCGCCGTGGCCGAGCCCGGAGCGGAGCTGCCGGACCCGCCGGCGCCGCCCCTCGAGGCCGAGCCGGCGGAAGGGGCCGGGGGAGCGGCCTCGGAGTGGGAGGGTGAGCATCCGGCCAGCGCGGCCAGGAGGACCGCGGCGGCCCCCGCACCCGCTGCGGCGCGTGCGAGGGCGGCGGACCGGCTCAGCGTGCGGAAGGCCGAAGGGGCGGTTCTCATAGGGTTTCCTGACTGCCGTGGACGAGGTGCCCTGCGTGATCGGGGCTGCTGTCCGCACCATTGGGTCCGCTGGCGGTCGGGGGACGCATCAGTAGCGACTACTCACGGGCGGGGCGCAGCGCTGCCGTGCGGTCACGGTGAGCAATGACTACTCACCCGCCTGCCGAACAGGCGCTGCTCTAATCGGCGCAGATCCCGTGACGGAGGACACCGCCCCCGGCCGGCCCGTGCCACCACCCGCGCGGAGCGGCAGGGCAGAGGAGGCGAGCGCAATGACGGCGGCTCAGGTACCGGCGACGGGCGCCCCGCGCCACGAGACCGTCCTGGACGGGCTGCGGCTCGCCCTGCGGGAGTGCCGCTTCGACGACGCCCGCGGCCTGCTCGACCGGGCCTGGTCGCTCGCCCAGGGGCAGGGCACGTTCTCGGTCGTGCAGACGGCCTTCAGCTACGGCATGTTCGCCGAGCGGGTGGGCGACCTCTCGATGGCGGAGAAGATGTACCGCGTCGCCCTGAAACGGGTGTCCGGGCTCTCCACGCGCTTCTCCCAGCCTCTGCGGCTGCGCATCCACGTCCGGCTCGGGGCCGTCTACTGCGGCATGGGGCGCCACTCCGTCGCGGAGCAGATCCTCACGGACGCGCACCGCGCGTACACGGCCCTCGCGACGGCGCCCGCCGAGGACCTCGCCGACGCGTGCACCGAGTTGGGGGTGCTGGCCCGGGTGACGGGCCGGTACGAAGAGTCCGAGAGGCTGCACAACCAGTCGCTCACCTTGCTCACGGCGGTTCTCGCCCCCGACGACCCGCGGCTCGCAACCGTCTGGGCGCACATCGGCAACACGGCTCGGGCCATGGGAGAACCCCGGCGTGCCGAAGGGTACGTCCGCAGGGCGCTGCGCATGCACAGCGAAGCGCTCGGCGACACCCACGTCGACGTGGCCTCCGACCGCATCCTGCTCGCTCAGACGCTGATCGCCAACGGCCACGACGGGGAGGCCCGGGCTCACCTCGCCGAGGCCCGGGACGTCCTGCGGCACTGCTTCGGCCCGTACCATCCCGCCGTCGGTGAGGTGCACGACCTCCTGGGCAGCCTCGCCTACCGCCGCAACGACTACCGGGCCGCGCAGAAGCACTTCGCCCGCGCCCTCGAAGTCAGACAGGCCGTCCTGGGTCCCCACCACCAGGATCTCGTCGCCACCCTCAGCAACCTCGCGCTGCTGCACAAGAAACAGCACGAATACGAGCGGGCGTACGGCTACTACAGCAGGGCCCGGCAGATCCTGACCCGCAGCATGGACCCCGACCGCACGACGCTCCGCTTCATCGACGATGCCCTCGCCCGCCTCCTCGACCAGGCCCGGACCACACCCCAAGGCCTCTGACCGACCCAGGTCCCGGCCGTACGACCCGAGGGACCAGACATGGCACCCACAACCCTCCAACGGCACCACGAGCACCTGCGCGCCGTCCGGCAGGCGCTCGACGCCGGACAGGTGCCCCGGGCCCGCGACCTCCTGGCGGCCGCGGAGCGGGAGGCACGCCACCTCGGCAGTACCGCCCGGCTGCAAGTGGCCATGGTGCAGGGCGAGACCGCGACGGCGGCGGGCGACCTCACCGAGGCGGAACGGGCCTACGTGCGCGCCTTCGAGTACGCCCTCACCCTCGGGCTCGCCCGGGACGACCCCGCCAAGACGCGCATCCACACGCGGCTGGGGGCCACTTACCGCGCGCAGGGGCGCTACGGCTTCGCCGACCGGGTGCTGCGCGACACGCTGCGCCTGGTGGAGCAGCGGGACAGCGCCGCACCGGCGGAGATCGCCGACATCTGCAACGAACTGGGCATGCTCGGCAAGTACACGGGCCGCTTCGACGAGGCCGAGGGCTTCTACCGGCGCGCGCAGGAGGCCCTGGCAGAGCTGCAGGAACAGGACGGTCCGATGGCGGCCTCGCTGTGGCACAACATCGGCGGCCTGGCCCACGCGCGCGGCGACTACGCGGCGGCGGAGGAGCCCGCACGGCGGGCCGTGGAGATCAGGGAGCGCCACTTGGGCGGCGACCACCCTCAGGTGGCCCTCGACCGCGCGGCGCTCGCCCCCGTGCTCGCGGGCCTGGGCCGGACGTGCGAGGCGGAGCAACTGCTGCACCAGGCCCTGGCGGTGTTCCGCCGGACCTGGGGGCCCGTTCACCAGGAGGCCGCGGTCACCTTCCACAACCTGGGCGCGATAAGCCACCAGGACGGCCGGCTGTCCGACGCCGACGACTACTTCGCCCAGGCACTGGAGATCAAGGAACAGCTCTACGGACCCCGCCACCCCGACCTGGCCATCACCCTCGCCAATCTCGCCTTCATCCGACGGCGGCGCGGACGCGAGCCCGAGGCACGCGCCCTGTACGAGCGGGCGCGCGACATCCTCACCGAGGCGGTCGAAGGGGACCACCCCGTGCTTGCGGCGGTCCTCCGCGCCTTGGAACAGCCGGGCGATTGAGCGGAAGCGGACCTTTCCCCGACGGCCTGGTAATCATGGGTACTTGTTACTCAGGCGACCCCGCCGAGCCGACGGCAGTATGTGCCACAGGTTTTCCGCGACACGCACGGAATGTGCGGCGGATCGTTTCACCTGAAAGGACGGCCATGCCGATGGCGGCGGAAGAGAATACCGCAGCACTTCAAGCGAGAGGCGGGGGGAAACTGGCCGGGGCAGTGCTCCTCGGCGCCCTCGTGGCCGTGGCGGTCGGGGTGTACGGCAGTTCCCACGAGGCGACCGGCCGCCCGCTGGCTCTGGTGATCGGATTCAGCGGCATGGCTCCCATGAAGGCGTGGCTCGCCACCGTCAGCGCGTTCTTCGCCATCGTCCAGGTGATCAGCGCCCTGTGGATGTGGGAGCGTGTGCGCAGCTGGGGGCCGCCACCGGCGGCCGTCGCGCCCCTTCACCGGTGGAGCGGGACGATCGCCTTCCTGTTCACCCTGCCGGTCGCCTACCACTGCCTGTGGAGCATCGGGTTCGCCACGTTCGACACCCGCACCACAGTCCACTCGCTCCTCGGCTGCGTGTTCTACGGGGCGTTCGCCACGAAGATGCTCGCGCTGCGCAGCCACGGCCTGCCCAAATGGACCCTCCCCGTTTTCGGCGGCCTGCTGTTCGCCACGCTGATCGGTCTGTGGCTCAGCGCTTCCGTCTGGTATTTCTCCCAGCCGAACGTCCCCCTTTTCTGATTTCCCGCGGGCTCCTTCGCGCGGCGTACCCCGCCCGCACGCCCTCCCGAGAACCTGGAGTTCCCCATTCCCATGTCAGAAGACGATCGCAGAGCCGACGACCGGGCGACCGCCCGGGAAACGCCCACCGGGCGCCGTCACCTCCTTGCCGCCGGAGTGGGCATCACCGCAGCGGTGGGCCTGAGCGGCTGCGTCATCAGGGAGCCGGAGGCCGCGCAGCCCCCCGCCCAGGCCACCTCCCAGCCCTCCGGCGACGCAGAGCAGCCGGCAGGGTCCGCTCCGGCCGCAGCCGGCCCCGCGGTGGCCAAGGCCGCCGACGTCCCGAACGGCGGAGGAAAGGTCCTGGAGAAGGAGAAGGTCGTCCTCACCAGGGACGCGGGCGGTCAGCTGCGCGGCTTCACCGCCGTGTGCACCCATGCCGGCTGCATCGTGGCCTCGGTGGCCGGCGGGACCATCAACTGCCCGTGCCACGGCAGCAAGTTCGACGTCGCGACCGGTCAGCCCGTGGCCGGCCCCGCCAAGGCTCCGCTCAAGGCGGTCACCGTGCGCCAGAGCGGCGACTCCATCTACCTGAAGTGACGGCACAGATGTCCCTCATGAACCGGCTCCCCACCACCCTCTGGATCGTCGGAGCCACCGTCGCGGTCGCGGCCTTCAGTCCTGTCGTGGGCAACGCGGTCACCGACCCCACCCCGGGTGCGGCCGCGGTGCAGCCCGCCGCCCCGGCGCCCGCACCCGAGGGCGACACCGCCCTGCCGCCGTCCGGAGCGCCGGCCCTCTCACCGGGGCCGCAGGAGCCGTCGGGCGGCGCGGATGCCGGTACGCCCGATCCCTCCGCACCGTCGTCGGCGGACGGGCAGCGCACGACCGTCGCTGCGGTGGACAGCCCGCTGGGACGGATCGCCGCCGACGGCCGCGGCCGGACCCTCTACCTGTCTACCCTCGACAGTCCCGCCCCTCCGACCTCCGTCTGCCAGAGCCAGAAGTGCCTGAGCGCGTGGAAGCCGCTCACGCTGAAGGGCGCCAAGGACAAACCGGTGGCCGGGCAAGGGGTGGAGGCGTCCGCGGTGGGCTCGTTCCGCAGGCCGGACGGGACGTGGCAGGCGACCCTGGGCGGCTGGCCCGTGTACTGGTTCGCCCAGGACACCCGGCCCGGGGACGTGAAGGGCCAGGGCCTCAAGGGCACCTGGTACGTCCTGTCACCCGCCGGCAAGAAGATCGCCGCCGCGCCGTCCTGAGGACCCGCGCCGCCCCGCACGCGGCGCTCGTGCGGACGTCTCGGAGGGGGCCGGCCTCGGCCCCCTCCGGCGCGTTCGGTGCCGGGATGGCCGGGACGTTGAGTGGTGATTGCCCATGTGGCCGTTCAACGCGGTCGCTTCCATGGAGGACAGCACGGTACTCCGCACGTCGACGGCCCGCGGAAGGGGCCGGAGCGGCCCGGCGCCGCGCCACCCCGCCCGTCAGCCGTACGACGGCGCCCACCCCCTCACGGAAGCTGGGTCATCCCTGTGCACGCCGAATCCCTGCCCATCGACCTGCTCATCGGCCCGCACCGCGCCGGTCAGTTCATCGCCTCGCGCGTCCGGATCCTGACCGATGAAGACCTCATCCCCGAAGCCGCCGCCTACGCCGCGGTCTGCACCGCGGTACTCGACAGCGATCCCTGGACCCTGGCCGAGACCGGACAGGTGTGGAGCCTGCGGACGGACATGGAGGAACGGCTCGACGAGGGGTGGCCCCTGACGGTGTACGTGGTGATGCGCTCGCCCGGTGACCACGCCACGGTCACCATCGAGGACGAGAACCTGCAGCGGTCCCGGGTGCCCCTGGCGATGCTCGCCGCCTATCGGCTGGACCAGTGGTTCTGGGCCCGGTGACAGCGGGCCGCGGCCCTCATACGCCAACCATGACGGATGCGAGCAGCGCCGCCACGGCGAGGAACGTCAGGATCAGGGTCCGGACCCGGTGGGCGTGGGATGAGGGCCGGGCGGCATGTACTCCGTGCCGCCGGTGGACTGGTACGACCGGATGCGCCATGGCTGCCTCCCAGCGTGCCGTTCGGCCGGGTGCCCGGCCCGGGTAGCTCGGACCACTGTCACGCCGCCCGCCCGGCCACCGGATGAGTAGGCACTACTCAGTTAGGTAATGGCTACTCAATCGCTCTCCACGCCGTAGGGGTTCACTTCAGGTAGGGAAGAGAGGGGCTGCGCGGCCGGCGCGGATCACGGAAGGAGGGGAGGGGTTGGCGGTTCCACCGTGTGCCGGGTGGCCCCTCGCCGTCCGCCCTGCGGGAAAGTGCAGGTGATCGGCCGTGTACACAACCTCGGCCAGCTTAAGAACCGGTCGGTGACCAGTACCGGCAACACACCCTGACCGGTGCGGGAGGTGGCAGGCTCTGACCGTCCGCCCCCGGGAACGCGTCCTCTCCGTGGTCCCGGGGGCGCCCCGCACCCACGGTCACCCCTTCCCTCCGCCGGTCGGACATCCCCCGTCCGACCGGCGGAACCGCTTCCCCGGTGGGGCCGCGGAAGCATCACACCGCGATCGTCGCCAGATCGCGCCCGTCGGTGGTGCGCACGGTGAGCTTGCTGATGAGGGCCGCATCCAGATCGGTCGACGTCTCCAGCGCCAGCGGATCGGGGTGGCCCGGCACGCCGTAGCCCGGCTCCGGTACCTTCCAGTCGCCCATGGGGTGTTCCCGTCCCTGGTGGTCGGTGGCGATCAGCCGGCAGCGCTGGGGCCCCTTGACTCCGCTCAGGGACAAGGACACCGCCGTACCCCAGGCCTTGGACCGCAGCGACGCGGTGGCCTTGACGCCCGTCGCCGGATCGGTGACCGCGCGCACGTCCGCGGCAGGCTGGGAGACCGCGGGCGCCGCCTGAGGAGCGGAGGCGCCGCCCGAGGAGGAGGCGACGACCGCTCCGGTCCCTGCGATGACGGCCGCGGAGGCGGCGAGCGAGAACATCAGCCGGACGCGCCGCTCGCCGCGCCGGCGCAGCGCCACGGCGGCCAGGGTGCGCGAGAGCAGTTCGTCGTCCGCCTCGAGGGTGCCCAGGACGGCCGGCGCGCTAGCGGCGTCCGGCTCCGTCCCCGGCTCCGCGTCTCCGTCTCCCTGTACGGGAGCGGCCAGGACGGCCAGGCGCTGCGCTGTCGGGGCGAGTTGCTCCGCCTCGCGCGTACACCGGGCGCACCCGAGAAGATGACCTTCGTAGGCCTCGGATTCGGCCTCGTCCATGCGGCCCAGGACGTATGCGGCCACGTCGAGGTGGGTGTCGTGCGTGGTGGTCACGTCCATGCCGCCTTCCGGCCTTCGGCCTCCGAGAGGGCCAGCCGCATGGCGTGCAGGGCGTAGTACACCCGCGACTTCATGGCGCTGGCCGAGATACCGAGCTGTGTGGCCGCCTGCGCGATGCTGCGGTCCTTCAGGTACGTTTCCGTCAATGCCTGGCGGTGGGTCTCCGAGAGGGCCTGCATCGCGTCGGAGACCACGATGACCTCCAGCGCCCTGCCCATGTCGTCGTCGCCGGGGATGACCTCCAGGGCGTCCGCGCCCGACTCGGCGGGACGGCTGGAGCGCGCCCGGTGCGCGTCGATGACCAGGCGCCGGGCCACGGTGAACAACCAGGGCCGAATTCCGGCCGTGTCCATGGCCGAGAGCTTCTCGGCGTGCTTCCACGCCCGCACCAGGACTTCCTGCACGATGTCCTCGGCCAGCTGGCGGTCGCCGCCGCTCAGGCCCGTCACGAAACGCAGCAGTGCCGTGCCGTGCTCACGGTACAGACGTTCCGTCAGATCGCCCGCGTCGGCGGGCAGGTGAGTACTGCCGTGGGACCGGTCCACGCGTCCACCAGATCCTTTCATCGAGTTGGCGCGCGACGCGTGCGCGGCACGGCGTGCGCGGTTCGGAGGGTGGGGGATCGGGATCACCCCGCACCCAGGGCCTCGTGGGTGAGGCGTACCGGGCACGCACCGCCGGGAGGGCGGTGCTGCCGCGGTGGTGCCCTGTGCGCCCGTACGGAGCGGGCCGCGGGGCACTGTCCGGCGCCCTCCTGGTCGGCCGCTTCGGGCATCGGCGCCGCGGTGGCGGCCGTGGGGCCGTACCTGGGCGGGGAGGGACGGGTACATGGGCTCGACTCCTGGAGCGGCCCGCGTCGGGCGGGCGGAACGGTCTGGACGCGCACCGGGGACTGTGGCCTGCACGCATGTGGTGGTACGTGCGCGCGGCCGCGACCGGGATGAGCAGACGTTGCCCATGACGCGGACCACACCCCCTGGGGAGCCGGGCGGGTCAGCAGTGGCGGGGGCCCGGCTCCACGGGCAGGGACGTCAGACCGCGCAACGTCCAGCTGTTCACGTAGGTCAGGCCGTCCCGGGGTGCGCCCAGTCGCATGCCCGGGTAGGTGCGGATCAGCGAGGGAACGGCGACTTCGGCTTCCAGCCTGGCGAGGGCGGCTCCCAGGCAGTTGTGGATGCCGTGGCCGAGGCCGAAGTGCTTGACGTTGGTCCGTGCGATGTCCAGCCGGTCCGGCGCGGTGATGGAGGTGGGGTCGCGGTTGGCGGACATGACGCACGGCATCACCGGAGTGCCGGCGGCCACCGCGGTGCCGGCGATCTCGGTGTCCCGCACGGGGAAGCGGATCACGGGGACCACTACGGAGCCGGAGTGCCTCAGGAACTCCTCGACCGCCTGGCTGTCCAGGGCGGGGTGGCTGCGCAGCAGCTCCCGCTGGTCGGGGTGGTCGAGCAGGGCGAGGACGGCGTTGCCGATCAGGGCCCGCGTCGTGTCGATGCCGCCCAGGATGATGACGGCGACCAGCGCCACCAGTTCGTCCAGGGACAGGCTCTCCTCGTTGCGCCAGGCATGCACGAGGAACGAGGTCAGGTCCTCGGCGGGAGCGCGTTCCTTGTCCAGCACGAGGGCCCGGCTGAGGTGGCAGATCTCGTCGAAGGCGTCGGGGGAGGCCTCGGACCGCGACGGGTCCGCGGGGAACGCGCGCTCCACCGCGTCGACGATGCTCAGATGCGCGTCCAGGGAGAATCCGAGGACCGCGCTGATGATGTCGGTGGGTATCGCGCCGGCGAAATCCTCGATGATGTCGATGCTCGGCTTGTCCTCGAAGCCCCGGAGCCGCTCGGCGACCTTCTCCTGGACCAGGAGGCGCCAGGACGCGACGCGGGAGGGGACGAAGTACGGCATGACCGCGCGGCGGATCCGGGTGTGGTCCGGTGGATCGCTCAGGGTGATCGCCTTCTCGAACACTCCTCCGTCCCCGATGACCAAACCGGCCTGACGGAAGCCGTCGTTGGCCCAGGCCGCCTGGCGGGTGCTGAAGGTGTTGTCCCCGAGCACGTGCTTCACGTCGGCATGACGGGTCACCATGAGCGTGGGCACGTCCCCTACGGGGAACGACAGCTCGTGGACGGGGGAGTTCTCGCGGAGCCAGGCGAACGTGGGAAAAGGGTCCTGGAAGTATGCGGTGCTGAACAGGGGGGCGTACGGTCCGGACACGCGGACTCCCTCATCGGCGCTGCGCCGGCGGTGCCGGTCGTCGAGCGTTCATGATCCCCTTCAGTGCCGCTGCCGGACATGAGTAACCGGTACCCACAGGCCGGACCACAGGTGCCCGCCCCCGGGTGCGGGGGATTCCGGTGCCCGTCTCACCGCTGGCGACGCGCCCTGCGGGTCCGGGTCGAACTCGGTGGTGCGACGCTTGCCGACACGGCCTGCCTGCTGATGTCCGGGGCGGCTGTGATCGCCGCGTCGGTCTTCCTGCCGGCCGTCATCGAGCAACGTAGGCCGAATGACAGCGACAGGTGTGTGCAGTACCGGCGCCCGGGTGCCGCAGTGGCAGGCGGCTGTCCATGTGAGTAATTGATGCTCAATACGTTAGGCCTCCGGAGCCGGTGTAATCGGTTCGCGAATGCATTTTCTATTCAGAGATGGGATTGAATATGATGGGCAAGCAGATTTCCGTGGCGCTCGGTGTGGTGGTCGGCGTCGGCATGGCGATGCTTCCCTCAGCGGCCGGTGCTGCCGAGTTAACGTGCACCGCGGGTGCCGTATGCACGTACGAGAGCGCTGAGGGCGGAACCCCGAATTCGGTTACGTACCCCACTCCGGGAGATTGCAAGAGCACCCCCGCGGCCCGCGCCGTGGCGAACCGGACGGACAGCTCCGTCAAGGTGTACGCGGTCGGCAGCGGCGGGCAGTACCAGCCGCTGGTCGAGATCCAGCCGGGTGGGACCGCGCAGGCGGGCGTCACCGCGGGATGGGACTCCTCCGCCACGGGCGGTGTGGTGTGCGCGCTGGCCCCCAACCACAACCAGATCCTCCTGGGCGTGTAGGGCCGGCATTTCACCCAGCGGCACGGTCCGGATCGTCAAGGTGCCCCGCCTCCATGAGGCGGGGCACTGCCGTCTGCGAGGTCTGCTGCTGCCCCTCAGGACCCGTTCTTGGGCGCAGCTCTTCGCGCGCGGGCAAGCACAGCGCACTCAGGCGTAACCAGTTTTGTGGAACACGCTGCCCTGAGTTGGAGGCGTCGGTTGATCGCGGGGGCTTCCTGCTGGACCCGGTTGTGATGGTGATCACTGCAATGGGCAAGGCCGGCCGGACAGGACTGCGTGTGGAGATAACGCTGCGCGCCCGAGTGCGGGCCGGGGACCCGGTCGCATTCGGGCAGATTTTTGATGAGCATGCCAGGGTGGTGTACCGGCATGCGGTGCGCTGGACCGGCGACTGGGCCGCTGCCGAAGACATAGTGTCCCTGACTTTTCTGGAGGCGTGGCGGCTGAGGAAGAAGCTGCGCCCTGAAGGGGAGAGTCTGCGGCCTTGGCTGCTGGGGATCGCGACCAATGTGCTGCGTAATACGGCCCGCGCTGCACGCCGGCACCAGAAGGCGCTTGCGCAGCTGCCGCCGCGTGAGGCCGTGCCTGATTTCGCGGAGGAACTGGTGGGCCGGCTCTCTGATTCAGAGCAGCTGGCTGCGGCTAAGGCTGCGCTCGAGCGGTTGCGGCCGGCGGAGCGGGAAGTGTTTGCACTCTGTGTGTGGTCAGGTCTGGAACATGCGGCGGTGGCCGAAGCGCTGGGGGTACCGGTCGGCACGGTCCGCTCCCGCCTGTCTCGGGCTCGCGGCCGACTGCGGGAACTCACCGAGCAGGAACTGGCCCGGGTTTCAGAAAATATGCAACGCCATTCTGGCAGCGGACAGATACCGGGTGACCGCTCATCCGCGGTCCGGTCGAATCAGGAGAAGAACCGATGAATGCCGACCAGCAGCCGACGCAAGGGCCGGGACGTGAAGAGCTGTCCCGGCTGCTGCCGGCACCGGCGGACCCCGATCTCTCCCCAGGCCGTCATCGTCTGCTGAAGGAACACCTCATGAAGCACATGCAAGAAGAGTCACGTCTCACTGCCAGGCGCCGGCGGCTGGCGACGCGCTTCGCCGCCCCGGTGGCACTGGCGGCAGCTGTGGCCGGTGTCGCGGTGGGTATCGGCCAGTCGTCCGGGAACGCTGACACCCCTGTCGTCGCGGCCGGTCCTGACCGGATCAACAACGTGGCCTACACCCTCGATCAGGAGCCCGGCAGCGCGGTCAGGATGAGCATGCGGGTCCAGGGAGAGGAGAGGAAGTGCGTCAACGGCAACTGCACTGTCCCCGAATCCCGTCCTGCGCCTGTGAGGGTGGTGGCCGACCCTGCCGAATTGCAGCACGACCTCGACCGCATGAACGTGAACGCCCGCGTCTACCGGGACGATCCCGGCTGCTCTGTCGACCAGAAGAACCTCAACCGCGACCACGACGCTGACCGGGCCGCGGTGGGGAAGATCCAGCGCGAAGGCGACCGGCTGGTCACCGTTATTCACCGGGACAAGATTCCAGAAGGCTCCACCCTGGTCGTAGTCCTTCCCTCCTCGTACGGGAAGGGTCATGGACTGTTCGGCCTCGACGTTCTCAAGGGAGAACTTCCCTCCTGCTACCACGCTCAGAACGGGGAACTGTCCTAATTCCAGGACTATGCCTTGGCCGGTGAGCCCACATCCCCTCGCCGGCCAAGGCACCTGCGCAGGCCGATGGCTGTCAGCAGTTCCCGGCCCAGGTGATCAGGGTTTCGCAGTGGTAGATCAGCCGTAGTCCCTCGCGTGGCGGTGGGAGCGCATCATCCAGGCGATGCTGCGCTCCCGGACCCAGCGGACGGGGCAGCGCCACGAGGCCGCAGGTGTCCTTCGCACCGCTGATCGTCTTGACCGTAAGGATCAGCAGGGCGGGGCCCGGACGCGAGCTCAGAACGCGGGCACCCGCGTTTTCCGGGCGGCGGACCGCAGCCCTGAGCGGATCCTGCGGGCCCGGGCCACCAGAGCGGCCGCCGCCTCGTCCTCGCCCCGCTTGCGCTGGATCACCGCGAGTTGCTCGAGCAGGTCCGCCACATCAGGGTGCGTGCCGCCGTGTGCGTTCTGTTTGATCATGAGCGCCTCGGAGAGGAAGCGTTCGGCGGACCGGTCGTGTCCCTGATGCAACGCGATGCCCCCCAGGTTGTGCAGGGTGACAGCCACTTCCGCGTGGGTCGGCCCGAGCGCTTTGCGGAAAGTGGACAGTGCGCGGTGCAGCTGTTCCTCCGCATCACCCAGCCGCCCGAGGCGCACCAGGGCCGCGGCAAGCACCGACCGGTCCGTGGCCACCGTCAGATGACCCGCGCCCAGTGCCGTGAGCCGGATGTCCAGCGCCTTGCGCGCCGCGGATTCGGCTGCCCCGGCGTCGCCGAGCCCCGCCTTCAGGCGGCTCCGTTCACGCCAGACCGGCGCCATCGCCGGGGCGTCCGGCCCGTGCGCAGTCTGCACCAGGGCGTGCGCGCGGTCCAGGAACGCAGCCGCCTGCACCCACTTTCCGGTACGGCGTCCGAGGAAGGCCAGTTCGAGGCAGACGCGGGCGATGTCGTCCGGGGCGGTGAACGGCAGCAGTTCGTACGCGGCGAGTGCTTCCGTCAGGACCTTCTCCGCCGTGGACACGTGTCCTCGGAGGAGGAGCAGACCGCCAAGCCGGACGCGGACGATGAGCTGGAAGGACACCGACCCCGGACAGCGCCGGCTCCTGGCGTCGACCAGCACCTGTCCCAGGATGGCCGCGGCGCCGTCCCAGTCGCCGCTCGCCTGTATTACCACTGCCTCCGCGAGACGAACCTGGGCGAGGGACTGCGGCCCGAGTCCGCGGGCGAGTGGTGTGGCGCGCTCCAGCGCGGCCCGGGCGGCGGCGAAGTCGCCCGCCTCCACGGTCCGGTAGGCCGTGGTGAGCAGTTCGCCCACCATCCGGTACCTGATGCTGCGGTCGGAGCGGGCCGCCGTATCGGAGTTCACAATGCCACCTCGCGGTTTGATCCTCGCAGCCGGCACGGCTGACGGCCGCCCGGGCGGCGGGCCGAACGCACGGCCCCATTACAGGCACCCCCGCACGGCCGCGTTATGAGTAAGGGATACTTACGTTGGCGTGAACTGCTCGGTCGGAGATGCCGCTCCGTCACTGGCCGCGGCACGCGTGCTGTTTGCACCTTCCCGGGTGCGGCGTCGGTGCGGCGCGGCCCCGCGATCCCGGGCACCCCCGGCGCTCCCGCCGCACCCGTCCCGGCACTCGGTGGGCAGGTACTTACTCAGGTCCGCCCCGTGCACCGTCGACGCTTCGCTGCAACCCTCCTGAGCTGCTGTTATCCGTCACACCGGTGGGTCTGACGGAGCGCCGGAAGTGGGGTAAGGCTGAGTAAAAATTACTCAGCCGACGGGGAGTGACGCGGGTGTGTACTTACCTCACTACGAGGCGGCAACCATCCCTCATTGCCATCCGGGAAACGACTTGCCACCCGGCCGGGATCCACGTCCTCTTGGAGGAAACATGCCTACGGGAGATCTGCCTTCACACTGGCCGATGGTGGGGCGCGACGAGGAGATCGCAGAGCTCAAGTCCGCCTGGAGCAGCCGCAAGAGCCGCATCCTGATCGTCTCGGGGCCGGCCGGCGTGGGGAAGTCACGGCTCGTCGACGAGTTCCTTTGCCTGCTGTCGGCACAGGGCGTTTCCTGTCAGCGCGTCGTCGCCACGGTCTCCGCCGCCGCGGTTCCGCTCGGGGCCCTCGCCCATCTGATACCGGACGGCGTCGACCTGTCCGACCCGGTACGCGGATTCGCCGCCGTGGCCCGGGCGATGGCGGGCGAGAACCAGTCCGACACCGCCATGCTGGTCGACGACATCCAACTGCTCGACGGCACCTCGGCCGTCCTGCTGCGCCAGCTGCTCGACGCGGGCGCCGTGAGGATCATCGCCACCCTGCGCACCGGACACCCCGTCCCCGAGGCCGTGGCCTCGCTGATCCACGGCGACGCCGCCCACTGGGTGGGTCTCGGCGAACTCGACGAGACCCGCACGGACCAACTGCTGCAGGCCACCCTGGGCGGGCCCGTGGCGCGCTCCGCGCTGCAGATGCTGCACACCGCGGCCGGGGGCAACGCCCTCTACTTGAGGGAACTTGTCCATGCAGCGCTCGTGACCGGACGGCTCAGCCACGACGGGGAGACCTGGGACCTGAGCGTCGACTGGGTCCCCGCCGCCACCCGGCTCAGTGCCCTCGTCGGAGCCAGGATGGCCGCCGTGGAACCCGAGGCGCGCATAGCACTCGACCTGCTGGCCGTTTGCGGCCCCCTCTCACTCGGAGACCTGGAGGCGGTCGCCAGCGCCGCCACCCTGGCACGGCTCGAGTCGGACGCACTGATCCAGTGCCGTACGGCCCGCCGGCGCACCGAGGTCTCCCTCGCGCATCCTTTGTACGGCGAGATCCTGCGGACCATGCTTCCTGAGCACCGCCGCAGGCAACTCCTCCTCCAGGAGGCGGAACGCGTCGCCTCCTACGGGGCGAGACGCCGCGAGGACGCCCTCAACATCGCCACGTGGCGGCTGGCCGCCATCGGGGAGGCCGACCCCGGCCTGCTGACGCAGGCGGCGGCCCTCGCCCGGCACGCCCACGACTACCAGCAGGTCGTCACCCTTCTCGACGCGCTGCCGGAAAGTCATCAGACCGTCGCCACCCGGCTCCAGTACGGAGAGGCCCTCATCGAACTCGCGCAGTGGGAAGAGGCCGAAAAGCTCCTGGCCGACGCGGCGCAGCACTGCGGCACGCCCGAGGAGGTCCTCGCGGTGACCGTCGCACGGACCATGAACCTGCTCTGGGCCGACGCCGTCACCGAACATGCCCTCGCCATCAACGACGAGGGACGCGCGCGCCTCCCCGGCACCCGGTACGGCCGCGTCCTGGACACCAACGAGGCACTCATCCGGACCGTCTCGGGCGAACCGCTGCGTGGGCTGGCCGTACTGGACGGCGCGCTCGAGCAGGACATCCGGCAGACCGCGGACATGAACGTCTGGCTGACCGGGGCCATCATGAAGGGCATGGGCCTGGCTTCGGTGGGCCGCACCGCGGAGGCGGTGCAGTGGGCACGGCACGCCTACGCCGCGCACCTCGAGGTCAACGAGCACGCCCTGGTCCCGCACCCCGCCTCCCAGCACATCGCGCTGTGTTTCGCGCTGACGGAGACCGGGGACCTGTCCCAGGCGCGGCGCGTCGGTGAGGCGGCCTACCAGGCGCTGCTCGCCGACCGGGCCCCTTTGCCGCGCATCTGGATGGCCTTCTTCGTCGGCCACATGGAGTGGCTGGCCGGGCATCCGGTGACGGCCCGCCGCTGGTTCGCCGAGTCCGTGGCCCTGTCGCGGCGCCAGAACCAGAGCAGGGCCCTGAACCTGGGCCTGACGGCGCTGGCGGCCGCGGCCGCGGTCACGGGTGACCTCGACACCGCGGCAGATGCCCTGCGGGAGTCCCGCGCATACCAGCCCATCGGCTTCCTGGCGGGGCAGGAGAGTCTCGGAGCGGCCTGGATCCTGATCTCCCAGAAAGATCTGACCGGGGCGAAGGCCGAACTGCGGGAGGGCATCACCCGCGCCCGCGGAACCGGACACACCTCGGCCGAGGCGCTGCTGCTGACAGAGCTGGCGCGGCTCGGCGAGGCACGGACGGCCCATGCGCGCCTCGGCGAGCTCGCCCAGCAGGGCGACGGCGCGCTGCTGGCAGCCCGGGTGCGGTTCGTCAAGGCGCTCGCCGTGCGCGACCCCGAGCGGTTGATGTCGTCCGCCGAGGAGCTGGGCGATCTAGGTGTGGACCTGCTCGCGGCCGAGGCGGCCGCCGAGGCGGCCTCTCTGTGGCACCAGTGCGGCGACCACCGGCGCGCCACCGCTGCGACGCACCACGCCCTGGTGTCCGCCGCCCGCTGCCAGGGCGTCCGCACACCGATGCTGGCGTCCCTGCGCGGCACCAGCACCCTCACCGACCGGGAGTGCGAGGTCGCCCGCCTGGCGGCGGTGGGGACCACCAGCAAGGCCATTGCCGCGACCCTGCACCTCTCGGTCCGTACCGTCGACAACCACCTCCAGCGGATCTATTCCAAGCTCGGAGTGGCCACCAGGACGGAGCTTCCCGCAGCCCTCGGCACCCCCGCCGTGTCCGAGGACTCATGGGCCTGAGGGCACGTCACCATGGACCGGGACCGGGCACAGCTGAGGTATCCGATACTCACGGAGGCGGCGGGGAGCGCCGCTAGGGTCGGGTCCGTTCAGACGCCGCCCGCGCACCGCACCGGGCGGCAACCTCCGGTGAAACGAGTCCGACGCGATGTCAGCGGATCTGGTCGTGGGCCGGGCGTTCACCGGCGGAGCGGTCGCCGGGGCGGACCCGCTCGCGTTCGACGCACACGTACCCTCCCTGGCCCTTCTCAACAAGGCCGGCGACACGGGCGGCCTGTTGCGGCTGCTGGCGCTGATCGTCCCGCGGCCACAGGACCTCGCGGCCCTCGGCGCCGCCGAATGCGCCGCCGCGATGCGCGACCTCGGCATGGTCATGGGGTCGCTGCGGCGGCACACGGTGGAGCCGGTGCGGGCCCTGCCGGCGACGGCCCCCGTGCTGAAGCTGCTGGGCGAACGCACCGGCATGGTGCCCAGGGACACGATCGTCCACTACACCGTGTGGAATCCGTGCGGCCCCAGGGAACGCACGCACACGGGATCGCAGGAGGAGTCGGCGATGCTGGCGGCGCTGCGCTGGTACGTGTGCGCCGTCGCGGAGGCCGCCGGCGCCGGCACCGAACTGGCCCGTCTCGCGGTCGAGGACGAATGCTTCCCCACCGTGGCCGACCGGCTGTCGGGCGCCCTGCGGGAGGCCACGGTCGCACTGGACGCGTTCGTCCTCGACGTCCCGCCCGCCTTCTTCGCCGACGTCCTCAGGCCGTACTACGACGCGATAGACGTGGATGGTGCTTCCTACCCCGGTCCGTCACCCGCCCACGCACCCCTGCCGGCGCTGGACCGTGTCCTGTGGGCGTGCGATGCCGGGCTCACCGCCCCCGCCGGGTACTGGTCGGTGGCGGCCGCGCACGCCCTGCCCTCCTGGCAGCCCTGGTACGCGCAGGGAGCCTCGGGCCCCTCGCTCGTGACGCGGGTGACAGCCGGCCTGGCCCGCGGAGAGGGCATGACGGCCGCCCGGGCGCTGCGCGAGGTCCTCTCGGCCCTGCTGCGCTTCCGCGGCAAGCACCTGACCCTCGCACGCCGGGCCTATCCCCAGCGTGACGCTGCCCACCGCGCCGGGGAACCGGGCTCGGTGATCGGCCTGCTGGCCGACATCACCGATCTGACCCGGGAGAACAAGAACCTCCTGGTGCGGATGACAGCCGGCGGCGAACAGCCTGCCCGCGCCTGATGACAAACCACCACCGGCGCGCCCGTACGAGAGGGGCGAACCGCGAAGCCGCGAGCCCGGGCACCCGCGGCCGCGCCTGCCCGACAGCCACCTTCCGGAGGGAGCACACCATGGACCTGTCGCTGAATCCCCCTGGGTTCACGCCGCGGGAGTTCCGCGAGCTGGCCGCACTCTACGAGTCCAACCCCGACTACTGCCGGGCCTCGGGAGAGTTCGAACCGGGGCGGATCACCGCCGCGCAGATGGAGACGGCCCTGCGCGAGGAGGCGGCGCTCGACGGCTCCGACATCCTGCTGGCCCGCGACGCCGACGGCCGGCTGATCGCCCTGGTCGAGCTGCTCACCCTGAACCCCGCCGACGGTTACCCCTGGATCGGACTGCTCATGGTCCACGGCTCCCTGCGGCGCCGCGGCACGGGGCGCGTCCTCGTGGACCTCGTCGAGCGGCGGCTGCGGGACGGCGGAGCCAGGTCGGTACGCCTGGCCGTGCTGCACACCACCCCGGGTGCGATGGCCTTCTGGACCGCTCTGGGCTGGCGGGCCGTGCGCGAGGCGGCGGACAACCAGCACGGCCGGTCCTGCGTGGTGATGCACAAGGACCTCGACGGCCCGGTCGCGTAGCCGCCGCGGCGTGGTCCGCCGACGGCGGCCCATGAGTATCCGCTACTCATGATCGCCGTGAGTCCGGGGTGGCACGGTGGGGGAGTGCCCCGCGTCAGCCGACATGACCTGACACCGGCCGGTCACGTTCACCGGCCGCGTCGCGTTCCCTGTCCCGTCCGTCGCCCTGCCGTGAACAGGTGAGGAGGTCCGCCATGACCTCGGCACGTGCTTTCGACCCGCTCGGCGAGGACCTCGCCGACCCCTACCCCTATCTGGCACTGATGCGGCTCAGCCGGCCTGTCTTCTACTCCTCCTTCCACGAGGCGTGGTGCGTCACCCGGCGGGAGACGGTGGAACGTGTCGCACGCGACACCCGCACCTTCTCCAGCGGACCGGTTGCCACCCGGCCCCGCAGACTTCCCCCGGTGGCGGAGGCGTACTCGGCGAAGTTCTTCGACAGCGCCCCGCCGCTGCCCTTCCTCGACTCCCCGCAGCACGGTCACGTCCGCGCGCGGGCGCTGCGGTGCCTGTCCCCCGCCGCGGTCGCCAGGGCCCAGGAGGCCCTGCACGCCGCCGTCGAAGCGCTCGTACCGCCCGGACCGCACCTCGACGGGTACGACCTCATCGGCAACTTCGCCTATCCCCTGGCGCTCACCACCACCCTGGTGGCACTCGGTCTGCCGGTGCAGGACCTGGCCCGGCACGATACCGGCCTGCGGGCCCACCACGCCCTGCTCCTGGCATGGCACAGGATCGACAACCACGAGGTGGAGGTGTTCGCGCAGAAGGCCGCGGCATGGCGGGAACACCTGCTGGAATGGGTGCGCCTGAACAGCACCGGTCCGGACACCGGTCTCGCCCGGTCGATGACCGGACCGGGGGCGGGGCCCGCGCTGACTCCGGAGGAGGTGGCGTCCCACGTGACAAGCATCCTCAGCGCCGGGTACGAGACCACCGCCCACGGTTTCGGGAACGTGTGCCGGCTGTTGCTGGCGAACGGGACGTGGGCGTCTGACAAGCCCTCGGCACCGATGGTCGAGGAAGCGCTGCGGCTCGACACGCCCGTCATGGCCCTGATGCGCGTTGCCCGGGCGGACGCGGAAGTGGGCGGGGTGACCGTCAGGGAGGGTGAGCGGGTGCTCCTGATGTGGGGCGCCGCCAACCGGGACGAGAGCGCCGCCGGTGACTGCCCGGACGAATTCCGCACGGACCGCCCCGCGCGCTCCTCCGTCACCTTCGGCACCGGCCCGCACTCCTGCATCGGGGCACCGCTGGCGCGCAGCGTCCTTTGCCACGCCCTCGACGTGTTCCGTGGGCGCTTCCCGAAGCTGTCGCTGGACGAAGCGGAGCCCGAGCGCGTGCCCCACGGCCAGTTGCGGGGCTTCGGCAGGCTCTCTGTCTCGGCGTGACGGTGCTCCTCCCTCCCGGTTGGGTCTGAGGCACATCCCGGTGTCCGGTGTACCGCGGACGTGTACGAGGGTGTCGCGAAGGAATGCCAGGTGGGCGCGCGACGGCAGTGGTGCACCGCATATCCGAACGGATGCGTCAGCTCGGATATGCGGAGACTTGGCGGGGCCCGCGGCCCCGTTCCAGAATCGCCGGGCGTCGGGTCCATCGATTGAGTAGCCGGTACCTATGTCGGCCACGGGGCGGATTTTTCCGGGGCCGGTCGTCCGGAAGGTCGCCGACGGCGACCAGAGCCGTGCCCCGGCGCGCGGGCGCGGCGACGATCTCGCTCGTGCAGGGGTATCCGGGGTCGGCGCGGTCGGCGGACAACTGGGGGCGGCGAGCAGCCGGTGCGCGAGGGACAGCCCTGTCGCGAGCCGTGCCTCGCGTCGGACGTTCCGTCCGGGCGGCTGCACGTCCGCACCGTCCTCCGGCTTCCGGCCGTGTCAGGGGCGGCTATCGGGCGGGTGACGTTGCGGCGGCGAACGCCGCACGTACCGCGCGCCTGCACCAGGTGATTCGGGTCAGGTACAGGTCGGGGTAGTCACCCGCGACCTGGCCCACCAGAGGGTAGAAGTCGTCCGCGACCCGTGTGGCGAGCAGGTCCCCGACGGCCGTGCGTACCGTCTCATCGTTCGGCTCGTCCTGCGCGCGCAGCGACGTGCAGAACAGCACGGCCGACAGGGCCCCCAGGTTGTGGTGGTCCGCGCTCCCGGTCACCCCTGCGTACACGGCGCTGGCTGTTTCCGTGGTCATCATCCGTCCCTCCTCGGTCCGGACTTCTGTTGCCGACGGCGGCCTCTCGGCCGTCCTTCCCTCTCAGCATCATGAGGACGCGGCAGCCGCACCTGAGTAACCACTGCCTGTTTCCGGGAATTTCCCTGAGGAGCGAGGGGCGGACCATTGAGCATCCAGTACTCATGCAGGCGTCCCTCCGGGAATTTGTAATGCAGAGGACCAGGACGAGAAGGGGGTGCGGCAATGGGACAGCCGACGAAGACGATGCCCGGACGATTCGACTACACCCAGGCGTGGCGCCCGAACGCCGCATGTGCGGGGCCGGGTATCGACCCGGAGCTGTTCCACGAACACGCCGGCGCCGGTGCCGTCGCCCGGGCCAAGGCGATCTGCCGGACGTGCCCCATCGTGGAGGCCTGCCTCGCCTTCGGGCTGCGTAACGAGAACTCCGGCATCTGGGGGGGGCTGACCGCCCACGAGCGCTACCGCATCGGGGGCAGGCGTCCCGCGGTGCGGAAGGGGTGACATCCGGACGACGGGCGGTGTCAGTGCTCGGGCAGCCGTGCATGGGCCGCTACGAGAGGGGGAAGGGCGAATGCCGCATCGGCGCCCAGGGCCCGTTCCCTGAGGGACACCGCACGATCGGCGTGGCAGGCGGCCGGCGCGTCGTCCGGCTGCGTGAAGTGGAAGTGGTGGTCGGTGTCTGCCGCGAGGTAGTCGTAGCCCTGCCAGCCGGGGCCGGCGCCCATGGGGGCCGACATCGCCAGGTGCGGAGCGGGGATGCCGGCCTTGAGGAACGCCGTGTGCAGCTCCAGCCCCATCCCGGCGCCGGGTGAGGACTGGGAGTCGGCGCGGGCCAGCAGGGGGGAGAGTCCCTCCAGGTCCGTGGGGTGCAGGGAGGAGGCGCCGGTGAGCCTGCGGTCGAACTCCTGGAAGGCGACCGTGCCACCGGGCCGCACGTAGCGGATGAGGCTGCGCAGCAGGTGGTCGGCCCGCGGCAGGTGCGCGAGGACCCACCGGCCCGCCACCGCGTCGTAGTCGCAGTCGAGGAAGGCGGACCGGACGTCCGTGTGGAGGAACTGGACGTTGTCCCGGCCCTGCTTGCCGGCCTCCTCACGGGCGATGGCGATCATCTCCGGATCGTGGTCCACCCCGAGCACCGATCCGCCCGGTCCGACCGCGTCGGCAAGGAGGAAGGAGAAGTCCCCGGTGCCGCTGCCGATGTCGAGGACCTTGGAGCCCTCGAGAATGCCCGCGGCGGCGAGCAGGGCGCGGGTGACGGGCTCGTAGAGGGTGCTCTGCAGGGAGATCCGGCTCAACCGATCCGGAGTGCTTGCCGACCTCCCGCCGTGACTCGAAAAATTTATCAACTCATTGTCATTTCTCTAAAAGAGACAATTCTTGCGCAATCATGGGCAGGCTATTCAATCAAGGTCGTGAGTAGTCGGTACTCAACCCGACGGCACCTCGACCGCCCGTGACCCCGGCGAGAACTGGTGGAACGGAGGATTGCGTCACGATGAACGGAAGAAGCGAACTGCCGATGAGTGAAGAGGAATTCAATGATCCGGGAATCAACCCACCCGCCGCCGAACGGGCCGCGATGCTGGAGTACGTATCCTCACTCGTGCTGGGTCACCTGGACGAGGTGAACACCCGGCCGATCGTGCCGATCGCGACGCCCGCGCAGATGCGGGAGCGAATAGCGGGCTACGACTTCGCGGAACCCCTGCCGTGGGCCGAGGTCCTCGACGACGCCGCTGCCATGCTCACCGAGTGGAACCTCCACACCAAGCACCGCCGGCACTTCGGGCTCTTCAACCCCCGCCCGGCCTACTCCGCGGTGCTGGGCGACATGATGTCGGCCGCCTACAACCCCCAGCTCGCGGCCTGGTCGCACGCACCGGGTGCGGTGGAGATCGAGGCGCACCTGATCCGGTACCTGGGCTCCCTTGTGGGATACCCGGCAGATGCGGCGGCCGGATCGTTCACCAGCGGAGGTGCCGAGGCGAACCTCACCGGTCTGCTCCTCGCGCTCTCCCGGCGCTTTCCCGCGGTCGCCGAGGGCGGCGTGCGAGCGCTGCCGGGCCGGCCGGTGTTCTACGCGAGTGCGGAGAGCCATCTGGCCTGGCTGAAGATCGCCCATTCCACGGGGCTGGGCCGCGACGCGGTCCGGCTCGTGCCGGTCGACCGCGCCCTGCGGATGGACGTGCGCGAACTCGGGCGCCTGATCGAGGCGGACACGGCCGCGGGGCACCTTCCCTTCCTCGTGGCGGGGACGGCGGGCACGACCAGCGCCGGCGTCGTCGACCCGCTGCCCGACATCGCGAGGACGGCGCGCGAGCACGGGCTGGCCTTCCACGTGGACGCGGCCTGGGGCGGGGCCGCGCTCGTGTCGCCGAAGCTCCGGGGCGTCCTCGCCGGCATCGAGCAGGCGGACTCGGTGACCATCGACGCGCACAAGTGGCTGTCCGTACCGCTCGGCGCCGGCGTCTTCGTCTGCCGTGACCTCGAGGGGCTGCGCCGGGCCTTCCGGGTCTCGGCGGCCTACATGCCCGCGGCGGTGGACGAAACGGTCGATCCGTACTCGTCGAGCAACCAGTGGTCGCGCCGGTTCGTGGGGTTGCGGTTGTTCACCGCGCTCGCGGTGTCGGGACGGCCCGGGTTCGCGTCCATGGTGGAGCACCAGAGCGCCATGGGGGAGCGGCTGCGGTCGCTGCTGGTCCGTGCGGGATGGAGGCTGGTCAACACCACGGCCTTGCCCGTCGTCTGCTTCACCGGGCGGGGGCTCGACACGGGGCAGGATGCGGCGGCCCGCCTCGAGCGCGTCGCGGCCCGGGTCGTGGAGCGCGGGAACTGCTGGATATCGGCTACGCGGCTGAACGGGCAGCCGGCGCTCAGGGCCTGCGTCACGAGCTTCGAGACGACCGAATCAGACGTGGCGGCCCTGGTGCGGGAACTCGACAAGGTGCTGGCCGGAAGGTGAGGAGCCGGTCTCAGGCGGTCGAAAGGCGGGCCCACCGCGTGGTCCCGCAGTCCGCCGGTTCGGCGCCCGTGTCGTCGGCGACGGCGGTCACGAGGAGCAGGCCCCGCCCGTGCTCGTCGTCGGGCAGCGGGGCGCGGGCGGCGGCCGCGGCGCCGCCACCGTCCGTCACGCCCACCCACAGATGCCGGGTCTGCGGTTCGTGGCGCAGGTGGAGCACGACCGGCGGGGCGGCGTGGAGTACGGCATTGGTCACCAGTTCCGAGACCACCAACCGCAGGTTGTGCGTGGTGTCCTGGCCCAGGTGCCACTTACGGGTGGCCGAGACTGCGGTGCGCCGGGCCGCGGAGACGGACTCCAGTTGGTGGGGGAAGTGCCAGCTCGTTCTGGTCGGTGGCTCGTCCTCGGCCCCGGGGCTGCCAGGAGCGGACGGTATCGCGTCAACCAGATCGTCGTGTCGCGCCGTATGCACCGTGCATCACATCCAGGTCGTCGTGGGCTGTCCACAGGGCCGCATTTCCGGCCTCTTCCACGATGGCCCGAAATGGCGAGGCGCAAATGAGCAAGAGCTACCCAAATCGGCCCGCTGCTGCGGGGGCAGAAGGGGTGTCAAGTTCGCGTGGGGAGGGAGGTGCCGGAGGGGTGGGCGGGGACGGGACCGTGGCAGACGGCCGCGAACGGCGGCGGGCGGCGGTGCGGATGTCCGAGCCGGTCCGTGGGACTGGAGCGATCAATATGACAAATGAGGTGATCTGTCGATTCGCCCGTTCGGGATTTCGTCAATCGATTCCCGCAACAGCGATCTTTCAGTATCTTTGGGGCGGCGCGGACCCGCATCAGCCGCGGAAACTCTCTCTCCTGCCGGAGTAGGTGCGGTTGCGTGAGCGGCAGCAGGAACCGGACTGTGCCGTTCTGGCGAGGGTAAGGAGATGGGGCGACGTCGCGTCGGCGAGGCGCCCAAGTTCAGATGACGCGGGCCGGTCACATCGAGTGCCAGACGAACTGGAGTGCCGGTCCCTGCTTGGAGGAATCGATTATGCGAGGCCGAGACGGCAGTGGGACTTGGCCGTTGGTCGGGCGGCAGGCGGAACTGAGCCTGTTCGTCTCCCTGCTCAAGGACAAACACAGCCACGGGCTCGTCATTTCCGGTGGCGCAGGGGTGGGCAAATCGCGTCTTGCGGAGGAGTGCCTGGCCAAGGCGTCGGCGGCGGGATTCTCCGTGGCGCGTGCCGCGGCGTCGAGCGCCGCGGCCTCGGTTCCGCTGGGCGCTATCGCCCATCTCGTTCCGCCGGGCGTGTCCCTGTCGGACCCGGCCACCGGCTTCGCTCGCATGGCCGAGGAGCTGCGGGGGGAGGACAACCGCCGGTGGGTCGTCCTGGTTGATGACATGCACCTGCTCGACGCCACCTCCGCGGCCCTGCTGAAGTCCCTGATGCAGGACGGCGCCGTCCGGCTGGTGGGCACGATCCGTGCGGACGAACCCATGCGCGATGCCGTGGCCTCCCTGCTCCAGGGTGACTCCGTCAGCCGTGTCCACCTCCAGGTCCTCACGGAGGAGCAGGTCGCGACCCTGCTGCGCAACGCGCTCGGCGGTCCCGTCGGTTCGGCGACGGTGCGCCAGCTGTTCACGTCGTGCAACGGCAACGTGCTCTACCTGAAGGAGATCGTCACGGGCTCGCTCGCGGCCGGCACCCTCGCTTCCGACGGCGAGGTCTGGGAGCTGACGGAACGTTCCTTCACCGGAACTCCGCGGCTCACCGAACTCATCGAGTCCCGCCTCTCCGGCGCGGGCAGTGCCGCACGGCCTGTCCTCGAACTGCTCGCCCTGTGCGCCCCGGTGCCCGAGCAGGACGTGCGTGAAGCCTCCCCATCGACCGGTACCCTCGATGAACTCGTCGAGGCGGGTCTCGTCCGCATCACGAAAGACGGCAACCGGTCCGCCGCCCAGCTGACGCACCCCCTGTACGGGGAGATCCTGCGGGCGAGACTGCCCACCCTGCGCCGGCGGGCCATCCTCACCGAGCAGGCCGCCCGCTTCCGGCGGCACGGCGCGCGCCGGCGTGACGACGCACTGCACATCGCCTCCTGGACGCTCGCGGCCACCGGCACGGCAGACTCCGAGCTGCTCATGCGGGGTGCGGAACTCTCCCGCTTCGCGCATGACTACGAGCAGGTCGTCACCCTGCTCAGCGTCGTCCCGCCCGACGAGCTGACCGTCCGCAGCCGCATCCTGCTGTCCGAGGCACATGCCCAGGCGGGCCGGCTGGACAAGGCGGAGGCCGAGCTGGCCGAGGCGGAATCGCGGGCGCAGTCCGAGGACGACCGGCTCGCCGTCGCCCTCGCCACCACGTGGAACGTGTACCTGCCCGCCGGGCGCGTGACCGAGGCGCTCGCGGCGAACGAGCGGACGCGGGCCTACGTGTCCACCGAGCGCGGCAAGCGGGTGCTGCGGGTCAACGAGGGGGCGATCCGGGCCGCTTCCGGACGTCCTGCCGACGGGCTGATCCTGTTGGAGGACCTGGAAGCCGACATCCGGGAGTCGCTGGACGTGAACGTCTGGGTCCGGGGGGCGCTGACCCGGACCGAGGTGCTCGCGCTGACCGGACGGTCGCAGCAGGCAGTGGAATGGTCCGAGACCGCCCACCGGTCGCACCTCACGGTCACCGAGTCGTCCCTGACCCCGCACCCGGCGCTGCACTTGGCCGTCCGCGCCGCGGCCCAGGCTGAGTCCGCCGGCCTGGAGGAGGCGCGGGCCACCGCCCTGGAGGCCTTCCGGCAGGTCATGGACGACATGGTCGACCTGCCGCGGGCCGTGGTCTCGCTCCAGCTGGGACGGATCGAATGGCTCGCCGGCCGCGTGGTCACCGCCCGCCGCTGGTACGCGGAGGCAGCTGTCCTGGCACGGGCCCACGGACTGACGCACGTGGTCCCGCTCGCCCTGGCCGGCCTGGCCGCGGCGGCTGCCGTGCAGGGTGACGTGGCATCGGCGGAGCGGGCTCTGAGCGACAGCGAGGAGTTCCCCGAGAGCCGGCTGTTCGGAGCCGAGCCCTTCCTCGGTGCGGCCTGGGTCAACGCCGCCCGCGGACGGCTGACCCAGGCCCGGGACGTGCTCGCCGCCGGAGTGGACAAGGTGGCCGGCAAGGGTCTGACCACCCTGGAGGCGATGCTGCTGACCGAGTCGGCACGCCTGGGCGGGGCCGCTGCGGTCGCCCGGCGACTGGCGGAGCTGGCTCCGGGGGACGAAGGGCTGTTCACCGCTGCACGGGCCAAGTTCGCGGAGGCGCTGGCCGGCGGCAAGCCGGACCTGCTCATGGACGCCTCCCAGGACCTCCAGGACGCGGGCGCGTTGCTGCTGGCGGCCGAAGCGGCCAGTGCGGCGGCGGCGGGGTGGACCAGGCGCGGGCGGCCCCATCCGACGAAGTCCGCCGCCCAGCGCGCCAAGGAACTGAGCGCCCAGTGCGAGGGGGCGCGGACCCCGCTGCTCACCACGGCCGAGGCCTCCGCCGCTCTCACGGCCCGGGAGACGGAGATCGCGCTCCTCGCCGGCGATGGCATGAGCAGCAAGGACATCGCGGACGCCCTCGGTCTGTCGGTGCGCACCGTGGACAACCACCTGCAGCGCGTCTACAACAAGCTCGGGGTGACCACCCGGCGCGAACTGGCGCATGCGCTGGACCTCAAACGCCGCGGCCCGGGCGGACGTGGCACCCGCTCGAGGACGTGACCACGGCGGCCCGGCGCCGTCCGTCTACACGCCGGGCCGCCCGCCGTCGTCCTCACGACGCTTGCGGCGGGACCGTACGGTTTGCATCCTCTTGGCCAGGTCCCACAGATTCCGGTCCTCGTGTACCGAGTAGTTCGCCTCGATCATGCCGACATAAAGGATGTCGATGGTCGGCATGGAGAAATTACAAGTGCAGCTGGGCTTGTGGACGGCAGGTTCACTCACGGCTGTCTACCTCCTGTGGCGGAAATTGCCGGTGCCATGATGTTCGCGGCGGATCGTGAGTGCGGAGTGAGCAGATCATACTCACTTGGTTCGGCCGCTCCGACGCGATGCGTGCGATGGACCGGAATCGTCGGCGATCGGCCGCGGGGGCGTTACGGGGGGAGTACCCGCTACTCACTGCACGGCGATTTCGACGCAATAGAATCGGACCGGCGCAAGGTGCGATCGTCATATGCTCGCCCACCCCTCCTGCGCCCGTAGGGCCGAGAGAGCGCTCCCAGGCGTCTCGGTCCTACGCCTCAACCCCGGCCGGGCCGGCCGGCGCAATTGCCGGCCCCGCCGCGGGCTGAGTACCGGATACTCATGCTGGAGCGGCCCGTGATGGACACGCTGTAGTTCTGCGGCATTCTCGGAACGGTTAACGCGGCATTAGGGGTGTGCGAATGATTTCGCTCGGGGTCGGCTATGGCGGAGAATGACGAAAGCGGCGCTGCTCCGCGCAAGTATATCGAAATGCATCTGCTCTTGACGTGGTGGGTCTCCGATGACCGCCGGGTGCCGATCATCGGTCGTTTCTCCTACTGCGCGGACGATCCGTTTGCGGCGGAGATAGAATTCATCCCGCACGACTGCCAGGGCACCCGGTGGAGGGTCGCCCGGGACCTCCTCGACGTCGACTCCGGGGTGTCCGGCCCCGGGGACGTGCAGGCCTGGGCCGGTAACGGCACCGGCGGGGAGCGGACCGTCTTCCTCTCCGTCGTCTCGGACGGCTGGAGTGCGCTGTTCGAAGCACCCCGAACCCCCTTGCGCGCGTGGCTGTCGGCGACGTACGACCTCGTGCCCGCGGGCACCGAGGGCGACCGCATCGACTGGGACAGGCACCTGGAACAGCTGCTCGGCTGACTCAGCTCAGCAGCGCCGCCACCGTCGGCACGGTGGCGGCGCTGCTGACCGTCACGAGCAGCCAGACGGTCTTCATGCGGCTCACTCCGGTGTGCCGCACCGTCATGCCCAGCACCGTCCATACCCTTGGAGACGGACACCACGGACTCAGGCTCCCGGACGTGGGGCGCGGCCAACAGCGCGGCGTCCACCATCGCCGAGGCGAACCGCTCCACGGACAGCCGGGCCGGGAGCGCCTGTCCCGTCACCGCGACCAGGGCGGGAACGACGCCCGCGGTCCGGACCGCCGGGCAGGGGCGGTCGCGCACTGCTGGTGCCGTCCGGTCGGTGCCGGGCAGGGACCGTCGTCACGCTTCCCGGGTGGGGACGGGAGTCCTCCCCGCACAGCAGGGTGGCGATGAGTGCGGCGGAGGGTTCGCGCGCGCTCGGTCCGGCGTGCCGAAGTTCGTCGCACTGCGCCCTGGCCTGGTCCTCGTAGAAGGATCGCTCGTCGTCGTGCGTGCCCGGCCCGTAGGTCACCGCGAGGAGGAGCCGGCCGGGGCGGCGGGCGAGGTGCAGGCGCAGCGGCGTGGCACCCAGGGCGATGGCCGCCCGTACGAGAACGCCGGTCAGCGGTACCGCCCGGAGCATGGCGTCCGGACCCGGCCGCCACAGGCGCAGCACCCCTTCGACCTGGAGCCGTGCCTCGTCCGCCGCCCACGCGACGGGACGGACGTCCCAGAGGAGCGCCGGGCCGAGCACGCCGCAGGTCGGCGGCAGCGGATGCAGTGCGTGCGGGCGTGCGGAGCGCGGCGCAGCCGCATCCGCCGCGGCAGGGGTCGCGGAAGCAGGGGGGAGGGTCACGGTCCCAGTCAACTGCGGGCGCCGGCCGCCGCCGTGAGCAATGGCTGCCCAACCGCAGCCCTTCCGATCCGGTCGGCCCGGTTGCGTGCTGGGCATCGAATACTCATGCCCGGCCGACCGGCGGGCCGTGACCATGTCCGAGTGCCGCACACCCTGGAGGCGGCGCAGGCGCGGCCGGTGCGTCCGGCCGACTCCTCCGACAGCTGCGGTGACTGGAGCCCGGATGAAGTTCGGCGTGCATTTCCTCCTTCCCTGCGGTAGCGGCCAGACGCCTTCCGCCCGGTACCGGGACGCGCTGGCCCAAGGCCGGCTCGCAGAGGACCTCGGCTTCGAATCGGTGTGGCCCGCCGAACAGCACACGGTCCCCACGCAGTCCGTGCTCTCCTGCCCGACGGTGTTCCTCGCCGCCCTGGCTGCGCGTACGGAAAGCATCCGCCTCGGTACCGCCATCGTCCAGCTGCCGCTCTTCCATCCGCTGCGGGTGGCCGAGGAGATCTGCACGCTGGACGTGATCAGCGGCGGCCGGGCGGAGCTGGGGGTGGGGCGCGGCACCCACCCCGCGCACTACGCGGGCTTCGGAGCCGACCTCGCGGAGAGCCGGGAACGGCTGGAGGAGGGACTGGACTACCTCCGTGCGGCGCTGCCGGGCCGGCCGTTCGACTTCCACGGCCGCCACTACACGGCCGAGGGCACCCAGGTCGTCCCCGAACCTGTCCAGCCCGGCGGGCCGGCCGTGCGGCTGGCCGCGAACAGCGTGGACAGCTTCCGTGCGGCGGGCCGGGCGGGGATGCCCGTCCTGACGGCCATCCACATCAACCCCCCGGCCGTGCTGGCCGGCCATCTCGAGGCGTACCACGCGGCCCGCGCCGAGGCCGGGCACCCGGCCGCGGCACCGGACGACATCACGGTGCTCGCACCGACGTTCACCGCGGAACGCGAGGAGGAAGTGGTACGGCTCATGGGGCCGGCGGTCGACCACTACGCGGCGCTGATGCGGAGCAACCTCACCACCGTCATGCGGCGTTCAGGCGATCCGGACGGTTTCTTCACCCGGCTCCTGTCCGGGCTTGACCGGCTCGACCTGGGCTCCATGCGCACCGAACAAGCCGTCTTCGGCACGCCGGAGACCTGTGCCGGGACGCTGGCCTCGCTGGCGGAGCGGCTGGGCACGGGGCGGTTCCTCGCGTGGTTCGACTTCGTCGGCACGACGCCGGCCGCCGACGTCGAGCGATCCATGCGCCTGTTCGCAGCGGAAGTGGCCCCCCGCCTCGCGGAGCGCTCCAAAACCCTCGCCTCCGGCGGCTGACGGCACACCGCACCGTCCGCCGGCGCCGGGCAAGGCGGGGACAGCCGTCTCTGGGTACGTCTTACTCAGGCGCCGGCGGCCCACCGGCCCCAGGATGGGCGACCGGTCCGTGTTCCTGCCGGCGTCACGCGGCCGGCAGGGGCGGGACATCCGGAACGAGAGGAGACGGCAGTGGCCAGAGCGGTGATCCGATTGGACAGAGTCCGGTGCCGGGGGACCGGGCTGTGCGCCGCCATGTCGGAGCGGCACTTCGAAGTGGACGCCTCCGGTACCGGCCGCGTGCGAACGGCCGAAGTCTCGTCCGAAGCCGACTACCTCGAAGTGCTCTCCATCGCCGAATGCTGCCCCACCGAGGCCATCACCGTCACGCCGTCGGGGCCGGATTCCGAGGTCCGGCCGGCCGGACAGCAGCCCGCGGGATAAGGGCGTACGGCCTGGCAACCAACACCCGGCACATGCCGCAGGGAGTGGCCGGATCGGCACGGAGGGCTACCGCCGCACCTTGCGGCCGGTAGAGCGCCCTCTTTACAGTCCTGGACCAGTGGTCGGACCACTGAACCAGTGACAGTCGAGGGGGCATACTTGCACAGGCACACCGACGCCGGGGTGGCACGTCCGTCCGGCGTGACCGGCATGACACCCCGGCCCGCTCTGCCCGACACGGTCAACATCGCCACATGGCAGCTGATGGCCCTGCGGCGCGCGCTGGGTACCCTCGTCGCGGTCGGGGCGGCCGCTTCGGCCGAGGCCGACCACAAGCGCGAGATGCACCGCCGGCTGGACACCCTGGGCCGGGCCCGGGGTGACGAAGCGGTCCAGTGGGCGACCCTGCGTGTCCTGCTTCTGCTCGCCCGCGTGACCCGGATCGACGGACTGCTGTCCCTCACCCTGAACGTCGACGAGGCGTGCACCCCGCTGTACCGCGCCACATCCGCGTTCTTCCGTAACGGCACGGTCGCCCGTGACCGTCTCAAGCCCCTCGCGGACGCGGTGCGCGCGAACGACCCGGGAGCCGCGCGCCGAGCCGCCGACGACTACTTCTCCGCCACCGAGGCACTGATGCTCGCGGGGCTCGCATGACCGCGCCGACCGCCCAGCAGACGGCAGGCAGTCCCACGGGACGGGGCACCCGCTTCCGGGAGACCATGACGGGCACCACCGAACTGCCGGGCGAGTCCCGGCCGCGCCCCACCCGCCTCCACCTCACGGCGACAGCAGCGGAGGTGATGCGCCCGCACCGCACGACGACGGCGGCCGTCACGGGGCGGATCCGCATCGCGGGTTGGGCCGAGGACGCCGAGGTCACCGGGGAACTGGAGATCTCGCCCCTCGCCCGCCGCCGGATCCGCTACCGCCTGGAGTTCACCAATGCCCAGGGTCGCGCCATCACCCTCGACGGATGGAAGTCCGTCAGCCTCCGCAGCCCCCTGCGGTCGATGACCGTGCTGCCCTACTGCCTCTACCGGCGCGGCATCCCGGTCGGCCGTGGCACACTGCGCCTCCCGCTCGGACAACTGCTCCCTTTCCTCGTCGGCTTCCGCTTCCCCGCCACGACCTCCGCCATGAACGCCCCGCGCTGGCAGGGTGCCCCGGGACGGCTCGACGTCTGGTACACGACCCTCACCGATCCCGTGACGGGAACCGGCGTCTGGCTCCACCACGAGCTGGTCGCCCCGGCGGACGGCGGACCACCGCACGCGCACGGCTGGGCCGCCGTCTTCCCCCGGCAAGGACCGGTGCGCCACGCGCGGTTCGGCCCCGCCCCCTGGGCCCCGGAGGCCGCGGGATTCACCTCGCCGGAGGCCTCGTACACGGCAGGACGGCTGCGCGGCAGCGCAGGCGACATCTCGTGGGACCTCACAGAGCGACCGTCCGGCGATCCTGTGTTCACCTTTCCGCGCTGGTGCTGGCGCTGGCCGCTGCTGCCCGCCGCGCAGGTCCTGCCCGCCGCCCGTGCGCTCTACGACGGCACGCTCACCATCGCCGGCGTGAGCACCGAACTGGCCTCCGCGCCCGGCGCCTCCGCACGCATCTACGGGCACGGGTACGCACGCCGGTGGGGCTGGCTGCACGCCGACCTCGGCGGGGGCGACGTCCTGGAGGTCGTCGCCGCGGCCTCCGACCGGCCCGGTACCCGTGCCCTGCCTCCTCTGGTGTTCCTGCGGTTGCGCCGCGCCGGCCGGACCTGGCCGCGGCGGGCCGAGCGCACCGCCATGGGCTGGGCGGGATGGGGACGCTTCCGCGCGGAACTCGGCCGCCCCGTCTGGCGGGTCCGCGGAAGGGCGGGCCTGCGCCGGGTGCGCGTCGAGGTGACCCTGCCGCCCGGACGCACCCTGACCCTGCCCTACCGCGACCCCGACGGCTCCGGACTGACCTGCCACAACAGTGAGTCCGCCGACGCCACCGTCGTCCTGGAACGCTGGTGGGGGCGGTGGCGGGAGGAGCGGCGCTGGGTGCTGGACGGGACTGCGCACGCGGAACTGGGGGAGCGGTGAGGAGCCGCACGGAGGCCGACCGCACCGCGTTCGGCGGACTGGCCCGGGCCCTGCTCGCCATGGAGGAGGAATCGCCGGGCTTCGCGAACGCCCTCGACCTGATGCTCGACGCCGTACCGGCACCGCATCGCACGGCACTGCGCGCCGCGGGACGAGGCTTCGACCTGCTGGCCCGCGGCCGGTACGGCGCGGGCGTCGGCCGGCTCCCGCCGCGGGAGCGCGAGGCCCTCCTGCGGTCCTTGGCCTCCCGGCCGACCGTCGCCCACCTCCTCGATCTGCTCAAAATGCCCGTCCTCCTGGCCGCGGGCGCCGCGGCCGTCGGAGCCGCCGCCGGCGGCGCGCGTGCCGGGCTGCCGGACGACCCGCCACTGGAGTGCGCACCCCTGCACACGCTGCCGCGCTGCTCGGTGACCGATGCCGTAGTGGTGGGGTCGGGCGCGGGCGGCGCGATGGCCGCCCGCACCCTGGCCCGGGCCGGTCTGCGCACGGTGGTGCTGGAGGAGGGCGACCATCACAGCACCCGTTCCTTCCGGGACCGCCCCGTGCTAGAGCGTTTCAGCGGGCTCTACCGCGACGGCGGTGCGACCTTCACCCTGGGACGTGTACCGCTCCTGCTGCCCACCGGGCGCGCCGTGGGAGGCACTACCGTCGTCAACGCCGGTACCTGCTACCGCACGCCACGGCACGTCGTGCGTGCCTGGACCGCGGACAGCGGGTTCGAGGCGGCCGAACGACTGGAGGAATGCCTCGACGAGGTGGAGATGAGCCTCCAGGTGGGACGGCAGCCCCTCGGCCTCGTCGGTCGCAACGGTGAACTGGCCCTGCTGGGTGCGCGCAGGCTCGGATGGCGCTCCGAACCCCTGCTGCGCAACGCGCCCGGGTGCCGGGGCGCGGGGGAGTGCGTGGCCGGCTGCCCGAGCGGCGCGAAGCAGAGCGTGCAGCTGTCCCTACTGCCGGAGGCCTGGGCGGCCGGGGCCCGGGTGGTCACGGGGGCACGTGCCGAGCGGATCCTGGTGGAGCGGGACGGGCCCGGCGGACCCAGAGCGGTCGGTGTCCGGGCCGCGGACGGGGCCGGGCACGTCGTGGAGATCATGGCGGACCTGGTCGTCGTCGCGGCGGGTGCGCTGCAGAGTCCGGCCCTGCTGCGCCGCTCCGGACTGGGAGGGCATCCCGGTACGGGTCGCAACCTCAGTGTCCATCCGGCGGTCAGCGTGGCCGGTCGCTTCGCCGAGCCCGTGGTTGGTCGGCCCGGTGCCTTGCAGAGCGTGTCGATGGAGGAGTTCCACGCGGACGGCGTGCTCGTCGAGGCTACGACGGCACCCCCGGGCATGACCGGCTTCGTCCTGCCCGGCGTCGGCGGGGAGCTGCGGGAAGAGCTGGAGCGCGCCGGGCGCCTGGCGACCTTCGGCGCGATGGTCGCCGACCTGCCGTCCGGCCGGGTGCTCGGCAGGGACCGGGTCCTGGTGCGCTACGACCTGTCCCGGCGGGACGCGGGCCGGGTGCGGCAGGCCATGGAGGCGGTCGCGTCAATGCTGTTCGCGGCCGGTGCCGACGAGGTGCTGACCGGCATCGCAGAAACCCCCCGCGTCCATTCGCCCGCGCGGATGGCGGACGTGATGGCGAACCTCCCGGTCGGCAGACTGCACCTGTCCGGGTTCCACCCCTCGGGAACGCTGGCCGCCGGCGGCGACCCGGAGCGGCATCCGGCGGACCGGCGGGGCATGCTGCGGGGCGTGCGGGGCGTGCTCATCGCGGACGGCTCGCTCCTGCCCTCCTGTCCGGAGGTCAACCCTCAACTGAGCATCATGGCGGCGTCCCTGGCGGTATGCCAGGAATATCTGGCATAGCGGTGGCCGGCCATCCGCCGTAGGGCGGTCACACCGGGCCGCCCTTCCGACCGGTCCGGTGTGACTTGCGATAGGCATATCTCTGGTGCGACCTCCGCTCGCCGACAACGCCGTTCGGCATCCACGCCACCGGTCCGCCGCGGTCCCTAAGGGACGTCGTAGGACAGGGAGGATTTGCCTTCACCGGCCAGCCGCCCGGTGAAGGAAGCGAGCCGCGCACCCCCGGCGTTCACGGCGCGGGCCACCCGCAGCGCCGAGTACAGGGCCGTTTCCTGGAGATCGGTGACCGTGGTCCAGTGACCGGCGAAGTACAGCCCGCGGTAGCCCTGCCAGGTCATCACCTCCTTCGTGGCCTGCAGGGACTGCGGGGTGGAGAGCGGGTGGAGGAAGTCCCGGCCGGTGATGGGCTGTTGCGGCTGCCGACGGCGCCCGGACGTCCAGCTCTTGAAGAGCTGGACGTCCGACAGATGGGGGAAGGACGCGAGGCGGACCGAACCCTCGCAGCGCACGCCGTCCACGGCGGCGTTCTGGAGCGCCCAGCGGTCCGCCCGGGCCGGCATGTAGACCGGGTCCTCGTGCAGGGTGATCGTCGTGGGGTAGTACTCGTGCTGCACGAGCAGTTCGACGATGCCGCCCGCCCAGGGAACGGACCCCAGCACGGACCGGGTGGCGTGCGGTGGGCTCGTGACGACCACCGCGTCGTAGGGACCGTGCGTGCCGGCCGCCGTGTCCACCAGCCACCCGCCCGCCTCCTCGCGCAGCGCGGTGACCGGTCGGCCGGTGAACGTCGTGGTCCCTGTGCAGCGGGCGAGAACCGACCGCAGGATGCCGCCCAGCCCCGGTACCGCGTTGTAGGTGACGGGCTGTTCCAGGACCGAGGCGGGGAACGTGCCGGCGTAGGCCAGGAGGTGGGACTTCGCCGACTGCCTGCGCAGATTCGCCGTGTCGGCGCAGGACAGGGAGGCCAGCCACGGGGTCAGCACCTCGTCCTTGAACCCGGGAGCGAGGAGCAGACCGTCCAGCCACTGCCCCATCGTCGTGCTCAGCGGGGCCTGGGGACGGATCATCTGCCGTGCCTGCTCGGTGAACGCGAGGAACTGCAACGCCGCCGGCAGGTTGTCCAGCGGGTTCGCCGAGGAGAAACGCGACGCCCCGCCCACCGCGTCGAAGACGGTCAGTCCCGCGCTCGCCGCCACCACGGTGTCGGCTCCGCGCAGGCCCGTCTCGGCGAGGAACGACCAGTACAGCGGGTGGGTCTGCGGATGGAAGAACTCCGCCCCGAGGTCGAGGTGCCGGACCGATCCGCCCACCCAGTGGTCGACCGTGTCGGCGTGACCACCGATGGCCGCGCGCTCCTCGAAGAGATCCACGCTCCACTCGGGCGAGCAGAAATAGGCCGTCGTCACCCCGCTCGCGCCGGCCCCCACCACCGCCAGCCGCGGAGCCGCCGCGCTGGACTCCTGACTTGCGGGTGCTTGGGACGGTACGGTCGGTCGGCCCGACAACGACAGGGACAGGGCCGACCCGGCTCCGATCTTCAGAATCTTGCGACGGCCGAAGGCACGGACGGTACGGGCACGCGGTGGCATAGGACGGTCTCCCCTTCGCGGTCCGCGGGACGGCTCGTCGTACTGGCGGGAAGCGCCCCCGTTGCGTTGCCGGACACGATCGCGCCGTGGTGATGGCGCTGCCGTGAGTAGTTGCTACTCACGCCAGTGCGACCCTGCGAGGTCCCTTCTGACCAAATCCGTACGCGTGACCTGCGGTGTTCCGGATGAGTACTGAATACCCATCCCCAGGCGCCCGGACCGTAGCTAAATCGGTCAACGGCTGCCGCCGGCCCTTCACGGACACGTCGGCTCACCCAGCCTTCAGAACCGCCCTCTTCAGTCTCGGAGTCCCTTATGGCCCTCAACGCAATGCGGGACGCCTACCATCGCCCGGCATTCCGGGACAGGGCACCCCGGACCCCGCGCCACGCCTCCAGGGCTCCCGCCGGCCACGGCCTGGGCCGCCGTGCGCTGACCCGGCTGGCGCGCGAGCCGAAGGTGTTTGCGGCGGTGGTCTCCTCCAACGCGCTGATCGGCGTCCTGCCCGCGCTCGTGACGACCGTGGCCGCGGCCCGGACCTCGGGCGACCGCCTGGTCGCCGCCGTGCCGGCCGCCGGTGTGTACGCCCTGCTGGCCATCTACGTCTACGACCTCTCCAACCAGATCACCGGCGTGCCCGAGGACCGCGTCAACAAACCCGCGCGCCCCCTGGTCACGGGCCTGCTGACCCTCAGGGGCGCCTGGATACGCCTGGCAGCCGCAACCGCGCTCCTGCTGCTCACCGGCCAGCTGCTCGGCATCATTCACCTCGCGCTGCTGTGGGCGGTCGTCACCGGTGCCAACAACCACCTGGGGCTGGCCCGCAGGCCCGTGTGCAAGCCCCTCGTCGTCGGCGTGCAGGCCGGGATCCAGTTGCTGTCGGCCTGGTACATCGGTGGAGGCCGCACCGACCGGTTCCTGCCCTGCGCCGTCGCCCTCTCTGTCCTCCTTGCCCTGCTCATGCCACTCCAGGACCTCCGCGACATCGAGGGAGACCGGGCCGTGGGGCGCCGGACGCTGCCTATCGCCTACGGGGCCCGGCCCGTGCGGTTCTACCTGTGCGGGGCCCTGCTGCTCACCCCCGTCGCCGTCCGCCGGCTGGTCGGACTCGGTGTCCTGTGGCCCGGCGGGTGGCTGGAGGTCCTGGCCGCCGGACTCTGCGCATGCGCCGCGGTACGGGTGGTCGTGCGCCGCAGTGCCGCCAGCGACGAGCGAACGTACCGGCTACTGGTCCTGTGGTACGCGACAATGGCCGCCGGCCCCCTGGCGGCGACGCTCTGATCGGACGTCAGCTGGCTGCTTCCGCGCCCCGGCATGCCGCTGCCGGTGGTCCCGACCTCCGAGGGTGGGACCACCGGCATGAGGAACCGCCGTGCTACCGGGTCACGCGGGCAGCGTGACATTCTGGAGGACGATCCGCGCGTTGCTCCGTATGCCCGTCCTCTCGGCCCCGCTGCTGCCGCTGGACTTGTGGAGGGAGTGGAACTCGTCCACGTCGTCGGTCGTGTCGGTGAAGAGGTCGTCCGGGAGCAGTGAGATGAATACGTTGATCACCGCAGCGACCGCACCCCCGGTAGGGCCGCCGGCTACGGTACCGACCGCCTGTATCGCGAGCTGCACGATGGCCTTGTAGTTCGTGCCGCTGTCCTCCTCCAAGAAAGCGACAGAAGCATCGTCGTAGCCGAGCTTCGACCAGTCGATGAGGTTCTTGTTCGGCGTGTAAGTCATCCCGTCGAAGTCGACGCCGGTCAGCTCGACATTCCCGCTCATGAACGGTTTGTCGTTCTTGTCCATGCCGGAGACCACGGCGAAAACCTCGGCGCCGCCCTTGAACCACGGCTCCTCGTCGTACTTCAGGTGAATCTGCTTCAGCCGGGTCACCACCTTCGTGCCGGTCAGGGATCCGCCGGAGGTGTCGCGGTCCGCCGCGGCGTCGGGCCAGGCGCGCTTGAAGCCGTCGTCGAGGACGCGCATGCCGGCGGCCATGGCCTTGTCGCCGTCGTAGCCGACGATGAGGACGGGGGTGCTGGGGGCCTTGGCGCCGTCGATGACCTGGGTGGTGCCGTCGGGGCGGATGGCGGTCAGGGAGGTGGCGTCGTCGCCGGGTTCGGCGGCGATGAGGGGGGTGGTGCCGGCGGCGAGGGCGCTGCGGGTCTCGGGGTTGGCGAGGCGGACCTCCATGATGTTGCCGATGTCCGGCAGGCCCTTGGCCTGGAGGATGGCGGCGTTGTCCGCGGCGACGGCTGCGGCGTAGGACCGCAGGGAGGGGGAGGCGACGTCCGAGAGGGCGATGGAGTCACCGGCGTCGAGGGCGGCGCGGGTCTCGCTGGCGAGGCCGCCGGAGAAGGCTGTGGCCAGGCGCTTGGCGGCGTCCTCCTCGGCCTGCATGACCACGTCCTGGGTGGTCTGCGGGGCCGGGGCGGCGCTGGCCATCGCCGGCAGACCCCCCGACAGGACGGCGGCCGACACCACGGTGGTGAGCACGGCGCCGGTCATTCGATTACGCAACATGGTGGTTCTCCGGAACTTCTGCGGCCTGGCCGGTCAGATCTGGGGGATGAACTTGTTCGCGAAGAGGATCTTGGCGTTGCCCCCGGCGCCCATCCGCGAGACGTTGCTCGTGCCGTCCTGCTGGGACATGGAGAAGTACTGGTCGACGTCGTCGGTCCCGTCTTTCCACCAGTCGCCCGGAATCGCGCTCAGGAGGGTGTTGACGACGACGGCCCCTTCGGACCAGTTGGCCAGGGACCCCACGGCGGTGACCACGGCCTGGGTGAGGACCTTGTAGTCGGTGCCTGCGTCCTCTTCGTGGATGGTGATGCTGGCGTCGTCCGAGCCGAACTGGGACCAGTCGACAGCGGTGATGTTGACGTTCTTGTAGTCGGTCTTGTCCCAGTCGAGGAACGGCATCTTGGTGGCGGAGGAGACGAAGGGTTTGCCGTTCTTGCCGTCGCCGGCGGTGAGAAAGAAGATTTCGGCGCCGCCCTTGAACCACGGCTCCTCGTCGTACTCCAGCCGGATGTTCTTGATCTGGGTGACCGTCTTGCCGCCGGTCAGGGATCCGCCGGAGGTGTCGCGGTCCGCCGCGGCGTCGGGCCAGGCGCGCTTGAAGCCGTCGTCGAGGACGCGCATGCCGGCGGCCATGGCCTTGTCGCCGTCGTAGCCGACGATGAGGACGGGGGTGCTGGGGGCCTTGGCGCCGTCGATGACCTGGGTGGTGCCGTCGGGGCGGATGGCGGTCAGGGAGGTGGCGTCGTCGCCGGGTTCGGCGGCGATGAGGGGGGTGGTGCCGGCGGCGAGGGCGCTGCGGGTCTCGGGGTTGGCGAGGCGGACCTCCATGATGTTGCCGATGTCCGGCAGGCCCTTGGCCTGGAGGATGGCGGCGTTGTCCGCGGCGACGGCTGCGGCGTAGGACCGCAGGGAGGGGGAGGCGACGTCCGAGAGGGCGATGGAGTCACCGGCGTCGAGGGCGGCGCGGGTCTCGCTGGCGAGGCCGCCGGAGAAGGCTGTGGCCAGGCGCTTGGCGGCGTCCTCCTCGGCCTGCATGACCACGTCCTGGGTGGTCTGCGGGGCCGGGGCGGCGCTGGCCATCGCCGGCAGACCCCCCGACAGGACGGCGGCCGTCGACAGGGTCGCGACCAGGGTGCCGATCGCACGGGAACGCATCATCGTGAACACTTCCTTGCTGGGAGGGAAAGGAGCGCCCCGTGTTCTGCCGGGGCCGGCTTTCCGCCGTTGCCTCAGTAGACGGGAGCGCGCCTGCCCATCGGCAGAGTGAATCCCACTCCAAGGTGCGCAGTGGTCCGGCCTGTGATTAGGGAGACGTCTGCTCAGTCCGTCGGCGTGGTCCGCTCGTTGACGGGTGTGACCACGGCGCTTTGACTGAGCGTCATGGAAATCTCTACAGCCACCGTCGCGGCCAGCTACGTCCAGGCCGTCGTCGCCCGGGGAAGGGAACTGACATCGGGACCAGGCGCAGGGGGACGGGCCGACGACCTGATGCGGCGCGCGCCCACCGACCGCATACCCCTGCGGGCTCAGCGGCCGGTGTGGGAGCCGCTCCTGCGTCACCCGTCCGGTACCCCGGCCGGACTGCTGGTCGCCGGCGGGCTGCGGCCGCCCGACTTCCACGTGCTGGGGCACGCGCTGCTGACGGCGGGCACCCTGGCGGACGCCGCGGACCTGGCCGGCCGCTACCACGCCCTGGTCAGCCAGGCCGGAACGGTGCGGGTGCGGACCGCGGCCGACCGTACCGAGATCGTCTACCGGCCGGAGCCCGGCGCCGGCGAGGTGATGCACCGCCAGCAGGTGGAGGCCGTGGTCCTCGGCATGGTCACCGCGGCCCGCTGGGTGGCCGGACCCGCCTGGAGCGCCGAGCGGGTCGTCTTCGCCCACGCCTGTGACACGGACCCTTCCCTGTACGTAGGAATGCTCGGCTGCCCGGTGCAGTTCCTCGGGCGTGAGCACCTCATCGTCGTCCCCACGGCCGATCTGCGCAAGCCGCGCCGGACGGTCGACGAGCCGCTCGCCGCCCTGCACCGCAGGTACGCGGAGCGCATGCTCGACGACATGCAGGCACCCGCGTCCGCCACGGCGCTTGTCCGTGCGGTGCTGGCGCGGCAGGAACTGGCGCACGTCACGATGCAGGGCGTCCTGCGGGTGGCCTGCATGAGCGACAGGGCCCTGCGCCGGGCTCTGCTCGACGAGGGGACGTCGTGGCGAAGTTTGCTCGACGAGGCCCGTGACCGCCGCGTCCGCGTCCTGCTGGAAACCACCAGCCTGCCCCTCGACGCGATCGCCCGCGACGTCGGGCTCAGTGGCGCCGCGGCTCTGGTCCGCGCCTTCCGCCGACGCCATGGAAAGACGCCAGGAGCCCACCGCTGTGCCGTGACCCCCGGGCGTCGTGGCGGGAGAGATGGAGTAACGACTTCCCGGGACCGGCCGAGTTCAGGGACCTAGCCTCGAACAAGTGTGTTTTCCCTTGCGAGGATTGAGGATTTCGATGCCTGGATTACGGCGGCGCCGACGTACGCGGCAGATGACCGGACTTCTCGTCACGGCCGTCGCCTGCGGCTCCCTGCACGCTCTTCCCGCATCCGCCGCGGACGCCGACCCGGAGAAGCCCGCATCGGCAGCTGACGAGGCCGCGCTGAGCACGGATGCGGAGAACACGGCGCTGGCGGCGCTGGCGGGCCGGCCCCAGCAGGCCAGGACGTCGGAGGCGGAACGGCTTACGCCCCTGAGCGTGGTGCTCGGTCCGGACGGCGGGCGCACCGTACGAGTCGGCCGTGTCTACCGGGACGTACCCGTCATCGGAGGCGGCATCGTCGTGCAGCTCGGTCAGGACGGCGGCTTCGAGTCGGCCGAGACCAGCCTGACGGCGCCGCTCGCCCTGAGCACGGTGCCCGCTGTCGACGCGGCCACGGCTTCAGCCGCTGCGGTGGAACGCTTCGGGCGACCGAACTCCGGCGCCCGGACGCCGAGCCTGGCGGTGGACGCCGCCGCGCTCGGCGGCGGGCAGAACAGGGCGCCGCACCTCGTCTGGGACGTCGTGGTGCAGGGCACGCAGTCCGGTGAGGGCGACACGCACGTGCTCGTGAACGCGACGACCGGCAAGGCCGACCGGATGTGGGGCGAGGAGCAGACCTTCGCGGGCACCGGCCACGGCGTGACCTCCGGCCCCGTCGCCGTGAACAACCTCTCCGCCGGCAGCGGCCTCTACCAGCTCGCGGACGTCAGGACCTGGGCCAACTCGCCCTGTAACAAGGACAAGACGAACTGCGGCACAGCACAGCTGCTGACGAGCACCGACACGGACTGGGGCAACGGCGCGAACACCGACCCGCAGTCCGCGGCTGTGGACGCCCAGTACGCCGCGGACAGGTGGTATTCCTACATGAACGGCCGACTCGGCCGCATGGGGATCTGGGACAGCGCCAGGAAGGCCATGGTCAACGTCCACTACGACCACGCGTGGGCCAACGCCTCCTGGCGATTGGCACAGGAGCAGGTGTTCGTCGGGGACGGGGCGGACGACGCGCGCTCCTACGCCTCGGAGGACATCATCGGGCACGAGATGACGCACGGCCTGGTCAGCCAGACCGCCGCCCTGGTCAGGGGAGGAGAGCCCGAGGGCCTGAACGAGGCGACGGCCGACGTCTTCGGAGCCATGTCCGAGTTCACGGCGGACAACCCCTGGGACAACGGCGACTACCTCATCGCCGAGAAGGTGCTGGGTGCCTACGGCAGGGACATGCGCGACCCCGCGTCCGTCGACAGCAGGTACTTCAACTGCTGGTCGCCCACCGCCTGGGCGGCCGACCCCCACGACTCCGCGACGATCGGGGACCACTTCTTCTACCTCCTCGCCGAAGGCTCCAAGGGTTCCATCTGGGGCAACAGTCCGACCTGCAACGGTGTCGATGTCAGCAAGATCGGCCGGGACAAGGCGGCAGCGATCTGGTTCCGCGCGCTGACCACCTACATGGCTGAGGACGAGACCTTCCACCGGTTCCGGACCAGCACCCTGTGGGCTGCGACCGACCTCTACGGCGAGTGCAGCGCGGAGTACAAAGCAGTGCAGCGGGCCTGGACGGCCGTGAACGTGATCCACCAGATCGGCGAGGACGCCAAGTGCGACACGGCACCGCCGGTCAACTACAAGGAGAGCACGACCGTCACTGCGATCCCGCAGAAGGGAACCGTCTACTCGGGCGCCCTCTCCGTGAGCGGTGCCCCGCAGCCGAAGTCACCGAACGTCTACGTGACGACCACGATCGAGCACACCTTCCGCGGCGACCTCAAGGTGGAGCTGATCGCTCCGAACGGCACCACCGCGGTCCTTAAGAACCCGGAGCCCGGCCAGAGCGCCGACAATCTCTTCGCGACCTTCCGCAGCTTCGGCTTCCCGCTGACGATGAACAGGAACGGCACGTGGATCCTGCGGGTGACCGACACCGTCGACGGTGACGCGGGCACGATCAGGGGCTGGACGCTCCACTTCGAGTAGCCGCTCCACGGACCGGCACCGGGCTCGGGTCCGCACCCCCGTGCGTCCGGGGTGCGGGCTCGAGCCCTTGGCCCTGGCGCCGGCCGGGCGACAGGACCTGTATGAAGTCGTTCTGCGGATAACGCCCTGTCATCCGTGGGATCGCTGATCGCAGGCGGAGGACTGGCGGACGGGGCGCTTGGCGGGTGCGGATTGCAGAGGAGTCCGGCCACCACCGCGTCGTCCTGCGCGTGTGGGCCGTCCAAGGACGACTCCGACCAGGACGAGTGCCAGCCCGCACGACTGCTGGGCCGTCAGCACCTCTCCGGCCACCGCCGTGCCGAGCAGCACGCCTGTGACGGGGTTGAGAAGTCCGACCAGGCCCACGGTTCCCGCGGGCAGGTGCCGCAGCCCGGTGAACCAGGCGGCGAAGGCCAGCGCGGTGGCGACCAGGGTGACGTAGCCGAACGCGAGGAGCGCCGGTGTGGAGAGTGCGGGCGGAGGACCCTCCACGACTGTGGCGACCGGCAGCAGGAACAGTCCCCCGGCGGTGAGCTGCCAGGCGGTCGAGGCGAGCACGTCGGTACCGGTGTTCCACCGCTTGGTCAGGATGTGACCGAAGGACGACACGAGCATGGCCGCGGCCGAGGCGAGGACTCCCGGCACGCTCACTCCTCCCGTCCCCGTGAGCAGCATGAGGCAGACTCCGCCGAGCCCGAGCGTGGCGCCGACCAGGTGTGCGATGCCGGGCCGCTCGGAGACGAGGGCCCAGGCGATGAGCATCATCGCCAGCGGGGACACCGCCATGACGGTCGAGGCGATGCTCGTCGGCAGTAACTGGGAGGCGGCGTAGACGAGCACGAAGAACACGCTCACGTTGAGCAGCCCGAGCACCGCGGACCGCCACCACCACGCACCGCGCGGTCGCTGCCTGCACAGACCCAGCAGAACGAGGCCGGCGGGCAGCGCCCGCAGAGCCGCCCCGTAGAGAGGCCTGTCCGGTGGTAGGAATGCGTGGGTGACGTAGTAGCTGGCGCCCCAGGCCGCTGGTGCGACAGCGGTCAGGGCTGCCCACCGTGTATTAGCTTCCATGGAAGATACTATAGCTTCCCAGGAAGGTATCATCGTGTGCATGGACGACCCGCAACTGCTGGACCGTGTGGCCCGCATTCAGGCCGACTGGCGCCGCGAGCGACCTGACCTCGACATCTCCCCGCAGGGCGTGATCGGCCGGCTGCACCGCCTGGCCGACCATCTCACCGAGCAACTCCGCCCGGTCTACGCGCGCTACGGACTCAGCGAGGGAGAGTTCGACGTCCTGTGCGCACTGCGTCGCGCCGGTGAGCCCTATGAGCGGGCGCCCGGCGAACTGGCCGCACACACCATGGTGACCACCGGTGCGATGACGAAGCGAATCGACCGCTTGGAGCGGGCCGGACTCGTCGCCCGCCGCCGTTCCGACGCCGACCAGCGCGGCCGGATCGTGGCCCTCACCCAGCCCGGTCGCGAACTCATCGACCAGGCATTCACCGACCACATGCGCAACGAACGCCGTCTGCTGAGCCTGCTGACGCCCGCCGACGCCACGGCACTTGAAGGGCTGCTCACCACCTGGATCTCACAGGTGGAGAATCCGCGTCCGTCCGACGGCGAGTGACTGGAACGGCGCCGCTGGCAGAGCGCGGCGGCGTCGGCCACCCGGTCGCGCCCCAGGCCTGGGGCTGACTGTTGCAACCGCCCCAGCAGCCTGGCCAGGCTCCCCACCGCGCGCGCACCTCGACCAGGAACGCCGCGGGGGTCGGGACGGCGTCGTGCGTACGGGGTCGGCGGCTCCTCGTCGATATGGCGGGCGGTCCGACGTTCCGCCGGGAAGGTGAATTATTGGCGATTGGCCGAAAGTAAGTCCTGCGTTTTTGGAGGGAAGTCTACTCATCGAGTTTCCGGTCTGGTGGGACATAGTTTCCCCGTCGCAGCACGGTTTCCGATCTCACCGGATCGAGGAGTAGTGATGAAGTCTTCAGTCAAGAAGGTTCTGCTGTCGGGTGTCGCCGCAGCTGCAGTGACGTCCGTTCTGGCGGCCGGACCGGCCGCCGCCGCAGAGTCTCCCGTCGCCAAACGCGAGTCCGCCTCGATGGTGGCCTCCCCGCTGTCCTATGAATACAACTACTCGCTGGGCTGGAGTTTCTTCTACAACCCCACCAGCGTCATGACCGCTGCCGACACCTACTTCAAGGACACGTTCCCGTTCTCCTCCGACTGCGGCGCCTATACGGACCTGCCGCCGGTGACGGACCCGCCCGTCCGGTGCAATTTGTTCTTCCTGGGCACCACCAACCCGGTGTCCGTGGTGGACCGTACGGCCACGAGCTTCACGTTCAAGTCCCTGCCCGGGCACGCCGAAGGCGCGGACCGCTTCATCCGTTTCAGCTTCTCCCAGAATCCCACCACCTTCGAGCTGCGTATGAAGGTCGAAGGCTGGGGCCCCTGGAGCGCGGGGGCTCAGGCGTCCATCGACTCCGGCCTCGTCAACCAGTTCTGGTCCAGCTACGCCACCAACATCAAGAACCGGCTCGGACTCCTCTGACCCGCGCAATGGAGCACTGACTACTCTCGTGCTCACGTCCGTGGGGCCCTAACGTCGGTCCGGCGGGCAAGTGGCGGAATGGCAGACGCAGCAGACTTAAAATCTGAAGCCCATCGGGTGTGTGGGTTCGAATCCCACCTTGCCCACTCGCTTCCGGCACGGGAACGTTGTGCGTTCCCCTCTTAATGGCGGTCCCACGACGCGCCGTCATGCACACGCATGACGGCGCGTTTGTGTTGTCCTTTTCCATGTGTACTGATTCGAGTGAAGAATACTCGCGCGGGTTCCCGGAACTTTGAGCAGGATGCACAGGGCGCTGCTGCGGGCCTTGTCCCGCGCTGCGGCCGTCCTTTGTTGCACGTTCCCAGTGATAGAGGCTTTCCGTGAAGATCTCAGTTCACCTGCGGGGTATCGCCGCAGCGTCGCTGCTCTCGGTCGGGGTCGTGACCTCCGGTGTCATGGCCGTCCATCCGGCGGTGGCGGCCTCCGTTCCCACTGACCCCGACGCCACGGTGATGGACGTCAAGACGTCCGTCGCCGCGCGCCTGGCCCCCAGCCTCAAAGACCCGCTGTGGAGCGCGGAGGTGCGTCACGCCCTCGCTGCCGCCCCTGAAGTCGATCTGGTCGCCAGGACCGCCGTGTCGGCCAGCTCCGTCGGACGCGCCCTCAACCCCTATGCCAGCTCGCGCAACGAGCGGTTGCTCCAGCTCAAGGGCCTGCCGGCCAACCAGAACCTGCTCCGCGTGCGCCTGTTGCGGCCGGAGATGTCGGCCGCGTTGCAGGCCGGGGCGGCTCCCCTGGTCATGGCCGAGGCACCCGATGAGGCAACGTCGTTCTCCGCTCTGCGGACCGACGGCTCCAGGGTCATGCTGCCGGCCACGAGCTTCAACGCCAACCAGCCCGTCCTCGTCGTCACCTACGACGGGGCGCGTGCGGTGGAGCTGGGCATGGGAGTCATGGAGCAGGTCATGAGGGACTCCGGTGTCGCTTCCGGGGGCACGCCCGTCTCCGCCCTCGCGAACGGGACGGACGCGGCCGTGCGGATCAAGACGGCTCACGGCATGTCGGTCGACGGGGGTCCCGGGCTCTCCCTCAACGGCGGCTCCCTGCAGGAGCCGTGGTGGAAGGGGGATGCCGAGGTCTTCGGCATTCTGGGGGGCATCGGCACCAACACGGACCCCGACTGCACGAAGAAGGGCACCTGCCCCGACGGTCAGCCCCGCATCAACAACATCCCCATGCCGTTCTGGAAGAAGAACAGCGTCTTTTACGCCCCCGACCAGGCGATCTGGACGACCGACCAGTTCCAGATGGACAACAACGGCCTGGACCTCAAGGACTTCGTGATCCTGGAGGAGGATGACGGCACCAATTACAAGGAGATGGGCAAGTCGACCGCGGCCATCGCGCTCAATTCGTTCGGCCAGGGAAACTACGCCCCGGTGGCCAACACGATCATCAGTGCCATCCCTGACAACGCTTTCACCGACGACACGGACCACCTCGACACCTACTCGGCCATTGCCAACGGCACGAAGGGTGACGGCAACGTTCTCGGGACCCAGGGCGAGCTGGCGATGAACATCAAGGTGGACGGCGCCACCGCCTCCTGACGGGCCGCCCGGTGACGGGCCCGCCCAGTCGGCCTTGAGGCCGCCGGTTTCCGTCCGCTCGGACGGGACCGGCGGCCTTACGCGTGTTCGCCGGGCGCGGGCGCGCGGGGGGAGGTGCGCCGAAACGGCCGCCATGCACCCACGATGCCGAACGTGACGGCCGCCACGGCGATCAGCCCCGTGGACAGCAGGGCCGCGATGTTCCAGTTGAGCATGGTGGTCACCGGTATCCAGACGATCGGGCCCCGCACAGCGGGAAGAGGCATTGGGGGGAGGTCTCCCCCCGCCGTGCGGAGTTCCAGGACGTGCAGGGCAACGGGACAGCTGCACGCCTGGATGCCGAGCCCGGGGACTGTGCGAGAGAACCTCTTTCGCAGCCGATTCGGGCTCGAGTACCAGTGTCGGGGAGCCGGCGCCAGGGGGAGTGAGTAGCGGGTACCCAACCGAGAGTCCCGGATCGATCACGAAGAGGCGTGGACAGCGGCCCGGGTGGCTTCCGGTGCGCGCGACCGTCCGACACATCCGAGCGGAAGCGTACCGTGCGCTCCGCTGAGTATTTATTGCTCACGATTATCGAGTGGGCAAGGAACTAAGCAAGAGTTACTCTCCTGCCTGCGTTGTGAAAAAGGGACCGTAGGAAGAGTGCGTGAACCCCGACGCGGCACTCCTCCCTGGTGGGGACGGGTTGGCCGCATCGTGCCGCTGCCGCGTCAGCAGACCGCCGTGTGGGCTCAGGAAATTTCTTGCGGACTCAATTCTTGTGAGGGTAAATGATGACTCGGCTTCGTGCTGTCGGCTCCGCCGCATTAAGTGCTGAATCTCGTGAGGGCTTTATGAAATCTGACGTGCCCTTCGTCGGAAGAGCGAAGGAACTGGACGAGGGCAGCAGGGTCTTCTCCCTCGCGCACGGCCCGATGGGGGTACTGATCACCGGACCTCGCGGGGTGGGCCGGACACGCATGGCCCAGGAGTTGCGGCGGTGGACGCTGCGGAGGTCGAACTGGCGGTTAATCGAGATACATCCGCCGGGCTCCGAGGATGCCGCCGAGGTGAGGGCCAGGCTCGCCGCGCTCGGGCAGGAAACCCGCAAACGCCCAGCGCTGCTCTACATCGACGACGCCCATCTGCTCCATGACGAGCTGGCGGAAGCCGTCCTCGCGGCCCTGCGGCACGGCACGGTCCGGGCGATCCTGACCGCGGCCATGGGGGAGCGCCAGAGCCTCCCCCGTGCCCTGCACGAGCTGTGGCGCGCGGACCTCGTGCACCTGCTCGACCTCCGGCCGCTGCGGCCCGCCGCGGCGCGGCGTCTCGCCGAGGAAATGAGCCCTGTCCCGCTGGACCGGTTCGCTGCCACGGCACTGGCCACCCTCTCGGAGGGCAACCCCCTGCTGCTGCGCGAACTGCTGCGTTCGGGCATCGAGGAGCAGACATGGCACGCCGCACGGCCGGGGGAGAGGACGGTGCCCACCATCCGCCCCATCGTCGTCAACCACCTGATGCCCCGTGAGCTGCCCTCGCTCGACCCGGGCACCCGGGCGGCCCTCGAGTTCGTGGTCCTGGCCCGCCAAGCGCCCCTCGACCTGCTGCGTGGGCTCTTCGACGGGCGTGCCCTGCTCCAGTTGGAGGACCTGAAGCTCATCCGCGTGGTCACCAAGGGAGTGAAGCCCCACGTGGAGGTGGCGCACCCCCTCCTGGGACAGGCACTGCGCCAGAGCATCGCCGCACTGCGGGCGGCCCATCACCTGCGTGTGTGGCTCAAGGTCTTTCCCATGGCGGAGCAGAGTGCCGATCTGAGGCTGCACACCATCGAATGGTCCGTCGCGGCCGGCGAGACGGTTCCGGAGAAGTGGCTCGAGTGCGCCGTGCGGGCGGCCCTCGCGTCAGGAGACCTGGTGAGTGCCCATCGCGTCGTGGACCTGCAGTGGGCCTCGTACCGGTCGCTGCGGGCCGCCGAACTGCGCTCCCACGTGCTGCTGTCGGCAGCCGAGTTCGACGATCTGGAGGAGATGCTCGCCGAGGTCGCGCGCGCGAATGGCGGGGTCCTTCCCGTCTCCCTCAGGGAAGTCCGGGCCCGCGCCGACATTCTGATCGGCAACGCCAAGAAGGCCGCCACCTCACTGGAGGCGGTGACGTCGGTGCGCCGTGACCTCCTCCAGGGCATGCACGCGTACTTCGCAGGCCGCATGGACGAGGCCATCGGTCTGTGCGCTCCGTACCTGGAGGACGCCGACCACGCTACGCGCGTGGAGGCAGTGGTCTTCACGATGGCGGCCCTGTGTCACCAGGCACGTCCGCAGCAGGCGCTGGCGTGCTACGCCCGTTACCAGAGCGACCCGGCGCCAGCGGGCACCTGGGCTCTGCACCTCGATTCGCTGGAGGAGCTGAGGGCCGCCGCGCTCCACGACATGGGACGCCTTTCGGAGGCCGAGGAACTGCTCACCGCGGCCCACACGCAGGCGCTGACGGGCCAGTCGCTGCGCCAGGACGCCCAGCGAGGGCTGGCCCTCGGCTTCACGCTGTACGAGCGGGGGCGCATCCAGGAGGCCCTGCGGTACTTCTCCTTCAGCAGCTCCTACCAGGTCGGCTGGAAGCTGTGGGAGGAACGGGCCCGGATCTACACCGTCCTGGCTTCGATACACCTGCCCAGCGACGACCGGCTTCCCGTCATCACCGACGACCTCGCCGACATCGCCTCGGACCATCTGGGGATCTACCTCTCGGTGGCGAGGGCGTGGCAGGCGTGGCTGTACGGGGGGCTGGAGGAGGCATCGTCGATCCTTCTGCGCGCCGCCGAAACGGCGATGTCGCAAGGAGCCCTGGCCAACGCCGTCATCGCGGCGCACGAGCTCGCCAGGATGGGCTTGGCCAGGGAGTCGTCCGCCTATTGGAACCTGCCGGTGGAGGGTCCCTTCCTCCAGGCGAGGCTGGACTACGCCAAGGCCGTCGCCACGCACGACATCAAGCTGCTGGGCCGGGCTGCGCGGGGCTTCGCGGGATCCGGTGCCGAGCTGTACGCCGCGGAGAGCTACGCGGAGATGCACCGCATGTGCCTGCTGGTCGGGCGGGACCGGGCGGCCACCGCGGCGGTGGTACAGGCCCAGGAGCACCTGTCGCGCTGCGACCCGGTGGACACCCCGGCCCTGCGCTTCCTCGGCCACACGGCCGCGCTCACCGACCGGGAGCGCTGCATCGCCGACATGGCGGCGAGGGGATGGTCCGACCGGGAGATCGCCGATCACCTCAGCATCTCCCCCCGTACGGTCAGCAACACCCTGTACCGGGTGTACCGGAAGCTGGGTGTCACCAACCGGCACCAGCTGATCGCCGGCAGCTAACCCCCCGGCGGGCATCGTCGGCCAGGCGACCCGCTGCTGCCCCGGGCTGGGCGGACCACCTCCGGGACCTGGTTGTGTCAGGGCCTCGGGAACACGCCGGATCCGTGGCGCGTCGACCGGTGGTGCGCGTCCCACCGGCGCGCCGGTGCTGCGGCCGGAAAGGTGCGCCGACAAGCCCGCGGCGTCCGGTGCGGTGCATCGCACCGCGAAGCGTCACCCGCGTACGGGGATGTACTCGGGTGATGCGACAACGCGACGAGGTGCCGTGCGGGGCGTCGCGAGCCGGTGACCTTTCCGCCTACAGCACCAGGCGACGAAGGGCGTCGCAGTCATTCGCGCCAGGGCCGGCCGGTCTGCCCCGTGGACCGGCGCGCTCCGTGCCGGTTGTACCACCGGCCGGGAGAACACAGCTCGATCAAAGGATGTCTGTCGATGAATGCCGTCAGGAGATGGCTGTTACACGCTTTCGAGGTCTCGTCCGCCGATGACCCGGCGCTCGAGGAATGCCGTGCTTTCCGGGCCGGAGTGCTGCACGAGCACGGCCGCCGCCCGCAGTTCGCCGACGGAGCGGGCCGGTTCACCGATGCCCAGCCCCTCGACCTGGGCGCGTGGCACTTCACCGCGCGACGGACCCCGGGCGGCCCGCTCCTCGGCTACGTGCGCGTGGCGACGCCGCAGCACCGCGCCGGCTACCAGTGCCGGGCCTTCCTCGGAGAGGCCGGGTACGCACGCGTGCTGGACCTCTTCCGGGTCGATCCCCGGGAGACCTACGAGCACAGCCGGCTGGTGGTGGCGCCCGCGGCACGGGGCGAGAAGCTGGGGGCGTACATGTACGCCCTGGCCATGGCGGCTGTGCGCCGCCTCGGAGGTGCCGCCATGATCGGGATCTCCGGTACCGCGGACGGTCAGTTCCGGCTCTACGAGCGCTTCGGCTTCCAGGTCGTCCCGGGGGTGACGCGCTTCGATGCCCGGTACGGGGAGGACGTGTGCGTGATCTTCCACCGTTCCGGTGCGCCCGCGGGCGAGTTCGAGCCGCTGGTCCGTGACGCTTCCGAGTCGCTGGCGGCGCTCACGCACGGCCCCGGCCGTGCCGGGCCGGAGCCGTGTCTGCCGACGGGCGGTGTACGCGTCGGCGGGGGCCGGTCAGGGCCGGGGTGACGCCAGCGCGGCCGCGCCGTCCGGACCCGGAAGCCACATGTCGGGCCCGAACACCTCGTAGTGGATGCGCGTGCCGGGCATGCCCGCCTTGAGCAGCTGACTGCGTACGTCGTGCAGGAAGGGGACGGGCCCGCATATGTACGCGTCCGCTTCGGCGGGGATCGCCACGGTGCTCAGATCGGCACGTCCCGGCAGGTCCGCCGGGTGGCCCTGTCTCGGTTCCTCGTACCAGAACAGGGCACTGCCGCCCGCCAGCGTTTCGGCGAACTTCCGGTGCTTGTCCGCGCGCATGTGGCTGGCATGGGAACGGTCGGCGTGGACGGCCGTGACACCCCGGTCGTGACCGGCCAGGTTCAAGTGCTCCAGGAGAGAGAGCATGGGCGCCGCCCCGATGCCGGCGGACACCAGCAGGAGCGGGCCCGGGCGCTCGGGCAGGACGAGGTCGCCGAACGGGGCCGAGAGACTGACGAGATGACCGCATTCGACCCGGTCGTGCAGGTGACGCGAGACCTCACCGGCGAAGCCGTCCCCCGACGTGTCCCTGCTGCCGGCCCGCTTGACGCTGAACCGCCAGGTCGGCCGTCCGGGGACGCCGCACGAGAGGGAGTACTGGCGGATCTGCCGGGCCCCGTCGGGCAGGTCCACCTGCACGGACACGTACTGGCCGGGTTTGAACGCCGGTACCGGACCGTCGTCCGCGGGCACCACGTGGAAGGTCGTGATGTCCGCGGTCTCCGCGGTGCGTCCGACGACCCTCCAGTCCCGCCAGCCACGCCAGGCGTGACCCTCCAGGACCCGTTCCTCGTACAGGGTGTGTTCCCGGTCGGCGAGCAGATCCGCCATCAGCCAGTACACCTCGTTCCAGGCCGAGGCCGCCGCGGGGGTGAGGGCCGTCCCCAGCACTTCGCCGATCGCGCCGAACAAGTGCTCGTGGACGACGGTGTACTGCTCGCGGCTGACGCCGATCGCCGCGTGCCGGTGGGCGAGACGCGACAGGAGGATCTCCGGGGGTTCCTCGGGCCGGCTGATCACATGGGCGGCGAAGGCGGTCATCGCACCGGCCAGCGCGGTGGCCTGCGCTCCGGACGTCTGGTTGGCCCGGTTGAACACGTCCCGCAGGAGCTCGGGGTGGGCGGAGAAGAGGCGCGCGTAGAAGTTCTGCGAGATGTCCGGCAGGGCGGCGGACACCGCCGGAAGGGTCTGGGCAACGGTGCTGGCCGATTCTGAGGAGAGCATGCGTTCCCTTGGATGGTCGTCGCGACAGGGGGCGCCCGGACCCCGCGCGGGGCGGTGCCGGTGTGCGGAACCCCGGCCCGGTCGGCGGAGTCGGGGCAAGCAGCAGTGTCGAAACGCGTCCGATCCGCAGGTAGAGCAATCGCTGCTCACAGCAGACGGAGTGCGGCAGTTCAGGCCCGGTCCGCGGTCCGGCGGGCCCTGGCCAGAGCCAGAGCGGCCCGCGGGCCCTTGTCCCTGACGGTGCGCACCGCGAGGCGCCTGCCGGTCAGCACGCACACGCGTTTGCCCCAGCGGCGCAACGCGGCCCGGTCGACGTCGAATCCGAGCCCCGGGGTGGTGGGCAGGTGGAGGGTTCCACCGTTGTGGGTGAAGGGCTCCGTCAGCAGTGCGTCGCGCAGTTCCGGTGTCCAGGCGGGAGGGGAGAGGGGGTACTCGAGGCGGCCCTCGGGGTCGCCCCCGACGGCCATCAGATGCAGGTTCACCGCGAAGCCGATGCCGTTGGTCCAGGTGTGCGGGGTGTAGGTGACGCCCTGGGCGCGGCACTCGTCGATGACGCGCAGGGTCTGGGCGACGCCCCCGGTGAACACGGCATCGGGCTGGAAGACGTCGTAGCACCGCCGGCGGATCATCATGCGCAGCTCCGGCCATCCAGAGGTGTGCAGTTCGCCGCCGGCGATGGGCAGCCGCGCCGCAGCCGTCAGTTCGCTGAGCGCCTCGTAGTCGTCCATGGCGAGGGGCTCCTCCAGCCACGCCACGCCCAGGTCCGCACAGGCGTCGGCGAAGCGGCGAGCCCGGCCGGGATCCCACAGCGGTGCGTCGGCGAGGGCGCTCACCCGCCAGCCCTGATTGGCGTCCACCCCGATGCGCACCGTGTCCCCGAAGGCTTCCCGGACGGCCCGCACCTGAGCGATGTCCTCCTCCACGGACATCGCGTGGACCCGGAGTTTGACGGTGTCGAAGCCTTCTTCGACGCGCTCGGCAATTTCTCGCACGCGGTCGCGCGGACCGCGCAGCTCACCGGTGGAGGCGTACAGCCGGACGGGACGCCGTGCGCCGCCCAGCAGCCGGTAGAGCGGAAGGCCTGCCAGCTTGGCCTTGACGTCCCAGAAGGCCGGCTCTATCCAGGCGTGGCGCTGGCCGAGGTAGCCCATTTCCCGCAGGCGCTGCTGGACGGTGGCCGTCTCCTGGGGATCGACCCCGAGGAGGTAGGGGCCAAGGAGGTCGCCGAGTCCGGCCCGCTCCCGCCCCATGGCCGGCCCGGCCGACCACCCCTCGACGCCGTCGTCGGTGACGAGGCGGATCAGGTCGAACCGATTGTGGGTCTGCGGGTACCCGGGGATCCAGGCGGGTCGGAACGGGACGGGCAGGGGTACGGCCACGTGGTACAGCTCGATGCGGGCGATGACGGACATGCGTTCCTCCCTGGGGTGGGCACGAGCCTAGGAAGGAAGGAACCTGGTCCGCATTGACCGCTGCGGCCGTCTCGTTGACCGAAGCCTCACACGTAGGGGCTCTGGACGTGCACGTTGGCGTACGTGCCCCACGGCGTGTACACGTTGATGGTGGCGATGGCCGACGCCGTGTCGACGCGGTTGGTGTTGATGATGCGGGTGTCCACCTGGCTCGAGTAGCAGAACGTGTAGCTGCCGGGCTTGGGGTACGCGCCGGGGTACGCGTACATGTACGTACTCTCACAGTCGGAGAACGTGTCCTGGGTGCCGAACTTCTCGTGCTGCGCGATCTTCTCGTCGGAAGTGAAGCTCACGACGGAGTTGGTCTCGTTGTAGACCTCGGTGACGGCCTGCACCGTGGTGCCCGAGCGGTATATGCAGCTCGCGACCGCGAGGTAGGGGGTCAGCCACTGCCACGACGACGTGCCGCAGGTGGTCCCGTTGACGAGGCTTCCGGTCGGAGCCGTGGCTGCGTTGGCGAAGCCGGTTCCGAGCGCCGAAGTGAGGGCGAGGCCCGCCAGAACGAGGGAGATGCGGTGGCGCTGAGAAGTCACGGCGTGTCCAATCGGTCGAACAGCGAGCAGGAGGTCCGAAGTGCGGACGCGTCCCGCGATGTCTTGTCGGGCCAGCGTGACCTCAAAGGAAATTCATGTCTTGAGTGTTCTCTCCCCCAGTTTCGCGGCTCGTTGCGCTCGTCCCCGCCCGCGAATGTGTAGGAATTACTCGCCGAAGAATGACGGAGGGACCGTACGGTGAACGCGTCCGGGGAGCGGTTCCCGGTCGTTCGAGAGGAATTCTGATATGAAGCGAGCGAGGATTCTGGCCGCGGTCGCGCTGACCGCGGGGGTCTTGTCGGCCGGCGCTCCGGCGCAGGCCCTCCAGGGCGAAGCCGATTACACGCTGACCGCGGAATTCGTGAAGGCCCGGTTCCCGTACGTCCAGGACCAGGCGAACAACCTGCTGTGGGACCACACGGCCGTGATGGAGGCTCAGTACTACGCGACCGCGAACACCTACGAATACCCGGGCGCCACGATGCCCTACCGGTCGGTGGGGATGAACGACTACTTCCAGGACCTGACCGAAGACAACTCGTGCACCAGCTCGCAGGTCAACAGCGGCGGATGCGGCGTCATGATCGGCCAGTCGAACCTCTACCCCTCGGGCACCGGGTCGGTGCCCTGGCCGAGCAACATAACTCCCGCGCATGACGGCTGGTACAACTTCTCCGACTTCATGACCTGCAAGTCCGCCCAGCCCGTCACCGGACACTACCTCGGCGGGCGCATTACGGACGTCAGCGGCAAAGTCGGCTGCGTCGGTACGGACGGGTGGCCGAGCACCTCCTGGCAGCACCAGCAGAACAAGATCACCATGACCACGCACCCGGGCTACTCCACCAGCCTGTCGGCACGGTTCCACAGCTGGGAGGCCTACCAGGCCGAGTACTGCAACGTGAGCAAGAGCCTGCCGGGCTACACGGCGGCCCAGCTCCAGGCCCTGGACCAGATCGTGGTGCTCTCGGGGACTTCGAACAACGGATCCTGCGACGTGGTCGTCCACATGACCTCGAAGCCCAAGTAGCAGCCGACGCCGCGGACTCCGGGGCCCGCGGCGAAAACGCCGCGTCCGGCTCTCATGGATGTGCGGAACTGGTCCGCGGCGGCCAGGCGTGGGGGGTGAGGATGCCAATCGCGTAGGCCCGTGCCACGAGTGCGGCACGGGTGGACGCGCCGAGTGCGGTGCGCAGCCGGTCCAGGTGGTAGTCCACGGTCTGACGGGACAGGCCCAGGGCCTGCGCGACGCCCGCGTTGCTCGCGCCGGACGCGATCATCACGAGGACGCGCTCCTGCGTGGCGGTCAGGCGCACGCCCGCCTCGTGGGGCTCGCCGAGCCGGTTCGCCACCACCCAGACGGCCTGCGGCCCCGGACCGACGGCCGTGAGCCGTAGGCGGGTCCGCTGCACCCTGCCGTCGGCGGCCACGAGCAGGGCGTCGGCCCCGGCGCTCCGGCGGCGCCCGCCGACCACGTCCGCCCACGCGCGCTTCAGGCCATCGTGGGCGAAATCCTCTGCCAGAACCGTCGCCGCGGGCCGTCCTACCAGCTCGGACAGGCGGATGCCGAGCAGTTCCGCCGCTGCGGCGCTGGCCTCCCGCACCACCGCGTCACAGGCGAGGCGGGCGCACGCCAGACCGCTGTGGTCGCGCAGGGCCCGCAGGTCGGCTTCGATCCGCCCGCGCTGGTCGAGGACGTCGACGTACACGGTGATGTCGATGTAGACGCCCGCCACACAGGCTTCGCCCGCCCAGTGGGTGGGGAAGCGGAAACCGAGCGCCTGTCCCGGACTGCCGTCTGCGCGCTGGAAGGCCAGGGTGTGCCGGATGGCCTTTCCGCCGGCCAGCACCTGCGCGTCGAGATCCATGAAGCGTCCGGCGTCGGGTGCCCCGTCGACATCACGGACATGCCGGCCTATGACCGCCTCGCGCGTGGTGCCGTACAGGTGGGCGTAGGCGTGATTGACCCACATATAGCGTCCCTCCCGGTTCCGGACGAACACCGCGGCTGGCGTGAGGTCACCGAAGGGAGCGGGCGGGCGGTCCGTACTCTCCGCCGCCGGGGCGGTCCGTGCCTGGTCCGGTGAGGAAGGCCGGGGGAGGGGCAACGCTAACTCGGGTCCGTTCACCATGGCTCCTGGTCACTCGGGCGGGCCGTCCAGCTCGGGGTGCGGCACGGGCCGGAAGGGGGATTCTGCAAGAGTGCCCCACCGTCCGCGTACCGGCCGTCCGTCCCGTCGGCGCGCGGCCGCCCGGCAGTCGCGTCGTTAGCGCACGCCGGGTGCCGCGCCCGCCCCGCCGGGGCCCCCGGGCTCGGGCATTTGCCTGAGAGGAGGAGGCGCGGATCGGGCGCCGGGACCCTCGGCCGCTGGTTCGCTTGATGGGCCGGGCGGCGTCAGGTTCGACCGTCCGTGGTGCGCCTCACATATGGCGCTCCGTCAAGACCGAGCCGAACAGAGGAGTCGTGTGCCGTGACCTGTGTGCTGTACGTCCACGCCAAGGGAGGCCCGCCGCTGAGCCACGCCCTGGCCAGGGTCGCGGCGAAGGCGGCGGTGCACCTGCTGGCACTGGCAGAGCCGCCCGCCCGCATCGCCGGGGAACTGGCGCAGTGGTGCGCATCGGTGACACGCCCCGCTTCCGGTCAGGACCGAGACCTGGTGGACGTCATCGTGGAGCGGGCGCGGGAAGTCGGCGCCGACGCCATCGTCACGTTCTCCGAGTACGCGGTGGTGGCGGTAGCCATGGCCTGCCTGCGGCTCGGGCTGCGCGGCGCCGGCAGCACGGCGGCCCTGGCCCGGGACAAGCGCCTGATGCGGATCGCCTGGGACGTGCACGGCGTGCCGCAGCCGCGGTTCCGTGCCGTGACGACCCTGGCCGATCTCGAAGCGGCCGCGGCCGAGCTGTCCCCGCCCCTCCTGCTGAAGTCTGCGTGGAGCGCCGGCTCCACCGCGCACCAGATCATCGCAACACCCGGTGACGCGGCCGGGGCCTGGGAGCGGTCGCGGCAGGTCATGGCGGATTCGGCGGGCCTCGGCTACGCGGAGCTGTACGTCCCGGACGCCGGGGAGGACTTCGTCGTCGAGGAGATCGTCGACGGGAGCGCCGAAGGATGGTTCGAGGGCGACGGCTGGGGCGATTACGTCAGCGTCGAAGGCGTCGTTGCCGACGGCGTGTTCCACCCGGTCTGCCTGACCGGCCGCATGCCCACGGTGGCGCCGTTCACCGAGCGGGCCGGCATCACACCGGCGGCACTGGCCGACGGCGTTCAGGACCGGATCGTCGACCTCGCCCGCCGCGCCGTGGACGCCCTGAAGCTGGAGGACTGCGGCACCCACACGGAGATCAAACTCGGCGCGGACGGTCGCATGTGGGTGATCGAGACGGCCGCCCGGTTCGGCGGCGCCATGACGGTCCCCCAGGTCGAGCAGGCCTTCGGTATCGACCTGGTAGGCACCTTCACCGACCAGGTGCTGGGTCGCGAGCCGCTCTGGCCCACCCGCGCCCTAGATGTGCGGGATGCCCGCGGCGCATCGGGATCGCTGGTGGTCCTGGCCCTGAACGCGGACGGCACACCATGGCAGGAGCGCCGTATCTGGAGCGCCGCCGACCTGACGCGGTCCGCGCCCGTGACTCCGGGCAACGCCTTCAGCGTCATCGCCGAGAGTTCGCTGCCCGAGGGCGAACTGGTGCCCGTGTACGACCCGGCGGCCGGCGCCAACACCATGGCCGGCCTCTGCCTGCTCCGCGCCGACCACCCCCAGTCCGTCATGGACGACCTCGCCGCGTTGCTGGAGGCCATGCCGGTCATTCTGCGCACGCCCCGCAGAGGGGGTTCGCTCGTATGAGCGCTTCCTTCACCACCCACCGCGTACCAGTACCGCCACCGGCCGGGGACCGCACCGCGGTCGGAGTCAACCTCACCTTGCCGCTCTTCCGCCAGCTGTCGGGCGTACTGGCCGGACACCCGTACCTCAAGGTCGTCATGGACCGCGCGGAGCGCACCTGGCACCTGCTCGACACAGCCGTCCACCCCTTCCACGTCGACTACATCGCTGTCCGCATCCTCGGGATGACGCAGCAGGAACTCGACGCGCAGCTGGACGCCTTCAACGCCTCCGTGTACGCCGACCCCGAGCGGCGGTTCGCACTCGGGGTCCTGTCCCTGCACTGCGGCACGGGAGCGGCCGGGCAGGAGGAGACGTTCATGGTGCTGGAAACCACCGAGGCGGACACCATGGGAGCCGCCCTGATCGAGGAGTTCTACACCTTCGTACGCGACCGGCTCGACGGACGCCTGCCGCTGCTGGTGAAGCCCGCCAACCACGGCCAGGAGCAGGCGCTCGCGGCCATCGGTGACACGCGAGTGCCGCGCATCCTCAGCCACGAGCTGTTCGGCAGCCGCACCCGTACCTGCCTCAATCCCGGGGAGGCGGTCGGCCGGCTGCGGATGTTCCGCACCGAACGGGAGTACCAGGACGCCGTCGCGGGACTGGTGTGGTCGGACATCATCGCGATGCCGCGCCTTCCCGACGACGTCCCCCGGGTCTCCGGCTTCATCAGCACACAGCCCACCACTCCGCTGTCCCACACCAACGTCCTGGCCGCCGGCTGGGGCATCCCCAACGCCGTCGTGCGCGACCTCGACGAGCTGGCGCGACGCGACGGCCTGGACGGATCCTGGGTCCGCTACGAGGCCGGTGACCAGGGCGTGACCCTTACCGCGCTCACCGAAGAACCCCGGCTGCGCCGGCCGGCGTGGGAACAACTGCGGGTAACCATCGAACCTCCGGTCCTCGACGACGCGCCGGTCGTCCCTCTTGACGCGTTACGTCGGAGCGACCGCGACCGGTACGGCACCAAGGCGTCCAACCTCGGAGAGCTGCACCACGTGCTGGCCGCACCGGGGACGGACATCCTCGGCTTCTACGCACGCCCCCGCCCGCCGCGCCCCGACCTCCTGAACCACCTGGAGACCCGGCTCGGACAACGGGGCGCCGGTCCGGAGCGCCTGCGCGCGGCAGCGGCCGAGCGCCTCGCCGACACGGTCGGCGCCCCGCAGGGCCTGGCCCTGCCCTTCCGGCTCCAGCACCTCTTCCTGACGTCCTCCCCCGCGCTGCAACAGGCCATCGGCAAGCTCAAAATGGCTCTGGAGTTGGAGGCCTTCGACACCGTCGACGCCCTCTGCCTGGACCTCCAGGGACTGATCCGGGCGACACCCCTGCCGCCGGCCATCGCCGAAGCGATCACCCGGCCCCTGGCCGGGCTCCTCGCATCGGGCAGGAGACTCGCCGTCCGGTCCTCCGCCAACGCCGAGGACCTCCCGGGCTTCTCCGCCGCGGGCATCTACGAATCCGTGACCACCGTGCGTGGCACCGGCCAACTGCTCGAGGCCGTCCGCCGAGTGTGGGCCTCGCTGCTCTCGCCGCGCAGCGTCCGCCTCCAGCACCAGGCCGGTATCCGCCTCGACGACACCTACATGGGCGCCGTCGTGCAGGAATACGTCCCCGCCGCGGTCGGCGGCGTGATGGTGACGTGCGACCCGACCCGCCCCGACGACTTCCGGAACGTCTACGTCAACTGCGTCTCCGGCTCGCCCGAGGGCGTGGTCGACGGTACGGTCCTGCCCCGGCAGTACCTGTTCAACACGGTGGAGGGCGGCGGCCGCACCCTGGACCTGGGCTCCGCGGCGCGGGACCTGCCGGTCGCGACCCGGGCCTCGCTCGGTGACCTCGCCCTGGCCGGCCGTCTCCTGCAGGGGCACTTCGGGCCGCAGGACCCGGACCGGCCGCTGGACATCGAGTGGCTCATGACCGCCGAGGGAGCCCTCCAGGTCCTCCAGATCCGGCCCTACACCCGATGATGCGCCCTCGGGGGCGGCGGTCGTACCAGCGCCGCGAGAGCGGGGTGGCGCCCGCGGCGCGGCGCGTCATCCGGCTCAACAACGCCTTCCAGCTGCTGTTCAACCTGCTCTGGTGGATGCCGGTGTTCTACACCTACCAGCGTGCCGCCGGGCTCTCCGACGCCGAGGTGTTCGGCATCCAGAGCATCTACTACGTCGCGTTCTGCCTCTTCGAGGTACCGACCGGCATGATCGCGGACCGTCTCGGCGCCCGCACCTGCCTGGGTGCCGGAGCCGTGGTGATGACCGCGGCCAACCTGGCCCCGGTCCTCGCCCCGTCCTACACCGGCTTCCTGCTCCACTTCCTCGCCGTTGCCGCCGGACGGTCGCTCACCTCGGGAGCGTCGAGCGCCTACCTCTACGACGCACTCGAGGAACACGGCGCGGGCGCGCACTACCTCAGGGCGGAAGGCATCGCGCGGTCCCTCGGGCTGGCCGCCAAGGTGGCCTGCTGGCCTCTCGTGGGCCCGCTGATGACCCACGTCCACCAGGCTCCCTACCTGTTGAGTGCGGCCAGCGCCGCGGCCTCCCTCGGCTGCGTCCTGGCTCTGCCCCGCCGGGCCGCGGCCGGACCACCGGCGCAAGGACCGGGCCGGCGGGGCCGGGGCACCCGGCGGGACGGCACGGCCCGGGCCCTGCGCACCCTGCGCGGTTCACCCGCGCTGGCGCTGCTGATGGTCCAGGGCGTGGCCGTCTTCACCCTGGCCCGGCTGTGCCAGGTGAACCTGTTCCAGCCGGTCCTCCTCCACCACGGCGTCGGCGACGGAGCGCACGGCGCCGCCCTGGCGGCCATGACCGTGGCCGAGGCTCTCACCTCGGCGCGCCCCCAGCTCCTGGGACGGCGGCTGTCGCCGGCCACGTGGGTGTCCCTGCTGACCGTCGCCCTGGCCCTGACCCTCGCCGCCACCACCCTGGGCGGCCCGGTGACGGCCGTCGTGCTGCTGTGTGTGTTCGCCGGGATCACCGGCCTCGTCTACCCGGTGCAGCGCAAGCTGATGAACGACGCCATCCCCAAGGATGCGCCCCGGGCCACCCTCCTGTCGGTGGAAAGCATCCTGGACCGGGCCGTCTGCGCCCTGGCGGCGATCGCGGCCGGCGCGTACCTCGCGGCCGGCCGCCTGGACGACCTGCTATGGCACAGCGCCCTGGCGGCCTGTGTCCTGATGGCGGTGCTCCACCCGCTGGTTTCGCATGGGTTGGAGGGTGAGGGTGGTGAGGGTGAGGAGGGTGGCTGTGGAGATGAGGATGTAGTGCTGGTCGTTCCAGACGGGCATGCCGGGCAGGGGT
>NZ_JBVIYZ010000024.1:0-81743 GCF_055592085.1 Streptomyces sp. NPDC041135
TCAGGCCTGGGCGCAGGGGGTACCGGTCGACTGGTCCGCCGTCGCCCCGCCCACCGCACACCGCGCCGACCTGCCCACCTACCCCTTCCAGCACCAGCACTACTGGCTGGCCCCGCACGAGCCCGCCACCGGCGGCACCGGAACCGGCACCGGCGGCGCCGGCCCGGACCACCCGCTGCTCGGTACGGCACTGGAACTGCCCGGCACCGACGCCGTCCTTCTCACCGGACGGCTCGCCCTGCGCACCCAGCCGTGGCTCGCCCAGCACACCCTCGCCGAACGGGCCGTCCTGCCCGCCACGGCGTTCGTGGAACTGGCACTGCGCGCGGCCGACGAGGCCGGCTGCGAACGGATCGGCGAACTGACCGTGCTGGAACCGCTGGTGCTGCCCGAGCGCGGCGGCGTCCAGCTGCGCGTCGAGGTCGGCGAACCCGGCACCGAAGGCCGCCGCACCCTCGCGGTGCACTCCCGGCCCGACGGCGAGGCCAAGGGCTCCGCCTGGACCCGCCACGCCACCGGCACCCTGGAGGAGACGGCCCCCGACGACACCGCCGCACCCGACCTGACGGTGTGGCCGCCGACCGCCGCGCAGGCCGTCGACGTGACCGGCCTGTACGACGGGCTGGAGGAGCACGGACACGCCTACGGGCCCGCGTTCCGCGGACTGCGCGCGCTGTGGCGGCGCGGCGCGGAGGTGTTCGCCGAGGTCGCCCTGGACGAGGCGCAGCGCGCCGACGCCGCCGCCTTCGGCATCCACCCCGCCCTCCTCGACGCGGCCCTGCACGCGGTGCGCGCCGCCGCCCCCGGCGACGGCCTCCAGGTGCCCGCCGACTGGCGGGGCGTCACCCTGCGGGCGAGCGGCGCGCAGACCCTGCGGGTCGCCGTCACCCCGGCCCCCGACGGCACCGTCGCCCTGACCCTCGCCGACGCCACCGGAACCCCGGCGGCCACCGTCGACGCGGTCGCCCTGCGCCCGGCCGCCGCCGCGCACATCCGGCACGCCTCGGCCGCCCAGCGCGACGCGCTGTTCCACGTCACCTGGGTGGACGCCCCCGCCGTACGACCGGCCGAGGACGCGCCCCGAACCTGGGCCGTCATCGGCGCGGACCCCCTCCGGGCCCGCTCCGGGCTGATGGCGGCGGGCACCTACGCCGAGGCCTACGCGGACCTCGACGAACTCGCCGCCAGGATCGAGTCGGACGGCACCGCCCGGCCCGACGTGGTCCTGGTCTGCGCCGACGGCGACCGGCAGGCCGCCCGGGTGCTGCCGGCGCTGCGCACCTGGCTGGCCGACAGCAGGTTCGCCGACGCCCGCATGGCCGTCCTCACCCGCGGCGCCACCCCGGCCCACGGCACGCCCGTCCCGGACGCCGCCGAGGTGTGGGGACTGGTGCGCGCCCTGCAGGACGAGGCACCCGGCCGGTTCGTGCTGGCCGACACCGACGGCAGCAAGGCCTCCTGGCGCTCCCTGGTGGCCCAGCTGTCCGGCACCGAGTCCCAGCTGGCCCTGCGCCGCAGCACGGTCCGCGTGCCCCGGCTGGCCCGCGTCCGCCCCGCGGCACCCGCCCCGGCCGCCGACCCGGCCGGCACCGCCCTGCTCGGCGGGGCCGGCGGCCCCCTGGGCCGGCTCGTCGCCCGGCACCTGGTCACCGCGCACGGCGTACGGGACGTGCTGCTCCTGGAGGACCCGGCCCGGCCGGGCGGTGTCCGGGAACTGGCCGCCGACCTGACCGGGCTCGGCGCCCGGGTCGCCGTCGCCGCGCAGGACCCCGCCGACGCGTCCGCGCTGGCCGCCCTGCTCGACGAACTGCCCGCCGCCCGCCCGCTGCGGACCGTGCTGCACGTCAGCGAGCCCGGGCAGCCCGCGGTGGCCGCCGACCTCGCCCCGGACGCGCTCAGCGCGTCGGCGGCGGCCGACGCGGCCGCGGTGGAGGCCCTGCACACGGCCACCGCGGGCCGCGAGGTCAGCGCCTTCCTGCTGCTGGCCCCGGCGCACGGCCTGCTCGGCGGCACCGGGCACGCGGCGGCCGCCGTGGCCGCCGCCCACCAGCAGGCCCTGGCCCACGTCCGCCGGGCCGCCGGGGACACGGCCGTGGCGGTGGCGTACGGGCCCTGGAGCCCGGCCGGCCGGCCGGCCGCCGAGGCCGCGACCGCCCCGGCGTTCGTGCCCGTTCCCGCGTCCGACCTGCTCGACCTGCTCGACGCCGCCTGGGCGCTCGGCGAGCCCACCGCCCTGGTGGCCAGGCCCGCGTTCGAGGAACTCGGCCGCCGGGCCGGCGGCCGGCCGGCCCCGGCACTGCTGCGGACCCTGCTCGGCAGGCCCGCCCGGCGCCGCGCCCGGGACACCGCGGGCGACGAGGGCCCCTCGTTCCGCCAGCAGCTGGCCGCGCTCGACGACGACGCCCGCGAGCGGACCCTGCTCGACCTGGTCCGCTCGCACGCCGCCGCCGTACTCGGCCACGCCACGCCCGAGGCGATCGACCCCGAGCAGAAGTTCCGCGAACTCGGCTTCGACTCGCTGCTCGCGCTCGCCCTGCGCAACGCCCTCAACGCGGTCACCGGCCTGCGGCTGCCGCCCGGCGTGGTCTTCGACCAGCCGACCCCGGCCGAACTCGCCCGCCACCTCCAGCAGCGACTGCTCGCCCCCTGACCGCCACGGACACCTTCGAGGAGACCGGCAATGAGAACTGAAGGCGTCTTCATCGACTCCGTCGGCGTGTTCCTGCCCGACCGGATCAGCGCCGAACAGGGCGTCGCCGACGGCCTGTACGACGAGGAGGTGTACAAGGCGAGCGGGCTGACCGGCACGCACGTCGCCCCGGACATCCCCGCACTCGACATGGCGGTCACCGCCGCCCGCACCGCCCTGGAACGGGCCGGCCTCGACGCCGCCGACATCGAGTCCCACATCCACAGCGGCGTCTACCACCAGGGCCCCGACGGCTCCTACCCGCCCGCCTACGTGCTGCGTGAACTCGGCACCGGCAGCGTGCCCTCCCTGCACATCCGGCAGGGCTGCAACGGCATGCTCGCCGCCCTGGAGATCGCCGTCGGGCAGATCACCGGCGCCGCCGAGGTGGAGACCGCGCTGCTGACCTGCGCCCAGAACTTCTCCACCCCGCTGATCGACCGCTGGCGCGGGTTCGGCGACTCCTACATCCTCGCCGACGGCGCCGCCGCGGCCGTCGTCAGCGCCGCCGGCGGCTTCGCCGAGCTGCGCGCCATCAACTCCGGCACCCTGCCGGAGCTGGAGAAGTGGCACCGCGGCGACGAGTCGCTGCTGCCGCCCCGGGACGGCACCCGTGCCGAGGTCGCCGTCGCCGAACGCGCCGCCCTGTTCAACGAACGGGAGATGCCGCTGGCCGAGACCGTGGAGCGCATCGGCGAGTTCGACCTGTCCGTCGTCCACCGCTCCCTGGTCGACGCCGGGATCAACGCCGCCGACCTGGCCCGGGTCATCCCCATCAACCAGGACGGCCGCATGGTCGAGTTCTCGGTGCTCGCCCCGCTCGGCCTGCCGATGTCCCGCTCGAGCTGGGAGTACGGCCGCTCCGTCGGCCACGTCGGCGCCGCCGACCTGATCATCTCCCTCGACCACCTGATCCGCACCGGCGAACTCGCCCCCGGCGACCACGTCCTGCTGCTCTCCCAGGGCCCCGGCTGGATCAGCTCCTCCGCGGTGCTGACCATCACCGCCGTACCCGCCTGGTAACACCCGCCGCCCACCGCTCCAGGAGCACCCATGACCGAGGTCCGATCCGCCGTCCTGTCCGCCCCGGGCTGCGACATCCACTACGACGTCCGGGGCAGCGGGCCGCTGCTGCTGGTCATCCAGGGCGGCGGCGGGGACGCCTCCCGCACCGACGACCTCGTCGGCCTGCTCACCGACGACTACACGGTCGTCACCTACGACCGCAGGGGCCTGTCCCGCAGCCGGCTGCCGCAACCCGTCGACGCCGTCACCCCCGAGACCAACGCCGAGGACGCCCACCTGCTGCTGGCCGCCCTCACCGACGAACCCGCCCTGGTGCTCGGCTCCAGCATCGGCGCCAACATCGCCCTGCACCTGGCCGTGCGCCACCCCGGACAGGTGCGCTGCGCCATCGCCCACGAGCCCCTCGTCCTCGGCCTGCTCAAGCCGGGGGAGCGGGCCGAGGCCGCCCAGGCGCTGGTGAAGATCGAGGCCCTGTACGCCGCCGAGGGCTGGCCGGCGGCCGTGCGCGAGATGGCCGCCTTCAACCGCATCGACCTGAGCGTCGCCGACGTCGAACCCGGCGTCGTCCTGGAGCCGACCAGCGCCGACCAGACCGACAACATCGAGTTCTTCATCGGCAAGGAGGTCCCGCAGTTCCGCCGCAACCAGTTCGACGACGAGATGCTCGACCGGCTCAAGTCCGGCCCGGCGCGGGTCGTCCCGGCGGCCGGCGCCACCTCCGGCCGCAACTGGTCCTGGCGCTGCGCCGAGTCCCTCGCCGCCCGGCTCGGCACCCCCCTGGAGGCCTTCCCCGGCGGGCACATCGGCCTGAAGACGCATCCGAGGGCCTTCGCGGCGAAGGTGCGCGAGGTGCTGGCCGGCTGACACCGGCCGGCCAGGGACCGGGGCCGTACGGACCGGCAGCAGCTCCGCCAGCCCCTCCAGCAGCTCCCAGCCCGGCCGGGCCAGCAGACCGCGCCGCCCGGCCAGGCTGTGCAGCAGCTCCCGGGCGCAGGCGCCGGCCGAGCGCAGCGCCTCCTCCAGCAGGGCCGCCTGCGCCCCCGAGGTGCGTTCCAGGGCGGCCGCGCGCAACGCGGGCAGCCGGGCGTAGACGAACAGCTCGCGCAGACAGCGGTCCGCGCTCCACCACTCGTTCTGCCAGGAGACGTACACGCTCGCGGTACGGCTGCGCTCGGAGCGGAAGGCGTCCGCGACCCGCCCGGCCTCGTTCAGCCACAGCAGCAGCGCCTCGTGGAACAGCGACTCCTGGAGGCTGTAGACGGACGGCTCGGTGAACATGAAACCGGGCGGCAGCCGGTGCAGCCCCAGGCCGGTCAGGAACACGGTGAAGGGCAGGGCGCCGTACGAGCACGACGACATCGTCTCGCCCAGCGGCGCCAGGTCCGGCCGGGGCTTGAGCAGCACCACCGCGCCGACGAAGTCCCGCACCGCGTGCGCCGCCTCGGGGGACAGCCCGGGCAGCGTGTCGACGGCCTCCGTCAGCCGGGCCGTGGTCCGCGGCCCCGGCAGCACCGTGCGGTACCCGGACAGCCCCAGCTCCCGCAGCACCCGCGGGCTCAGCGCGGTCGCGTAGCGCAGCCGCAGCGCCCCGGTGCCGAACTCCACCAGCGACGCGCCGGCGAGCCCCAGCGCCTCGCCGCCGGGCGGCGGGGCCGGCCAGCGGCCGTGGTTGAGCCGCCCGGCGAGGTACGGCGGCGGGGTGCCCGCCCAGTCGCCGCCGGGCGCCGCGCCGCCGCCCCCGGCGAGCAGGGCGGCGTAGCGGGCGCGCACCGTCTCGAGGCCGGCGGGCCCGGCGGGCCGCCCGTCACCGCGCCGCGCGGCGGGCGGCACCGTCGGCAGGGTGGGCAGGGTGGGGGTGTTCATGGTGTCGTCGTCCTTCCTGGCGTGGACCCGGCGCGGGCCCGGCGGGTGCTGCGGGGCGCCCTCACGGGCCGGCGCGGCCGGTGACGGGCAGCCGGGCCAGCGAGGCCCTGGCGTACACCACCTGGTAGCCGGGGAGGGTGAACAGGGACTCCCGGAACGTGCTGGTCGCGTCCAGGGCGACCGGGGCCGGCGGGGCCGGGGCGCCGTACAGCTCGGCGCGCTCGGCCAGGAAGTAGTGCAGGTTCAGCGCGTCCTGCCGGCGCTGGCACACCCACCACCGGTGGCGCTCCTCGGGGCTGCCGTGGCGGCGCAGGTAGGCGGCGACGACCCGCTCCTCCAGCTGCTGCGCCAGCCGCTCGGAGGCCAGCTGGCCGAGCACGTCGCGCACCGGGCGGGCCCGCTCGTACAGACAGTGGCCCAGTTCGTGGGCGAGGCCCGCCAGCGCCTCCACGGTGGGCGCGTCCAGGCCGTGCACCACCAGCCGGCCGTCGTCGTCGACGCTGCGGAACGGCACCGGCACGTCGAGCCGCGACTCGGCGAGCACCCGCCGCACCTCCTGGGCGCGGCGGCGCAGCGGTTCCAGCCGGGGGAGCAGTTCGGCGGCGGGCGCGTGCGTGGGGTGGCGCAGCACGGTCGTCTCGGCGAGGAACGGCAGCCGCAGCTCCATCAGCGGCAGGAAGTCCGGGACGCGCAGCGGGATCAGCTCCCGGTAGCGGCCGTCGGCCAGCACCGCCGCCACCTGCCGTGCGGTCGCGTCGGACAGCCGTCGCAGCCACACCGCCTCCCGCAGCCGGGCCAGCGCCGCCCGCCGCCCGGCCAGCAGCGCGCCCAGCAGCGGGCCCCGCCCCAGCACCGACTCCTTCTGCACCTGCCGGCGGTGGTCCCGGTAGGCGGCGACCGCGGGCGCGTAACCGCGCAGCAGCGCCGTCCGGGCGCTCACCGCACCCGTCGTCGCACCCGTCATCCCGGCACCTTCCACGTCTCTGGTCCGGGGCGGGGCCGCCGGGCGGCGGCCCCGCCCCGTTCCGGCGGATCAGCCGCCGAGCGCTCCGTCCTCGTCGAGTTCGGCGACCAGCTCCTCGAGGTCGGCGGTCACCGCGCTCTGCAGCCGCGGCGTGCTCCGCCCGGCGTCCTCCTCCGCGGCGGCTGCCGCGGCGGAGACGTCGGCGGGGATGCCGGCAGGGGGGTCGGCGGGGGTGTCGGCGGGAATGCCGGCGGGGCCGGACATGGAACCTCCTCACGCAGCAGGGACCGTACGCGGCCCCGGACCGCACAGCGGTGGGCCGTCCGGAAGCCACCCCGCATCAACCCGCCCCGCGCTAAAGCGCGCGCTGCGTCCGGCCACCGGCACCCGCCCGGCACCCGTCGCGCCTCACACCGCGCAGGCCGCCAGCCGCCACACCCCCGGCCGCACCTCCGACCACCCCCGCGGCTGGTCGCCGGTGCCGTGCGTGCGCCGCACCCAGCGGTCGGCGTAGGACTCCAGCCGGGAGTCGCGCAGGGCCGTGGCCAGGGCGAGGCACTCGGTGAAGTGCGTACGGGCGCCGTCGGGGCCGTCGGTCTCCAGGCTGAGCAGGCCCAGCACCCGGTGGGCCTCGTACCGGCCCCGCAGGTCGTCGCCGGCCGCGTCCAGCGCGGTCGGGAGCAGCGCGGCCGCCCCCTCCAGGCCGCCGGCGTCGAGCTGGAGGTCGGCCAGCCCCACCAGCGCCCGGCCCCGTTCGGCGGCGGCCGGCGCCGCGTCGGCGGTCAGCAGCGCCCGCTCGTAGAACTCCGCGGCCGTCACCAGCTGCCGCCGCTGCCAGGCCAGGTCGCCCAGCGACCGCAGCAGCCGCGCCTCGGCGGCCAGGTCCTCCCGCCGCCGCGCCGCGTCCAGCGCCAGCGTGTGGCAGGTCTCCCACGCCTCCCAGGCGGCCCGCGCCTCCAGCAGCCCGGTCAGCGCGTCCGCCAGCGCCACCGCGGCGGCCCACAGCCCCGCCGCGTGACAGCGGCGTACGACCGCCACCAGCCCGTCCTGCCGCTCCGCGAACCACTCCAGCGGATGCAGCCCGTCCACCTCGGCGGCCCCCTCGGCCGCGGCGGTCCGCCCGGCGCACTCGGCGGCCAGCCGGGCGGTGGCCGTGCGCGCCTCCTCGGCCGGTGTCTCGGCGGCCAGGCACTCCAGCGCCAGCAGCCGCCACAGCTCGTGCAGCCGGTAGGACCCGCGGTCCGGTCCGTCCGCCACCCCGCGCAGCAGCCGCGCCTCGACCAGAGCGCGCAGCAGCTCCTCGGCCTTGAGGACGTCCTCGCCGAGCACCGCGGCCGCGGTCCGGGCCCCGAACGGCCCCGCCGGCACCAGGCCCAGCAGCCGGAAGCCGCGCCGCAGCGCCGGGGCGGCCTCCTCGTAGGAGGAGCGCAGCCGGTCCTCGAAGCCGGGCGCGGCCGCGCTCAGCTCGGCCAGCCGCCGGGGCTGCTCGCGCAGCCGCGCCGCCAGCATCTCCGGGCCCCAGTGCGGGCGGGAGGCCAGCCGGGCGGCCGCCGCCCGCAGGGCCAGCGGCAGCCCCCCGCACAGCGCGGCCACCTCCCGCACCGACGCCTCCCCGCCGCGCGGCGGGACCAGCCGGCCGGCCGCCGCGGTGAACAGCCGCCGCGCCTCGTCCTGCGGCAGCACGTCCAGCTCCAGCGCCCGGCCGGTCAGCTCCGGCGGCAGCCGGCGCCCGGTCAGCAGCGCGGTGCTGCCCGCGGTGTCCGGCAGCAGCGCCCGCGCCTGGGCCGGCGACACCGCCCCGTCCAGCACCAGCAGGATCCGCCGGTCCTCGGTCAGCCGGTGCAGGACGCGGCGCAGCTCGGCCTCCTGCGGCGGCAGCGGCCCGGCCACCCCGAACCGGCGCAGCAGCGCGGTCAGCGCGCCCGCCGGGTCCGCCGCGCCCAGCCCGTCCAGCTCCAGGAAGACCCGCCCGTCCGGGAACAGCCCGCCCAGCTCGTGCGCGGCGGCCACGGCCAGCGCCGTCTTGCCGGTGCCGGCCGCCCCGGTGACGGCCACACAGCCGCCGGCCGGGACGTCGCGCAGCAGCGCCCCGAGCCGGTCCAGTTCCTCGGCGCGGCCCACGAACACCGGGTCCCGTGCGGGCAGCCGGTCCAGCGCCTGCCCGGGCAGCCGCACCTGCCCCGGGGCCGCACCGGCCGGGGCCGTCACCGCCGGCGCCCCGGCCGGCCGGGCCGACGGCCGCAGCAGCTCCGGGTCACCGGCCAGGATCCGCTGGTGCAGCTGCTGCAGCTGCCGGCCCGGCTCGATGGCCAGCTCGTCCACCAGCGCCCGCCGCAGCTGGGTGAAGACCCGCAGCGCGTCCGCCTGCCGGCCGGTGCGGTACAGCGCCACCATCAGCAGCGCGTGGAACTCCTCGCGCATCGGCAGCTCGGTGACGACCGCCTGGAGTTCCCCGACCAGGTTCTGGTGCCCGCCCAGTTGCAGCTCGGCGCGGATGCGCTGTTCGAGCGCGGCGGTCCGCACCTCGGCGAGGCGTACGGCGGTGCGGTCCAGCAGCGCGCCGTGCGGGGTGTCGGAGGCCAGCGGCGCCCGCCACAGCGCCAGCGCCCGGCTCTGGAGGTCGGCCGCCGCGACGTGGTCGCCGCGCTGCAGCGCCTCCCGGCCGCTGCTGTGCAGCTCCTCGAAGACCGCCAGGTCCAGCTGCGCCGGGTCCAGGTACAGCGCGTATCCCGGCGGCCGGGTGACCAGCGCGTCCCGGCCGTACTCGGGGTCGGCGGCGTGCAGCAGCTTGCGCAGCTGCGAGATGTACACCTGGAGCGTGGTCGTGGCGGTGCGCGGGGGGTTCTCCCCCCACAGCTCGTCGATCAGGCTGTCCACCGAGACGACCTCGTTCGCCCGCACCAGCAGGGTGGCGAGCACCGCGCGGATCTTCGCCGCCCGGGGCGTGACCGGTACGGCCGACCCGGGCGAGGTGACTTCCAGCGGACCCAGAATCCGAAAACGCATGTTCCCCCATTTCTTCGGCTGCTTCCGCAGGCCGCACCGGCTCGCGTCCCGGCGCGCCGCGCCGGCGGACGCCCGCCGTGCCCGCCGTGCCGGCCGTACTGCCGGTACCGGCCCGTGCTGCCCGTGCCGTGCTGCCCGGCGCCGCCGCACCGCGGCGGCGTCCGGCCCCGTGCCGGCGCTGCCGTACGCCGGATTCCGGCCCCCGTCCCGTCCGGTCCCCGGGCGGCCGCGGCGGCCGCCCCGGCGAGGGCGTGTGCACGGCGTCGCGGGGCGGGCGGGGATCTCCGGGGGTCTCCGGCGACGGGGACCGGCGGCTCCGGGTCCTCACTGTAGGCACCGGCGGCCCCCCAGATTCGGACAGGCGTACCCCTAATTCCCCGGAACCGGTGGCCGGATCGCAAGCGGCGCTTTAGGCCGTGAGCCGAGCATGAGCGGGCCTTGGCGGCAGGAGGGGCGTCCTGCGCCCCGTATCGAAAGCGCCACGAGGGAGCCCACGTTGACCGCCGTTTTCCCCACCTTCACCGAGCTGCTCCGGGAGCGTGCCGACCGACTCGGCGACGCGGACGCCCAGATCTTCCTCACCGACCCCGGCGGACCCCGCCACCTGTCCTACGCCGAACTGGACCGGCGGGCCCGCGCGCTGGCGGTACGGCTGCGCGAACACGGCGCCCAGGGACAGCCCGTGCTGCTGCTCTATCCGCAGGGCCCGGAGTTCCTCGTCGGCTTCACCGGCTGCCTGTACGCCGGTGCGATCGCCGTGCCCGCACCGCTGCCCGGCGACCGGGGCGAGCGGCTCCAGCGGGTGTCCGGCATCCTCAAGGACACCGGGGCCCGGCTGGTGCTCACCGACGCCGAGCACGCGGCCGACACCTCGCTGTGGCTGGCGGTCACCGGCCGTGGAGAAACGGTTTGCCTGGCGACCGACCTCGACCAGGCCGACCCCGGCTCCTGGCGTGCCCCGCGCACCGGCCCGGACGACCTGGCCTTCCTGCAGTACACCTCCGGCTCCACCAGCAGGCCGCGCGGCGTGATGGTCAGCCACCGCAACCTGCTGGCCAACCAGGAGGCGCTGCACCGGCTGCTCGGCACCACCACCGCCGACCGCTTCACCAGCTGGCTGCCCCACTACCACGACATGGGCCTGATCGCGCATGTGCTGCACCCGCTGTGGCTGGGCGCGTTCTGCGTCCAGCTGCCGTCCGTCTCCTTCATCAAGCGGCCCGTCAGCTGGCTGCGCTCGATCGGCGAGTACGGCCTGACGGTCGGCGGCGGCCCCAACTTCTGCTACGACCTGTGCACCCGCCGGGTCACCGACGCCCAGCTCGCCGAACTCGACCTCTCCAGCTGGCGGCTGGCCCTGTGCGGCGCCGAACCGGTCCGCGCGGCCACCCTGGACGCCTTCGCCCGCCGGTTCGCCCCGGCCGGTCTGCGCGCCGGGAGCCTCTACCCCGGCTACGGCCTCGCCGAGGCCACCCTGGTCGTCTCCGGCGGCCGTCCGGGCGAACCGGCCCGCCGGCTCACGGTGGACGCCGCCGCCCTCGAGCACGACGAGCTGCGGGCCCCGGCCCCGGGCGCCCCCGCCCGCACGCTGATCGCCAACGGCCGCCCGCACGACCTCGACCTGCGCGTCGTCGACCCGGTCAGCGCACAGGAGGTGCCCCCGGGCCACGTCGGCGAGATCTGGCTGCGCGGCCCCAGCGTGGCTCAGGGCTACTGGCGCCAGCCCCTGGACACCGCCCACACCTTCCACGCCACCCCGGCGGGCCTGTCGCCCGGGACCGAGCCGCCGGCCCGGGCAGCGGCGGACGGCGCGGCAGCGGCCGGGGACGCCTGCCCGGTGGCCCGGGACACCGCCGGAGCGGCGCCCGCGGCAGCCGCGGACGCCGGCGCCGCACCCACGGGGTCCACCGACGCCGCGCCCACCGCGCACGGAGCGTTCCACGCGGCGCCCGGTGCCGGGGGAGAGGGGCGGCCCGCCGTGCCCGGCGCCGCCTTCCACGCCGCGATGCGTGCCGCGTTCGGCTCCGGCGGCGCCGGTGGCTGCCCGGTGATGGGCGGCATGAACAGCGCCCTCTTCACCCCCGCCGGCGCCACGTCCCCGCACGCCCCGCACGCCCCGCACGCTCCGCACGCTCCGCAGACCCCGCAGGCTCCCGCGGCACCGGCACCGGCACCGGCACCGGCACCGGCACCGGCACCGGCACCGGGGGACGCGACGGCCGCCGGGACCTGCCCCGCCCCCGGCGCCCCGGACACCCCCGGCACTCCCGGCACCTTCCTGCGTACCGGTGACCTCGGCGCCCTGCACGAGGGGGAGCTGTACATCACCGGGCGGCTGAAGGAGGTCATCATCCTCAACGGGCGCAACCTCTACCCCCAGGACCTGGAGTGGGCGATCCGGGACATCAGTCCCGCGCTCGGCGCCGGGCACGGGGCGGTGTTCACCGTGGACGCCGACCGGGAGCAGCTCGTCGTCGTGCACGAGGTCAGGGCGCCGCGCGCCGACACCGAGCGGCTGCGGGCGCTGGCCCGCCGGGTGCAGGCCCTGGTCGGCCAGAACTTCGACGTGCCGGCCGCCAACATCGCCCTGGTCCGCCCCGGCACCCTGCGCCGTACCACCAGCGGAAAGATCCAGCGCACGCTGATGCGCAAGCTCTTCCTGACCGGCCGGCTCTCGCCGCTCTACGAGGTCCTCGACCCCGCCGTGCGCGCCCTGATCCACACCACCGCCGACCTCGAGGCCGACGGGGACGCCACCCGCCCCGCCGCCGACCGGTCGCGGAGCACTTCGTGGTGAATGACGGCCCGCCCAACGGCGCCGTGCTGTCCCGCCCGCCCGGACCCGGCTGGCCGGAGAGCGACGCCCCGGCCCGGGTCGCCCGCCTGGAGGCGCTGCTCGGCGACCCGGCCGACCCGGACAACCCGGTCGGCCACCGCGCCCTGCTGCGCGCCGACCGCCGTGCCGTGCTGTCGGCCGACGGCGAGGCGCTGCTGGACGACTTCCGGATGAACCACGAGTTCGTCCCGGTGGACCTCGGCGGCCGCTTCGACTCGGCCGAGACCCTGCTGCGGGTGATGCGCCCGGTCTTCCGCCGTGACGTCTCCCTCGGCACCGGTTACGGCATGACCACCTTCATGGCCGCCTCCGACGTGTGGATGCACGGCGGCCCCGGCCAGCGCCGGTGGCTCGCCGGGCTGCTGCTCGGCGGCTCCAAGGCGGCCATCGCCCAGCACGAGACCGCGCACACCAACGACTTCGTGCGCAGCCAGGTCCGCGCCGAGGTGCTGCCCGGCGCCCTGTCGGTCACCGGCGGCAAACCGGTCGTCAACAACCTGCACCGCGCCGACGCCCTCGTGCTGTTCTGCCGTACCGCGGACGAGGGACTCACCGGCTGCCACTCCGCGCTGCTGCTCGACCCGCACACCCTGCCCGCCGACCGCTACCGCGTCACCCGCCGCCCGGCCGCCCTGGGCCTGCGCGGCTGCTACTTCGCCGGCGTCGAACTCGACGGGTGCGTCGTCCCGGACGACACCCTGCTCGGCCCGCTGGGCGGCGGCGTGGTCACCGCGCTGCGCTCCTTCCAGGTCAGCCGCACCCTGATGGCGTCCCTGGTCTCCGCGGCCGTCGACACCGCGCTGCGCACCGCCGTCCTGGTGGACCGCTCGCAGGGCCCCGGCCGCGCCGGCCTCGCCCCCGCCGACCCGCAGCACACCTCCGCCACGCTCGCCGGCGCCTTCGTCAACCTGCTGCTGTACGACTGCCTCGCGGTCGTCGCCACCCGGGCGCTGCACCTGCTGCCCGCCGAGACCAGCGTGTACTCCTCGGCGGTCAAACTGCTGCTGCCCCGGGTGCTCAGCGACACCATGTACGACCTGGCGACCGTGCTCGGCTCGCGGATCTACGCCCGTGAGGGCACCGTGGGCGTCTTCCAGAAGCACATCAGGGACGTGCCGGTGGTCAGCCTCGGCCACGCCGGCACCGTCGCCTGCCAGGCGACGATCATCCCGCAGCTGCGGCCGCTGGCCGAGGCGTCCTGGTTCACCGGCGCCGAGGCCCCCGCCGCGCTGTTCCGCCCCGGCACCCCGCTGCCCCCGTTCGCCTACGACCGCCTCGCCCTGGCCTGCGGCCGGGACAGCGTCAGCGCCACCCTCCTGGAGGTCGGCGCGGCGCTGCCCGGCGGCGGCCCCGTCGAACGCGCCCTGCGCGCCCTGGCCGGCCAGCTGACGGCGGAACTGCACGAGCTGCGCGGGCGGGTGCTCGCGCTGCCCCCGCCCGACCCCGCCCGCCCGGTCGGCCCGGCCTGGTTCGCGCTGACCGACCGGTACGTGCTGGTGCTCGCCGCCGCCTGCGTGCTCGGCGTGTGGTGGCACAACCGCTCCGGCCCCGACCCGTTCCTCGCCGACCCCGCCTGGGCGACCGCCGCCCTGCACCGCATCGCCCAGCGGCTCGGCACCCCCGCCACCGGCCTGCCCGCCGAGTGCACCGCGCGGCTCCACCAGGAGGTCCTCGCCCGCTACGGCGACCGGCGCAGCTTCGACCTGTACAACACACCGCTTCCGGGCTGAGCGGCCCCGAGCATCAGGACAAGGAGCCTTCAGGGATGACCCTCTCCCCGCCGCGGTACACCGAGGCCCCGCTGCACCAGTGGCTGACCACGCACCTGGCGGTCTACCTGGACCGCCTGCCGGAGAACATCGAGGCGACCGTGCCGCTGGCCGAGTACGGCATGGACTCGGTGTGCGCGCTGAGCCTGTGCGGCGACATCGAGGACGAGTTCGGCATCGCCGTCGAACCGTCCCTGGCCTGGGACCACCCCACGGTGGCCGGCCTGGCAGCCCATCTGGCGGCCCGCGGCGCGGACCCGGCGAACGGGCGGCAGCGGTGAACTCCGTGGCCGTGGTCGGCCTGGACTGCGTCTTCCCCGCCGCGCACGGCGTCGAGGCGTACTGGGACCTGCTGATGCGGCAGGGCGACGCGATCGGCCCCCTGCCCGCCGACCGCGGCGGACCCGGCTTCGACGCCGACGTGCGCGGCGGCTTCGTCGAGGACGCGGCCGTCTTCGACAACGACTTCTTCACCGTCTCCCCGCGCGAAGCGGCCGCCATGGACCCGCAGCAGCGGCTCCTGCTGCAGTGCGCCTGGCGGGCCCTGGAGGACTCCGGCCGCTCCCCGGCCTCCCTCGCCGACAGCGACACCGGCGTCTTCGTCGGCGTCATGGGCAGCGAGTGGGCCCAGCTGCACATGGGCGACTACGCCCGGGTCACCCCGCAGCTCGGCGCCGGCAGCAGCGCCGGCATGACCGCCAACCGCATCTCCTACCACCTGGACCTGAAAGGGCCGAGCCTCGCGGTGGACACCGCCTGCTCGTCCTCCCTGGTCGCCGTCCACCTCGCCGTCAACTCCCTGCTCTCCGGGGAGTGCTCCACCGCGCTGGCGGCCGGCGTCAACCTGGTCCTCACCCCCGCGCTCGGCCTGGTCTACCGGCAGATGGGGCTGATGGCCCCGGACGGCCGCTGCAAGCCGTTCAGCATGGACGCCGACGGCATCGGCCGCAGCGACGGCGCCGGCGTGGTCGTCCTGCGCCGGCTGGAAGACGCGCTCGCCGACCACCAGCGCGTCTACGCCGTCGTCCGCGGCACCGCCGTCAACCAGGACGGCCGCAGCAACGGCGTGACCGCGCCCAGCCGCTGGGCCCAGCGGGACGTCGTCGCCGCCGCCTACCGGCGGGCCGGGGTGCGCGCCGAGCAGATCCGGTTCCTGGAGGCGCACGGCACCGGCACCACGCTCGGCGACATCATCGAGTGCGCGGCCCTCGGCGAGGTGCACGCGGTGCCCCGTGAGCAGCCGTGCGCCATCGGCTCGGTGAAGGGCAACATCGGCCACACCGAGGGCGCCGCCGGCATCGCCGGCCTGATCAAGACCGCGCTGGCGCTGTACCACCGGATCGTGCCCGCCAGCCGGTTCGCGCTGCGCGAGAATCCCCGGCTGCGGCTCGCCGAACGGGGCCTGAGCCTGCTGAAGACACCCGTGCGGCTGCCCCCCGGGGAGGTGCTCGCCGCGGTGAGCAGCTTCGGCATGGGCGGCACCAACGCCCACGCCGTGCTGGCCTCCGCGCCCCGCCCGGCGCGCCCCGCCGAGCGCGGCCCGGCCGGCACCGGGGTGTTCACCGTCTCCGGCGACACCCCCGAGGCGCTGCGCCGCAACCTGGCCGCGCAGGCCGAGACGCTGGCCCGGCGGCCGCGCGGCGACGCCGCGGCCGTCTGCTGGACCAGCAACAAGGTCAAGACCGGCCTGCCCTACCTGGCCGCGTTCACCGCCCGCGACACCGCCGAACTCGCCACCACCCTGCGGCACGCCGCCGACGACGAACAGCTGCGCGCCTCCGTCGCCGACCGCGCCTGGCGGCCCCCGGTGATCGCCTTCCTGTACTCCGGGCAGGGCTGCCAGGAACCCGGCATGACCGCCGCCCTGTACCGGGAGTCGGCCCTGTACCGGCGGCACCTGGACGACGCCGACGACGCGCTGCGCCCGCACACCGGCGACTCGGTGCGCGAGCTGCTCCTCGCCGACGACCCGGCGGTTCACCTGACCCGCCGGGCGCAGCCCGCCCTGTTCGCGGTCGCCTACGCCCTCACCCGGACCCTGGCAGACCTCGGCGTCGTACCCGACGCGGTGCTCGGCCACGGCACCGGGGAGTACCCGGCCGCCGTCGCCGCCGGCGCGCTCGGCCTGACCGACGCCGCCCGCCTGGTCGCCGCGCACGCGGCCGCCGCGGACGCGCTGGCGGACGGGGGGATGCTCGCCGTGCGCGGTGCCCCCGAGGAGATCGGCGACGTGCTCGAGGACCACCCGGGGCTGTTCGTGGCCGCGCTGGACGGCCCGCGCGACACCGTCCTGTCCGGGCCGGCCGACCAGCTGGAGGCGGCCGCCGGGACGCTGGCCGGCCGTGGGCTGCGCGTCGGCCGGCCGCGGGTGGCCCGCCCCGCGCACGGCCCGGCCGCGGCCGCCGTCGCCGACCGGATCGCCGCCGGACCCGGGCCGGCGCGGCCCGCCGCGCCCCGGCCGGCCATGGCCTCGTCCCGCTGGGGCCGGATGCTCGGTGACGGCGACGTCCTGGACGCCGCGTACTGGGCGGGAGCGGCCGTCGAACCGGTCCGGTTCGCCGACGCGCTCGCCGCGCTGACCGCCGAGGCCGCGCCCACCTGCCTGGTGGAGATCGGCCCCGCCCGGCACCTGCTGGACCTGGCCGAACGGTCAGGACTGCCACCGGGCGTACGGTTGCTGCACCCGGCGCCGGGCCGGGCGGCCACCGCCACCGACCTCGCCGAGACCCTCGGCGGCCTGTACCTGGGCGGCGTGGAGCCCCGCTGGGACGCCCTGTACGCACCGGCGCACCGGCGCACCGAACGCCTCGCCCCGTACGTGTTCTCCGACGCCCGCCGCTTCTGGCACGCCGCCCCGGCGCCCGCGCCGTCACCCCTCCCGCAGTTCCCGGCCCAGGCCACGCAGCCGCCGTCCATGACCGCCGCCGTCCCGGCCGCCGCCCCGGCCGGCGACGCGGTCCTGGCCGCCGTCGTCGACGCCGTCGTCGAGGTCGGCGAGTACCCGCGCGACCAGGTCGTCGCCGACGCCCGCTTCTACGAGGACCTCGGCTTCGACTCGGTGATGATCATGCAACTGAAGGACCGCATCGAGCAGCGGCTGCCGCAGGCCGCGGGCATCACGGTGCAGCAGCTGCTGCCCGCGCTGCGGTCGGTGGGCACCCTCGCCGCGCTCGTGCGGGAGATGACCACGGTGGGAGCCCCGGCATGACCGGACACACCCCGCTCATGCACCTGGCGGGCACCGGCACCGCGCTGCCCGGCGACCCCGTCGGCAATGCGGAACTGAGCGGCGCCTTCGGGATCAGCGAGGACTGGATCGACCTGTTCGTCGGCACCCGCACCCGGCACTTCGGCTGGGACCCGGCCACCGGGAAGGTCACCCACAGCCTGACCGACCTGTGCGCGGAATCCTCGGTACGCGCCCTGGCCGCAGCCGGCGTGGACGCCCGCGAGCTGGACTTCCTGGTGCTGTCGACGGCGACGCCCGACTCGCTGCTGCCCACCACCGCCAACGAGACCGCCGACCGCCTCGGCCTCAACCACCTGCCCACCTACCAGATCCAGGCCGGCTGCTCCGGCGCCGTCCAGGCGCTCGACGTGGCCCGCGCCCTGCTCGCCGGCGGCCACCGCACCGGCCTGGTCGTCGCCGGCGACGTCACCGACCGGTTCCTGCGGGCCGGGCAGGACGCGTCCGCGCTGGCCACCCAGGAACTCGTCAACTACGTGCTGTTCGGCGACGGGGCGGCGGCCGCCGTGGTCACCGCCGACCCGCACCCCGGCGCGGTGGCGGTGCGCGCCCTGCTGCACCGCTTCACCGGGCAGGGCCGCCCGCCGGGGCAGGTCGTCGGCTGGCACGGCGCCGCACCGCCGGACCCCGGCCGCCGCATGCTCCACGAGGACTACCGCACCATCGAGGAGAAGGTGCCCGCACTGGCCGGCGAGACCGTGTGGGACCTGCTGCACACCACCGGCTGGGACCTGCGGGACATCGACTACGTGCTGCCGCCGCAGCTGTCCGGCCACATGACCGACCGCATCGTCGCCGGCCTCGGCCTGCCCGCCACGACCCGCGAGATCTCCTGCGTCCGCGACACCGGCAACACCGGCAACGCCCTCCCGCTGTTCCAGCTGGACCGCCTGCTGTCCCGGCTGGCGCCCGGCGAACGGGCCCTGTCCGTGGTGGTGGAGTCCAGCAAGTGGATCAAGACCGGCCTGGCCCTCGAACGCCCGGCACCCTCCGGCGAAGCGGGGCACGGCCGATGACCGACACCGTGGCGGAGAACCCTTTCCGCACCCCGCCGGCGCCCACCGCGGGCACCCCGCCGCCGGCCGGCGCCCTCGCCGAGATCCGCGCCCTGCACGGCGCCGGGCGGCTCGCCGAGGAATACCCGCGGGTGGCACCGCTGCTGGCCCGGCTCGTCGACGCCGCCGACCGGGACGAGGCCAGGACCGCCGAGGACCTGGCGCGGTGCGGCAGCCTGCTGTCCCGGCTGCGGCCCGAGGACGTCCTCGCCCACCACCCCGGCACCCCCACCGTCGCCGTGGCCGTCACCGGGCACTCCGGCACCGCCCAGCTGCCCGACCCGCTGGTCGCCGAACTGGCCCGGCACGGGCTGCTCGCCCGCCTGGTCACCGGCGACCACGGCGCCTACCTGCGCGACCTCACCGACCCCGGCAGCGAGCTGCGCGGCCACGCGGCCGAGCTGACCCTCTGCGTCCTCGGCGCGGACGCCGTCGCCGACCTGCTCCCGCTGCCGTGGACGGCCGCCGACGCCGAACAGGCCTGCGCCCGGCTCCTGGAACGCCTCCGGGCGGTCGCCGCCGCGCACGACGCCCACGGCACCGGCGCCCTCGTCCTCACCACCGTCCCGCTGCCGCGCACCCTCACCCACCAGCTGACCGACCAGCGGCAGCGGGCCCTGCTCGGCGCCCTGTGGCGGGAGTTCAACGCCCGCCTGCTGCGGATGACCGCCACCCACCCCGCGCTGGCCGTCGTCGACCTCGACCCGCTCATCGCCGAGGGCGGCCCGGCCACCGACCCGCGCCTGGCCCTCTACACCCGCGGCGCCTTCACCCCGGCCCTGCTCGCCGCGCTCGCCCGCGAGGCCGTGCACGTGCTGCGCGCCCGCCGCGGCCTGGGCCGCAAGTGCCTGGTCCTCGACCTGGACCACACCCTGTGGCACGGCGTGCTCGGCGAGGACGGGCCCGACGGCATCGACTGCGGGCCCACCCTGCGCGGGGAGCCCTACGCCGCCGTGCAGCGCGTCGCCAAGCAGCTCGCCTCGCAGGGCGTCCTGCTCGCCGTCAGCAGCAAGAACGACCCCGGCCCGGTGCGCGAGGTGCTGCGCGAGCACCCCGACATGACCCTGCGGGCCGACGACTTCGTCACCGTCCACGCCGGCTGGGACCCCAAGGACACCGCGCTGCGCGCCATCGCCGCCGGACTGGGCATCGCCACCGACGCCCTGGTGTTCGCCGACGACAACCCCGCCGAACGGGCGCTGATCCGCCACCGCCTGCCCGGCACCGCCGTGATCCCGCTGGGCACCGAACCCGCCCGGCACGTCGCCCGGCTGCTGGCCGACGGCTGGTTCGACACCCCGTACCTCACCGACGACGACCGGGGCCGCACCGGCCAGTACCGGGCCAACGCCGAGCGGGCCCGGCTGCGCGAGTCGACCGGCTCCTACGAGGACTACCTCAGGGAACTGGAGGTCGTCGTCCGCATCTCCCCGCCCCGCCCCGGCGAACTGCACCGCATGTCCCAGCTCTCCCTGCGCACCAACCAGTTCAACCTCACCGGGGAACGCGTCCCGCCCGAACGGATCGGCGCACTGCACACCGACCCGGCCCACCGGCTGCTCGCGGTGCGGGTCAGCGACCGCTACGGCGACAGCGGCCTGGTGGGCGCGGTCTTCGCCCACCACCTCGACGACGGCCTGCACATCGACAACCTGCTGCTCAGCTGCCGCGCCCTGGCCCGCGGCATCGAGCACGGCTGCATGACCGCGCTGCTGCGCCACGCCCGCGCCCGCGGGCTGCCCGCGGTACGCGCCCGTTTCCGCGCCACCCGCAGCAACGGCCGCTCCAGCGGCTTCTACCCCTCGCTCGGCTTCGTGCCCGAGCCCGCGGCCGACCGGGCCGGGGCCGGGGAGGAGCTGCTGTTCCGGCACGACCTCGCCGACATCCCCGCCCTGCCCGGGCACCTCACCGTCGAGGCCGACTTCGAAGGAGCCACCGATGAGCCGTGAGCGCACGGCAGGCCTCGCGGGCTTCCTCGACGCCGTACGCGAGGAACTCGGCCTCGACCTGACCGAGGACCAGGCCGCCGTCGACTTCGACGCGCTGCCCGAGTGGGATTCGGTGCACCTGCTGCGGCTGCTGATGCTCCTGGAGCGCGAGACGGGCCGCAGCCTGCCCGTCGGCAGCCTGCTGCGCACCCGCAGCCTGCGCGAGATCCACGCCCTGGTCACCACCGCCGGACCCGACGACGGGACGGACACACGATGAACGCGGCGGGCGGCGACCTGATCGTCGTGACGGCGGAGGGCACCGACTGGTCGGCGGTCCGCGACGACCTGCGCGAGCACGGCACCGCGGTGGTCCACGGACGCCTCGACGACTGGCGGCCCGCCGCCGCGGACGGCCCCGCGCTGCGCGCGGTCCTGGGCCGGGACTGGACCCGCTACCGGGACATCGAGCACCCCGACATCCGGGGCCGGTACGCGGCCTCCCGGCGGCTGCTCAAACACGCGGCGGCGGCCGCGCTGCGCGCCGAGGCGGCCGACCTGGAGCTGGCCTACGGGCCGACCGGACGGCCGTACCTGCGCGGCTGCGACCAGATCGACATCAGCCTCAGCCACACCGACGACCTGCTGCTCGTCGGCCTGACCACGCGCGGGCTGATCGGTGTGGACGCCGAGCGCGCCGACCGCAGCATCTACGCCCGCGGCCTGGACCGGCACGTGTGCACCCCGCACGAGCGGCTGCTGCTGTCCGAACTGCCCGAGCCCGAGCGCAATCCCAGCCTGGTGCGCCTGTGGACCCTGAAGGAGGCCTACAGCAAGGCGATCGGCCAGGGCATCCAGTTCCGCTTCACCGAGTTCGGCTTCGGCCCCGGCAGCCGCCCCACCCAGGTCAACCGTCCCGACGGCACCGCCGGCACCGGCGACGAGTGGGCGCTGCGCACGGTCGCCCTGGACAGCGGCGGCACCGCCTTCGTGGTCAGCGTCGCCGTCTACGACGCCGGCCTCGGCCGCACCCTCGACACCGAGATCACCACCATGCTCGACGCCGAGGCGGCCGCCGCCATCCAGCAGGCACTGGACGCCGAACGGCAGGAGTGGTCCACCATCCTCGGCCGCTGAGAGCCGCCGCACCGGCCCCGCCCGCCGCACCTGGCGGCCGGCCCGCCCGGGTCACACGTCCTCGACCACCGACACGGTCGCCTCCGTCACCGCCCGGCCCGACTGCGTCAGCGTCAGCATCAGCGGGACCAGCCGGCGGCCCAGCGCGTCCTGGCCGGCCGCCTGGGCCACGGCCACGCAGCGCAGCGGCAGGTCGGGCTCGGCGTAGCCGCGGAAGTGGGTGTGCACGGCGGCCGGGGCGCTGTGCCGGGGATCCAGGCCGTGCAGCCGGTGCGCGCCCAGCAGCGCGGTCTGCCGCAGGACCTCCAGCAGCAGCGCCGGGGCGGGGGAGCCGTCGTCCTGGACCAGCCCGGCCGGCCAGGCGTGCGGCGGCCGTACGGTCGCCGACAGCCGGTTGCCGTCGGCGGTGAGGGGCTCCTGCAACAGGACGTTGGCGGCCGCCGACCGCCCCACCTCCAGCGGCTGCGGACCGCACGCGGCCCGCGGCGCGTCCCCGGCCCCGCCCGCCTCCGGGTCCCTGGCCGCCGCGGCCAGCGCGACGGCCCGGCTGTCCGCACGGTGGCTGTGGTGCAGCAGCGGCGCGAGGAACAGCAGGCTCGCCGACCCGGTGCCCGCCGGAACACCGTCGATCTCCAGCCCGGTGTCGAACTCCAGCGCCCGGGGGACGCCCGAGATCACCTTGTCCGGACGCACCCGCATGGTCACCGCCAGGGAGCCGGTCCCGGAGTGCCGGCGCCAGGCGCTCACGTCGCCGAGGTCCAGGCCGAACCGGTAGAAGACCCCGGTCCGGTCGGCCGGGATGCCGAAATGCCCCTGCCCGATGCCCTCGCTGACCTGCCGGACCATCGCCAGCGCCGCCTGCGGGTCGTGGAACAGCCCGGGGCCGTCGTTGAACAGCGGGTGGTCGTCGGGGAGGTCACCGGTGAGCACGAACTCCTGCGTCAGGTCCGCGGGGCCGTCCGCCGCCCGCGGGTCGAAGGTGTGCGGCCGGTGCACGAGGTGACGGCCGGCCCGGGTGCGTTCCGCCGGTGCGGAGTTCCTCATCGGCTCATCCTCCCCGGCCGTGGCCCGGCCGCCCTGCGACAGTTCGCCTCAGCGTGCCGGGCCCGCGCCGGGCCGGACCAGCCGCGGACGCTGGCACGTTGTGGCCTGACAGGCAGTGCCGCCGCGGCGGCCCCGGGCGCGGCGCCGCTGGACCGGGGCCACCGTCACGGCGACTCCTGCGCGTCCAGCATGCCGAGCTGCGCGACGTTCACCCCGGCCTGGAACCGGCTGGTCGCGTCCACGCTCAGCATGATCTGGGAGATGTAGCGGCGGCAGGTGCGCACCGACATGCCCAGCCGGCGGGCCACCAGTTCGTCCTTGTAGCCCTGGGCCATCAGCTTGATGATCGACCGCTTCAGGTCGTCGGTCACCTCGGCCCCGTCCTCCGCGCCCGGCACGAACTGGGTGGCCCCCTCCCACAGGTGCTCGTACACCCGGCACAGGAACGCCACCAGCGTCGGTTCGCGCACCACCACCGCCCCGGGCACCCGGCCGTCCACGTGCTGCTCCGGCAGGAACGCCACCTCACGGTCGTAGATGACGATCCGGTCGATCAGCTCGTTGGTGGTGCGCACCTCCGCGCCGTGCTCGGTCACCGCCTGCACATAGGCGGTGGTGGCCAGGTCGCTGCGCGCGGTGTGCTGGTACAGGTGCCGGATGCGCACCCCGCGGTCCAGCCGCTCCAGCACCTTGGGGCGGGCGTTGGCCAGCAGGGTGGAGGGGCGGGCCCCGCCGGGCTGGGCGGTGAGCATCTCCTGCCGGCAGCGCTCGCCCTGTTCGTCCAGCATGGCCTGCAAGGCATCGATGTCACTGATCACGTCGAAGGCCTCGGCCTGGTTGCGCTGCTGCCGGCTCTCGAAGTAGGTCGAGCGCAGGGTGCCCAACTGGTCGCGGACCTCGGTGACCGTGCGCTGCATGTCGCGGATGCGCGACTCGGTCGGCCCCACCAGGTCGGCCACCGCCGCGTCCGGGCTGACCGGCACCAGCACCTCCGGCTCGCCCGGCAGGGGCCGCAGCAGGCTCAGCGTCTGCAGTCGCTCCTGGATGGCGGCGGCCTTTTCCAGGGACACCCCGAGGGTGGTCGCCATCTCCTCGCGGACAAAGCGGCCCAGCAGCACTGCATTGCGGTACGCTCTCGCCTCGGCTTCGTCCAGCATGGCGAAACTGCTGGCAATGAGGGCGCTTTCAGACATTGCAGGCTCACTCCCCCGTGACGAGAACTTCTTGTCAGGCAACTTTACGACACCAGGAATGTCTTGGGCCGAAAACCGGTGTGCGCAAGTGTTGTCGCCGCACCACACGTCATCTGTCGACATGGGGGTAGACATGAGCAAGGTGCTGCGATTCACGGCAGTGGGACTTCTGGCTGCGGCCGGATTACTCACCGTGGCGGGTTCCAACATTCCGGACTTCGGTCCTCCGCATGCCTCGCCGGCCGCGGCGGTGTCGTCCGAGCACGGCACGACGACCTCCCTGCAGGACGACCAGTGGGGCTGAGGCCTGCCGTTCGGATCATGCCGGCGCCGAAGCGGCGCAACTAGCCACGCTCCTCGGGACACCCGGACGCGCCGGAAGCGGACTGGACCTACCCGGTCCGCTTCTTCGTCCGCCGGCGCCCCGCCCGCAGGCCCCCTCCACACCGAGCGGGGCCTTTCTCTATTCGCCCTCCCGGCTGTGCGGCCCGGCCAGAATGAAAGCCACCTGGGCCCGGGAGCGCGCACCCAGCTTTTTGAATATCCGGCCGAGATGGGTCTCCACCGTTTTCACGCTGATATTCAGCCGGGCGCCGATCTGCTGGTTGGTGAGACCCGGGCCGAGCAACAGCGCTATTTCTCGCTCACGCCCGCTCAAAGCGAAATCACGGACGCTCCCGGTATCATCACCCGCGCCCTGTTCGCCGCGTTCCGCTATTTCCCGCGCCGATACGGTGAGATCGTGTGCGCCGAGCCGGTCGAATTCCGCGGCGGCAAAGCGGGCGTGGGCCGCGGCCGCGGCCGGGTCACCGGAATCCAGGCAGACCCGCGCCAGCCCGAGCGCGAGCCGGCCCGGCAGATGCCCCTGCCCGTGGTGCAGGGCGAGGTCGAACCCGTACCCGAACAGCCGGCGCGCGGCGGCCGCCTCCCCGCCCGCCGCCGCGGCCTCCCCCAGCCAGCCCCACGCCTCCACGTACGGCGCCGCCCTCTCCCGCCCGAGCCCCAGCAGCAGCACCTCGGCCTCCCGCCGGGCCTCTCGCGCCGCTCCGGCCTCCCCGCACCCGGCCCGAGCGGCGGCGACCAGCGCCAGCACGTACCCCCGGCCCGCGCCCGGTCCCCCTCGCTCCAGCCGCCGGGCGACCGCCAGCGCGGCGCCACGCGCGGGACGGCCCGACTCCAGCAGCAGCGCGGTCAGTTCCTCGTCCACGGCCGGGACGGCGAGGCGGTCGTGGCGCGGTACCTCCCGCAGCACCTGCCAGGCCACCCGCCGCAGCCCCAGCAGCCGCAGGGCGCGGGCCCGCCACACGGCGGCCCCGGCCCACAGCAGCGGCCGGGCGGAAGCGGAGGCGTCCGTCGGCCACAGGCGGGCGTACTCGCCGACCGCCTGCGCCGGGCGCCCGCTGAGCACCAGCCCCTGGCACAGCAGCAGCCAGGCGGTTTCCGGGGCGCCGGGCCGCTCCACCACCCGCCGGGCAGCCCGCGCCGCCCGGCCGGGCTGCACGAACACCGTGGCCCGGGCGTACGACTCCAGCGCGTGCGCCTCCCCGGCGGTGGGCACGCCGGACCGCGTCAGCGCGGCCGGCGCCGCGGCCTGCGCCGCGCTGTCCGCCGGGTCCGGGGACGGCGCGCCCGCCAGCAGCCCCCGTACCGCGGGCCGGGCGAAGCGGAACCAGCCCGCCCGGGAGCCGGGCCGCACGATGCCCTCGCCGTACAGCTCGTCCACCGCCCCCAGGACGTCCCCGGCGGCCGGCGGCACCGTCCGCGCCAGCAGGCCGACGCTGAACGGATCCCCGGCCGCGGCGGCCGCCGCCAGGCACCGCCGCGCGAGGGGGGACAGCGCCCGCTGGTCCAGCGCGCCCGCCTCCAGGGGCGAGGGCCCGCGCCGCAGCTCGGCCTCGCTGTACAGCTCCGCCGGCTCCGCGGCCACCAGCGCCCGCACCAGCCCCGGTACGCCCGCGCCGTCCCTGAGCACCAGTTCGCGTCGCCACGGCGGCAGCCCGGGAGGCAGCAGGCCCTCCGCCTCGGCCCGCGTCAGCGGCGACAGCCCGACATGGCGTACGCCGTCGTCGCCGTGGGCGAGCGCGGCCAGCCGCCGGGCCCCCGGCCCCCCACCGCGGTGCACCAGCACGGTCAGCACCGGCGCGCCCGGCGGCCGCCGCAGCAACTGCTCGACGAACTCCACCACCTCCGGCCCCGCGCGGTGGGCGTCGTCCAGCACGAGCAGCAGGCCCCGCCGCCCGGCCAGCAGCTCCGTCAGGGCCCGCAGGGCCCGCGCCACGGCGTACCCGTCGAGGTCCGCCCGCGCGCCGCCGCCGACGCCCGCGGCGCCGCCCGGCGGCCCCGCGCCGCCGCCGCGCAACGCCGGGAACACGTGCGCCAGCAGGCGCACCCGCGCGTCCCCGAGCCCCCGCGACAGCTCGGCCGCGGCCGGCGCGAGCAGGTCGTCGAGCGCGTCGACCAGGACGTGGAAGGGCGGCGCGGCGTCGCCGCCGTCGGCCGCGCGCCCCCAGGCGACGGTCCACTCCCCGCGCTCCGCGGCCCGGGCCAGCCGCCGGGCGAGCCGGGTCTTGCCGACCCACGGTTCCCCGGAGATCCGCACCACCCCGGACCGGGTCCGAGCCTCCGCCAACTCCCTTACCAGCAAGGCGAGTTCGTGGTCGCGCGCGGCCGCACGGGCACTCCGGTCCGGCTGTCCGGTCTGCCCCTGCGGCACGGGTCCTCCTCGGTCGCACCTCGGTCGCTGCGGCTGCGGCGCAGCCTCGCCCATCCGCCCGCCCGCTCCAAGCACCCCCCGCTGGCCGCTGGCTGCATGGCAGGAAGTGCAGGTCGGAGGAGGTGCCGGCCGACGGGAGCGGGGCCCGGCCGGGGCGCGTCCGGCGGGGAATTCGGGACCCGCGGCGAACCCCCGGGAGGTCGCAAAGCCTGGGTAAGTCATGGGTAAAGCAGGCGCAATCCACCGGACGGCGGACCTGCATTCCCCTTCCCGCTCGATGATCGCTCAAGTCCGCCTCGAGTGTTCCTCAAGTGTTCCTCGAGTCGGCCTCGAGTCCCGCTCGAGTGTGACTCGAGTCTCGCTTAGGCAGGACCCAACTCCCGCACCGGGTAAGCCGGACCGAGATCGGCCGAACGGTTCCCGACAAGCGGCCGGGACCCGCTGCCAGGGAAATCCCCGACTGGCGTTCGGCCGCGCGGTCGCCATGCTCGGGAGTCGTTCTTCGGCCGTATCGCCATCTGTAGGGAGAAACAGACGTGTCCGGTGCCCCCCGCTTGCGGATTCGGGTCGGTTATGCCTGCGGCTCCGCGGTGACCGGCGTGTTCACGACCCTGCCGGGGCTGCTCCTGCTGCCGTACCTCACCGACACCCTCGGGGCGCCCGCCGCGGCCGCCGGCGCGGCCGTACTGCTGCCCAAGGCGTGGGACGTCGTGGTCACCCCGTGGGCGGGCCGCCTCGGCGACCGCGTCCGCCGCCCCGGCAGCCGCCGCGCCCACCTCACCGCCGGCGGCACGGCGACGGCCCTGGCCTTCGCCCTGACCTTCGCCGGCGTCGCGCACGGCACCGCCGGCACCCTGTGGGCCGCCCTGTGCTTCACCCTGGCCGCCACGGCGTTCGCCTTCTTCCACGCCTCCTACGCCGCCCTGCCCGCCGACCTGGCCACCGACCCCGCGTCCCGCACCGCCCTGGTCGCGGCCCGCGTCGCGGGCATCGCCGTCGCCGCCCTCACCGCCGGAGCGGCGGCCCCGGCCCTGGTCACCGCCACCGGCGGCGGACTGCCCGGCTACCGCTGGGCGGGCCTCCTCGGCGCCGCGGTCATCACGGCCGCCACCCTCGCGGTGCGCCGGACCCTCACCGCCCGGGCAGCCGCCCCCGCCCACCCGGCCGGACGTCACCGGCCCCCGCAGCCACCCCCGACCGGCACCGCCCCGCGCGACCCGGTCCGCCCGGTCCCCCGCCCCTGGACGACGCTGCGCGCCACCCCCGGCTTCACCGCCCTGGCCGCCTGCGCCGCCCTCCAGGTCACCGCCACCGGGTGCCTGCTCGCCGGCGGCCCCTACTTCGCCGAACACGCCCTGCACCACGGCGGCATGACCCCGGCCCTGGTCGCCGCCTTCGTACTGCCCAACCTGCTCACCGCCCCCTGGTGGACCCGCCGCCGCACCCGGGCGGGCGCCCGCACCGCCTTCCGGGAGGCCACCCTCGCCTTCGCCGCGGGCTGCCTCCTGCTCGCCGCGACCCCCGCCCTCCCCGCCGCCGCGCCCCTCGCCCTGCTCGTCGCCGGCACCGGCCACGCGGGCCAGCTGCTGCTGCTGTACGCCCTGCTGGCCGACCGGTGCGCCGACGCCGACCGCACCGGGCGCCCCGCCACCACCCTGTCCGGCCTGTTCGGCGCGGCCGAGTCGGTCGGCCTGGCCGTGGGCCCCTTCCTGTACGCCCTCGCCCTGCAGTGCACCGGCTACGTCTCCTCCGGCACCGGCCACGCCGCCCACCAGAGCACCGCGGCCCACGCCGGCGTGGTGGCCGGCATGACCCTGCTGCCGGCCCTGGCCGCACTCGCCGGCCTCGCCCTGCTGCACCGCAGCCCGGAGCCCGCCCCGGCACCGGCCGGCCTGCCGCGGGCCCACACGCAAGTCCCCCTTTAGGCGATGCGCTGACCCTCTCGAGGCCGCGTCCCCGAGCCGGGATCCACCGCGTCGAAAGAGGTCTGTATGAGCGTCACCGAGGAACGGCCCACGGACAGTCCGGTGATCACGGCGACGACGGCGGTCACCCCGCCCGCCCCGGACCACGCCCCGGCGGCCCCGCTCCCCGCCGCGGCGCCACCCCCACCGGCCGCCCAGGACGACGTGCGCCACGCCTCGCTGCGCGAACGCGCTGCCGAGCTGGGCGCCCTGCGCCGCCAGGTCACCCGCGGCCCCAGCGAGAAGGCCACCCAGGTCCAGCACGACAAGGGCAAGCTGACCGCCCGGGAACGGCTCGACCTGCTCTTCGACCCGGGCACCTTCACGGAGGTCGAGGGCCTGCGCCGGCACCGCGCCAGCGGCTTCGGCCTGGAGTACAAGAAGCCCTACACCGACGGCGTCATCACCGGCTGGGGCCTGGTCCACGGCCGTACCGTCTTCGCCTACGCCCACGACTTCCGCATCTTCGGCGGCGCCCTCGGCGAGGCCCACGCGCAGAAGATCCACAAGCTGATGGACCGCGCGGAGGCGGCCGGCGCGCCGCTCGTCGGCCTGTGCGACGGCGCCGGCGCCCGCATCCAGGAGGGGGTCACCGCCCTCGCCGGGTACGGCGGCATCTTCAGCCGCAACGTCCGCAACTCCGGCGTCATCCCGCAGATCTCGGTGATCCTCGGGCCCTGCGCGGGCGGCGCCGCCTACTCCCCGGCGCTCACCGACTTCGTGTTCATGGTCCGCGGCACCTCACAGATGTTCATCACCGGCCCCGACGTCGTCCAGGCGGTCACCGGCGAACACGTCAGCCACGAACACCTCGGCGGCGCCGACAGCCACGCCGCCCTGTCCGGCGTGGCCGGCTTCGCCCACGACGACGAGGCCGAGTGCCTCGAGGACGTCCGCTACCTGCTGTCCCTGCTGCCGTCCAACAACCGCGAACTCGCCCCGGCCGGCGACCTCGACGACCCCGCCGACCGCACCTGCGAACGCCTGCTGGACCTGGTGCCCTCCCGGCCCAACGCCGCCTACGACATCCGGCAGGTCATCGCCGAGATCGCCGACCACGGCGAGTACTTCGAGACGCACTCCCAGTGGGCCACCAACGTGGTCTGCGCCCTGGCCCGGCTCGGCGGCCAGGTGGTCGGCATCGTCGCCAACCAGCCCGCCACCCTGGCCGGCGTCCTCGACATCCACGCCTCCGAGAAGGCGGCCCGCTTCGTACAGTTCTGCGACGCCTTCAGCATCCCGCTGGTCACCCTGGTGGACGTGCCCGGCTTCCTGCCCGGCGTGGAACAGGAGCACGGCGGCGTCATCCGGCACGGCGCCAAGCTGCTGTACGCCTACTGCAACGCCACCGTCCCGCGCGTCTCGCTGATCCTGCGCAAGGCCTACGGCGGCGCCTACATCGTCATGGACTCCAGCTCCATCGGCGCCGACGTCACCCTCGCCTGGCCCTCGAACGAGATCGCCGTGATGGGCGCCGAGGGCGCGGCCAACGTCATCTTCCGCAAGGACATCGCCGTCGCCGAGGACCCGGAGGCGATGCGCGCGCAGAAGATCAAGGAGTACCGGACGGAACTGATGCACCCCTACTACGCGGCCGAACGCGGCCTCGTCGACGACGTGATCGACCCCGTGCACACCCGGGCCCGCCTGATCGACGCGCTGTCCATGCTGCGGGCCAAGCGCACCGCCCTGCCCAGCCGCAAGCACGGGAACCTCCCGCTGTGACCGCCACGCTCCCCGACCCCGCCGAGGAACTCGCCCTGGCCGGCCTGCGGGTGACCCGCGGCATGCCCACCGCCGAGGAGGTGGCCGTCCTCGCCGTCCTCCTCACCGCCCGGCTGCGGGCCCGCGCCCGGCAGCCGGACGAGGACGCGCCCGGGGTGGCCCGGACCGTCTGGCGGCACCCGGGCACCGGCTTCCACCCGCCGGGCGCGTGGGCGTCATGACAGCGGCGCGCACGACCTCCGCGTCACCCACGACGGTGTCGCGCGGGCGCCGGGTCACCCGGGTCCTCGTCGCCAACCGTGGTGAGGTCGCTGTCCGCGTGGCCCGGGCCTGCCGGGACGCCGGGATCGCGAGCGTCCGGGGTCTCACCGCCGACGTCGGTTCCTCCCTCACCGCCGGCGCGTTCATCCGCGAGATCAAGGACTGACAGGAGCCGACAGGTATGCCTCTGGAAACCAAGGACGTTCGTCGTCTGGACCGGGTGATCATCCGGTTCGCGGGGGACTCGGGTGACGGTATGCAGCTCACGGGGGACCGGTTCACCTCGGAGACCGCGGCCTTCGGCAACGATCTGTCGACGCTGCCGAACTTTCCGGCGGAGATCCGTGCTCCCGCGGGGACGCTGCCGGGGGTGTCGTCGTTCCAGCTGCATTTCGCCGATCATGACATTCTCACGCCGGGTGACGCGCCGAATGTGCTGGTGGCGATGAATCCGGCGGCGTTGCGGGCGAACATCGGGGATCTGCCGCGGGGTGCGGAGATCATCGTGAACACGGATGAGTTCACGCGGCGGGCGATGCAGAAGGTGGGGTACGCGGCGAGTCCGCTGGAGGACGGTTCGCTGGAGGGTTACAGCGTGCATCCGGTGCCGTTGACGACGTTGACGGTGGAGGCGCTGCGGGAGTTCGGCCTCAGTCGCAAGGAGGCCGAGCGGAGCAAGAACATGTTCGCGCTGGGTCTGCTGTCGTGGATGTATCACCGGCCGACGGAGGGTACGGAGCGGTTCCTGCGGGCGAAGTTCGCCAGGCGTGCGGACATCGCGGCGGCGAATGTGGCGGCGTTCCGGGCGGGGTGGAACTTTGGGGAGACGACGGAGGATTTCGCGGTCTCCTACGAGATCGCGCCGGCGACGAAGGCGTTCCCGGTGGGGACGTACCGCAACATCTCGGGGAATCTGGCGTTGGCGTACGGGTTGGTGGCGGCGTCGCGGCAGGCGGATCTGCCGTTGTATCTGGGGTCGTATCCGATCACGCCGGCCTCGGACATCCTGCACGAGCTGAGCCGGCACAAGAATTTCGGGGTGCGTACCTTCCAGGCGGAGGACGAGATCGCGGGGATCGGTGCGGCGCTGGGTGCGGCGTTCGGTGGTTCGCTGGCGGTGACGACGACGTCGGGTCCGGGGGTGGCGCTGAAGTCGGAGACGATCGGGCTGGCGGTGTCGCTGGAGCTGCCGTTGCTGGTGGTGGACATCCAGCGGGGTGGTCCGTCGACGGGGCTGCCGACCAAGACGGAGCAGGCGGATCTGCTGCAGGCGATGTTCGGCCGCAACGGTGAGGCACCCGTCCCGGTGGTCGCCCCCAGGACCCCGGCGGACTGTTTCGACGCGGCCCTGGAAGCCGCCCGCATCGCGCTGACCTACCGCACCCCGGTCTTCCTCCTCTCCGACGGCTACCTCGCCAACGGCTCCGAACCCTGGCGCATCCCGGAGGCGGACTCACTCCCGGATCTGCGGGTGCAGTTCGCGTCCGGCCCGAACCACACGCGGGCGGACGGCACCGAGGTGTTCCATCCGTACAAGCGTGATCCGCGGACGCTGGCGCGGCCGTGGGCGGTGCCGGGCACGCCGGGGCTGGAGCACCGGATCGGCGGGATCGAGAAGCAGGACGGCACGGGCAACATCTCCTACGACCCCGCCAACCACGACTTCATGGTCCGCACCCGGCAGGCGAAGATCGACGGCATCGAGGTCGCCGACGTGGAGGTCGACGACCCGGACGAGGCGAACACGCTGGTCCTGGGCTGGGGCTCGACCTACGGCCCGATCACCGCGGCGGTGCGGCGGCTGCGCACGGCCGGGGTCCCCGTCGCCCAGGCCCACCTGCGCCACCTCAACCCCTTCCCCCGCAACCTCGGGGAGGTGCTGTCCCACTACGACAAGGTGGTGATCCCCGAGATGAACCTCGGCCAGCTCGCCACCCTCATCCGCGCGAAGTACCTCGTCGACGCCCACTCCTACACCCAGGTCAACGGCATGCCGTTCAAGGCCGAGCAGCTCACCACCGTGCTGAGGGAGATCACCCATGCCTCTTGAAGCCCTCTCGCTCGTGCCGAAGGCCGAGGCGAAGCAGTCGATGAAGGACTTCAAGTCCGATCAGGAGGTGCGCTGGTGCCCCGGCTGCGGTGACTACGCGATCCTGGCCGCCGTGCAGGGCTTCATGCCCGAGCTGGGCCTGGCGAAGGAGAACATCGTCTTCGTCTCCGGCATCGGCTGCTCCTCCCGCTTCCCCTACTACATGAACACCTACGGGATGCACTCCATCCACGGCCGCGCCCCCGCCATCGCCACCGGCCTGGCCACCTCCCGCCGCGACCTGTCCGTGTGGGTCGTCACCGGCGACGGCGACGCCCTGTCCATCGGCGGCAACCACCTCATCCACGCCCTGCGCCGCAACGTCAACCTCAAGATCCTGCTGTTCAACAACCGCATCTACGGCCTCACCAAGGGCCAGTACAGCCCCACCTCCGAACTCGGCAAGATCACCAAATCCACGCCGATGGGCTCCCTGGACGCCCCCTTCAACCCCGTCTCCCTCGCCCTGGGCGCCGAGGCCTCGTTCGTGGCCCGCACCATCGACTCCGACCGCAAACACCTCACCGAGGTCCTGCGCGCCGCAGCCGCCCACCCCGGCACCGCCCTGGTCGAGATCTACCAGAACTGCAACATCTTCAACGACGGCGCCTTCGACGCCCTCAAGGACACCCAGCGCGCCGAAGAGGCCCTCATCCGCCTCGAACACGGACAGCCCGTCCGCTTCGGCCCCGACCGCACCCGCGGCGTCGTCCGCGACCCCCGCACCGGCGACCTGGAGGTCGTCACCGTCACCCCCGGCAACGAGGCCGACATCCTCGTCCACGACGCCCACCAGCCCTCACCCACCACCGCCTTCGCCCTCTCCCGCCTCGCCGACCCCGACACCCTGCACCACACCCCCATCGGCGTCCTGCGCTCCGTGCGCCGCCCCGTCTACGACACCCTCATGTCCGACCAGCTCGACACCGCAGTCGAACAGCACGGCAAGGGCGACCTCGCCGCGCTCCTCGCCGGCAAGGACACCTGGACCGTCGTCGGCTGACGATGCGCTGCACGCGTTACGACGCCGCCGCCCTGCCCGCCCCGGGCAGCCGCGTGCCCGCCGAACCGCGGCTGTGGCTGATCGACCCGGCGGCCGTGGCGGACACGGCGCAGGTGCTGGACACGGCCGAACGCGCCCGCCTCGCCGGCTTCGCCCGGGAGCGTGAGCGCGCCCGCTTCCGCGCCGCCCACGTCGCGCTGCGCGTGCTGCTCGGCGCCTACCTGGGCGTGCCGCCCCGGGAGGTGCCGCTGACCAGGGCGCCCTGCCCCGCCTGCGGCGGTCCGCACGGCCGCCCGGCTGTCGCCGCGGACCCGGCGCGGCGCCCGGCACCGCACTTCTCCCTGTCGTACGCCGGTGACCTGGCGCTGGCCGCGGTCGCGGCGGCGCCGGTCGGGGTGGACGTCGAGGAGGTGCCGTCGTCCTGGACGGCGGCGGAGGTCGGGCAGCTGCTGCACCCGCGGGAGCGGGCCGAGCTGCTGGCGCTGCCCGGACCCGCGCGCCCCCGGGCGTTCGCCCGCTGCTGGGCCCGCAAGGAGGCCTGTCTGAAGGGCACCGGCCTGGGACTGGCCCACGGCGGCGCCGAACCGTACGTCGGCTGCGGCGCACGGGCCTGCGCCCCGCCCGGCTGGGAGGTGCACGACGTGGCGGCCGGCCCGGGCCGGGCGGCGGCCGTCGCGGTGCGGCGCCCGCCGGGCTGAACGCGCGCCGCGGCGCCCACGTAGATCTCCAGGAGACGCGGGGAAGCGGACCGGACCGGTCGGCGCGCGGACGAGCCCGGCAGTGGGGGAGTCCCGGGTCGGGCGGTGCTTTGCCGGGACCCTAGTCGGCAGGACTGTACTGGCCGTCACGCATGGGCCGCCGGCCCGGAAGGGGGTTGCCGTGACGTCATCGTCCGCACGCGAGACGCTCGCCGCCCTGTACGACGAGGTGGTCCGCAGGAATCCGGCCGAGCCGGAGTTCCATCAGGCCGCCCGGGAGGTCCTGGAGACGCTCGCCCCCGCCCTGGCGGCCCGCCCCGAGCTGGGGGAGGCCGCGCTGGTCGAGCGGCTCTGCGAGCCGGAGCGGCAGCTGCTGTTCCGGGTGCCGTGGCAGGACGACAGCGGCCGGGTGCGGGTCAACCGCGGCTTCCGGGTGGAGTTCAACAGCGCGCTCGGCCCCTACAAGGGCGGCCTGCGCTTCCACCCCAGCGTCAACCTGGGCATCGTGAAGTTCCTCGGCTTCGAGCAGATCTTCAAGAACGCCCTGACGGGCCTGGGCATCGGCGGCGGCAAGGGCGGCAGCGACTTCGACCCGCGGGGCCGGTCGGACGGCGAGGTGATGCGGTTCTGCCAGTCGTTCATGACCGAGCTGTACCGGCACATCGGCGACCGTACGGACGTACCGGCCGGGGACATCGGCGTCGGCGGCCGGGAGATCGGCTACCTGTTCGGCCAGTACCGGCGCATCACCAACCGCTGGGACGCGGGCGTCCTGACCGGCAAGGGCCTGGGCTGGGGCGGCTCGGCGGGGCGGGTCGAGGCGACCGGGTACGGCAATGTGCTGTTCGTCGCGGAGATGCTGCGCCGGCGCGGTGAGGACCTGCCGGGCCAGCAGGTGCTGGTGTCCGGCTCCGGCAACGTGGCCGTCCACACCGTGGAGAAGCTGCACGAGCTGGGGGCGCGGGCGGTGACCGTGTCGGACTCCGACGGCTGTGTCGTCGACGACAAGGGCATCGACGTCGAACTGCTCAAGCAGGTCAAGGAGGTCGAGCGGGGCCGGGTGCGGGACTACGCCGAGCGCCGGGGCGGTTCGGCGGTGTTCGTGCCGGGCGGTTCGGTGTGGCAGGTCCCCGCGGACGTGGCGCTGCCGTCGGCGACGCAGAACGAGCTGGACGCCGCGGACGCGCTGGCCCTGGTGCGGGGCGGGGTGAAGGCGGTGTCGGAAGGCGCCAACATGCCCGTCACCCCGGCGGCCATACAGGTCTTCCGCGACGCCGGGGTGGCGTTCGGCCCCGGCAAGGCGGCCAACGCGGGCGGGGTCGCGGTCAGCGCGCTGGAGATGCGGCAGAACAGCGGCCGCGAGTCCTGGTCCGGCGAGCGGGTGCAGAGCGAACTCGCGGCGGTGATGCGGGACATCCACGACCAGTGCTGGCGCACCGCCGAGCAGTACGGCGCCCCCGGCGACTACGTCACGGGCGCTAACATCGCGGGCTTCGAGCGGGTGGCCGACGCGATGCTGGCCCAGGGAGTCGTGTAGGAGAACCGCCGGCCGGGCCCGGTGAACGAGCGGCCCCGGTGACGGCACCCCGTGCAGGCCGGTGCCGGAGCCCCTTCCCCCGGGGGCGCCGGCACCGGCCTTCTCCTCGTCCGCCGCGGTCAGCGGGCGCCGGCCCGCCGCACGGCGCCGGCCGGGGCCCCGGCGGGAGATCCGGCCGGCTGCCCGGCGCCGCGGCGGCGCAGCACCAGCACCGCCACCGCGCCCGCGGTCAGCACGGCCAGCGGCAGCACGGCGGTGCTGTGCAGGACGGCGACGAACGCGGCGCCGTAGGCCTTGCCTCCGGCCAGCTCCGCGGCCAGCCGGCTCTGCACCAGCGCGCCCACCGCGGCGGCGCCGACGACGGAACCGATCTGGCGGACGGTGTTGTTGATGCCGGAGGCCGCACCGGCCAGCTGCGGCGGCACGTTGCGCATGGCCTCGGTGGACATCGGGGCGATGATGCAGCCGACGCCCAGGCCGGTGGCGAGCGTGGCGGGGACGAAGGCGTACCAGACGGTGGCCGGTCCGGCGGTCAGGGTGATGGCGACGATGCCGGCGGCGTAGCAGAGCAGCCCGGTGAGCAGGACGTACTTGCCGCCGATGCGGTCGGCCAGGCGTCCGGCGAACGGCCCGACACTCATCGACACCAGCGAGGAGGGCGCGAGCACGAGACCGGCCTTGACGGCGCTGAGGTGCAGCACGGACTGCAGGTACAGGTTGAACGGCAGCACCAGCCCGAGCATCGCCACCGACACCAGGCCCACCAGGGCGGTCATCGCGCTGAAGTTGCGGTCCCGCAGCAGCGCGAACGGCACGAGGGGCTCGCGGTCCTGCCGGCGCCGCTGGTGGAGGACGAACCCGGCGCCCAGCGCGACGGCGGCGGCGAGCAGCGCCTGGATGCCCGTGCCCCAGTGGTAGTTCTCGCCCTCCTGGAGGCCGAAGGCGAGGCAGAACAGCGCGGCGGCGGACAGCAGCACGCCGACGAGGTCGAAGCGGTGGGCCCGGCCTGGCCGGATGTCGGGCACCACCAGGAAGGTCAGCACCAGCGCGGCCACGCCGATGGGCACGTTGACCAGGAAGATCCAGCGCCAGTTCGCGGCGGAGACCAGGAAGCCGCCCAGGGTGGGACCGGCGAGGGTGGCGAGACCGGCGACCATGCCCCAGATGCCGAGGGCGGTGCCGCGCCGGTCGGACGGGAAGACGGCGACGATGAGCGTCATGGTCTGCGGGGTGAGCAGGGCGGCGCCCAGGCCCTGCACCACCCGGGCGGCGATCAGCGCGGTGGCGGTGGGGGCGAGCCCGCAGGCGACGCTCGCCAGGGTGAACACCGTCAGGCCGGCGGCGAACAGGGTGCGCGGTCCGTGCAGGTCGCCGAGGCGGCTGGCGGTGATGATCAGCACCGAGAGGGCCAGCGCGTAGCCGCTGACGGTCCACAGGGTCTGGTCGAGGGAGGCGCCGAGGCCGCTCATCATGTCCGGGATCGCGATGTTGACGATCGTCAGGTCCAGCAGGGTCATGAAGAACCCGAGCGAGAGGGTCACCAGGACTGCCCACGGGTTCGCTCGCCACTTGCGCACGACGCTGCTCCTTCACTCCGCCCCGGCAGTGCCCGGGTGCCTGCCACGACAATAACCCATCTTTTTTGATGCATCAAGTCTGATGCATCTCCCGCGATGCATCAGTGGTGATGTAATGTGAGGGCATGAACGGAGTCGAGCTGTTCCTGCTGGGCCGGAGCCTGATGAAGATCGGCGAGGCCGCGATGCCCGAGCCCGAGGACGGCGCCTCCCGCTACGGCGGCAGCGTCCGGTCCGTCCTCATCGTCGCCAGCGACCTCGCCGGCCACCCCGACAGCGCCGTCGGCGAGATCGCCGCCCGCACCGGCCTGCCGCAGAGCGCGGTCTCCACCGCCGTGGCCCGGCTGAAGGAGGCAGGCGCCGTCGTCACCGCCCCCGACCCGGCCGACCGCCGCCGCCTGCTGGTCCGTCAGGCCCCCCACCTCTCCGGCCGGGTCGCGGAGGTCCGCGCCACCAGCATCGACGACGCGCTCGCCGCGGCCCTGGGCGAGGAGGCCGACCCCGAGCAGGTGAAGGAGGTCAAGGCCGCCCTGGAGGTCCTGGCCCGCCATCTCACCCCGCGCGCCTCGGCCCGCGCCCGGGACTGACGCGAGGCCCGGGCGGCCCCCCGCACCCGCAACCTCCGTCCAAACCGCACGCAAGCCTCCGGGGCCACCATCCGCCGTACACCCGTACGCCCGCCCAGAACGGAAACGGAGGCTCCCCCGTCATGCGAGCCATCGGCATTCCCCGCTTCGGCGCCCCCGACGTCCTCACGGTCGTGGACCGTCCCGTGCCGGAGCCCGGCCCGGGTGAGATCCGCGTCAAGGTCACCGCGGCCGCGGTGAACCCGGTCGACGTGGCCCTGCGCGCCGGCCTGTTCGAAGCGGCACTGGCGAACGTCCCCGCCCCCTACGTCCCCGGCGTGGACGTCTCCGGCACGGTCGACGCCGCCGGCCCCGGCTCCCGCTTCGAGCCCGGCCGGCCGGTCATCGCCTTCGTCAACCCGCTGCGCCCGCAGGGCGGGGCCCAGGCCGAGTACGTCGTCGTCCCCGACGCCGACGCCGCCCACCTGCCCGCCGGCCTGGACCCGGTCGACGCCGCCGGCCTGCCGATGAACGCCCTCACCGCCCACCAGGCCCTCACCGGCCTGGACCTCCCGGCGGGCGCCACCATCGCCGTCACCGGTGCCACCGGCGCCCTCGGCGGCTACGTCGTCCAGCTCGCCGCACACCGCGGCCTGCGGGTCATCGCCGGCGCCGGCGACGCCGACCACGACCTGCTGCGCGACCTGGGTGCGATGCCGGTCGGGCGCACGGCCGACGACTACCTCGAAGCGGCCCCGGAAGGCGTGGACGCCCTGGTCGACGCCGCCGTGGTCGGCGCCGCGCTGCTGCCGGTGCTCAAGCCGGACTCCGACTACGTCGAATGCCGCCCGGCCGGCCTCGGCCTGCCTCCCGGCGTCGTCCACCACCAGCTCAACGTCTTCGCCCACCCGGACAAGGGCGGCATCCTCGGCGATCTGGCGGGCCTGGCGGCCAAGGGCATCCTCACCCTCCGTACCGCGTCCCGGCTGGGCCCCGAACAGGCCGCCGAGGCCCACCGCCGCCTCACCGCGGGCGGCCTGCGCGGCCGCCAGCTGATCCTCTTCTGACAGTCTCCCGGCCGCGCACGGGTCCGGGCCCCCGGCGCCCTGGGGCCTGTCGTTCGGATCATGTCGGCGTCGCGGGGCGACAGGCCCTAGTCGACGCCCCGCACGATGTGCGACTCGGCGGCGTCGGGGTCGTGGTCCCGCGCCTCCCACTCCGTCTCCGCCTCCGCCGGTGCCTCCGCGGCGCCGGTCATGTCGTCGGCCATCTCGTCACCTGTCCGCGTCGTGAGGGGCGGCGCCGCGTCCGCCGGTGTGTAGGTGAGCAGCATCTGGTCGAGGTCGTCCGCCACGACCAGCGTCTCCAGGCAGAGCCTGAGCGCCGTCCCGGTCCCGGGGCGGCGCAGGGTCCGCGTGCCGTACGGCCGCCGGCGCACCGCCTGGCTCGACCACAGCCGCCGGAACAGGCCGCTGGCGCGCCCGAGTTCGTCGACCAGCGCGGCCAGGTCCGGGTCGCCCGGATGCCGGGCCGCGTAGGCGCGCAGGGCGCCCACCACCTCCTCGGCGGCCGCGTCGTCGAAACGCGGCGCCCGGCCGGTGTCCTCGGTGCCGCTCGGGGTGAAGACCAGCCTGGCGAAGTTGCGGCCGCCGGGCGGCAGCGCGGCGAAGTCGGTGAGGACCGAGGCCGCCCGCGCGTTCCAGGCCAGCACGTCCAGCCGGCGCCCCAGGACCAGCGCGGGCACCCGGTCGAGCGACTCCAGCAGCCGCAGCAGCCCGGGCCGTACGTACTGCGGCCGGTCACGGCCGGGTGCCGTGCGCGGCGGGCGGCCGACGTGGTGCAGGTACGACCGCTCGTCCGGGTCCAGCCGCAGCGCGTCGGCCACGGCGTCCAGGACGGTCTCGGACACGTTGGGGGTGCGTCCCTGCTCCAGCCGTACGTAGTAGTCGACGCTGATGCCCGCGAGCAGCGCCAGCTCCTCGCGGCGCAGCCCCGGTACGCGCCGCCGGTGCGAGCCCGCGGCCAGACCGAGGTCGGCCGGGCTGAGCGCGGCGCGCCGGCTGCGCAGGAAGTCTCCCAGGTCGGACGCCATTTATCAGGTGCCTAACTATCATCAGGGATCGAATAGCTGTCAGTATCCTACCCCTCCGGGCCGGGTGCATGCGGGCGGGTGCGCCGGACGGCCGGACCTGGGACTGGACCTGGGACTGCCGGTACCAGGACCACGGGACATCGCCCGAAGGGGGCCTGGATACCCGCCCGCCGCCGCGCCCAGGATGGACGCTGCAAGCCACCGCACCGACCGAAGGGAGCCTTCGTGCGCCACACCACGCTCGGCCGCACCGGAATCACGGTCAGCCGTCTGGCCCTGGGCACGATGATGCTCGGGGCCTGGGGCAACCCGGACCACGAGGACGCCGTACGGCTGATCCACACCGCGCTCGACGCGGGCGTCAACTTCATCGACACCGCGGACATGTACTCGGCCGGCGAGTCCGAGCGGATCGTCGGCAAGGCCATCGAGGGCCGCCGCGACGACGTCGTCCTGGCGACCAAGGTGCACTTCCCGATGGGCGAGGACGCCAACCGGCGCGGCAACTCCCGCCGCTGGATCCGCCGGGCCGTCGAGGACAGCCTGCGCCGCCTCGGCACCGACCGCATCGACCTCTACCAGATCCACCGCCCCGACCCGGCCACGGACCTCGACGAGACCCTCTCCGTCCTGTCCGACCTGGTGCGCGAGGGCAAGGTCATGGCCATCGGCAGCTCGGACTTCCCGGCCGAGCAGATCGTCGAGGCCCGCTGGATCGCCGACCGGCGCGCGCACGTGCCCTTCCACACCGAGCAGCCGCCGTACTCCATCTTCATGCGCGGGGTGGAGCGCGGGGTGCTGCCCACCGCCGAGCGCCACGGCATCGGCGTCCTCACCTGGAGCCCGCTGGCCAGCGGCTGGCTGACCGGCCGGTACCGCAGGCAGCAGCCGCTGGAACTGAACGACTTCCGGCAGAACCTCATCTCGCACAAGTTCGACCAGTCCCTGCCGGGCAACGTCCGCAAGTACGAGGTCGTCGAGGAACTGCTGAAGCTGGCCGACGCCGCCGGGCTGTCCCTGACGCACCTGGCGCTGGCGTTCGTCCTCAGCCACCCCGCGGTGGACAGCGCGATCATCGGGCCCCGCACCCAGGAGCAGCTGACGGACCTGCTGGCCGCCGCCGACGTCACGCTGGACGACGCGGTGCTGGACCGCATCGACGAACTGGTCCCGCCGGGCACCGACCTCAACCCCTCGGACGCCGACTACACGCCCCCGCACCTGGCGGACGCGAGCCTGCGCCGGCGCCGCGGCTGAGCCGGCCGGCCGCCGCCACGAGCCCGGGTCCCGCTCCGACCGAAAGGAGGCAGGCATGCCCGAAGAGGAAGCCGAGCCGTCCGCCGCGCTCGCCGGAATCGTCCTGTGCGGCGGCTGCGGCCGGCCGCTGGAGCACCGCCCGTCGCCCTGCGCCCCCGCCGCGCCCGCGGCGGCCACCACGGTGACGGTCACGACGACGGCCGGCGTCTACGCCTGCCCCTCCGGCTGCCGTTCGCCGGTCCCCGCCGAGGTGCTCGAGCGGCGCGTCGGGCGGGCGGTCCTGGAGCGGATGTGGACGCCGGACCGGCTCGCGCGGATGGCCGCGGCCCAGGAGATGCTCGACGACCTGCGGTACGACATGCGCCACCGCGTGCCCGTGTCGCTCAAGCACGCCCTGCGCCAGTGGGAGTACGAGTTCGACCCCGGGACGCGCCGTGACCTGGTGCGGGAGGCGGTGCTGGTCATCGTGCTGTTCCCGGCGGCCCGGCCGGACTCGGGCGAGGAACTCTTCTTCGCCTGGCACCGGGCCGCGCCCGCGCCCGGTGCCGCGCCCGGCGCCGGAGACGGCCCCGCCGTCCGGAGGGCATGATGCCGGCCGTGCTCGCGAAGAATCAGCAGAGGTCATACAGCAATAAGAGATATGCGGGTAACCTGCAGGACATGGTGTCGTCGGTAGAAGAGCGCATGGGCCATCGCATCAAGCGTGTCGAGCAGGAGCTGACCGCTGCCAAGCACGCCGCGTTGCGCCCGTTCAAGATCAATGTCCCGCAGTACAACGTGCTGCTCGCGCTCATGCTCGAGCCGGGGCTGTCCGGGGCCGCACTGGCCCGGCGCGGCATGGTCACCCCGCAGACCATGTCCTCGGTGCTGTCGACGCTGGAGGGGCGCGGCCTGGTCGAACGCCGGCCGCACCCGATCCACAGCCACATCCTCGAGGCCCGCCTCACCCGCACCGGCGGCGCGCTCATCCGGCGCGCCGACGAGGCGGTGGCCCGGGTGGAGGAGGCGCTGGCCGAATGCTTCGGCGAGGGCGAGGCGGCGACCTTCCTGGCGCAGCTCGACCGCTGCTCCAAGGCGCTGTCCGGCTGGAAACCGGCGGAGGGCTGAGCCCGCCCCCCGGGGTCGAGTCAGCCCAAGCCCGCTGACGGTTCCGGGGCCGAGTGGGCCCGGGTCGCACTGACGGGCAGGTTCGCCGACTTGCATGTATAAGATCTCTTATATAATAATGGTATCGAATAGCCATCAGAGATGATCCGCTCTCGAACCCGGAGTTCCCATGTCTGCGAGCACCCCAGGCTCCCCGGAGCACGGCCCGGACGACCTGCACCAGGACCCGGCCTTCGTGCTCCACCGCGGCGGGAAGCTGGCCGTGCGGTCCACCGTCGCGGTGGACGACGCCGAGCAGCTCTCCCTCGCCTACACCCCCGGTGTCGCCCGGGTCTGCACGGCCATCGCCGAGCGGCCCGAACTGGCCGACCTGTACACCTGGCGCTCGCACACGGTCGCCGTGGTCTCCGACGGCACCGCCGTGCTCGGCCTCGGCGACATCGGCCCGGCCGCCGCCCTGCCGGTGATGGAGGGCAAGGCGCTGCTGTTCAAGGAGTTCGCCGGCGTCGACGCCGTACCGCTCTGCCTGGCCACCACCGACGTCGACGAGCTGGTGGACACCGTCGTCCGGCTGGCCCCCAGCTTCGGCGGCATCAACCTCGAGGACATCAGCGCCCCCCGCTGCTTCGAGATCGAGGACCGGCTGGGGGCCGCGCTGGACATTCCGGTGTTCCACGACGACCAGCACGGCACCGCCGTCGTCGTCCTGGCCGCCCTGCGCAACGCGGCCCGGCTGACGGGGCGTTCGCTCGGCGACCTGCGGGCGGTGGTGGCCGGAGCGGGCGCCTCCGGTCTCGCGGTCAGCCGGATCCTGCTGGAGGCCGGCATCGGGGACCTGGCCGTCGCCGACAGCAAGGGCATGCTGTACGCCGGCCGCGAGGGCCTCAACCCCTACAAGGCGGCGCTCGCCCGGCGGAGCAACCGCGCCGGGCACACCGGCTCGGTGGAGGAGGCGCTGCACGGCGCGGACGTCTTCATCGGCCTGTCCGGGGCCACCCTCGACGAGCGGGCCCTGGCCGGGATGGCCCAGGACGCCATCGTCTTCGCCCTCTCCAACCCCACCCCCGAGGTCGACCCGGCGGTCGCCGCGCGGCACGCGCGCGTGGTGGCCACCGGGCGCAGCGACCACCCGAACCAGATCAACAACGTGCTGGCGTTCCCGGGCATCTTCCGCGGCGCGCTGGACGTGCGGGCCTCCACCGTCACCGAGGGCATGAAGCTGGCCGCCGCCGACGCCATAGCCGCCGTCGTCGGCGACGACCTGCGGCCCGGCCTCGTCGTGCCCAGCCCCTTCGACCCCCGCGTCGCCCCGGCCGTGGCGGCGGCCGTCGCCGAGGCGGCCCGCCGCGACGGCGTCGCCCGCGCCTGACCCGCGCCGCGCCAAGCGGCGAGCGGCCCGATGAGCCATCCGACCGAGCGCACCCGAGAAGCGCGCGGAACAGATGAACCACAAGAACCAGAAGAACCAGAAGAAGAGGACTGCGACTCCATGACTCTGCCCACCACCCAGCTCGGCACGAGCGGGCTGTCCATCACGCGCACCGGGTTCGGTGCCTGGGCCATCGGCGGCGGCGGCTGGTTCTACGCCTGGGGCGCCCAGGACGACGCCGCCTCCGTGGCCGCCATCCGGCACGCGATCGAGGCCGGCATCAACTGGATCGACACGGCCGCCGTCTACGGCCTGGGCCACTCCGAGGAGGTCATCGCCAAGGCCGTCGCCGACTTCCCCGAGGCCGACCGCCCGTACGTGTTCACCAAGTGCGGCCTGGTCTGGGACGAGAACGACCCGAGCGCGGCCCCGCGCAACTCCATGCGGCCCGAGAGCGTCCGCCGCGAGGTCGAGGGCTCCCTGCGCCGCCTGAACACCGAGAGCATCGACCTGTACCAGGTGCACTGGCCCGACACCGGCGGCGGTGCCCTCGACTACAACGACCCGCAGAGCGCCGGCGCCGGTGCCGGCGCCACGCCGCTGGAGGAGTACTGGCAGGTCATGGCCGACCTGAAGGCCGAGGGCAAGGTCCGCGCCATCGGTCTGTCCAACCACTCGCCCGAGCAGCTCGCCGCCGCCGAGCGGATCGCCCACGTGGACGTCGTCCAGCCGCCGTTCTCCGCCGTCAACCGCGGGGCCGCCGACCTGGTCGCGCGGGCGCGGGCGGCGGGCACGGGTGTCATCGTGTACTCGCCCCAGCAGTCCGGCCTGCTGACCGGCGCGTTCTCCAAGGAGCGCGCGGCCGCCCTGCCGGACGACGACTGGCGCAAGACCCACCCCGACTTCACCACCGGCCTGGACGCCAACCTCGCCCTCGCCGCCGCCCTGGCCCCGGTGGCCGAGCGGCACGGCGTCTCCACCGGTGCCGTCGCCGTCGCCTGGGCGCTCGCCTGGCCCGGCGTGGACGGCGCGATCGTCGGCGCCCGGTCGCCGCAGCAGGTGGACGGCTGGCTCCCGGCCGCCGGCCTGGAGCTGACCGGCGCGGACCTCGCCGAGATCCGCGCGGCCATCGAGGCCACCGGCGCGGGCGAGGGCCCGGTCACCGCCTGAGCGGGGCCCGCGCCCCGCACAGCCACCCGCACACCCCAGGGGGACCGGTCCGGTGACCGGTCCCCCTGTCCGCTCCAGCCACCGACCAGAAGTGAGGTTCCCCGTGTACACCGTCGCCGTCGCCTTCACCGTCCCCGCCGACCGGCGTGCCGAGTTCGTCGCCGCCGCGCTGGAGGACGGGCGGCGCTCGCTCGCCGACGAGCCCGGCACCCGCGCCTTCGACCTGATCGCCGACGCCTCGGACCCCGGCCGGTTCTACCTGTACGAGGCCTACGACGACGAGGCCGCGTTCGACCGGCACTGCGCGGGCGAGCACTTCGCCCGGTTCTTCGAGGCCGTCGGCAGCTGGGCGGAGGGCCCCGCCTGGCTGCTGCGCGGCACCCGGGTCACCGATCCCGCCGTGGTCTGAGCCGGCCTCAGGAGCCGGGAGGAGAGACGACAGCCGGAAGGGGGCGGCGGGCCCGGGCCCGCCGCCCCCTTCCGGCTGTCGTTCCCCGGCTGTCCGGGGTCGCCTCAGCCCGCCAGCTGGGCCAGCAGGACGCCGTTGACGACCAGGGCGGCCGCCGCCACCGCCGACGCCGCCACCGTGGTGGCGCGGTGGTTGGCGGCCGCGCCCATCAGGGAGCGGCGGCGGGTGAGCACGATGAGCGGGACCAGCGCGAACGGGATGCCCAGCGACAGGCCCACCTGGGAGAGCACCAGCAGTTGCGTGGTGCCGGCCCCCGCGGCCGGCAGGAGCACCGCCGGGGCCAGCGCCGCCGTCCGGCGCACCCACGGCGGCACGCGCCGGTGCAGGAGGTCCTTCATGGCGATGTCCCCGGCGTGCGTGCCGACCGCCGTGGAGGCCAGCCCGGACGCCAGCAGGGCGAGGGCCAGGGCCAGGGCGGGGAGGCCGCCGAGCAGCCGTCCCACCGCGCCGTGGATCTGCTCCAGTTCCTGGGAACCGCCGCGCGGCAGGGCCGCCGCCGTGATCAGCAGGGAGGCGTTGACGGCCCCGGCGACCAGCATCGCGAGGACCACCGCCCGCCGGTGCGCCGCCAGCAGCCCCGGCACACGGCCCGGGGTGACCCGCGGCGCGGTGCCGGCCCCGCCGCCCGGTCGCGCGCTGTCCCGGCTCAGCGCCGAGTGGACGTACACCGCGTGCGGCATGACGGTCGCGCCGAAGACGCCGGAGGCGAGCAGCAGGGCGTGGTGGTCCAGCGGTGCCGGGCGCAGCCCCGAGGCGATGCCGGTGGCGGAGGGCCCGGCGGCCAGCATGCAGCCGATGAAACCGCAGGCGACCAGCGCCAGCGCGGCGGTGATCGCGACGGCGAACGCGTTGCCGCCCCGGGCCGCCCGCAGCCGTACCAGGAGGGCGGCGGCCGCGGCGGTGGTGACGGCGCCGAGCCACAGGGGCAGGCCGAACAACAGCCGCAGCGCGACCGCTCCGCCGACCACCTCGGCGACGTCGGTGGCGGCCGCGACCAGTTCGGCCTGGACCCAGTAGGCGAGGCGGGCGGGCCGGCCCAGCGCGGCGCCGACGGACTCGGTGAGGGAGCGCCCGGTGCAGGCGCCGAGCTTGGCCGACAGGTACTGGATGACCCCGGCGGCCGCCCCGGCGGCGACGACCACCCACAGCAGGGCGTAGCCGTAGCCGGCACCGGCGCTGAAGTTGATCGCGACGTTTCCCGGATCGACGTAGGCGACGGCGGTGACCAGGGCCGGGCCGAGGCCCACCGCCGCGCCGCGCGCCGCGCGCACGGTCGCTCGGGCGGGGTTCGGCGGGGCAAGGACGTCGGACACGGCAACCCTCCCACGTTCATCAACGGATCAACCAAAGACTTACATGTATCAGATCTCTTATGCTTCTATGAGATCGTACAGCCGGGCCCGGTCCCGGCACAGCCGATCCCGCAAACCCGCCAAGAGGAGAACAACGTGTGCGGAACCTGGGTGATGAAGGCCGTGTACGGCGACACGTACACGGAAGCGCACGACCACATCCACGCCCACCAGGCCGGCAACCCCGAGGCCGCCGTCCTGTCCGCCGGTGAGGTGCGCCGCGCCGCCGCGGCCGCCGCCCCCAGCCGGCGCAGCATGCTCGGCCTGGCCGGCGCGCTGGGCGCCACGGTGACCGGCATGGGCCTGCTCGGCGCCACGCCGGCCGCCGCCGCGCAGCCCGCGGCCACCGCGAGGAAGCTGTTCGGCACCGGCCGCCGCATCGTCGACATGAGCCACGCCTGGGGCGAGGACTTCCCCGTCTTCCGCCCCTTCGTCGAGCCGCCGAAGTTCACGCAGGTCGCCTCGGTCGAGAAGGAGGGCTACAACACCCTCATGCTCACCATCGACGAGCACAGCGGCACGCACATGGACGGCCCCAAGCACTTCGACAACGGCCAGCTCGCCACCGACGAGATCCCGGCCGAGAGCCTGATCGCCCCGCTCGTGGTCGTCCGCATCGCCGACCGCGCCCAGAAGGACCTCGACGCCCTGCTCACCTACGACGACCTGCGCAAGTGGGAGAGCCGCCACGGCCGCATCCCGGACGGCGCCGTGGTCGCCATGGACTGCGGCTGGTCCTCCCGCATCAACGACCCCGAGCGCATCTTCAACCGGGACGCCGACGGCAAGCCGCACTTCCCCGGCATCGGCTGGGACGCCGCCGAGTTCCTCTCCACCAGCCGCAACATCGTCGGCGTGGCCACCGACAGCCCCAGCCTGGACTCGGGCGCCAACAACTACCTCGACCCGCGCGCCCACAAGTTCCTGCTGACCAGCGGCCACTACGGCATCGAGTGGGCGGCCAACGTCGACCAGCTCCCGGAGTCCGGCGCGATCACCGTCATCGGCCTGATGAAGCACAAGGGCGGCTTCGCGGGCCCCGTCCGGATGTTCGGCATCTACTGAACCGCGGCCCCCGGGCCGCCCGGAACAGCGCCGAAGCCGGTGTCCCCCTGGAAGGGCAGGGGGACACCGGCTTCGCCGCGTCGTGCGTCAGGCGCGCGGGACTCGGTCGTGCGGCGCGGTCGACCCGCCCGGGGCGCCGCCCAGCAGCCAGGCAGTGAGGGAACGTTCCGTCGCCTGGCGCAGGCCGGCCCGCCGGCGGGCCGCCACATGGCGGCGGATCAGCGCCTCCAGCTCCGGGTCCGGCGCTCCCGCACCGGCCGTACCGCCTTCCGCGCCGCCTCCCGTAACGCCTCCGGTCCCGCTCACCGCGCGCTCACCAGTTCCTGCTCGCCGTCCCGGGCGAACGCCGTCGGCGCCCACTGGGTGAGCACCGCGCCCACCGTCATCCCACCGCCGAACCCGGCCATGAGCACGGTCTCGCCGTCGGCGAACTCGCCCCGGCGGTGTGCGATGTCGAGGGTGACGGGCACCGACGCCGAGCCGGTGTTGCCGTACCGCTCCAGGGCCAGGTGCATGGTCGCCGAGGGCAGCCCGAGCGCGGGCCACACCTCACCGAGCATCACCCCGTTGGCCTGGTGCGGCACGAAGTGCCGTACGTGCTCCCGGCGCACGCCCGCCCGGTCGAGCAGCTCGTGCAGCGCCTCGGGCAGGTTCTCCTGCACGAACGAGCGCACCCCGCGCCCGTCCATCCGGAAGTAGTGCGCGCCCTCCTCCAGCGTGCGCCGGTCGGCGGGCAGGCGGCTGCCGCCCGCCGGCACGCTGATCAGCCGGTACTGGTCGCCGCGGGTGAGCAGGCTGGTCTCCCGGATGCCGCAGGTGTCCGGCACCCCGCCCAGCAGCACCGCACCGGCGCCGTCACCGAACAGGATGGCCGTCTTGGGGTCGGAGTAGTCCAGGATGCGGGAGTAGATGTCCGCGCCGATGACCAGCGCGTACTGCCCCTCGCCCGCCGCCCGCAGCAGCCGCTCGGCGACCGTGGTGGCGTACACGAAACCGCTGCACACGGCGTTGATGTCGAAGGCCGCCGCGTTCACCGCGCCCAGCAGGTGCTGGACGATGCTGGCCGTCGCCGGCTGCGGGTGGTCGGGCGTCGACGTGGCGAGCACGATGTACGCCACGTCCTGCGCCCGCACCCCGGCCTGCTCCAGCGCGGCCCGGGCGGCCCGGGCGGCCAGATCCGACGTGGCGTCACGGTCGTCGGCGCGGCGCCGCTCCCGTATCCCGGTCTTGCGCACGATCCACTCGTCGGTCACCCCCGCCCCGCGCGCGATCTCCTCGTTGGTGACGACCGTGCTGGGCAGGTAGGACCCGGTGGCCAGAATTCCGATACGCGTCATGAGTGAACCTCCCCCTCCAGGCCGGGCCGCCGGACGCGGCCCGGGAACGATTCCGGACGCCGCCCGGGCAGTCCCACGGCTCTCACGACACGCAGGCCGATCCGCCGTACCGCGACCGCCGCGGCCCGCCGGGCGGGCGGCCGTACTCCCCGGGTCACCGCGGCGCCCCGGTCAGCAGCCGGCCCCAGCCCGCGCGCAGCGCGTGCGCGGTCAGCTCCTCGTCGTCGCCCACCACGACCGGACGGCCGACCGCCTCCAGCATCGCGAGGTCGCTGACGTGGTCGCCGTACGCGGCGCAGCCCGCGAGGTCGAAGCCGCGGACGGCCGCGGCGATCCGCACCGCCCGGCCCTTCGTCGCACCGATCATGGGCACCAGCACCTCGCCGGTCAGTTCGCCGCGCCGCACCACCGGACGGGTGGCGAGCACCTGGTCGGCGCGGACGTCCTCGGCGATCGGGTCGAGGCAGGCGAAGAACGACCCGGAGACCAGGATCAGGGCCTGGCCGGACTTCTGGTGCACACCGAGGGCCTCCTCGACCTCGGGCACGTACAGCCCGTCCGCGGGCTCCCGCCACTCGGCGGCGAACCAGCGCCGCCCGGCCTCCGCGAGCCGCTGCGCCCGCTCGCCCCGGTACAGCCGGTAGTAGCGGCGGTTGATCTCGGCGCGCGGCGCCCCCCGCAGGGCCGCGGTCCGCAGCTCACCCGTCAGCCGGTCGTAGGTGGCCGGGGGCTCGCCGCGCGTGCGCAGGTAGAACTCCAGGAACCGGAACATGCTCTTGACCCGGATCAGCGTCTCGTCCACGTCGCTGAAGACGGCGGTGGCCCCGGTCATGACGTCATCCGGGTCAGGACGAAGGAGAACACGCACAGCGGCTCACCCTTCTGCGAGGCCTCGACCCGCACCGGCAGCTGCGGCGCCGGCGTCGGCAGGCCCTCCGCGGGGAGCGTGCCGCCGAGGGTGTAGAGCGTCACGGCGCCCGCGGTGTCCCGGGGGCTGTCGACCCAGGCGGTCAGCACCGTGTCGTCCTCCAGCTCCCCGAAGCGCGAGAACCGGACGTGCATCTCGGTGACGATGGTCTTGAACGTGGACAGCCCCTGCACGTCCAGCGCGGCGAGCAGCGCCAGCTGCCGTGCGCCCTCGGCGATGACCATGCCGGGCAGGTGGTCCTGCGGGTGGTCGAACAGGCTGGCGTGCCGGGCGGGGATGCGCAGCAGCGCCTGCGCGGTGTTGTCGGTGACCGCCGCGTCGACCAGGACCACGTTCTCCGGGTTGGCGCGGCCGACCAGGTGCGGGGCGACGGGCGTGCCCGGCGTGGACACCGGGTAGGTCGCCGACGACGGCAGCGCGAAGCCGTCGCGGTTGTTGAGCCGCAGCGTCAGGTAGCCCATCGGCGTCTTGAAGCGCAGCCCGATGGAGGCGTGCCCGATCACCGTGCCGTCGGCGATCAGGTCCAGCTCGTAGTCGAGGCCGGTGACCCGGCCCTCGCGTTCCTTGCGGTCGGTGATGCGGACCCGGAAGGCGAGCGAGAACGGCGAGCTGCCCACGACGACGGTCTGCGGGTGGTCCAGGCGCAGACCGAGGTGGGTGAGGATGAACTTGTTGTCGGACGGCACACCGAAGAAGCGGTGCGCACCGGCCAGGGTGGCCTGCCGGCACGCCTCCAGGATCAGCAGCGGGTCGTAGCAGCCGGGGCGCAGCAGGTGGTCCCCGTAGTAGGCGTGCGACCTGGGCAGCTGGGCGCCCGCGGCGTAGGTGTCCTCGTCGATGCGCCGCAGGTCGGTCAGGAACACTTCGCCCAGGGCGTCCCGGTGGACGAGCAGACGGTCCACGGTGCGCGTGTAGTCCAGCGGCGGTATCCCCGCGGGAGCGGCATCGGGTGCGGTGGTCATGAATGGCCTGGCTTTCTGTCGCGGTTGTGGTGGTTCCTGCTCGGGGTCGTGGTGGGTGAGGGGGCAGACACGCGGAGGGACGACGTGGGAACGTCGTCCCTCCGGTGCCGCGGGGGGCCTGCGGGGTCCGCTCAGGCGGGGTAGACGTCGCCCGGCAGCTTGCGGTCGGCGCCGACCGTGCCGATGTGCCAGTACGGGTACGGCGCCGGGGTCTCGCTGACCTTGTCCAGGCGGGCCAGCTCGTCCTCGGAGAGCGTCCACTCCATCGCCTTGAGGTTGTCGTCCAGCTGGTGCGGCTTGGTCGCGCCGATCACCGCGGAGGTGATGCCGGGCTTGGCCAGCACCCAGTTCAGGGCGACCTGGGCGACGCTCGCGCCGCGCTCCTCGGCGATCCGCGCCATCTCGTCGACGATGTCGTACGCCTGGTCCTCGTCGGTCAGCGGAGCGGACTCGGCGGGGGTGCGCTGGGCGAGGCGGCTGCCCTCGGGGCGCTCCTCGCCGCGGCGGTACTTGCCGGTGAGGAAGCCGCCGGCCAGCGGCGACCAGGCGGTGATGCCGACCTTCTGGTCCACGGCGAGCGGGATGATCTCGCGCTCCAGGTCGCGGGCGCCGATGTTGTAGTAGCCCTGGTAGCAGACGAAGCGGCTGAGGTTGCGGCGGTCGGAGACGGACAGCGCCTTCATCAGCTGCCAGCCCGCGAAGTTGGAGACGCCGATGTAGCGGATCTTGCCGGCCCGGACCAGGTCGTCCAGCACGCGCAGGGTCTCGTCCAGCGAGGTGCGCGGGTCGAAGCCGTGGATGTGGTAGAGGTCGATGTAGTCGGTGTTCAGCCGGCGCAGGCTGTCCTCGACCGCCGCGTACAGGTGGTGGCGGGTGGCACCGATGTCGTTCGGGTCGTCCGTGATCCGCCAGCGGCCCTTGGTGCCGATGATGACGCGGTCGCGGACCTTCTGCAGGGTGCGGCCGAAGAACTCCTCGCCCATGCCGTTCTTGTAGACGTCGGCGGTGTCGAAGAAGTTGATGCCGGCGTCCAGCGCCTGGTCCATCATCCGCAGCACGTTCTGGTCGTCGACGGTGCCGAACTCCGACCAGTTGCGGTCCTCGGCCCCGAGGAACCGGGCGCCGCCGCCGAAGGTCATGGCGCCGAAGCACAGCTCGGAGACGGACAGTCCGGTGTCGCCCAGGTAGCGGTAACGCATCTTCTCCTGCTTTCGGTTGAGTAGCTGCTCGGGTTCTGAGGGGGTGAGGTGGGGGGCTGAGGCTGTGGGGGGAGGGGCGTGGGGGGAGAGGGGAAACGTGGGTGGGAGAGGGGGGAGGGGAGCACCCGGGACGGGGGGTGACCGGGCACTCCCCGGTTCGGTGGGGCGGGCGGGTCAGCTCGCCGCGTCCGCGAGTTCCTTGTCCTTGACGACGAGGAAGGTGGTGACCGCCCCGGCCGCCGCGAGCACGGCCAGCGCGACGAACGCCACGTGCAGGCTGGAGGTGAGGCTGTGGGCGACGGCGTCGAGCGCGTCCAGCCGCCGGGCCGGCGCGACGGTGGCCAGCGCGTCGTCCAGCCGGCCCTGGGTCGCCTCACCGGCGAGGCGCGGCGCCTGGGCGGCGAACCGGGGCGCGCTGTCGATCAGGTCCCCGCGGGTGTAGGAGGACAGGAATCCGCCGGCCGCGGCGACGGCCACGGTCTCGCCGGCGATCCGCATGGTGTTGAAGATGCCGGAGGCCATCCCCGCGCGTTCCACGGGTACGACGCTGACGGCCGCGTTGTCCATCGCGCCGAACGCCGAGCCGACACCGAGCCCGAAGACCAGCAGCGGCGCGACCACGACGGCCCAGGACTGCCCCGGCTGAAGGACGACCATCCACAGCGAGCCGACGGCGATCAGCACCGAACTCACCGTCAGCAGCATCCGCGGCGTGACCCGGTCCGCGACCAGCCGCCCGATCAGCAGCGGCAGGACGAAGATCGGCAGCATCAGCGGCATCAGCAGCAGCCCGGACTCGGTGCTGGAGTAGCCGCCGACGCCCTTGAAGTACGGCGGCAGGAAGTTCAGCAGCACCACGAAGCCGAAGGTGATGGTGAACGGCTGGCAGACCACCACCACGAAGGTGGGGTTGCGGAACAGCGACAGGTCGAACATGGGCCGCGGCACGCGCTGCTCGATCGCCACGAAGGCGGCCATGAACACGGCGAAGCCGGCGAGTGAGCCGAGGGTCGCCGGGTGTGCCCAGCCCCGCTCACCGCCCTCGACGAAGCCGAGCGCGAGCAGGAAGAGGCTGCCGCTGAAGGTGGCGAGCCCCGGCCAGTCGACCCGGGTGGCGTCGGGGTCCCGCGATTCCCTGATCCGCGGCATCAGGACCAGCGCGACGGCGCCGACCAGCACGTTCAGCCAGAACACCCCGCGCCAGCCGGCCAGGCTGACGCACGCACCGCCGAGCACCGGCCCGAGTGCGAGACCGGCGCCGAAGGAGGTGCCGAGGACGCCGAAGGCCTGGGTGCGCCGGCGGCCGGTGAAGGAGGCGGCCAGGATCGCGGCGCCGCTGGTGAGCACGCCGGCCGCGCCGATGCCCTGCAGGGCGCGCGCGATGTCCAGCACCAGGATGTCGGTGGACACCGCCGCCACGGCCGACATCGCCATGAAGACGACGGTGCCGATCGCCAGGATGCGGCGGCGGCCGAACTGGTCGGCGAGGGTGCCGGCGGCGAGCATGCAGGCCGCGAACGTCACGCCGTAGGCGTTCTGCACCCACTGGCCGCCGGCCACGGTGGAGTCGAGGTCGGTGGTGAGGTCGGGCATGGCCACCGCGGGGGCGGTGATGGCCAGGGGGAGCAGCACGCTGGCGAGGGCGACCGCGATCATCACGCTGAGCGAGCCCGCGTCCTCCCGGCGCTCCGGCGCTGTCGTCCGGGTCTCGGTCTGGGTGGTCATGACCCCTCTTTCTTCCGTCGTCGCGACCGTTCTCAGGTCTGTTCTGGTCCGCGGCGCTAATATAAGATCTCGAAGTACAGTAAGACATCTGATGGTTGTCGTCAATGAGCGCCCACTGAGATGGAGGAGCCCCATGCCGAGCACCGAGCGACCCGCGCGGGACCGAGCCCCGGCGGACCCGGCCGACGGACGGGACCCGTACGACGTACTGATCGTCGGAGCCGGGCCGACCGGCATGATGGCGGCCTGCGAACTGCTGCGGCGCGGCGTGCGGGTGCGCATCGTCGACCGCGCCCCCGAGCCCTCGCCCTTCCCCAAGGCGCTGCTGGTGTGGCCCCGCAGCATCGACCTCTTCGACGACCTCGGGGTGCTGTCCGAGCTGCGCGCCAGCGGTGTGCAGATCAACGCGTTCAGCTACTTCTCCGAGCGGCACCGGCTGGCCACCTTCGACTTCCCGCAGGCGCTCAGCCCGCTGTGCCTGCCGCAGAACGAGACCGAGCGCATCCTGCGCACCCGGCTGCGGGAGCTGGGCGGCAAGGTGGAGCGGGGCGTGCGGCTGCTCACCTTCGACGGGCTGGACTTCTCCGGGCGCATCGACGCGGTCGACGGGGTGACGGCCGTCCTGGAGCACGCCGACGGGCGCGTCGAACGCACCCGGGCGGCCTTCGTCATCGGCACCGACGGGGCCGGCAGCGCGGTCCGCGGCCAGCTCGGCAGCGGCTTCTCCGGCAGCACCTACGAGAGCGCGTTCGCCCTGGTGGACGCCCGGATCAAGGGCTATCTGCCGCCCGACCAGGCGCTGTACTACCAGTCGGCCGCGGGCGCGCTGGTCGTGGTGGCCCTGCCCGGCGGCGTCTTCCGGTTCTTCTCCAGCATGGCCCCGGGGGAGAAGGTCGGCGTCGAGAAGATGCAGCGAATCGTCGACGAGCGCGGCCCGCGCGGCGTCACCCTCACCGACCCGGTGTGGGAGTCGGAGTTCCGCATCCACGCCCGGCACGCCACCGACTTCCAGCTCGGCCGGGTCTTCATCGCCGGCGACGCCGCGCACGTGCACAGCCCCGCGGGCGGCCAGGGTCTCAACACGGGCATGCAGGACGCCCACAACCTGGCCTGGAAAATCGCCGCCGTCCTGCACGGCAGGGCTCCTTCCAGCCTGTTGCTCACCTACGGTCCCGAACGGGCCGCCGTGGCCCGCCGGGTGGTGCGCGACACCGACATCCAGACCCGGGGCTGGATGGTGCGCCGCCCGCTCGCGGTCCGCACCCGCGACGCCGCCTTCCGCACGGCCGGGCACACCGGCCTGTTCCGGCTGTACGCCCCGGTCATGGCCGGCCGCCGGCTGGCCTACCCGGCCACCCGCGACAGCCAGCTGCCGGGCGGCCGCTCCGCCTGCCGGCTGCGCTCCCGGCTGCCCGGCGGGCTGGGCGTCGGCGCCGTCTTCCCCCGCGAACTGGCCGTGCCGGCCGGCTTCGCCGGGCCCCGCGACGAACCGCCGGGCTGGACCCTCGCCGTGGTCTGCCGGGGCGAGGCGCCCGCCTGGCGCGAGCAGGTGCGCGGCCTGACGGCGGGGTGGCCCGGGGTACGGCACGTGAGCCTGTCCGCCGGCTCCGCCCGCACCGAGACCGGCTGCCGGCAGCAGGGCTACTACCTGGTCCGGCCCGACGGCCACATCGCCGCCCACGGCCACGAGGGCGACCTGGACCGGCTGCGGGCCGAGCTGACCGAGTGGCTGGGCCCGGTGGCCACCGCCGCGTGAGGCGCGGGACGAGGAAGGAGGGGGTGCGACCCGCGGGTCGCACCCCCTCCTTCCGTGATCCGTCCGCTCCGGCGATCCGTCCCCTCCGGGTGCGCGTCCCGTGTCAGGCCGCGGTCGGCGCCGCCCCCGCGACGGCGCCCAGCGAGAGTTCGCCCGTGGTCAGCAGGTCGAGCAGCTGGGCCAGTTCGCGGTCCGCGGGCGTGGCGGTACGGAAGACGAAGTGCCGCAGGCCGGCCTGCTCCGGCCCGCCGAAGAACCGGAAGAAGCCGATGTCGGCGGCGTGCGGCGCGAAGCTCTCGTAGAGGAACACCGACCCGCCGTCGCTCACCAGTCCCCGCCCGGCCGCGATCACGTCCCCGGCGGCGGCCTCGTACAGCACGTCGAAGCGGTCGTCGACGCCGTCGAGCCCGCACACCACGCGGGCCGCGCCGAGCCCCTCCACCAGCCCGGTGCGCGCCCGGTCCCGCACCGCGGCGGTCACCCGGGCACCCAGCGCGGCGGCCAGCTCCACCAGCAGCCGTCCGATGCCCTGGTCGGCGCCGGTCACCAGCACCGTGCGGCCGGCCAGCGGGCCCGCGCCGCGCACCAGCCGCAGCGCGGTCAGCACGGCCACCCGCAGCGCCGCCGCCTGCTCGAAGCTGACGTGCTGGGGCAGGACGACGGCGTACTCGGACGGCAGCGCCATGCACGAGGACCACCGCCGGCCGGGTGCCACGCCCACGATCCGGTCCCCCGGCAGCGGGCTGAACCCCTCGGGGGCGCCCCGGAGCACCACCCCGGCCACGTCCCACCCCGGCAGCCAACCCTCCGGGGAGGGTTCGGCCCTGATCATCTCGTCGACCTCGGGTGCCACCGCGCGCACCGCGACGAGGATCTCGTCCTCGGCCTGCGCGGTGACCGCGTCCTGTCGGGAAGTGAGCTGCTCGGACATGGCGATTCCTCTCCTACCTACGGTTGTTTCCTCAAGGGACTCGGCCGGACGGGGCAACGGGCCGGGCCCGCCGTACGGGAGCGCCCCCGCGGCGTGCCCGGCGGCGGGACGCGCCCGCACCTCAGAACTCCTCGTCCACCAGGACGGCGGCGCCGGCGACCGGGCCGTCCACCGCGACCACCTCGAACAGGTCGGGCTGTTCGACGACACAGGCGGCGAGGGCGAGATGGCTCTCCAGCACCCGGAACCTGATCCAGGCGTGGGTGTGGTGGTCGTCGGGCACTCCGGGAGCCAGCCGGACCCGCAGCTGGATGCGCTGCTCCCCGCACACCGCGACCTGCGCGGCGTCCACCTCGGCGAGGGAGGTGGCCAGCCGGACCAGTTCACCGGCGGAGACGGCACGGCCGTGGAAGCGGAAGAAGGGCGGGGCGGTGCCGAACACCCGGACCGCCGGGCCGGGCAGCCCGCAGGTGCAGCGGGCGAACTCGCCGCGGTCCTGGGTCTGGTAGCGGATCAGCGGCGGGGTGCGGCCCGGGTCGAGCGTGGTCACCCGCAGCCGCCCGCCGGCGATCTCCACGTGCTGGTACGGCAGCGGGTGGTACACGTCCGCCAGGCACTGCGGCCCGCGGTGACCGGTCACCCAGGTGCTCGCCGCCCCGTACAGCCGCCAGACCTCGGTGTACGGGAAGCACTCGGCGATCCGCGCGTCGGGGGTGGCGTCGTGCGCCGCCCCGCCCAGCAGCAGGGTGCGCAGCCAGGGCACCGGCCGGCCCGCGGCCGTGGCGCCGAGCAGCCGGCCGAGCGTCTCGGGCGGCGCGGCCACCGCGGTGACGTGGTGCCGGGCGAAGAAGTCCAGCCAGTCGTCGTGCGAGCCGTCGGGCAGCCGGCCGAAGGCGAGCGTGGTGGCGCCCGACTCGGCCGCGAACCGGTTGTAGAAGTAGTGGTCGGGCCGCAATTGGCCCGGTGGGTGCAGATTGGCGAGGACGTCCCCGGGGCCGAGCGGGTTCCAGGCGCGGCGGATCTGCGGGGCGAACATCCCCTCGGGCAGCAGGGTCAGCGCGGGCTCGTCCAGCGTGCCGCCGTCGGCCCACAGCTGGGCGCCCGGGGACCGCTGCCCCAGCGCCAGCGCCTCCTGCGTGGCCCGCATCAGCTCCGGCCGGGTCAGCACCGGCAGGTCGGTCAGCGCCGGTAAGTGCCCGGCGCCGAGGTGGGGCGCGTACTTGGCGGCCAGCGAGGGAATGCGCGCGGCGCGCCGCACCAGCTCGGGCAGCACGGGCGGCACACCGGCCGCCCGGACCGGCGGGGCCGGCGTGCCCGACGCGGGCGGAGACAGCGGAACCATCGGAGTTCACCTCTTCCAGCTCGTTCGGAGCAGCAGACTAGTACTTCGGTACGTTCTTGGTCCAGAGTACGACTTTAAATCGCAGATCAAAGTTGCCCCGCGGACTTAGCGTTCAGACTTGGCCCTTCAGAACATACTTGTTCTCCAGTGCATTTTTAGACTAAGATCGCTCGCGTTGACCCGACCTCAGAGGGGGGCTTTGTGATGGGTTCAGGACATGAGGACGGCACGTCGATCGCGGTCGTGGGCATGGGCTGCCGATTCCCGCAGGCCGCAGGCGTCGACGCGTACTGGTCCAACCTGGTGGGGAACGTCGACTCGGTGACGCCCGTGCCGCCCGAGCGCTTCGACATCGCGTCTCGCCACGCACGCGCACCGAAGACACCCGGACGCATCGCGTCCCGGTACGGCGGCTTCCTCCCGGACGCCTTCTCCTTCGACACCGGCTTCTTCGGCATCTCGCCCGCCGAGGCCAGGAGCATCGACCCGCAGCACCGGCTCCTGCTCATGGTCGTGCGCGAGGCGCTCGACGCCGCCGGCATCCCGGCACCCGACCTCGCCGGCAGCAGCTCGGGCGTCTTCATCGGCCAGGCCACCGCCGACTACGCGCACGGCGCCGACCTCGACACCCACTCCTTACGCGACGCCACCGGCAGCCACTTCCGCGCCATGGCGGCGGGCCGCATCTCCTACGACCTCGACCTGCGCGGCCCGAGCGTGACGGTCGACACCGCGTGCTCCTCGTCGCTGGTGGCCGTCCACATGGCCCGGCAGAGCCTGCTCACGGGCGAGACGGACCTGGCCGTCGCCGGCGGCGTCAACGTCATCCTGTCGCCGCAGGACGCCATCGCCTTCTCCTCCGCCGACCTGCTCTCCCCGGACGGCCGCTGCGCCTTCGGCGACCTGTCCGCCAACGGGTTCGTGCGCAGCGAGGGCGTCGGCGTCGTCGTGCTCAAGCGGCTGCGCGACGCCCGGCGCGACGGCGACCCCGTCCTCGCGCTGCTGCCGGGCAGCTCCGTCACCAACGACGGCCGCGGCAGCGGCTCCCTGGTGAAACCCGCGGTCGCGGGCCAGACGGCGATGATCCGCGAGGCCTGGCGCTCCGCCGGCGTCGACCCCGACCGGCTGGACTACGTCGAGGCCCACGGCAGCGGCACCCCGGTCGGTGACGCGGTCGAACTCCAGGCGCTCGCCGAGGTGGTGCGCGGCCGGCGCACCCGCGGACCGCTGCGGATCGGCTCGGTGAAGTCCAACATCGGCCACGCCGAGGCCGCGGCCGGCATCGCCGGTCTCATCAAGGCCGTCCTCATCACCCGGCACCGCACCATCCCCGCCTCGCTGCACCTGAACGACCCGCACCCCCTCCTGGCCGACGCCGGCAGCCCCCTCCACCTGGTCACCCGCAACGAGGAACTGGACCCCGGCGAGGGCCGCGGCGCCCTGGTCGGCGTCAGCTCCTTCGGGCTGTCGGGCACCAACGCGCACGTGGTGGTCGCCGAGGCCCCGGCCCGGCCCGCCGAACCGGCCCGCGCCCCCGCCGAACTCCCGGAGGGACGCCCGGCCCACCTGCTCGTGCTCAGCGCGCACAGCCCCGCCGCGCTGCGCCGGCTCGCCGCCGCCTACGCGGACTTCCTCGCCCCGCACGGCCCCGGCCGCGACCTGCCGCTGTGGGACGTCTGCGCCACCGCGGCCCAGAAGCGGCAGGCCCACCCCTACCGGCTGTGGGCCACCGGAGCCGGCCACGACGACCTGGCCGAGGCGCTGCGCGCCCTGGCCGAGAACCGGCCGACGAACGCCGGGGGACTGGGCGAGGCCGGGTTCGACGGACCCCGCCGTACCGTGTTCGTCTTCCCCGGCCAGGGCTCGCAGTGGTCCGGCATGGGCCGGTCGCTGAAGGCCACGACCCCCGCCTACGCCCGCGAACTGGCCGCCTGCGACGCGCTGGTGCGCGAGGAGACCGGCTGGTCCGTAGAGGAGGTGCTGGACCGCGCCGACGGCCCCTTCCCCGACCGGGTCGCCACCGTGCAGCCCGTGCTGTGGGCGACCGAACTGGCGCTGGCGGCGGTGTGGCGCGACATGGGCGTCGACCCGGAGGTGTGCCTGGGCCACAGCATGGGCGAGACGGCCGCGGCCGCCGTGGCGGGCGGGCTCACCCCCGCCGACGCCGCCGCCGTGATCTGCCGCCGCAGCGCCCTGATGCAACGGGTCGCCGGCCGGGGCGCGATGATGGCCGTCGAACTCTCCGCCGAGCAGGCCGAGGATCTCGCCGCGGCGGAGGGCGGCGAGGTCTGCGTGGCCGCGCAGAACGCGCCCGGGTCCACCGTCCTGGCGGGCGGCACCGAGGCGCTGCGGCGCATCGGACGGCGGCTGGAGCGCGACGGCGTCTTCCACCGGCTGGTACGGGTCGACGTCGCCTCGCACTCCCCCTTCATGGACCCGCTGCGCGAGGACCTCCTTCAGCGGCTGTCCGGCCTGCGGCCCCGGCGGGGCACGGTCGCGATGCACTCCAGTCTGCTGAACACCTTCCTGGACGGACCGGAACTCGACGCCCGCTACTGGCTGGACAACCTGCGCGAGCCCGTCCGCTTCGCCGACAGCGTCCGCCTCCTCGCCAAGGAGACCGACAACGTCTTCGTCGAGATCAGCCCGCACCCCGTCCTGCAGAGCGCGGTCGCGGACACCCTCGGCGAGGCGGGCAGCCCGCCGGCCGTCGTCGCCTCCACCGACCGCACCCGCCCCGACGAGGCACTGGCGCTCGCCCGGTCCCTGGGCGCCTTCTTCACCCTCGGCGGCACCGTCGACTGGCAGCGCTGGTTCCGCGGCCCGGCCCGCCGGGTCCCGCTGCCCGGTTACCCGTGGGAGAGCGAACCGCTGCGCCGCGACGTCCCCACGGCCGCGCCCGCCGTCCGGCGCACCACCGCCGACCTCGCCGCCGACCTGAGCGGGGCGGCGGTCCGGCTGCACGGGCTGGCACCGGTGCCGCCCGCGGTCCACCTGGCCGCGCTGCGCGAGGCGGTCCGCCCGGCCGGCGCCGGCACCGTGACCGTCGAGGACATCCGGCTCGGGGACGAACTCGTCGAGATACCCGCCGGCGGGAACCTGGCCCTGCGCGTCACGACCGAGGACCGGCCGGGTGCGCGGTCCGCGGAGGTCCGCGCCGTGGGCGGCGCGCCGGACGGGCCCGGCACCCTGTGCCTGACGGCGACAGTGACCACCGCGGCCGCGCAGGGCGCACCCTCCGGGCGCGCCCAGCTCGACGCGGCCCTCGACCGCTGCCGCACCCACCGCACGGCGCGGGAGTTCTTCACCCGGCTGTCCCGGCGCGGGTACGAGCCGAGCCCGGCGATGCGCGCCGTACGCCACCTCTGGCGGCGCGACGGCGAGGCCGTCGCCCTGCTGCACCGCCCGGACGTCGCCGAGCAGGCCGCGTGGGAGGCGGCGCTGCTGCCGCTGCTCGCCGCCCTGCCCGGCTCGGTCCCGGCCGACGCGGCCTACCGGGTCACGGGCCTGGAGCGGGTGCGCTTCCACGCCGACCTGCCCGGGGAGTTCTGGCTGCACACCACCCTGCGCGCCGAGGAGGCCGGTGAGCGGCTGCGCGCCGACGCCACCCTCATCGACCAGCAGGGGCGCACCGTCGCGGAGTTCCACGGCATCCGGCTGCGCCGCCTCGGCGCGGGCGCGGCGGCCGGCTCCTACGTCCGGGCGGTGCTGTCCCTGCCGCAGCAGGCGGTCTCCCGCATCGGCGCGGTGCTGCGCCTGCCGCGGATACCGCTGCCGCCGCTGATGCTTGGGCGGCTCCCCGGCGGCCCGCACGACGCCGCCGGGCCGCGGACCGAGCCGCCGGCCCCGCAGGCACCCGCCGCGGTCCACCTCACCCTCGCCGCCGGCACCACCGCCGGCCCCGACACCACCGCCGGCCCCGGCGCCGGGAGGTTCGTGGAGATCGTGGCGGAGCTGCTCGGCACGGACGTGGCGCGGGTGGACGTACGCAGGCGGCTGAGCGACTACGGGTTCGACTCCCTCACCGCCGTGCAGCTGCGCAGCCGGGTCCGCAGCGAGCTGCACAGCGACATCCCGCTGTCCCGGCTGCTCGGCAGGGACACGGTCGGTTCGCTCGCCGCTTCCCTGGAGAGCGCACCCATAGCCTGCTGACCTGCGGGGGTCGGCGCGGAACGGCTCGCTCCACAGCCCTTCCCGCCGACCCCCCAAGACTTGTATAAGTGAACTAGTACTCATACATGGATCGTGATACACGTGTAGGGAGTGCCGGCGCTATCGGTCCGTCTGCCCAGCCAGGACGACGGGGGCTCAGCCCTGGCCCACGACGTCGAACGCCGATGACACCAGGGTTTCTGGACCGGCACGCACGGCATTGGGCGACAGGAGTCACACATGGGCGACACACCACTCACCACCGAGGCGCCACCCGTCCAGGGACGGCGCGAACGCAACAAACTGCGCGTACGCAACCGCATCTACGACGCGGCGGTCGAGCTGTTCACCCGGCAGGGGTACGACCAGACCACCGTCGACGAGATCACCGAAGCGGCGGACGTGGCACGCGGCACCTTCTTCAACCACTTCCAGCGCAAGGAAGACCTCATCGCGGAGTGGAGCGAACAACGCCGCGAACAGCTGCGCGCCGGCCTGACCACCGAAGGGCTCACCGCGGACTGCGGCGAGAGCACCCGGCTCTCGCTGCTGCACTGCATGAGCCTGCTCGCGCAGATCAGCCTCCGCGACAGCGCCCAGACCCGGGCCATGCTCGCCGCCTGGGTCAGGGCCGGCTTCCCGCTGTACGAGCAGCCCTACGTCAGCGAGACCTTCGCCCGGTTCGTGACGGAGGGCCACAAGCGCGGTGAGGTCGCCGACACCGTGGACCCCGACCTGGTCGGCCGGGTGCTGCGCGACCTCTACCTCGGCACGCTCTACCGCTGGACCCACCCCGAGGCCGAGATCGACCTGGAGGCCGAACTCCACGCGGCGTGCCGGACCGTCCTCGACGGAGTCCTGTCGCACCAGCACCAGCACCAGCACTAGCGGGGCCCGCACCCACGGACCCGCACCCACGGGAAAAGGGCGGCCGGAAACCCGGCCGCCCTTGTGCCCGGACCGCTCCTGCGGACCGCGGCGTCAGGCGGACGCCGTCCACTCCCGCGGCACGGTGTCCGTGTCGGCGCCGGGGGCGGGGGCCGGGCGGGGCGCGGGGGAGGGGGTGCGGGAGAAGCGGGGGGCGGGCGACGGCTGCGGGCGGCCGGCCACCGCGGTGAACGTCGCGCGCTCGCGCAGCGCGGGGTGCTCCGCGGCCTCCTCCGGGGCGAGGACCGGGACCACGCACGCGTCGTGGTCGGCGAACACCTTCGCCCAGTAGTCCCGCGGGCGGGTGCGGAACGCCTCGGCGAGGCGCTCGCGCAGGGCGGGCCAGGCGGCCTGGTCACCGCGGTCGGGCAGACCGGCGGCGTCGAGGCCGAGCTGGGCCAGGAGCACGTCGTAGAAGCGCGGTTCGATCGCGCCGACCGCCACGTGACGGCCGTCCTGGCAGGCGTAGGTGGTGTAGAACGGCGCGTCGGTCACCGTGACGTTGCCCGGGTTCTCCCGCCACTGGCGGACCATCACCTCCAGCAGCGCCGCCCCGTCGACCATGGCCGCGTCGACCACCTGCCCGCGCCCGCTGCGGGAGCGCTCGTGCAGCGCCGCCAGCACGCCCAGGACCTGGAGCAGACCCCCGCCGGCGAAGGTGGACAGGTACGTCGACGGTGGAGCCGGGGAACCGGCGGCGTCCGCGTCGCTGTCGAGCACCCCGGCCAGGGCCAGGAAGCTGATGTCGTGCCCGGGGCGCTGCGCCCAGGGGCCGGACTGCCCCCAGCCGGAGACCCGGGCGTAGACCAGGCCGGGGTTGGACTCGGCGAAGGCCTGCGGGCCCAGGCCGAGGCGCTCGCAGGCGCCCGGGCGCAGTCCTTCGAGCAGCACGTCGGCGCGGTCCACGAGGTCGCGCACCCGGCGCACGCCCTCCGGGTCCTTCAGGTCGGCCGTGACCGAGCGGCGGGAGCGGCCGAGCGGATCGGCGGGCCCGGACCCGCCGGACCCCGGGCGGTCGACGCGGACGACGTCGGCGCCCAGGTCTGCGAGGAGCGTGGCGGCGAAGGCGCAGGGCGCGCCGCTCGCCAGCTCCACCACGCGTACACCGTTCAGTGGCCCCATCGGGCTCATCCCCTTTCCAGCGAACGACGCTGAATTCTCGGGTCCGGACCACTCCGGACGACGAATTGATTGTGCCGGGTGTTCCGGATTCCATTCGTGATGATCGAGTTCGGACTTCCGTATTGTTCCGGCCCGGATTTCCTGTCTACCTTGCGAGTGTTTTTCCTCTTGCTTTCCCCCGGATGAGAAAGGGCAGGAATCGTGACGGTTCTCTACACGGCTGAGGTCACGTCGTCGGGAGACGGCCGCAAGGGCCGGGTCAGCTCCTCGGACGGCGTGCTGGAGCTGGGGCTGGACGCGCCCAAGGAGGTGGGCGGCTCCGGGGAACGGACCAACCCCGAGCAGCTGTTCGCCGCGGGCTACGCGGCCTGCTTCCACAGCGCGCTGCGGCTGTCCGCGCGTGAGGCGCGGGTGCCGCTCGCCGAGGAGCCGGCTGTGACGGCCCGGGTGCACCTCGAGCGCGACGACTCCGGGTACGGGATCAGCGCCGACCTGACGGTGCGGATGCCCGGAGTGGCCGAGGAGACGGCGCGGGAGCTGGTGGACCGGGCCCATGCCCGCTGCCCGTACTCCCGGGCCGTGCGCGGCAACATCCGGGTGGGCATCGAACTGGCCCCCTGAGGCCGTCTCTCCCGCGCGGCCCCGCGGTGGATGCCGCCGGGACCGGACTCGCGTCCGGCCCCGGCGGCATCCGCGTGTCCGCGGCGGGTCACGCCGCCGGGGGCACGGCGGCCGCGGCCGCCCTCGCCGCGCGCGGCAGCGCGGACACGATGCGGTCCAGGGCCCGGTCGTCGTGCGAGGCGGACACGAACCAGGCCTCGAACGGGGACGGCGGCAGGTAGACGCCCTGGCGCAGCATCTCGTGGAAGAAGGCCCGGTAGCGGAACGCCTCGCTGGCCCGGACGTCGTCGTAGTCGCGGACCGGCCGCTGCGAGAAGAACACCGAGAACATCGTCCCCGAGTACTGCAGGACGTGTGCGACGCCCTCCGCGGACAGCGCCGCGGACACCTCGGAGCCGATCGTGGCGGACACGGTGTCCAGCCGCTCGTAGACCTCGCCGGTGCAGTGGCGCAGGGTCGCGAGGCCGGCCGCGGTGGCCACCGGGTTCCCCGCGAGCGTGCCCGCCTGGTACACGGGCCCGGCCGGGGCGAGGTGGGCCATGACGTCGGCCCGCCCGCCGAAGGCCGCCGCGGGGAAGCCGCCGCCCATCACCTTGCCGTAGGTGAACAGGTCCGCCGCCACCCCGTCCCGGCCGTACCAGCCGGCCCGGCTGGCCCGGAAGCCCGTCATGACCTCGTCGGAGATGAACAGGGCACCGTGGCGCCGGCACAGGTCCTTCAGGCCGGCGTTGAAGCCGGGCAGCGGCGGGACGGCGCCCATGTTGCCCGGCGCGGCCTCGGTGATCACGCAGGCGATCTCGGAGCCCCGCTCGGCGAAGGTGCGCTCCACCGCCGCCAGGTCGTTGTACGGCAGCACGATGGTGTCGGCGGCCTGCGCCCCGGTGACGCCCGGGGTGTCCGGCAGCGCGAAGGTGGCCAGGCCGGAGCCCGCGGCCGCCAGCAGCGCGTCGACGTGGCCGTGGTAGCAGCCCGCGAACTTGACGATCTTGGAGCGGCCGGTGAAGCCGCGGGCCAGCCGGATCGCCGACATGGTCGCCTCGGTGCCGGAGGTGACCAGCCGGACCCGCTCCACGGGCGCGACCCGGTCGACGATCTCCTCGGCGAGGGCGATCTCCCCCTCCGTGGCGGTGCCGAACGAGGTGCCGGAGGCCAGCGCGGCGTCGACGGCCTCCAGGACCGCCGGGTGCCGGTGGCCGAGGATCATCGGACCCCAGGAGCAGATCAGGTCGACGTACTCCCGGCCGTCGACGTCGTACAGGTACGGGCCCTGCGCGGAGGCCATGAACACCGGGGTGCCGCCGACGGAACCGAAGGCGCGCACCGGGGAGTTGACGCCGCCCGGGATGACCGCCCCGGCCCGCTCGAACAGCGAGGCCGAGGCGGCACCGGCGGAACCGTCGAGGGTGGCGGGTGCGGGGGATGAGGACATCGGTCAGTGCCTTTCGCAGTCGCTGGACGGGCTGGGAAACAGGAGGGGAAAGAGGAGGAGGAACAGCGGGTGAGGCCGCGGCGGGGCGGCCGGGACGGCCGGGCGGGGGCCGGTGGCGGGGGAGGTCCACCGGCTCCCGCCCGGAGCGGGCGGCCCGGGGCCGTCCGTCAGGGGGCCGGGGCGTCCCCGGCGGTGAACGCGGCGTCCAGGACGACCGCGCCGCCGGGCAGGACCCGCACCGGGTTGAGGTCGAGTTCGAAGGCGCCGGGCCAGTCGCGGACCGCGTCGGACAGCCGGTACAGCAGTCCGGCCAGCGCCTCGGTGCCGACCGCCGCGGTGCCGCGCGCCCCGTGCAGCAGGGCGGCGCCGCGCAGCTCGGAGATCATGCGCTCGGCCTCGCCGTCGGCGAGCGGCAGCACGCGGTGCGCGACGTCGTCGAGGACCTCGGTGAAGATGCCGCCGAGCCCCACGGTCAGGACGGTGCCCAGCGGGCTGGTGCGCACGCCCACAAGGGCCTCCACCCCCTCCGGGGCCAGCTCCTCGACGAGCACCTCGCCGCCGAGCGCGGCCAGGTCGGCGAAGGCGGCCGGCGCCTCCTGCGCGGTGACGCCCACCCGGACGCCGCCCGCCTCCGACTTGTGCAGCAGCCCGGGCACGACGGCCTTCAGCACCGCCCGGCCGCCCAGCTCCCGCACCAGCGCGGTCGCGTCGTCGGCGTCCCGGGCCACCCGGCCCCGGGGCACGGTGATCCCGGCCTCGCTCAGCAGCCGCTTCAGCTCCGGCTCGGTGGCCTGCGGCGCGGGCGCCGCGAGCGGCGCCGTGACCGCGTCCCGGGTGGTGTCCGGGCGGGGCTTGCTGACCTGCCACAGCGCGGCGGCGGCCTTCAGCGCCCGGGCCGGCGTCGGGTAGTCCGGCAGCTGGGCGTCGCGGAGCATGGCGGGGGCGTCCGGGGCGAGGAAGTCGGCGCCGGTACGGGCCACCAGGATCGGCTTGCCGCCCTTGCGGGCCGCCTTGGACAGGGCGGTGACCGCCTTCTCCACGTCGGGTCCGGCCATGACGCAGAAGCAGGCGATGATGATGTCGACCGAGTCGTCCGCGAGCAGCACGTCCAGCGACCGGTCGAACAGGGTCGGGTCGCTGAGCACGGTCGCGGTGATGTCGACGGGGTTCTCCACCGCGCCGAACGGCGGCACGATCTCGGTGAGCGCGGCGATGCTCTGCGGCGACAGCCGGCTCAGCTCCAGACCGGTGTCCTCGACGGCGTCGGCGGCCAGGATGCCGGAGCCGCCGGAGGTGGTCACCACGGCGACGCGCGGGCCCTTGGGCCGCAGCGGCACCTCGAACGCGGCGGCGGCGTCGAGCAGTTCGTCGATGTCGTCGACCCGGGCGATGCCCAGCTGGCGCAGCGCCGCGTCGAGCACCCGGTCGTCGGTGGCGAGGGCGCCGGTGTGGGAGGCGGCGGCCCGCCCGCCGGCCTCGGTGCGCCCGGACTTCAGCAGGGCGACCGGCTTGCCGGACGCGCTCAGCGCCCGCAGCGTGTCCAGGTCGGGCACGTCCTCCAGGTAGCCGAGCAGGCCCCGGCACTCGGGCTCCGCGGCCAGCTCGCGCAGCACCTCCAGCGCGGTGACGTCGGCGTCGTTGCCGGTGCTCACCACCCAGCCGGGGCGCAGCCCGCGCTGCAGGGCGAGGCTCGCCGCGCCGAAGCCCAGGGCGCCGCTCTGGCTGACGAAGCCGAGGGTGCCGGGCTCGAAGGGGACGCTCTCGGCGCCGAACAGCGGGCTGAAGGTGGCCAGGACCCGGTTGTTGAAGCTGACGGCGCCGATGCAGTTCGGCCCGATCAGGCGCAGCCCGCCCGCGCGGGCCCGGGCGACGATCTCGTCCTGGAGGGCGGCCCCGTCGGGCCCGGTTTCCGCGAAGCCGGAGGAGGCGATGATGGCGAGGGGTATCCCCGCGTCGACGCAGTCGTCGACGGCGCCGGCCACCCGGTCCGCGCCCACCATGATCAGCGCCAGGTCGACCGGCCCGGGCGCCTCCTTGAGCGAGGCGTACGCGGGGACGCCGAGGATCTCCCCGCCGCGTGGGTTGATCGGCAGGATGCGGCCCTTGTAGCCGTGGCGCAGCAGGAAGTCCATCGGCTTGCGGCCCAGCGCGCCGGGGCGTTCCGTCGCGCCGATGACGGCGATCGAGTCGGCGTTCCACAGGCTTGAGATCGCGCTCATGCCATGACCTCCTGGGCGGACGCGGGTGCGGGGTGCGGGGCGAACAGGGCGTGCAGGGCGTCGACGTAGACGTCGCCGTCGGGGCGCCCGGCCAGTTCGCGGGCGCGGACGGTGGGCTGGTGGAGCACCTTGTCGACGATGCGCCGGACGGTGCGGGAGACCTCCTGGAGGGCTTCGCCGTCCATGGCGTCCAGCCGCTTGCCGAGCCGGGCGAGTTCGGCGTCGGTGGCCTCGGCGGCGGTGGCGCGCAGCGCGGCGAGGGCCGGGGTGGCGCGGGCGGCGCGGAGGGCGGCCTTGAGGGCCTCCACCTCGGTGTCGACGATCCGGTGCGCGCTCTCCACGCTGGCCACGGACAGCTCGTCGTCGCCGCCCTCCTCCGCGATGCGCTGGAGGTCGACGAGGGTGGCGCCCGGGACCTGCCCGGCCTCCGGTTCGATGTTGCGCGGCAGCGACAGGTCCAGCAGGTACAGCTCGCGCCCGCCGCGGGCGGTCAGCGCGTCGGCGACCTCGCGGGCCCTGAGCAGGGGTTCGGTGGCGGCCGTGCAGCTGACGACGACGTCGACCTCGGTCAGCAGCCGGGGGATGTCCTGGAGCGGGTAGCCGCGGCCGTCGGCGGTCTCGGCGAGGCGCTGGGCCTTCTCCGGGGTGCGGTTGGCCATGTGCACCCGGCTCAGCCCGGAGCGGCGCAGGGCGGCGAGGACCACCCCGCCGAACGAGCCGGCGCCGATGACCAGCGCGGTCTTGCCGTCGAGGGAGCCGACCAGGCGCTCGAAGAAGGCCAGGCCCGCGGTGGCCAGGGAGCGGCCCGCCTCGTTCAGGCCGGTCTCGTTGCGGGCCCGCTTGCCGGTGCGCAGCGCGGCCTGGACGGCCTGGTTGAGGGTCTTGCTGGTGGCCCCGACCCGCTGGGCCCGCTCGAGGGCCTCCTTGACCTGGCCGAGGATCTGGTCCTCGCCGAGGACGACCGAGTCGAGCCCGGAGGCGACCTGGAACAGGTGGCGCAGGGCGTCGTCGCCGCGGCGCACGTACTGGTAGGGGGTGAGTTCCCGGGCGTCGACGCCGGTGTGCTCGGCGATGAGCTGGTCGAGCACGGGCACCGGGTCGGTGTCGGAGCCGGCCTCGACGTAGACCTCCATCCGGTTGCAGGTGGACAGCACCAGCGAGGCGGACAGACCGTCGGTGCCGGCGATGCGCTGGGCCAGGTCGTCGAGCGGCCTGGGGCTCTCGTAGAGCTGTTCGAGCAGGTCAAGGGGGGCGGTGGCGTGACTGATGCCCACCGCGAGGAACCGGTTGTCGTCCGGTGTTGTTCGTCGCACAGTCCTTACACCTCGATGGATGACGTGGGGCGGGGGCCCGGCCCGGGGGGCCGGGCGTGGCGGGTGGGTCAGCCCAGACGGGGCGCGAACTCGGTGGCCCAGTAGGTGATGATCTGGGAGGCGCCCGCCCGGTGGATCGAGGTGAGGCTCTCCACGATCGAACCGTCGCGGTCCAGCCAGCCGCGGGCGGCGGCGGCCTCGATCATCGAGTACTCGCCGGACACCTGGTACGCGGAGACGGGCACGTCGACGTGCTCGGCGATCAGCCGGACGATGTCGAGGTAGGCCAGGGCCGGCTTGACCATGACCATGTCGGCGCCCTCGGCCAGGTCGAGGGCGACCTCGCGCAGGGACTCGCGGATGTTGCCCGGGTTCTGCTGGTAGGTGCGGCGGTTGCCCTGGAGGGAGGACTCGACGGCGTCGCGGAAGGGGCCGTAGAAGTGCGAGGCGTACTTGGCCGAGTAGCCGAGGATGGCCACGTTCTGGTGGCCGGCCGCGTCCAGGGCCGCCCGGATGTGCCCGACCTGGCCGTCCATCATGCCGCTCGGGGCGACGATCTGGGCGCCGGCGTCGGCCTGCACGACGGCCGCCTGGCCGTAGAGCTCGATGCTGGCGTCGTTGTCGACGTCGCCGTCGGGGCCCAGCACACCGGTGTGGCCGTGGGTGGTGTACTCGTCGAGGTTGATGTCGCCGATGACGACGGTGGCGTCCCCGACCTCGGCGGCCACGTCGCGCAGTGCGACCTGGAGGATGCCGTCGGGGTCGACCGCGCCGCTGCCGCGCTCGTCCTTGTGCTGCGGGATGCCGAACAGCATCACGCCGCCCACGCCGGCGCTGACCGCCTCGACGGCCGCCTTGCGCAGGGTGTCCCGGGTGTGCTGGAAGACGCCCGGCATGGAGGGGATCTCACGGGGCTCGGTCAGGCCCTCGCGCAGGAACAGCGGCTGGATCAGATTGCTCGCGTGGACCTGGGTCTCGGCGGCGAGCCGGCGCAGGTGCGGGGTGCGGCGCAGCCGGCGCGGCCGGTGCAGCGGGGCACCCGCGGGGGTGCTGACGGGGGCGGGGCCGATGGTCGACTGGATGGTCATGCGGGATCACGCTCCTTGGAGGATCGAGCCGAGGAAGACCTTCTCGAGGTGCTGGGAGATCTCGGCGGGCGGACGGTGGAACCAGTAGCCGGCGTCGGAACGGGAGAAGATGCGCAGGTCGCGCAGGGTCACGGTGAGTTCGGCGAACTTCACGGCGAGGCCTGCCGGGTCGACCACGGGCATGCCGTGCAGCTCGCGGACGCCGAGGTGCCAGAAGATCTCGTTGGGGATGCCCTCGGCGGGGATGATGATCTCCGCGCCGGCCTTGCGGGCACGGGCGGCGGCCTCGGTGTACGCGGTGAGGAACTGGTCGTAGTCGCCGTCGAGGGCGCGGTGGACACCGTCCCAGCCGCCGGGCACGACCTCGTAGGCGGCCATGGACCGCTCCAGGCCGTAGCGCCGGACGTTGGCCCGGATGGGCTCCTCCAGCGGCGGCATGAAGCCGAGCAGGCCGAAGCGGTGCCCGGTCATGGCGGACAGGAAGAACGCCGTCTCGCCGTAGCCGAGCGTCGGCAGCGCGGCGAGGTGGCGGGCGTCGCGCAGACCGGGGTCCTGGCCCGCCGCGGTGATCCAGGCGTCGTACCCCGCGCGTTCGGCCTGGAGGGCCGAGTGCGCGAAGTGCTCGCTGAACAGGACCTGGGCGGCGTGGTGGCCGACCAGTCCGAAGGGGGTGTTGTCTGGGTAGGTGTCGGCCGGCAGCGTCTTGATGTCGATGACGGTGCCGGGGGCGGCGATCGCGTCCAGATGCTCGCGATACCACTGGTCGAGCAGTGGCAGCCGTCCTTCCACGGTGTGTTTGTGGAACCAGATGCGCATGGCGCTTCCGTCCTCTCGGCTGAAAACGGGCAGGGGAAGACACGGTGCGGGGGTGCGGGGTGTGCGGTGCGGGGGTGTGGGGGGCTGTGGGGGGTCCGCGCGGGGCGGGTCAGTGGGTGAGCTGCGGGCGGGGGGCGCAGTCCAGGAGCGAGGCCTTGACCAGGTAGTCGGCCGTGCGCCGCGGGTCGGCCGCGATCCGGCCGATGTCCTCCAGGGCGCCGCGCAGCCGGGCCGGGTCGTCGAGGCCGGCCGTGCGGGCCTCACTGCGCGGGATCACCTTGTCCGTCACCACCCGGCGCCGCTCGGCGGCCACCGAGCCCAGGAGCCGCTCGTCGGCCTCGCCGTGGTGCACACGGGTCAGCGCCCGGCCCCAGGCGACGGCGTCGTGCAGTCCGCAGTTCATGTTCATCCCGCCCGCGGTGGACGTCAGATGGGCGGCGTCCCCGGCGAACAGCACCCGGCCCGCCCGGTAGTCGGGCAGGACGTAGGCCGCGAGCCGGTAGGTGTGCGCGTCGGCGACCCGGACGTCCGCGGCGACCGAGGGCAGGGCCCGCCGCAGCAGGGCGCGCACCTCGGCCCGCTCCACCACCTCGCGGCGCGGCACGTCCGCCGGCATGCGGAAGATGAGCCGCCAGTGGTCGGGCAGGCCCAGGACGCTGAAGGACTGCCGGCTGTCGCGGACGTAGGCCAGGGGAGCCAGGCCGGGCAGCAGCACGTCGAGCGGCGTGCGGGTCACCACCCGCAGGGCGTAGGAGGGGTACTCGGTGGCCCGCGAGGGCAGCCCGAGCGCGGAACGGACCGTGCTGCGGCTGCCGTCGGCGGCCACCACGTACTCGGCGTCCAGCGGGGTGCGCAGCCCGGTCGGCCCGTCCAGCCACAGCCGTACGGCGTCCCCGCGGGGCCGCACGTCGAAGACGGTGCTGGAGAAGCAGACCTCCGCGTGCGGGTACTCCGCGAGCGCCGCCAGCAGCAGCGGGGTGAGCCGCGACTGCTCGGCGTGCACCCGGTAGGGGTGGGCGGTACGGCCGGTGAGGGCGTCGTAGCCGATGCGGTGCAGCACCCGCTGCCCGAGGTCGCGCCACTGGATCTCGTGCACCTCCCGGCCCGCGGCGCGCAGCGGCGCCGCGACGCCCAGCTCGTCGAGCAGGTCCAGGGTGGCGGGGTGGAAAGTGGAGGCGCGGGAGGCCGTCGACAGGTCCCGGGAGGACTCCAGGACGGTGACCGGCACGCCGCCCCGGGCCAGGACCAGGGCGGTGGTGAGCCCGACCGGTCCGGCCCCGACGACGACCACCGGGCGGCGGCGGACGCTCATGCCGTCCCGCCCGTGCGGGCGGCGAGCCGGCGCAGCAGGCCGGTCTCCTCCGCGGGGTCGGCCGGCAGCCCGGTCTGCTTCAGCGCCCAGCGGGCCGAGCAGATGTTGGAGGTGAGCAGGATGCGGTCGTTGCCCTCGCCGATCCGCGCCAGGGCGTCGAAGGTGAACATCCCGGTGCCGGTGAGCAGCAGCGCCTCGTCGTCACCGAGTCCGGCCTCGTCGACCTGGCGGACCAGGTCGTCGGTGCTGACGTCGTAGGGGGAGAAGCGGTCGCCCGCCCGGACCGGTACGACCCGGGAGACGGTCAGCCCGGCCTGCTCCCAGAAGGTGCGCGACAGCTCGGTCAGCCAGGGCTCGTACGGCGAGACCAGGACGATGTCCCGGACGCCGAGGTCGGCGCAGGTGTCCAGGGTGGCGAGGGTGGAGGAGGCGACGGGCCGGCCGCCCGCGTCGGCGAGCTTGTCGCACAGGGCCCGGTCGCCGTCGGGGCCGAGCAGGTAGTGCGAGCCGCTGCACGCCACGACGACCGCGCCGAGCTTCAGGCCGCCGAATCCGGCGACGACCCCGTCGAGGCCCTCGTTGTAGACGTCCAGCCGCTCGCGCAGGGTCCGCCCCGGCAGGACCGGGAAGCGCGAGGTGTGCACGTTCATGGCGGGCCGGACGAGGCTGCCGATCTCCGGTTCGGCGGCGGCGTTCCCGGAAGGAACGACGACCCCGAGGCGTTCCGCAGATTGCAAGGACATCTTTCCCCTTTTCCGAGGCGTTTTCCGAGGCTTTTTCCGGGACTTCCCGAGGCGGATGTCCGCCGTCCTGGAATGTCCGGTCGCGGGCTTTTCCTGACGCCTGGAACGCTAGAGGGGGAGGGCGAGGTGCGGCACTACGGAATCACGCAGTGAGCCGCTCCTGCTGCGGAATTCCGAACCGGGGCACGGTGGCGCCGAGGGCCGAGGCGAGTTGGGCGCGGCGGCTGATCGACAGCTTCCGGTACATGCGCGTCAGGTGCTGCTCCACGGCCCGGCAGGACACGTTCAGCCGCTCGGCGATCTTCTGGTTGGTCATGCCGGAGAGCACCATGCGCGCGATGCGCGACTCGTGCGGGGTGAGGACGACGTCGGGGGCGGCCTCGGGTTCCTCGGGCTCGCGTCCGGTGAGCGCGCTGTGGCCGTACTCGACGTTCCAGGAGCTGATCCTGGTGCGGGCGATCAGGCCCTGCCGGACCAGCGGGTCGCCGCGCAGGACCCGGTGCAGGGACACCTCGTCGGAGACCGCGATCACCAGGATGTCCCCGTTGCCGGTCCCGGCGGGACCGCCGCCGACGAGGACGGAGCGGGCGGACAGGGACCGCAGGTACGCGAGGTGGTCGGGCCAGGCCAGGCGCAGCCGGGATTCGGCGGGGTGGAAGGTGCGTTCGACGACGTACGGCATGGGGGTCACCTCGGCGTGGGGCACTGCGCGGACGCCGGTCCGGTGGCAGGTTTCCGGAAGCGGCGGCGGACGGGTCGGGGCGGAGAGGAGCGCCGGGAGGACGGCGCGGAGAGGGGTGGGGCGGCGAGGGTGCGGGGGAGCGGAGCGTCTCCCGTGGCGGGCGGCGTACGGGCGGCGTACGGGCGGCGTACGCACCGTCTCCGGGTCGGCGTACGGGCGGTGTACGGCCGACGGGACCCGGTGGGCCGGTGGTGCGGCCGGCCCGCCGGGTCCCGTCCTTCGCGGTGCGTGCGATGAGGACCGCGGGCCTCACTGGGCGCCCGCGAGCCCCTTCGCCGGCGCGGGGGTGTCGGCGTTCGCGGCGGTCGGCGTCTGCGCGGCCTGCACCGCGGGCTTGTCCGCGGGCTTGTCCACCGGCTTGCGGCGCAGCAGCGCGGTCGCGGTGAGCACGGCGGCGGTGCCGAGCAGGACGCTCCAGCCGAGGGACTCGCCGAGGAAGGCGGCGCCGAGGACCACGGACACCACGGTCATCAGGTAGATGACGGTGGCGGCGGCCGCGGGGCCGTCCTTGGTGATGATGACCGTGTTGAGCAGCACGGCGAAGCCGGTGCACACCACGCCGAGGACGATCAGGGCGACGACGGAGTCGGTGCGCCACTCGACGGGGTCCAGGCCGAGGAACGGCACGGCGAACAGCGTGAGCACGGCGGCGATGCTCAGCTGCCCGCCCGCCAGCATGAACACGGGGATGCCGCGGCCGGCGAGGAAGCGGCCGACGTAGGCGAAGCTGCTGCCGAAGCTGACGGCGCCGAGGACGAAGCAGACGATGCTGCTGGTGGAGGCGTGGGTGCCGGCGCTCCAGGGGGCGGCCACCAGGACCACGCCGAGCAGACCGATGACCATGCCCAGCATCCGGGTGGCGCCCAGGCGCTTCTCGGTGCCGAACAGCACGGCCGCGCCGAGCGTCCAGACCGGTCCGGTGCCGCTGATGATGCCGGCGACGTTGCTGGAGCCGTGCACCTCACCCTGGGCGAACAGCAGCCAGGGGACGGCGTTGCCGAGCAGGGCGGCCACGGCCATGTGCCCGAGGAGCTTGCGGTCCCGGGGCGGGCGCTGCCCCCGGGACAGGCCGATGGCCATCAGCACGGCGGCCCCGAGGACGAGCCGCACGAACACCATCTCCACGGGCGAGAAGCCGTACCCGGAGATCTTGATCCAGAGGAAGACCGAGCCCCACAGCAGGCTCAGGCCGGACAGTCGCAGCAGCGCGCCCGATTTCATGGCGGACCCTCACATTCAGCGGACAACAGGGGCGAAGGGTGAAGACGGGGGCGGAACCTGCCCGCCGACCCGCACCAGAAGCGTCGCGCCTGCCCCCGCCCGCGGTCCAGCAAGTAATCTTTCCGATGAATGTGAAGGCCGCCTGAAACATTCGATGGTGCGACTGAATGGCAGATGTTGCCTGTGAAACTAAGCCTGCGATGCCCCGTCCAGCTCCATTTCGGCGGCCCGGGCCGCCTCGCCCAGGGCCTCCAGGACCGCCTCGATCTGCGGCACGTCCCCGCTGCCGGGCCGCACGGCGGCGAACACCCGGCGCCAGGGCGCGTCGTCGAACCGCCGCACCGTGACGCCGGGCTGGGACGACCGGCGGGCCAGCCGGGGCACCAGGCAGATGCCCAGGCCCTGGCGGACGGCGGCGAAGGTGGCGTCCCAGTCGCCGATGACATGGGTGGCCTGCGGGGTGAAACCGGCGGCCGTGCAGGCGGCCAGCGGGATCTCCTGGCACATGCCGACCGTGGCGAAGATCCACGCCTCGTCGGCCAGGTCCCCCAGGGTCAGCGAGGGCGCCTGCGCCAGCGGATGGTCCTCCGGCAGGGCCACGTCGAACACCTCCGTCATCAGCGGCCGCTTGTCGAAGCGGGCGTCGAGGGCGGGCGCCAGCGGCGACTCCACGGCGATGACCACGTCCGTGCGGCCCAGCTCCAGCAGTTCGAAGCTGACCGGCGGATCGACCTCGGCGAGCGTCGTGCGCAGCTCGGGCAGGCGCCGCTTGAGGATGCCGGCGGCCGGCAGGATCAGCGGCGCCAGGGTGGTGCCGAACCCGGAGACCGACACCTCGCCGCGCGCCCCGCCGCTGTGCTCGGCGAGGGCGCGGTGGAGCCGGTCGATGCTCCCGAAGATCTCCTCGGCGTGCCGCAGCACCACCTTCGCCGCGCCGGTGAGCCGCAGCCGCCGCCCCACCGGTTCGGTCAGCGGCACCCCCAGCTCCTTCGCCAGCCCCGCCAGTTGCTGGGAGACCGCGGAAGGGGTCAGGTGCAGCGCGGCCGCCACCGCGCTGACCGTGCCCCGCCGGTCCAGCTCCACCAGGACCCGCAGCTTGCGCAGATCGAGTTCGCTGCCGTACGGCTTGGCCGTCGAGCCACCCTTGTCCATGCCCATGCTGACCCAACGTCAGCGCAGGCGTTCGTGTTCCAGGTCGATCACCTCCTTCGCCAGCCGCTCGAACGCGGCGAGGTCGGTGGCGTCCTGCTCGGCGTCCCGCCGCTGCCCGGGGAAGGTGGGGTCCAGGACGACCGTGCCGGCGCCCAGCCGGTCCAGCAGGACCAGGTCGTCGTGGATCTGTTCCAGGCTGCCCTCGCCCAGCACCCGCCCGGCGGGCAGCGGCCTACCGGTCAGCCGCAGCTTGATCCGCGGCGCGAGCGCGGGCACCGGCAGGTTCAGCCGCTTGGCGGTGTCGCGCAGCGCGGGCAGACCCAGGTGCACCAGCCAGTCGCCGGTGACCGAGGTGGGGTGCCAGGCGTCGCCCAGGCGCACCGCCCGCCGCAGGGCGCCCGGGCTGTGCCCGCCGATCCACACCGGCGGCCCCGACGGCTGCACCGGGCGGGGCCCGGTGTGCACGGGTCCGAAGCTGACGAACTCCCCGTCGTACGCGACGACGTCCCGCGTCCAGAACGCCTTCATCACCCGCAGGTACTCGTCGCTGCGGGCGCCCCGGCGCGCGTACGGCACCCCCAGCGCGGCGAACTCGCCCGCCGCCCAGCCCGCGGCCGCCCCGAACACGAACCGGCCCCCGCTGAGCCGGTCGATGTTCGCCACCTGACGGGCCACCAGCAGCGGATGCCGGTACGGCAGGATGGTCACGGTGGTCCCGATGCGCACCCGGGTCGTGGTGCCCGCGAGCCAGGCGAGCACGGTGAACGGGTCGTAGAACGGCGCGGGGAACAGGTGCTCCACCTCGGGCGTCGGCGCCACGTGGTCGGACACCATCAGCTGGTGGTAGCCCAGGCCCTCCAGCCGCCGGGCCCACTCCAGCATGGTCTCCGGAGTGGTGGACGGACCGTAGTTGGGCAGGTTAGCGCCGAACTTCATGGGACTCTCCGTTTCGCTCGGACCCCGGATGCGGACGTCCGTCCGGGGCTGGATGGGGCGCGTCGGACCGCAGGCGGCGGCCGAGCAGGTGCAGGCCGCAGGCCAGGGCGGCCACGGCGGCGGCGAGCGGCGGCAGCCGGCCCGGCGCGACCCCGGCCGACAGCACGGCCCCGCCGAGTGCGGCACCGGCCGAACCGCCGAGGTAGGTGGCGGAGCTGTTCAGCGCCAGCACGGCCGCGCCGCCCGACGGCCGCAGGCTCAGCAGCCGGTGCTGCTGCGGCACCACGAACGCCCAGCCGGCCGCGCCCCACACCACCAGCAGCGGCAGCACCGCCGCGCCGCGCAGCAGCCCCAGCGGGGCCAGGGCCGCGGCCAGCGCGGCGAGCAGCACCGCCACCTGCGCGCCGGGCCGCCCGGTGCGGTCCAGCAGCGGCCCGACCAGGAAGCTCCCCGCCACCCCGCCGACGCCCCACAGCCACAGCGCCGTCCGGTGCGCGCCGACCCCGTCCGCGTCCAGCACCGCCACCAGGTAGGTGTACAGGCCCAGGCTGGCCACGGTCTGCAGGAACGTCGTCAGCACCGCGACCCCGACCCGCCGGTCCGTCAGCTGGGCGCCGCGTTCGCGCAGCCCGGGCATCGCGGCGCCGGACACCGCCGGCAGCAGCAGCGCCGAGCCCGCCAGTGACACCGCACCGATCCCGGTGACCAGCCACAGCGCCGCCCGCCAGCCCGCGTGCTGGGCCACCAGCAGCCCGCCCGGCACACCGAGCACGGTGCCCGAACTCAGCCCGCCGAGCACCACCGTCAGCGCCCGGCCGCGCCGCTCGGGACCGGCGAGCGCGGCGGCCGCGGTCGCCGCCACCGGCATGAACACCCCCGCGGCCACCCCGGCCACGCCGCGCGCCACCATCAGCGCGGGCAGCGAGGGCGCCAGCGCCGAGGCCGCGTTGGCCAGGCAGAACAGGGCCAGCGCCGCGACGAGGACCTGCCGGACGCCCCACCGCGCCAGCGCCGCGCCCACCAGCGGGGCGAGCAGGGCGTAGCAGAGCATGAACACCGTCACGAGCTGCCCCGTCACCGAGGCCGGCTCGTGCAGGTCCCGGCCGACCGCGGGCAGCAGTCCCGCCGTCACATAGGCGTCGGTCCCCACCGCCAGCGCTCCGAACCCGAGCAGCAGCACGCGCAGCACGGTGTCTCCTCCCTCGTCGGCATCCGCACGGCTCAAGCCTCACGCGCCGGCCGCCGTACGGGGGCATCCCGGCGGGCCAGGGGTTCGGGTTCCCACACACCCCGTCCCGCCGGACGGTCCCGGCCCGGCCGCGGCGCCCTAACGTCGAGGTCTCCGACGGGGCAGTGGCCCAGCCGGCCGCCGTACCGAGTCACCGCGACGGAAGGGATGAGCCATGCAGGACCACACCATCATCGATTCCTGGTTCCCCGCCGACCTGCTCCCGCCCGCTCACTGGGAGGAGCACTACACGCCCCGGGAGCTGCCGCCCGGCGCCCGGGTCACCCGGTTCGCGCCCAGTCCCACCGGCTCCATGCACCTGGGCGGCCTGTACGTGGCGACGCTGGCCCGGGACCTCGCCCGGCGCTCCGGCGGCGTCTACCTGGTGCGGATCGAGGACACCGACAAGGACCGCGAAGTCCCGGGCGCCGCACAGGAGTTCGCCCGGATCTTCCGCTACTTCGGCCTGGAACCGGACGAAGGTGAACAGGAGGGCCGCTGGGGCCCCTACCGCCAGTCCGACCGCGCGGACATCTACCTGTCGTACGTGCGGGAACTCGTCCGCGGACAGCGGGCCTACCCCTGCTTCTGCTCCCCCGGGCAGTTGGAGGAGAACGCCGCGGAACAGCGCCGTTCACGCTCCCCGCTCGGCTACTACGGCAAGTGGGCCCGCTGCCGCTCGCTGTCCGTGCGGGAGGCCGGGGAGCGGATCGCCGCCGGTCAGCCCTACACCGTCCGGCTGCGCTGCCCCGTCGGACTGCCGGGCCGGGTGCGCTTCAGCGACCTGGTGCGCGGGGCGCTGACCATGCTGGACAACGGCAACGATGTGGTGGTGCTGAAGTCCGCGGACGCCGAGGGCCGCCGGCTGCCCACCTACCACCTGGCCCACGTGGTCGACGACCACCTGATGCGGGTGAACCTCGTGGTGCGCGGCGAGGAGTGGATCTCGTCGCTGCCGCTGCACCACCAGCTGCACCGCGCGCTCGGCTTCCGGCCGCCCGAGTACGCCCACATCGCGCCGCTGATGAAGCTGGACGGCGCCGGCCGGCGCAAGCTGAGCAAGCGCAAGGACCCCGAGTCGGCGGCCGGCTTCTACGAGGCGGCCGGATATCCGGCGGCGGCCGTCGAGCACTACCTGCGCGGCCTGGCCAACAGCCCGCTCGCCGACCTGCCGACGCGGCAGGCGCTCGACGAGCCGCTGCGGCTGGCCGGGATGGGCAGCGCCGGGCCGATGGTGGACCTGCTCAAGCTGCGCTCCGTCAGCCGCGAGTACATCGCCTCGCTGGCACCCGAGGAGGCCCTCGTCCAGCTCGGCGACTGGGCGGCCGAGTACGCCCCCGAACTGCACGCCGTGCTGCGCAAGCACCCCGATCTGGCGCTGGCCGCCCTCGAGATGGCCCGGCGCGGCACCGGCACCCCCCGCAAGGACCTCGCCTGCTGGCAGGAGTTCACGGCCCGCTACGGCTTCTGCTTCCCCGAGCTGCACGAGATGGTCGACCGGCCCGCCGACGACCGCTTCGGCGGCCTGCCCGGCCCGGTGGTCTCCGCCCTCGCCGCGGACCTGATGGCGGACTACCGTCACGCGGGGCCGGCCGAGGACTGGTTCGCGGTGCTGCGCACGGTGGCCGAGCGGCACGGCTTCGCCCCCGACGTGCGCAGCCACCGCCGCGACCCCGGCGCCTACCGCGGCTCGATCCGGGACGTGGCCAACGTGCTGCGGGTGTGCCTGACGGGCAGCCGCCGCAGCCCGGACCTGTTCCAGGTGGCCCAGTCGCTCGGGGAGGAGGAGGTGCTGCGCCGGCTCAGGCCGCTGGCCACCGGGGCGCCGGCCGGCCGGTGCTGAACCACCGCACGCCCGGGCGGCGGAAGCCGCCGGGGACGAGGAGACCGGTGGCGGACGTACCGGGGAAGGAGGGTGCCCAGGGAGCGTGAGAGCGACAGGCCCAGGGAGAAGAGGGGGACGGCGGCCCGGTGTCCGGGCCGCCGTCCGGCGTGCTCCCGCTCAGCTCGCCATCAGCTCCTCCCCGCGCAGCGCGACCGCCAGCTGCGCGCGCCGGCTGATCGACAGCTTGCGGTAGATCCGGGTGATGTGCTGCTCGACCGCTCGCGGCGACACCATGAAGTGCTCGGCGATCTGCCGGTTGGTCAGCCCGTCCAGCATCATCCGGGCCACCCGCAGCTCGTGGGCGCTCAGCCGCCCGGCCGGTTCGGCGTCACCGGCGGCCGGGGTGACGGACTCTGCTCGCTCCTCCGCTCCGAGCAGGTCGTCCATCCCCTGGACCGTGACGTCCAGCGCCAGCCGCTCCTGGGTGTAGGGATCGGCGCCGAGCACCTGGTGCACCGCGGCTCGGTCGGGCGCCTTGACCACGAGCACCTCCCGGCGTCCGTCCTCCCAGGTCCCTCCGCCGATCAGCACGCCCTGATGCATGAGCCTGCGCCAGTACGTCCGGTGGGCCGGCCGGAGCCGGTGCAACCGGGGATCGTCCTGGAACGCGCGGCTGATGATGTATCGCACCGTTACCGCCTTCTGACGTGTCTCACGTGGCCCACGCCCCTCACGCGGCCTGGGGTACGGGCAGGGGCGGGGTCCCTTCGGCGGTGTGCCGCGAGGACACGTCGTTGACCGCGTCCGGCACGGGCTGCCCCGCCAGGGCGCGGCGCACGGACCGGGCGGCCGCGATGCCCGCCTTCTCCTGGGCCTCGTCGGTGGAGGCGCCCAGGTGCGGGGTGCAGACGACCTGGTCCAGCTCGAACAGCGGGGAGTCGGTGCA
>NZ_JBVIYZ010000025.1:0-80693 GCF_055592085.1 Streptomyces sp. NPDC041135
CGGAACCGAAGCCGTCACCGACACCGGCTTGAACCGCGCCCCGTCCAGCCACGCCCACGTCGGCAGATTCACCTTCGTCGCCGCCGCCGGAGCCAGCGTCACCTCCGTACTCGGCACCCGCACCTCGCCGTACGCCAACTCCGCCAGAATCCTCGGCGTGATCGCATTCTGGACGTTCGGCGGCGGAGCATCACCCTTGTCCACCCAGAAGATCGGCTCCTTACACTTGTCCCACCCCGGCGGGAAATCCTCGTTCACATACGAGTCCCACCAATATCCCTTGCCGGCCTTGTCCTTGTTGAAGTCCTTGTAGGGATGGCCACCCACATAACGGTCACGCTGCTGCGCGTCCCACTCATACCCGGTCGACCCCGCCTCCCAGATCGGCTCCAGATACGCCTTCAACTGGTCCGGCGTGTACTTCGGCGCGTACCAGCAGGCGGGCGGCGTCCATGTGGTCGTGGAGGTGACGGGGCCCACGGAAGAACCCGAACCGTTCTTGGAACGGTCGTAGACGATGACCCCGGCCGACGAGCTGAGCGTGGCGTTGTTTACACCGCCCGACGTCTTCTCGCCGGAATGCGGAGGCTTCTGTACACCCCCGTCTATCTTGTTGTCTGCCATGGCGGGAGCGGCACCCGCCAGGATCGAACCGACCAGCGCCGACGCGACCACCGCTCGTGATCCGGTGCTCAGGGCTGGCACTTCGCGCTACCCCTCACGGAGTCGAGCTTCTCGACGACCCAGACGCCCTTGCCGTTCTTGTGCAACTGGGAGCTGTAGAGCACGTAGCTGTTCTTGGTGACGGACGTCCTGTCGACCTTCTTCGTCTTCAGGTACAAGTCGTACGCCTTGCCCTGGTCCTCGCAGTACACCAGCGACGCCTTGTCGGAGCCGCTGACGTTGACCACCGGGTTGTAGTAGCGGTAGCTACCGGTGACCCGCGCCTTCGCCTTGGCATAGGCCTGGATGTACTGCTGTGTCTGCGCGGCGGCTTCACCCTCGTAGTAGAAGCGGTACGCCGGGTCGAGGGCGTCCTGGTGCACGATCGCGAGGTCCACCGCCTTGATGGACTGCTCACTGTCGCTCAGCACCGCGTCCTTCGTGGCGTCACCCGTTCTGGGCCAGTCGAAGGTGTACGACAGGTCCGACGGCATCTGGAGCACAGGGCGGCCCTCCGCCACGGACGTCGATGCCGACGCGGACGGAGTGGCGGACGTCGAGCGCCCCGTGTCCGCCCCCGCGATCTTGTCCCCCGACGTCGAGCCGCCGCCGTCCCCTCCCCCGCACCCGGTGAGCAGGAGTACGGCCATCGCACCGGTGGTGGCAGTCGCGAGCAGACGGGGGCGGCGGCGGGTCACGGTGGGCTCCTGGTGCGGCTGTTGAGGTCGGTGAGGCAGCCGACACCGTATCGAGCGGGCCCGTGGGCGCAAAACGGGAGAGGAGGACCGTCCGCTTCTCAGCGGTTCACGGACTGGATCTCCTGTACGACCACGTCCTGGTCGGCACCGAACGTCCCCTGCGGCAGGTCACCGCCATCACCGTCGCTGCCCGTCCAGTGGATGTCCCACGTGATCGTCGCCTTCAGCCGGTACGAACCCGTGCCCGAGGAGCGCAGGTACTTCACCCCGCACGGCGGCGTCCGCTCCGCCTTGCCCTTCGCATACGGCTCCCCGATACGGCCGTCCTCGATCGCGCACACACCCGACCCCGGATACGTCACCGCGTCCGACGTCCCCGGATCGATCCTCAGCGAGACCGGCGTCGCCGTCGTCGTCGCCGAAATCCCCAGCAACGGAACCGAAGCCGTCACCGACACCGGCTTGAACCGCGCCCCGTCCAGCCACGCCCACGTCGGCAGATTCACCTTCGTCGCCGCCGCCGGAGCCAACGTCACCTCCGTACTCGGCACCCGCACCTCGCCGTACGCCAACTCCGCCAGGATCCTCGGCGTGATCGCGTTCTGGACGTTCGGCGGCGGAGCATCACCCTTGTCCACCCAGAAGATCGGCTCCTCGCACTTGTCCCACCCCGGCGGGAAATCCTCGTTCACATACGAGTCCCACCAATATCCCTTGCCGGCCTTGTCCTTGTTGAAGTCCTTGTAGGGATGGCCGCCCTCGTAGCGGTCACGCTGCTGCGCGTCCCAGTCGGAGCCCGTCGAGCCCGCCTCCCAGATCGGTTCCAGGTACGCCTTCAGGTCGGCCGGGGAATACTTCGGCGCGTACCAGCACGCGGGCGGCGTCCACGACGTCGTCGACGTCACCGGACCCACGGAAGGACCGGAACCGTTCTTCGAACGGTCGTAGACGATGACCCCGGCGGAGGACGAAAGGGTGCCGTCGCCGGACGAGTTGCCGGAGGTGTGGGTGTCCGATCCGCCGCCCACCGTGCCGCCTCCCGGCGGTCCCTGATCGGCGTGGGCTGCCGTCGCGGGTATCAGGGATATCGCCGCGGCGGCGAGCAGGACGGTGACGCGGCGCGAGCGAATCACGGCTGGCACCTGCCGGCCCCACGGGTGGATGCGATCTTCACGAGTTCCCAGACCCCCTTCTGGTTCTTCTGCACCTGCACGCCGTAGGCGACGTAGCTGTCCTTGGTCGCCTTCGTCCGCTTCACTTCGCCGGTCTTGACGACCTTGCTGTATCCCTTGCTCTCGTCCCCGCAGTAGCTGAGCGACGCCTTGCCCGACGACTCCACGCCGACCTGGCGGTCGAAGTAGCGCACGGTACCGGTGACCGTCCAGCCGGCGTCCTTGAAGGACTTGACCCACTGCTGGGCGGCGGCCGCCCCCTCGCCCTCGGTGTAGTACTCCAGCGCGGGCAGCCGCGGGTTCTGGGCGACGATGGCCGCGTTGAGCGCGCGGATGAACTCCGCGTTGTCGCGCAGGACCGCGTCCTTCGTGGCGTCCCCCGTCGTCTCCGGCGTGAAGGCCAGCTTGACGTCCGACGGCAGGACGATCCTCGGGCGGTCCTGCGCCACGGGCGCCGATGGCGACGCCGACGGTGTGGCGGAGGCCGAGCTTCCCGTGTCCGAGCCCGCGATCTTGTCCTCCGACTTCTTGCCGCCGTCGTCCCCTCCCCCGCAGCCGGCGAGCAGGAGTACGGCTGTCGCACCGGTGGCGGCGGTGGTGAGCAGACGGGAGCGGCGGCGGGTCACGGTGGGCTCCTGGTGGGGCTGTTGAGGTCGGTGAAGCAGTCGACACGGTATCGAGATCGGCCGTGGGCGCACCAGAGCGAATTGATTCGCCCCGTCGGCGGACGGCGGACGTACGCGCGACGGGGCGAAAGGGAAGGGCAAACATGAAGGGTGGCGGAGGCGGGGCGGAGGCAGGGCGAGGCCCGGTCAGGGCTTGCGGCGGCCGCCTGCCCGCTGGGCGCCGTTCGGCCACAGCCTCGGGCCCCGCTTGGCCGCGATGTCCTCGATCCACCCGAAGGCCACGACGACCAGGCCGATCAGCGGCCAGACCAGGAAGAACATCCAGATCATGTAGCTGGAGTCCAGGGCGGCCACCGCGCGGTCGCTCTGCATGAACGGGAGGTTGTAGGCCTGGTCGATGATCGGGACCGTGGCCATGATGAGCATGTTGTGCCACAGGTAGATCGTGACCGCGCGGTTGTTGGACAGCGTGACCAGCTTGTCCCAGCGGGCGAGGCGGCCGGGCAGCTCCTGCCAGGACGGCGAGTACTGGAGCAGGATGACCACGAAACCGAACGACCAGGTCGCCTGGGCCAGGGAGATGTCGTTGAGGTCCCAGCCGTCGGGGCCCAGGTGGCCGGAGGCCCACCACAGGCCGAAGGCCATCAGCAGGGCCGCGCCGGAGACGGCGACGTAGCGGGGGACGCGTTGCAGGACGCCCTCGTGGTGGGCGAAGCCCAGCACCCAGCAGCCGCCGTAGACCGCGAAGTCGGTGACGGCGTTGCCGGTCTCGCCCGGGATCGACACCAGCCCGGTGCCGACGATCGCCGTCAGGCCCAGCGGGGCCAGCAGCGTCGGCCACGGCGCCTTGCGGAACGCCCACAGCAGCAGCGGGGACGCCACGACGAACCACAGGTAGGCACGCAGGTACCAGAGCGGGCCGCACGCCTGCACCGCCCAGGTGTCCTCCAGCAGGCCCGACCGGGAGCCGATGTGCCAGGGGAAGGGCGGGGCGCCGATCGGGACGAGGTAGGTGAACAGGTCGACGATGCCCCAGGTGCCGCCGTGGTCGGGGTCCTTCACCGGGTTCCAGCCACCGGCGAACATCAGCGCCAGGGCGACCGCGCTGAACGCCCACAGCGGGGGCAGCAGCCTGCGCACCCGGCTCTTGATCACGCTCACCGGCGGGCGGTTCAGCGAGCGCGCCATCAGCGAGCCCGCCAGCGCGAACATCACGCCCATGGAGGGGAACAGGACCGTCAGCCACGCCCAGCCGAACAGGTGGTAGACGACGACGCGGACCAGGGCGATCGAGCGCAGCAGGTCCAGGTAGCGGTCGCGGCCCGGCTTCCTCGCCGCGGGAGCGGCGGCGGGAGCGGCAGGGGCAGCGGGGACGGCGGCGGCAGGGGCGGCGGTGGCAGGGGCGGGGCCGGAAGCGTAAGGGGAAGCGGAGCCGTAAGGGGACGGGGAGGTGTAGGGGGACGGGGAGGCGTGGGGGGACGGGGAGGCGTGGGGGGACGGGGGGACGTGAGCCGGTGCGGGGACCGCGTCGGTCGCCCGCTGCTGGGGAAAGCCGTGGGGCTGCTGCCCGGGCGTGTATCCGTGGGTCATCCCACAGGCCTCCGATCACTGCCGCTCCGGTGGGTCCGCCGGCCCGGCGCCGGGCCGCCGGGGGCTTCGACGACACCCGTGCGCCGCAGCTTCTGCCAGCGCAGGCGTCCGCCGGTGAGTGCCGTGATCCAGGACTGGAGCAGGACGACGTACATGAGTTGGCGGTAGAGGATCTGCTGCAGGGGCAGCGAGATCAGGTGGGACATGCGTTCGCGGTCGAGGCGGAAGGCGTAGGCCGCGCACACGGCCTGGAGGGCCAGGACGCCCAGCCAGGCCAGGACCGTCTTCTGGGTGGGGCCGAAGACCACGCCGTACAGGAGGAAGACGTCGATGAGCGGGGCCAGCAGCGGGGCCAGCACCATGAACAGCGACACCAGGGGCAGGCCGACCCGGCCGAAGCGGCCCGACGGGCCCCGTTCCACGAGGGCACGGCGGTGCTTCCAGATGGCCTGCATGGTGCCGTAGGACCAGCGGTAGCGCTGGGACCACAGCTGCTGGACCGACTCCGGGGCCTCGGTCCAGGCGCGGGCCTTCTCGGCGTAGACGACGCGCCAGCCGTCGCGGTGCATCGCCATGGTGATGTCGGTGTCCTCGGCGAGCGTGTCGTCGCTCATGCCGCCGACGCGTTCCAGGGCGGACCGGCGGAACGCGCCCACCGCCCCCGGGATCGTCGGCATGCAGCGCAGGATGTCGTACATGCGGCGGTCGAGGTTGAAGCCCATCACGTACTCGATGTGCTGCCAGGCGCCGATGAGGGAGTCCCGGTTGCCCACCTTGGCGTTGCCGGCCACGGCGCCCACGCGCGGGTCGCCGAAGGGCTGGACGAGTTCGCGGACGGTGGCCGGTTCGAAGACCGTGTCGCCGTCCATCATCACGATGACGTCGTACCGGGCGTTCGCCAGGCCGCGGTTGAGCGCGGCCGGCTTGCCCGCGTTGAGCTGGCGGACGACGCGGACGTTCGGCAGCGCCATGGCCTCGACGATCCGCGCGGTGCCGTCGCTCGAACCGTCGTCGACGACGACGACCTCGATGGGGTGCTCACTGGCCATCAGCGAACGGACGGTGTTCTCGATGCACTTCGCCTCGTTGTACGCCGGGACCAGCACCGACACCGGTTCGGTGACCGGTGGCCCCCAGCGGAAGCCCTTGCGGCGCACCCGGCGGGCGTGCGCGCCGGACAGCAGCAGCATCAGGACGAAGCGGGCCATGACCAGGACGCCGATCACGGCGAGGGCGACGACCAGCACGTCGGTGATGCCGTCGGCGGCCTGGACCAGGAAGATCCAGGCCTTGCCCTTCCACAGGTCGAGGCCGTGCACGGTGGTGAGCGCGCTCGGCGCGTCCAGGGCCTCGGTGAGGTTGCCGAAGGTGTAGCCCCGCGCCTGGAGCATCGGCACGAACCGGTCCAGCGCCCGCACGGTCTGGTGGCGGTCGCCGCCGGAGTCGTGCATCAGGACGATGGCGCCCTTGCCGCCGTGCGGGGTGGCGCGGCGGATGATCTCGTCGACGCCCGGCTTGCGCCAGTCCTCGCTGTCGGTGTTGTTGACGACCGTGATGTAGCCGCGGGTACCGATGTACCGGGTGACCGGCCATGACTTGTCGTCCATGGCGTCGGCGAAGGAGGAGTACGGCGGCCGGAAGAGCGACGTGCGGATGCCCGCGGCCCCGGTGATCGCCAGCTGGTTCTGGGACAGCTCCCAGTCGATGCGCTTCTTCGACTGGTAGGAGAGGTCGGGGTGGTTGAAGGTGTGCAGGCCGACCTCGTGGCCCTCGGCCACCATGCGCCGGACCAGCTCGGGGTAGCGGGAGGCCATGGTGCCGGTGACGAAGAAGACCGCGTGCGCGTGGTGCTCCTTCAGCACGTCCAGGACCTTCGGTGTCCAGGTCGGGTCCGGTCCGTCGTCGAAGGTGAGGACCAGGCGGTGGTCGGGCACGCCCAGGCTGGCGGTACGGCCGCTGCGGGTGTCGATGACCGGGCCGCCCTCGAGGATCCGCTCCGGCACCTTGCCGGTGGCGGCCTCGGGCTGGATGCGGTGGTCGGCGAGGATCTCGCTGTGGACGTAGCCGCGCAGCATCAGCATCGCCGAGAGCGCGACGAGGACGAGCAGCGGCAGCAGCAGGCGCATGGGCAGGCGGCGGCGCGGGGAGCCGCCACGGGCGCCGGGCGCTCCGTGACGGCTGGTGCGGGGTGCCATCAGAGGGTGTGCTCCGGGGACGGGGCGGACGAGGAGAACGCGTCGGTGCGCGGCTCCTCGGCGAGGGGCGTGGGGATGAGCTGCGCCTGGGCCGCGAAGTCGCCGAGGGCGCCGACGCTGTCGCCGGCCGTCGCGGTGGGGTCGGGCACGTCGTGGGTGGGCGTGCTGCCGACGGCCGAGGCGGTGGTCGTCGGCAGCACCGGCGTGGGGTCCGGCGAGGACGCGCCGGCGCCGCCCGCCGCGGCGGTGGTGGACCTCGTGGCCGTCGGCCGCGGGGCGGTCGTGGTCTTCTTCGTCGCCGCGCTGCCGGCGGTCTCGCGCACGATGGGGGCGGCGGTCCCGGTGGCGGTCGCGCCGCTGCCCGGCGTGGCGGTCGCCCGGGTGGCGGCACCGGCGCTGCCGGACGGCTGAGCGGACGTGCTGGGCAGCGGGGAGGTGTCGACCTTGCCGGCGGTGCCGTCGGCGTCCTGGCCCGGCACCGGCAGCCAGGGCGCGTCGGAGCTGCCGCTGAGCAGGGTGGCGACGATGACGGCGGCGTACCCGGCGCAGGCGACCCCGATGAGCACGCCCAGGCGGCGGAAGGTACGGCCGCGGCGGCCGGAGGCGTCGACGAAGACCGGCCCGTCGGAGGCGTCCTGCCCGCCCCCGCGCGGCGCGCTCGCGACCGCGCTCAGGTGGAGGTCCCCGAGCTGTACGGCGTCGAGCTGGACCGTCACCTCGTGCGGATCGTGGGTCGCGTCGGCACCGGCGGACGCGGCGCGCGTGGCGGACGTCGCCCCGGTGGCCCGCGTGACGGACGTGAGCGGTTCGTTCCAGAGGTCGTGCGGGGCACCCGTGCGGCTCCCGACGCCTCCGCCGTGACGGCCTTGCGGCAGTACGGCGGTCTCGTCGACCGGGGCCGCCGCGGTGGGCCGCGCCGGCCCGTGCGAACGGAAGGCGTCGAACGCGCCGAAGGCGTCGAAGGAACCCGGGGCCCCACCGGTGGCGGAGGCATGGGAGGCACCCGAGACACCGGAGTCGACGTAAGCACCGTAGGCGCCGCCGTACGGTTCCGCGTCGGCGTACGGCTCCGTCGGCCCCGGCGGGAACCCCTGGACGCCGGTCCCCGGTATGAGCCGGGTGTCTCCCGCCGTCACGGGCAGGCCGCCGGCCCCGGACGCGACCTGGGGCCACTCCGGTTGGGCGTCTTCTCGCCACTTATTCACGCGCGCACATCCCCCCACGGGACAGTTAAGGGTGCGCACACGACTCCGAGCACCAGTCGATCGAGCCGGGCCCCCACCCAGCTCAAGCGCCCCTACTACCAGACCGCGCTCGGGCGATGAATGTAGCGCACTGGCAGGCCCCGCGGTCGCCATGTGTCATCTGATGGCGTTCATCACACCATCGTCACTGGCCGAAATCCAACTCCCGGCGGGCCGCCGAAGCCACCCTTCGGCTCCGCCGATCTCGGTCGCGGCCCGCCGAAGCGCAGCCAATCCCGGATGGACCAGCCCCTTTCGCCACACCAGCGACACAGGCGACACCGGCACCGGATCGACCAGCGGCCGCAACACCGTCCGGGGCATGGCCGGAAAGTCCACCACGGCCAGAACCGGACTACGGGTCTTCGCCATCAACCGCTCGAACTCCTCCTCGCCGAACGCCGGTGGAAGGGGTGACGCCAGTCGGATGCCCCGTCCCTCGAACAGGTGATGTGCGAGGTCGGTCCACTCCCGGGTGCGCGGATTGCCGGCGCCGGCGTAGACGGACTCCCCCGCCAGCGCGGCCAGCGGCACCCGCGCCAGCCCGGCCAGCGGGTGGTCCTCGGGCAGGACGACGGCCATGGGCTCGTAGCGCACCGGCTGCTGCTCCAGGCCTGCCCGCAGCGCCGGGTCCAGACCGGCGAACCGCCCGAAGGAGACGTCCAGCCGCCCGGCGAGCAGCTCGGCCGCCGCTCCGGTCAGGCCGCTCTCGTAGCGGGCCATCAGATCGCAGTCGGGGGCGAGTTCCCGGGCCCGGTGCAGTACGCGGCGACCGGTGCCGAGTCCCGGGGAGTTGATGTCCACCAGCAGGGGCCGGACCTGGCCGAAGGCGGCGAGCAGGTCCTCCTGGGCGGCCAGCACCCGGCGGGCGTGGGGCAGCAGGCGCTCGGCGTCCGGGGTCGGCGTGACCTGCCGGGTGGTGCGCACGAACAGCTCGGCGCCCAGCTCCCGCTCCAGCCGCCGGATGTCCCGGCTGAGCGCCTGCTGGGCCACGTAGAGGCGGGCCGCGGCGCGGGTGAAGTGCAGTTCCTCGGCGACCGTGACGAAGGCGCGCAGGAGGCGGGGATCGAGGTGGGTGGGTGTGGGCACGACAGGAACTTACAACCGGGGTGTGTCAATCGGCGCCGGACAGGTGTTGGACCCGGTGATCCCTCCCGGGCGACCGTCCTTGCATGCCCGTCTCGTCCCGTACCTCACCCCGCACCTCGCCCCTCGCCCCGTACCGCCGGCTGTTCGCCCTGCCCGGCACCCGTGCCTTCACCGCCGGCAACCTGCTCGCCCGTCTGCCGATGGGCATGTTCGGCGTGAGCGCGGTGGTGATGATCGCCGGGTCGCGCGGCTCGTACGCCCTGGCCGGTGCCGTCACGGGCACCGGTCTGGTGGCGACCGGGCTGGCCGGACCGTGGATCGCGCGGCTCGTCGACCGGCACGGGCAGGCCCGGGTCGCGGTGCCCGCCACGGTCCTCGCGGTGCTCGGCAGCCTCGCCCTGCTGCTGTGCGTCCGCAGCGGCGCCCCCGACTGGACGCTGTTCGCCGCCTACGCCGCCACCGCCACCACCCCCAACCTCGGCGGCATGTCCCGCGCCCGCTGGGCGCACCTGCTGCGGGACGACCCCGACGCCCTGCACACCGCCAACTCCTTCGAGCAGGCCGCCGACGAGCTGTGCTTCATGCTGGGGCCCGTGCTGGCGTCCTTCCTGACCGGCACGTTCTTCCCGGAGGCGGGCACGCTCACCGCCGCCGCGCTGCTGCTGGCCGGCCTGCTGCTGTTCGCCGCGCAGCGCGCCACCGAGCCGCCGCCCCGGGCCCGTTCGCAGGCCCGGTCGCCGCTGCGCAGTCCGGGCGTCGCGCCGCTGCTGCTCTGTTTCGTCGCCGTCGGCGCGGTCTTCGGCGCGATGGAGGTCGTCACGATCGCGTACGCCGACGCGCTGGGCCACCGCCCGGCGGCCGGGCCGGTCCTCGCCCTGCAGGCGGCGGGCTCCTGCGCGGCGGGCCTGCTGTACGGGACCCTGCGCCCGGCCGCGCCCCGGCCGGCGCGCTGCCTGGGCGCGATGACCGCGCTGATGGCGCTGCCGCTGCTCGCGGCGCGTGCCACCGGTTCCCTGTGGGCGCTCGCGCCGGCCCTGCTGGTCGCGGGCATGGCGACCGCGCCGACGATGGTGACCGCGATGGCCCTGGTCCAGCGGCGCACCCCGGGCGACCGGCTGAACGAGGGCATGAGTCTCGTCGTCACCGCGCTGCTCACCGGCGTCGCCTGCGGGTCGGCCTGCGGCGGCTGGGTGGCCGAGCGTGCCGAGCCGGGGAGCGGTTTCCTGGTGCCCGTCGCCGCCGCGGCCCTGGCGCTGCTCATCGACCGGACGGCCGCCCTGGCGCGGCCCCGGCAGGCGAAAGGCGTGAGCGCGGCGCCGCGCGGCGCCGCGTGAGCCTCGCCGGGGGCAGCCGGCGCCGGCCGGGCGCCCGGCATGACGAAGGCCCCGCCGCTCGGAAGCGGCGGGGCCTTCGCCCACATGGGGTGTGGAGGGGTGCTCCAGCTGGTGGAGATGGCGGGAATCGAACCCGCGTCCAACGGTGCGGAACCAGGGCTTCTCCGTGCGCAGTTCGCTGTGATTTTCTCGGCCCCGGCGATCACGCGAACAAGTCGCCGACGGGCCCAGTCACTGTTTGATTTCCCTCTTCACCCCGTGACCGGGATCAAGGTTTAGTTCCCTAGCTGATGCCAGGATCCGGGTCGGGAACAGCCCCGGGCTGACACTCCCGTAGGAGTTCGCCCGCTACTTAATTAAGCAGCGAGAGCGAACTGGGAGGAATCGCGCTTGGTGTTGGCGATTATTTGTTTCGGCCTGTGGTTCACGAGATCATGGCCGCTTCCTCGGCACGCTTCCCCTGCTTCGACAACCGCTGTCGAAACCGATCATCCCCATGTTGTGTTGTCAAACCCTCCGGGGAGGGCTGCGCACCCACTGCGGAGTGCAGGTGCCATCGTACGTGAACAACACGGGAGCGTGCCAGCGCATTCCCGCCCGGTGTCGTCCGCGTCCGGCGCCTCCCCCGGCGCCCGTGGGCGCGCTCACCGGCGGCCCGTGCTCCCGCCTACGCCTGCTGCTTGCGCCGGACCGCCGAGATCGCCCGGTCGGTCTCGCGCCGGTCCTGCTTCTCGCGCAATGTCTGCCGCTTGTCGTACTCCTTCTTGCCCCGGGCCAGGGCGATCTCGATCTTGGCCCGGCCGTCCTTGAAGTACAGCGCGAGCGGCACGATCGTGTGGCCGGTCTCCTGGGACTTGGCCTCCAGCTTGCCGATCTCCTCCCGGTGCAGCAGCAGCTTTCGCTTGCGGCGGGCGGTGTGGTTGGTCCAGGTGCCCTGGCTGTACTCGGGGACGTGCACGTTGTGCAGCCACGCCTCGTGCCCGTCCAGCTGGACGAAGCCGTCGACCAGTGAGGCCCGCCCCTGGCGCAGTGACTTCACCTCGGTCCCCGTGAGCACCAGACCGGCCTCGTAGGTGTCGAGGATCTGGTAGTCGTGCCGCGCCTTCTTGTTCTGCGCGATCAGCTTGCGCCCTTTTTCCTTAGCCATAGTGCCGTCCATTTTCGCACTACGCGGGGGGTCGGGGGGAAGCCGATTACCGCGGGGCTCAGGACGGGTCACCCAGACCGCTCAGCACCGTCTCGGCCCGGGCGAGCGCCTCCCGGCCCGCTTCCAGGTCCGGCGTGATGCCCCGGCCGTCCACCGCGCGGCCGGCCGGGGTGCGGTAGTGGCCGACGGTCAGCTCGGCCACCGAGCCGTCCGGCAGCTTGCTCGGCATCTGCACGGAGCCCTTGCCGAAGGTGCGGGAGCCGACGACGACCGCCCGGCCCCGGTCCTGGAGGGCGCCGGTGAGCAGTTCGGCCGCGCTCATCGTGCCGCCGTCGACCAGCGCGACCAGGGGCCGGGCGGTGTCCCCGCCGGGCTCGGCGTGCAGGGCGCGCTCGCTGCCCTCGACGTCGTAGGTGGCGACGAGGCCGCCGTCGAGGAAGGCGGAGGCGGCGGTGACGGCCTCGGTGACCAGGCCGCCGGAGTTGCCGCGCAGGTCCAGGACGATCCCGGCGCCGGCCGGGGCCTGCCGTACCGCGGTGCGGACCTCGTCGCCCGCGCCCTTGGTGAAGGCGGCTATCCGGATCACGGTGATGCCGCCGGACAGCTTGCGCACGGTCACCGAGCCGGTGGACAGGCGGGCCCGGCGCAGCGTCTCGTGCCAGGTGCGGGTGGAGCGCTGCAGGCCCAGGGTGACCGCGGTGCCGGCGTGGGCGTCGGTGGCGTCGCCGCGCAGCAGGGCGACGACCTCGGTGACCGGCCGCCCGTCGACGTCCTTGCCGTCGACGCTGCGCAGCCGGTCGCCGCGGTGGATGCCGGCGGCGGCCGCGGGCGAGCCGGACTGCACCCGGGTCACCTCGATGCGGCCGTCGCGCTCGCGCCGCGCCCACAGTCCGACGCCGGTGTAGGCGCCGTCCAGCGCCTCCTGGAACTCCTGGTACTCGCCCTCGGAGTAGACGGCGCCCCAGCGGTCGCCGCTGCGGCTGACGGCCCGCTCGGCGGCCTCCATCGGGGACTTGCCGTCGGCCATGGCCTGGGCGGCGGCGCGCTGCACGTCCTCGTGCCGGGTGGCCGCGCGGGCCGCGCCGGCCGGCTGGGCGGCCTTGCGGGCGGGCCGGCCGGGGTCGGGGAAGGAGCAGGTGGCGGCACCGGCCGCCAGGACGCCGGCTAAGACCAATGTCAGGGCGGCCCCGCGGCGGATGCGGCGGGGCTGACAGAACAGGTCACGGCCTGACATGCGGGTGAGTCTAGGACAACACGGAGGGCCGTACGGAACGTTGCCCGTACGGCCCTCTTGTCATTCGTCACACCTTCAGGTACTTGCGCAGCGCGAAGAACGCGGCCAGCGCGGGCATCAGCACGCTGGTGGCGAGGATCAGCGGGAGCTTGGTCAACACCGCGTCCCAGCCCACGAAGTTGATGAGGGTGAGCTTGTCCGACAGGGCCATGCCGTGGTCGATGGTGAGGTACCGGCCCACCACCAGGAAGACGCAGGCCAGTCCGCCGCCGATGAGTCCGGCGACCGCGGCCTCCATGATGAACGGCGCCTGGATGTAGAACCCGGAGGCGCCGACCAGCCGCATGATCCCGGTCTCCCGCCGACGGCTGAACGCCGAGACGCGCACCGTGTTGACGATCAGCAGCAGGGCCACGATGAGCATCAGCGCCATCACGCCGAGCGCCGCCCGGTTCATCAGGTTCAGCAGCCCGAACAGGTTGTCCAGGATGCCCTTCTGGTCCTGCACCGACTGCACGCCGTCCCGCCCGTCGAAGGCGGTCGCGATGACCTGGTACTTCTCCGGGTCCTTCAGCTTGATGCGGTACGACTCCTGCATCTGGTCCGGGGTCAGCGAACTGGCCAGCGGGGAGTCGCCGAACTGCTGCTTGTAGTGCTTGTACGCCTCGTCCTGCGACTCGTACGTCACCTTGTCGACGACCGTCATCTTGTCCAGGTCGGCGAGGATCTGCTTCTTCTGGTCCTCGGTGACCGCGCCCTTGGCGCAGTTGGGGTCGGACTGGGCGTCGCTCTTGTTGCACAGGAAGATCGAGACGTTGACCTTGTCGTACCAGTAGCCCTTCATGGTGCTCACCTGGTCGCTCATCAGCAGCGAACCGCCGAACAGCGCCAGGGACAGGGCGACGGAGACGATGACGGCGAAGGTCATCGTCAGGTTGCGGCGGAGACCGACACCGATCTCCGACAGTACGAACTGGGCGCGCATGGCGTCGGGTTAAGCCTTTCCGTGGACGAACGTCGGCCGGGTGGGTACGGCGGTCAGTGCTGGTAGCCGTAGACGCCGCGGGCCTGGTCGCGCACGAGGCGGCCCTTCTCCAGCTCGATGACGCGCTTGCGCATCTGGTCCACGATGTTCTGGTCGTGCGTGGCCATCACCACGGTCGTGCCGGTCCGGTTGATCCGGTCGAGCAGCTTCATGATGCCGACGGAGGTCTGCGGGTCGAGGTTGCCGGTGGGCTCGTCGGCGATCAGCAGCTTGGGCCGGTTGACGAACGCCCGCGCGATGGCGACGCGCTGCTGCTCACCGCCGGACAGCTCGCCGGGCCTGCGGTCCTCCTTGCCGCCGAGTCCGACGAGGTCGAGGACCTGCGGGACGGACTTGCGGATCTCGCCGCGCGACTTGCCGATGACCTCCTGCGCGAAGGCCACGTTTTCGGCGACCGTCTTGTTGGGCAGCAGGCGGAAGTCCTGGAACACCGTCCCCAGCTGGCGGCGCATCTGCGGCACCTTCCAGTTGGAGAGGCGCGCGAGGTCCTTGCCCAGCACGTGCACCTGGCCGTGGCTGCACCGCTCCTCGCGCAGGACGAGGCGCAGGAACGTCGACTTGCCGGAGCCGGAGGACCCGACGAGGAAGACGAACTCGCCCTTCTCCACCTCGAGGGAGACATCCCGGAGGGCGGGGCGGGTCTGCTTGGGGTAGACCTTGGAGACGTTGTCGAATCGGATCACGGATGCACCACGGGTCGCCGGGGGTAGATGAGCGTGACCATACGCGAACCCGGTGCGCACGCGCAGTCGACGGCCGCACTTGCGCGAGGCTTGTACGGTTTTGCACCTACAGTCACTTTTCAAGACCCCACAGGTCAGGCCCCCCTTCTCCGGCGCCCGCGCAACCTGGGGGGGAACCTGGCACAGTGGAGGGGGAACGTTCTCGTTCCCGGATGCGTTGTACATGTGATGGCCGGTGCGAGGAGGGTGAGCGCATGACGTACGACCGGTTGGTGTGCGCGAACTGCGCGGCGCCCGTGAGCGAGGGCCGGTGCCCGGTGTGCCGGGCCAACCGCGAACGGCTCCAGCAGGAGAACTTCTTCGCGGGACTGAACCCGATGGCGCTGATCGCGCTGCTGGCGGTGCTGATCGCCGCCGTGGCGCTGCTGGCACACCAGACGGCCTGAGACGCTCGGCACGGGCCCACGCGGCCCGCAGGCCCGCACAGGGCAGCAGAACGGCCGCAGAACAGCAGCACGGCCGAAGGGCCCGGAGCGCACCCGCTCCGGGCCCTTCGTCACACCCTGTCGTCACATCCGGACGCGAGGTCAGGCCGCGGCGCCGCCCCGGCCGCCGACCAGGCGCGGCAGCACCCGGAAGCCGATGCCGCCGGCGATCATCGTGGCCGCGCCGACGAGCAGGAACGCGGTCTCGCCGGCACCGGTCTCGGCGAGCTGCTTGTCGCCGCCCTGGGCCGAGGTGTCGGAGCCGGTGTCGGTGAGGGCCGAGGAGCCCTCCTCCTGGGAGACGTTGTCGTTGCCGCCGCCGTCGGGGGTGGTGTTGCCGTTGCCGCCCGTGGAGCCGGAACCGCCGGTGGAGCCGTCGCCGCCCGTGGAGCCGGAGCCGCCGGTCGAGCCGGAGCCGCCGGTGGAGCCGCCGGTGGAGCCGCCGGTGGAGCCGCCCGAGGTGCTGCCGCCGGTGGAGGAGCCGCCACCGGTCGTGCTGCTGCCGCCGGTGCCGGTGTCACCGCCCGTGGTGCTGGTGCCGCCGGTGCCGGTGTCGCCACCCGTGGTGCTGGTGCCGCCCGTGCCGGTGTCACCGCCCGTGGTGGTGGTGCCGCCGGTGCCGGTGTCGCCACCGGTGGTGGTGGTGCCGCCGGTGCCGGTGTCACCACCGGTGTCACCACCGGTGTCGCCGCCGATGGCGCCGCCGATCGTGACGTCACCGCCGGTGCTGCTGTCACCGGTGGTGCCGGTGGTGCCGGTGTCGCCGCCCTCGGTCGTGGTGCCGCCGTCGGTGCAGATGCCGATGGGGCAGCCGCCGGTGTCACCGCCCGCGTCGCCACCGGTCGTGCCGGCGGTGTCGCCACCGTCGGCGCTCACGGACACACCGATGTCGAGGGCCGAGGCGGCCCCCGCAGCGGTCAGCGAGGCACCCGCGGCGATCACGGCACCGGCGGCTATCCGCGCGACCCGGATCCGCGTCTTCTTGGTCATCTGGTTGCTACCCCCAGTAGCTGATCGTCAATGAGGCGGCGCTCGGGGCTGGCCGTGATCGACGGGAGGTGGCCGAAGCGCCCGGAATCAGGCGCGTCATCGATATCCCCCGGTTCACATGCGCCCCAGAGATACGCATGCCACGCTTCACCCTTCCCACTTTCGGCAGTGCCGTCAAGGTCGTTGCGCGCGCAATGTCCAGTGGGGCGGCCTTTGGCGGGAGTTGGCGCGTGTGAGTGTGATGTAAAACCCAGACAAATGACAACTGCCGCCTCAAGGGCGGCAGTTGTCATGTCGACAAAGTTACTTCTCCTGCTGCTTGCGCCAGCGAATCCCGGCCTCCAGGAAGCCGTCGATCTCACCGTTGAAGACGGCCTCGGGATTGCCGACCTCGTGATCGGTGCGCAGGTCCTTGACCATCTGGTAGGGGTGCAGCACGTAGGAACGCATCTGGTTGCCCCAGGAGTTGCCGCCGTCGCCCTTGAGGGCGTTCATCTTCTCCTGCTCCTCCTGACGGCGCCGCTCGAGCAGCTTGGCCTGGAGGACGTTCATCGCGGTCGCCTTGTTCTGGATCTGCGAGCGCTCGTTCTGGCAGGAGACGACGATGCCGGTGGGCAGGTGGGTGAGCCGCACCGCGGAGTCGGTGGTGTTCACGCCCTGGCCGCCCGGGCCGGAGGAACGGTAGACGTCCACCCGCAGTTCGGACTCGTCGATCTCGATGTGGTCGGTCTGCTCGACCACGGGGAGGATCTCCACGCCCGCGAAGGAGGTCTGCCGGCGCCCCTGGTTGTCGAAGGGCGAGATCCGCACCAGGCGGTGGGTGCCCTGCTCGACGGAAAGGGTGCCGTAGGCGTACGGCACCTGCACGGCGAAGGTGGTGGACTTGATGCCCGCCTCCTCCGCGTACGACGTCTCGTAGATCTCGGTCTTGTAGCCGTGCTGCTCGGCCCAGCGCAGGTACATGCGCTGGAGCTTCTCCGCGAAGTCGGCGGCGTCGACGCCACCGGCCTCGGCGCGGATGTTGACGAGCGCCTCACGGGAGTCGTACTCCCCGGACAGGAGGGTGCGGACCTCCATCTCGTCCAGCGCCTTGCGGACGGCCGTCAGCTCGGACTCCGCCTCGGCGCGGGTGTCCGGGTCGTCCTCCTCCTCGGCCATCTGGAAGAGCACGGCGAGATCGTCGATCCGGCCGCGCAGCGCCTCCGCCTTCCTGACCTCGGCCTGGAGGTGGGAGAGCTTGCTGGTGATCTTCTGCGCCTCGTCCGGGTTGTCCCACAGGGACGGCGCGGCCGCCTGCTCCTCGAGCACGGCGATGTCTGCCCTCAGCTTGTCGAGGTCCAGGACGGCCTCGATCGACTCCATGGTCGAGGAGAGGGACTTCAGCTCTTCGGATACATCGACGACTGCCACGCATCCAGCCTAACGGCTCCGCCGTGCGGCGAGCGCCGGGCCGGGCCGCCGGCTCACGGGGCGCCGCCGGCTCACGGGGCGGAGGTGCTGTGCGTGGTGTCCTGCGGGGGTCCGTCGTCGTGGGAGGTGGCGAGCCAGGCGCCGACGCCCAGGGCGGCGGCCAGGACCACCCCGGCCACGCCGAGCGTCACCTTCCGGCGCCGCGCCGCCGCCCGGTGCCGGGCGGAACCGGGACGGGGGGCACCGGCGGCACGGGGCGCGCGGGCCGTGCCGTGGGCGGGGCCGGCCAGCTCGTCCGGGCCCGGCACGCGCATCGAGGTGTGCGTGTCCCGGTTGGAGTCCGGCTCGGCGCCGGGGACCAGCGGGACGGCCCCGCGCCTGCGCGCCTGCCCGGCGGCCGCCGGGCCCGCCGGGGAGGGCGCGTCCCGGTCCTCGTCGGGCTCGGTGTCGGGCTCGTCCACGTCCAGCGGCGGCATCCCGGCCAGCAGCGGCAGCTGCTCGCGCAGCCGGTCCGCCAGCTCCGAGGCGCGCAGCCGGGAGGCGGGCGCCTTGGCCAGGCACTGCACGATCAGCTGCCACAGCTCCTCGGGGATCCCCGGCAGCGGGACGACCGTCTCGGTCACATGGCGGCGCAGCACCGCGCCCGGGTGGCCGCCGCCGAAGGGGGTGAAGCCCGCGAGCAGTTCGTACAGCACGGTGGCGAGGGCGTAGATGTCGACGGCCGCGCGCGGGGGCAGCCCCTCGACGATCTCCGGGGCCAGGTAGTCCGGGGTGCCGATGATCTTCGTGGCCCGGGTCCGCTTGGGCGAGTCGATCAGCTTGGCGACGCCGAAGTCGGTCAGCAGCGCGGGGTGGGCGCCGCCGGGGCCCAGCGGGCCCTGCATGTCCAGCAGCACGTTCTCCGGCTTGACGTCGCGGTGCACGATGCCGGCCGCGTGCGCCGCGGCCAGGCCGTCGGCGATGTCCGCGACGACGGCCACCGCGGCCTCGGGCGCCATGCGCCGCTCGCGCTCCAGCCGGGTGCGCAGGTCGGTGCCGCGGACCAGGTCCATGACGAGCGCCAGGTCGTTGCCGTCGACCACCAGGTCGCGGACGGTGACGATGTGCGGGTGCTCCAGGCCGAGCAGGGCGGTGCGCTCCTGCACGAAGCGTCCGACGAGTTCCTGGTCGGACGCGAGATCCTCGCGCAGCATCTTGATGGCGACGGGGCCCTCGGGTCCCTCGCCCAGCCACACCGTGCCGGCGCTGCCCCGCCCCAGGATCTGGTGCGCGGTGTACCGGCTGCCGATCTTCCGTGCCAAGACTGCTCCTACAGACGCGTGTGAGCGACAAAACTACGCGTCCGGCGAGCCGGCCTTCACCGCGGAGACGGAAATCACCCGCCAGGTGTCGACAAATCTCCAGACCGGCTATCGGTTCCGGACGCCGGCGGCCCTGCGGGCGTCAGCCGCCGGAGGAGTTCTTCAGGTCCCGCACCCAGTCGCCGGCCTTGCCCGCCAGGTCGGTGAGCTGGTCCCAGTACCCCTTGCCCTGGCCGACCCAGGTGTGCAGCGGGGTGAGGTCCCAGATCAGCCAGCCCGCCACGAAGAGGATGACGAGGGTGAACAGACAGCCCTTCAGGCAGCCGAGCCCGGGGATCTTCATCGGGTTGGCGCTGCGCTGCCGCGGCGGCCGGGGCTCGCGCGCGGGCCGCCGGGGCTCCGCCGGGGCGGGCGGCGCGTACCGCTGGGGCTGCTGGCGCTGCGGCGGGGAGTACTGCTGCGGCTGCTGCTGCTGCTGCGGGTGGCCGTAGCCGCCCGGGGACTGCTGCCGGCCGCGGGGCTGCGGGCGCTGCTGGGGCCGCTGCTGCGGGGCGGGGCGCTGCGGCTGCTGCTGCGGCCGGGCGACCTGGCGCTGCGGGCGGCGGCGCAGCGGGTCCTCGTCGGGGTCGACGTACTGGATCTGGGTCTGCTCGTTGCGGTCCCGGGCCGCGCGCAGCTGGGTCTGCCAGGGGTGCGGCTGCTCGGGCGGCTGCCCCGGCTGCCCGTCGCCGGGCCGGTGCGGCGGCACCGGCGGCAGGACGGTGGTGGGGTCGGCGGCGCCGGTGTGGGGCAGCACGCTGGTCGCCGCGTTCGGGTCGTAGGCCCCCTGCGGCGAGCCGGTCGGCAGCACCTGGGTGGGGTCGGCGGCGCCGGGCACGCCCGGTACGGCGGCGGGGTCCGGGTCGGGGGCCAGCAGGGCGCCCACGCCCTCGGCGGCGGCGATCTGCGCGGCGTTGGCGTGCACGCCGATGCCCTCGGCGACGACCCGCAGGCCGCGGGCGAGGTTCTCGGCGCTGGGCCGCTCCCCGGGGTTCTTGCGCAGGCAGCGCTCTATCACCGTCCACAGCGGGTCGGGCACCGTGGACGGGCGGCGCGGTTCGGCGCTCAGGTGCTGGTGCAGGACCTCCAGGGCGGAGCCGCCGGAGAACGGGGGGCGGCCGGTGACCAGCTCGTACAGCAGGATGCCGGCGCCGTAGATGTCGACGGCGGAGGTCTGCGGGCGGCCCTCGGCGGACTCGGGGGCCACGTAGGCGGGCGTGCCCACGAACTCGTGGGTGCGGGTCAGCCCCGGGGAGTCGGCGAGGCGCGCGATGCCGAAGTCGGTGAGCAGCGGGTGCATCAGGCCGTCGTACTGCCGCAGCAGCACGTTGGCCGGTTTCAGATCACGGTGGACGACGCCGTCGGCGTGGCTGGCGGCGAGCGCGTCGGCGATCTGCGCGGTCATCAGCGCGGCGGCGACGGGCGTGAAGGGACCGTTCTCGCGCAGGTAGCGGTGCAGGTCGGGGCCCTCGACGAGGTCCATGACCAGCGCCAGCAGGTCGCCCTCGACCACCAGGTCGCGCACCCGCACGATGTTGGGGTGGGTGAGCCGGAGCAGGACGGAGCGCTCCCTGAGGAAGCGCATGACGACGTCGGGGTCGCTCGCCAGCTCCTCCTTGAGGACCTTGATCGCGACGGTCTCACCGGGCTGGCCGGCCACGGCGGCCTCGGCACCCGCGGTCTCCCGCTGGCGGGCTCGCCAGACGGTGCCCGTGGCGCCGCGGCCGAGCGGCTCCTCGAGCAGGTACTTGCTGCCTACCGGCCGCACGTCATGTGCTCCCTGCTGCTTGCTGGTGTTCCGACCCACTGTAGTGCCGCCCCCGAGAGCACTACGTAAGCGTTCCTCCCCATGTTCGACGGCGGTCGCACCGAACGGTTCCCGGAGACTTCCCGGGTCGGTCCCGGACCGGTTCCCCGGCCCTTCCCGGACCTTTCCCCCGGCCCTTCCCGGGACTGTTCCACGGCGACCGCGCCGGCCGCCGTCACGGCGACCCGGAGGAAAGACGCCGGGCTCGGTCTCCTGGTTGCCGAAAGCCGGACGTGACCGATCTCAAGTGGTCGCCGGTGCGGTACCGGCCAGGCACTTTTGCGGGCAGAGCCGACCAATCAAGATCACTCGGCACCGGGCACCGGGCGCACTGTCGGTGGCAGGTGCGAGGATGCCTTGCAGTACTGGCCGACGTGCTCGTGGGGTGGGGGGAAGTCCGCGCCCGCGCAGAAGGGACCGCTGACGCCGATGCAGATCCGGCTGACCGTCGTAGACCCGCAGGGTCCGTCCGCGCAGCGGGGCCGCGCCGCGAGCCGCGACGTGCTGGTGACGGCGCCCGCGGGCACGGACCTGGCGGCGGTGGCGTCGGCGCTGGCCGCGGCGGTCACCGGGGACGGGGGCGCGGGCCGGGAGTCCTCGGGCGCCTCGGTGGTGCTGTACGCCGGCGCGGAGCGGCTGGACGCCCGCCGCCGGGTGCTGGGCGAGCCCCCGCTGGTCGACGGCGCCGTGCTGTCCCTGGGCGCCCCGGCCGCGCCCGAGCCGCATCCGGAGCTGGACGACGCCCCCGCCCAGCTGCACGTGGTGGCGGGACCGGACGCGGGCGGGGTCCATCTGCTGCACGGCGGCCAGGTCACCGTGGGCCGCTCCGCCGACGCCGACGTCCCGCTGGACGACCCGGACGTCTCCCGGCTGCACTGCGCCGTCACGGTCGGCGCCGACGGCCGCGTCTCGGTGTCCGACCTCGGGTCCACCAACGGCACCTCGCTCGCCGGCGTCCGCGTCACCGACCGGGCGGTGCGGTTCGCGCCGGGGGCGCTGCTGCGGATCGGCGAATCGGCCTTGCGGGTTACGCCGTCCGGGGGACCCGGGGCCCGGGTGGCCACGGCGGCCGACGGCGAGGGCTGCGTGCGGATCGTCCCCGTGGACGGCGCGACCGGCCCCGGGGGCGGCGCGGACGGCGACGCGGGACACGCACGCGAGGCGGAGGGCGCCGGGCGCGCCGCCGGGCCCGGCCCCTCGGAGGTCACGCACCACTCCTACGGCGCCGGGCACTGGGACGTCCCGGGCGGCGGGCCGGAGGCTCAGGAGCACCGGCGCGCGCAGCCCCCGCGGGTGCCGGGGCAGGGCGGCGCGCCGGACGCCGAGAGCCGGGACGCGGCGTCCGGCGGCGGGGACACCCACGCCGGGCACTTCGGCGTCCCCGGGCTCGCGGCCGCGGAGGGCAGCGGCCCGGGCGGGGGCGGCACGGACGCGGACGCCGACGTCCCGCAGGGCGGGCGCCGCCGGGGCGGGCTCGGGGCCTGGGCACGGCGGCTGGCCGGCGGACGCCCGGAGCAGGCACCGCGGGACACCCGGCCGTACGAGGGCACGGCCGCCGGTGCGCCCGGGGCCCCGGCGGCCGGCGCCCCGCAGCGGAGCGACACCTGGCCGGACCCGGCCGCGCTGCTGCTCACCGCGCTCGGCCCCGGGCCCCGGCTGTGGGAGCGGGGCCCCGGGCACCCCGAGGCGCTGACCGTGCGCCTCGGTACGGCCGACCGGACCGCGCCGGACGGCTCGGGCCTGCTGCCCGCCGTGCCGGTCACCGCGGATCTGCGCGAGGCCGGGGCGCTGGGCCTGGCCGGGCCGCGCCCCCGGCTGTCCGGGCTGGCCCGCGCGGTGCTGGCCCAGCTCGCCGCGCTGCACTCCCCGGACCTGCTGGAGATCGTGCTGATCAGCGCCGACCGCTCCCGCCCGGTGGAGGAGCGCACGGCCGAGTGGTCCTGGCTCGGCTGGCTGCCGCACGTCCGCCCCGGCCACGGCCAGGACTGCCGCCTTCTGCTGGCCTACGACCGGGAGCAGGCCGCCGCCCGCGTGGAGGAACTGCTGCGCCGGGTGGAGGACCACGCGGCGACGGGCAGGTCGGCGGCGGTCCCGGCCCGGTCCACCGGGCACCCGGTACCCACCGCCGACCCGGCACGGCACCGGCCCGCCACCACACCCGGCACCGCCTCCGGCTCCGGGCCGGAGAGCGCGGCCGCCCCGCCCGCCGACCCGGAGCGCTCGTCCGGCCGCCGCCCCTCCTGGGCCCGGGACGACCTCGCGCTCGACGGCGGCGGCTTCCGGGGGCCGTACACCGTCGTCGTCGTGGACGGCGACCCCGGCGGCGCGTCGCTGCGCGAGGCGGTCGCCCGGCTGGCCACGGCCGGGCCGCGGGCCGGCATCCACGTGATCTGCCTGGCCGAGACGGTGGCCGCGTCGCCCGCCTCGCCGGTGACCCGGACGTACGAGTCGGCCTGCGCGGTGGCGCCGACGTTCTCGCGGTGCGGGGCGGTGGCCCTGCTCAGCGGTGACGTCGCCACGGCGCTGCACCTGATGCGGGTCGCGCCCGCCGGTCCCGTCGGCCCCGGCACCCTCGCGGCCGTCGACGCGGTGTCCCCGGCCTGGGCCGAGCGGTTCGCCCGGGCGCTGGCGCCGCTGCGCCCCGACGGACCCGTCGGCGACCGGCACGCGCGCGTGGCCCTGCCGCTGCCCCGGTCGGCGAGGCTGCTGGACGAGCTGGGGCTGGCCCGGGCCACCCCGGCGTCGCTGATGGCGCGCTGGGCGGACGCCGCCGACGACACGGCGTCGCTCGGCGGGCGGGCCTGCGCGGTGCTCGGCGCCGGGCCGCGCGGCCCGGTCACCGCCGACCTGGTGGCCGACGGGCCGCACCTGCTGGTCGAGGGCCCGCCCGGCAGCGGCCGCACGGAGCTGCTGCGGGCCGTGGTCGCCTCGCTGGCCGCCGCCGAGCGCCCGGACCGGCTGGGCGTCGTCCTGATCGACGGCCGCGACGGCGTCGGCACCGGCGCGGGCCTCGGCGAGGGCCTGCGCGCCTGCACGGAGATACCGCACGTCACGACCCACCTCACCGTCAACGACCCCGTGCGGATGCGGGAGTTCGCCCAGTCGCTGAGCGCCGAGCTGAAGCGGCGCGCGGAGCTGCTGGGCCGGGCGGACTTCGCGGAGTGGCACGCGGGGCGTGCGGTGTCCGGCCGTATCGTCACCCAGCGCACGGCGACCGGGCGGGCCGGCGCCTCCGGTGCCGCCCCGGCCGCCGTCACCGGTGCCGCGCCCGCCGGGTCCGCGGCAGCCTCCGGCGCCTCTTCCGGCGCCGGGGACATAGAGACGCCGTCCACTTCGACCCTCCGGCTGCGCCCGGCGGCTGCCCGCCGGCAGACCGGGGAGGCGCCGCCGCTGCCACGGCTGGTGGTGGTCGTCGACGACCTGGACGCGCTGGTCTCCCCCGCGCTGGGCTCGCCGGGCCGGCCCGCCGCCGGGTCCGTGATGCGGGCGCTGGAGGCGGTGGCCAAGGAGGGCGAGCGGCTCGGCGTCCACCTGGTGGCGGCGACGGGGCCCGGCGGCCGTACGGCGGACACGGAACCGGCGCGCCGGGCCGCGCTGCGTGTGCAGCTCGCGGCGCCGTCCGCCGGACCGGACGAACCGGCGCCCGGGCGGGGCAGCCTGACCTGCGCGGACGGCCGGGTCACCGCGTTCCAGGGCGGCCGGGTGACCGGCCGTATCCCGCGCACCGCGACCCAGCGGCCCACGGTCGTCGCGCTGGAGTGGCAGCGCATGGGCGACCCGCCGGCCCGCCGGCCGGTGCGCGAGCTGGGCAACGGCCCCACCGACCTGGCCCTGCTGGCGAGCGCGGTGGAGCGGGCGGCACGGGAGGTGGCGGCGGCGGAGGTCCCGTCGCTGCTCTGATCCGCGCCGTCGCGCCCCCGTCCGGTCTGATCGGGTTGCGTCCGAACGAGCACGCGTACCCCCGGACTGCCAGGCATACACACCTGGTCACGAGGCGGTCACGATCACCCCGTCGACACCGCGGGCGCTCTTGCCCACCTCGAGCGACGCGGCGTAGACCGGTGCGCACGGGACGGCGCTCGAGACGTTCAGGACGTTCGACGAAGAACGAAGAACGGGGCAGTAATGCGTAGCAACAGCGACATGATCCGGCCGATCAGGGCCACCACGGCGTTGGCCACCCTGCTCACGGGAGCCCTCGTGCTCACCGCGTGCGGCGGCGGCGACGACAAGAAGGACGACGACGGCAGCAGCACCGGGGCGACCGCCTCCGGTTCCTCCCTCACCCTGCCGAAGCTGAACGGCGAGAGCCTGGAGGTCGCCGCCGTCTGGACCGGCACCGAACAGGCCAACTTCAAGAAGGTGCTGGCGGAGTTCGAGAAGCGCACCGGTGCCAAGGTGACCTTCGTGCCCGCCCAGGACCCGATCATCAACTTCCTCGGTTCCAAGATCGCGGGCGGTCAGCCGCCGGACATCGCGCTGCTGCCGCAGCCGGGCGCGATCAAGCAGGCCGTGGACAAGAAGTGGGCCAAGCCGCTCGGCGCCGACGCCCTGAAGGAGCTGCAGAAGAACTACTCGCCGGGCTGGCAGGACATCGGCAAGGTCGACGGCAAGCAGTACGGCGTCTACTACAAGGCCGCGAACAAGTCGCTGATCTGGTACAACGCCCAGGCGTTCGACAACGCGGGCGCCAAGGAGCCCAAGACCTGGCAGGAGCTGCTGACCGCCGCCCAGGCGGTGTACGACTCCGGTGTCACGCCCTTCTCGGTCGGCGGCGCCGACGGCTGGACGCTGACCGACTGGTTCGAGAACATCTACCTGTCCCAGGCGGGCCCGGAGAAGTACGACCAGCTCGCCCAGCACAAGATCAAGTGGACCGACCCCTCGGTGAAGCAGGCGCTCACCACGCTCGCCCAGGTCTGGGGCAAGAAGGACTACGTGGCGGGCGGCGCCGACGGCGCGCTGCAGACGGAGTTCCCGGCCTCGGTCACCCAGACCTTCACCGGCGGTGACCAGCCGAAGGCGGCCATGGTCTACGAGGGCGACTTCGCGCAGGTCAACATCGCCGACACCAAGGCGAAGGTGGGCACGGACGCCAAGGTGTTCCCCTTCCCGGCGGTGGGCTCGTCCGCGCCGGTGGTCTCCGGCGGTGACGCGGCCGTCATCCTGAAGGACTCCAAGGCGGCCCAGGCGCTGGCCACCTTCCTGGCCTCCCCGGACGCGGCGACCATCCAGGCCAAGCTCGGGGGCTACCTCTCGCCGAACAAGAACGTGCCGGACTCGGCGTACCCGAACGCGGTGCAGCAGCGGATCGCCAAGGCGCTGGTCGCGTCCGGCGACGACTTCCGCTTCGACATGTCCGACCAGGCCCCGCAGGCGTTCGGCGGCACGCCCGGCAAGGGCGAGTGGAAGGACCTCCAGGACTTCCTGAAGAACCCGAAGGACGTCGCCGGCGCCCAGGCGCGGCTGGAGAAGGACGCCGCGGCCGCGTACGGGAACGGGAGCTGATCCGGCCATGACGTCGGCAGCGGCGGCGGGGGCCGGTCCGGCCCCCGCCGCGTCCAAGACACCCAGGAGCCGCAGGAGCGTGACCGGCACCCGCCGGACGGTGGCCGTGCTCTTCCTGCTGCCCGCCCTGGTGCTGCTGGGCGCGCTCGTGGTCTACCCGATCGGGTACTCGATCGTCCGCAGCTTCTACAACGCCTCCGGTGACGGGTTCGCCGGACTCGACAACTACAAGGCGCTGTTCACCGACGACGGCATCCGTACCGCCCTGAAGAACAACATCATCTGGGTGGTGTTCGCGCCGACGGTCTCCACGGCCCTCGGCCTGGTCTTCGCGGTGCTGACCGAGCGGGTGCGCTGGGGAACGGCGTTCAAGCTGGTCGTCTTCATGCCGATGGCGATCTCGATGCTGGCCGCCGGGATCATCTTCCGGCTGGTGTACGACCAGGACCCGGACAAGGGGGTCGCCAACGCGGTGTGGGTGGGCGTCCACGACACCTTCGCCCAGTCCTCGGCGTTCCCGAAGGCGCACCCGGGCCGCGAGTCGCCGTTCACCGCGCAGGGCGGCGGCTTCCTCACCAAGGCACCCGTGCACACCGGCCAGGCCGTCACCCTCCCGCTGGTCGGTGTCGCGCCGGACCAGATGCCCGACGGCGCGAAGAAGGCCGTGCCCGCCGAACCGCGGCCGGGGAAGATCACCGGCACGACGTGGCAGGACTTCACGCGCGGCAAGGGCGTCGGCAGGCTGGGCGCACCGGACCCGTCGGAGCTGGGTTACGCCGGGATGCGCATCGAGGCGGTGAAGGACGGCTCGGTGGTGGCCACCGCCGAGGCCGCGGGCGACGGCACCTTCACACTGCCCGCGGCGGCCGACGGGGCGCGGCTGCGGCTGCCCGCGAGCAACTTCAAGGAGCCCTACAACGGCGTGGACTGGCTGGGCCCGTCGCTGGTCACCCCGGCCATCATCGGGTCGTACGTGTGGATGTGGGCGGGCTTCGCGATGGTGCTGATCGCGGCCGGGCTCGCGGGCGTGCCCCGGGAGCTGCTGGAGGCCGCGCGGGTGGACGGGGCCAACGAGTGGCAGGTGTTCCGCCGGATCACCGTGCCGCTGCTCGCGCCGGTCCTCGCGGTCGTCACCGTCACGCTGATGATCAACGTGCTGAAGGTCTTCGACCTCGTCTACATCATCGCCCCGGGCTCCTCCCAGGACGACGCCAACGTGCTCGCCCTGGAGCTGTACCGCAAGGGCTTCTCCGAGGGCCAGCCGGGCATCGCCAGCGCCATCGCGGTGTTCCTGCTGCTGCTGGTGATCCCGGTGATGCTCTTCAACATCCGGCGGCTTCGGCGGGAGGTGCGGCGATGAACACGCGTGCGCTTCGGCGTGGCCGGGGGTTCGGGGATCGCCCCCCGGGATGGCACAGCAACATCCGGCGGCTTCGGCGGGAGGTGCGGCGATGACGACTCACGCCGAGAGCGCGAACGCGGGCCGTGCGGGCGCGGCGACTCCCGTCGAGGGGGTGCGCAAGCGGCAGTCGGTCGCCTCGCGGATCGCGGAGCGGCTGAGCGGCGGCGCGGTCCGGGTGTTCCTGCTGCTGGTGGGCCTGTTCTGGCTGGTGCCTACCATCGGTCTACTGATCTCCTCGCTGCGCGCGCCGGAGGCGATGAGCGCCAGCGGCTGGTGGCAGGTGTTCGCCAAGCCCTCCCAGCTGACCTTCGGCAGCTACCGGAAGCTGCTGGAGAACGGCGACATCACCCACTCCCTGCTGAACACCGTCCTGATCACGGTCCCGGCGACCGTCCTGGTCGTCGTGATCGGCTCCCTCGCGGGTTACGCGTTCGCCTGGATGGAGTTCCCGGGCCGGGACTGGTGGTTCCTCGGGGTGGTCAGCCTGCTGGTGGTGCCGGTGCAGGTGGCGCTCATCCCGATCGCCGAACTGTTCGGCAAGGTCGGCCTGTTCGGGACGATCTTCGGGGTGATCCTGTTCCACGTCGGCTTCGGACTGCCGTTCGCGGTGTTCCTGCTGCGCAACTTCTTCGCGGAGATCCCGCGGGAGCTGCTGGAGGCCGCCCGGCTGGACGGCGCGGGTGAACTGCGGCTGTTCGCGCGGGTGGTGATGCCGCTGGGCGGGCCGGCCATCGCGAGCCTGGGCATCTTCCAGTTCCTGTGGGTGTGGAACGACATGCTGGTCGCCCTGGTGTTCACCAAGTCCGGCACGCAGCCGATCACGGTGGCCCTGCAGACGCAGGTACGGCAGTTCGGCAACAACATCGACGTCCTGGCGCCCGGCGCGTTCATCTCGATGGTGATCCCGCTGGCCGTGTTCTTCGCGTTCCAGCGGCAGTTCGTCTCGGGCGTGATGGCCGGAGCGGTCAAGTGACCGGAAAGCGCCGCGAGTAGCTCACGCGCGACCAGGAAAGGCCACCAAGGATCAGGAGAGTTCGGCACCGGAAGGCGAGTCGTCCCACGGCTCGCCTTCCGGCGTTCCCGGGTGTCCCCCACACGACGTACGAGCCGTAACCAAGTCACTCCATCGGCCGTTGCCGGGCAGAAGGCCCGCGCCGACCGACCCATGGATGTCCCTTGCCCAGGTTCAGTGTCATTGTCCCCGCGTACAAGGTCCAGGCGTACCTGTCCGAGTGCCTGGACTCGGTGCTCTCCCAGTCGTACCCCGATCTGGAGCTCATCGCCGTCGACGACCGCTCCCCCGACGCCTGCGGCGCGATCATCGACGAGTACGCGGCCCGTGACCCGCGCGTACGGCCGCTGCACCTGCCGGAGAACCGGGGCCTGGGCCTGGCCCGCAACGCGGGTCTGGAGCTGGCCGCCGGCGACTACGTGATCTTCCTGGACAGCGACGACACGCTCACCCCGGACGCGCTGCGCGCCGTCGCCGACCGGATCAAGGAGACCGGCGAACCGGACGTCCTGGTCTACGACTACGCACGCACCTTCTGGACGGGCCGCACGGTCCGCAACAAGGCCGCGGCCGAGCTGTCCGAGCAGGGCCCGGCGCCGTTCCGGCTGGAGGACCGCCCGGGGCTGCTGAAGGTGCTGATGGTCGCCTGGAACAAGGCCTACCGCCGGGAGTTCCTGGAGCGCGAGGGCTTCGCCTTCCCGCCCGGCTACTACGAGGACACCCCCTGGACGTTCCCCGTCCTGATGGCGGCCGGGTCGCTGGCGACCCTGGACCGGGTGTGCGTGCACTACCGCCAGCGCCGCCAGGGCGGCAACATCCTGGCCACCACCAGCCGCCGGCACTTCGACGTCTTCGACCAGTACGACCGGGTCTTCGCGTACGTCGAGGAACGGCCCGAACTGGCCCGCTGGCGGCCGGTGCTGTTCGGCCGGATGGTCGACCACCTCGTCACCGTCTTCACCCGGCGCGACCGACTGCCGCGCGGCTCGCGCGCCGAGTTCCTGCGCCGGGCCCGCGCCCACCACCGCCGCTACCGCGTCCCGGGCGCCCCGGTCCCGCTGCGCAACCGGCTGCGCCACGGTCTGGTCCGCTTCGGCCTGCACCGCACCTACCGCGCCCTGCGGGCGGCGGCGTCCGCCCACCGCCGCGTCCGCAAGGCCGCGGTCAAGCCGGCCCGGGCGGTCCGCGCCGGCGCCCTCCAGCTGCACTACCGCGTCCAGCTGCGGCTGCCGCTGCGCGCCGACCGCGCCGTCTTCGCCGCCTACGGGCACCGCGGCCACGGCTGCAACCCCGGCGCGCTGGAGGCCGCGTTCCGCACGCACGCCCCGCACATCCGCACCGCGTGGATCGCCCGCCCCGAGCACCTGCACACGCTGCCGCCCGGACCGCGCCGGCTGCGCCCCGGCACGGCCGCCTACTGGACGGCGCTGGCCCGCTCCAAGTACCTCGTCAACAACGTCAACTTCGACCGCCGGCTGCGCAAGCGGCCCGGCCAGGTCTTCGTGCAGACCCAGCACGGCACCCCGCTCAAGCACATGGGCCTCGACCTCCAGGAGCGCCCCGCGGCCGCCGCCGGCACCGACTTCGGCGAGCTGCTGCGGGGCGTCGACGCGTGGGACTACCTGCTGTCCGCCAACCGCCACACCACCCTCACCTGGGAGCGCGTCTACCCGGGCCGCTACCGGACGCTGGAGTACGGCTATCCGCGCAACGACGTCTTCCAGCGGGCCACCCCGGCGGACGTGACCCGGCTGCGCGAGCAGCTCGGCGTGCCTGACGGCTCGGTCGCGATCCTGTACGCGCCCACCCACCGCGACTACCGCCGCACCCAGCGCCCGCTCCTGGACCTGGAGCGGCTCGCCCGCCGCCTCGGCCCGCGCTTCGTGGTGCTGGCCCGCGCCCACCCCGCGCACGGCGGCCGCCTCGGCGAGGGCCCGCGGATCATCGACGTCGGCGACCACCCGAGCGTGGAGTCGCTCTGCCTGGCCTCGGACGTCCTGATCACCGACTACTCGTCGCTCATGTTCGACTACGCCAACCTCGACCGCCCGATCGTCCTGCACACCGCGGACCTGGAGGCGTACGAGGCAGCCCGCGGCACCTACCTCGACCTGCTCTCCTGCCCGCCGGGCGCGATCGCCCGCACCGAGGACGAGCTGGTCGACGTCTTCGCCTCCGGCCGCTGGCGCGGCTCCCGCGCGGCCGAGCTGCGGGCCGCGTTCCGGGAGCGCTTCTGCCCGTACGACGACGGGCGGGCCGCCGAGCGCGTCGTCCGCCACGTCGTGCTGGGCGAGGAGGCGGGACTGCCGCCCGTCGTCCCGCTCGGCGCCCGCCGCCCGGCCGCGTCGGCCGCCGCGGCCCGCATCAGCTCCCCGCTCGCCACGGTGCCGCAACCTTCCGGCCCGCTCCCCGTCACCGAGAGCCGCTGAACGGCGTTTGTCCTACCGGGAGTCCCCATGCCCCCCAGCACCTCGCGGCCCACCCCGACCCGGCCGCCGACCTGGCGGCCGACCGGGCGGCCCGGGCGCGGCGCGGTCCGACCGGGACCGGGCCGGGGGACGTACAGGGCCTGAGCCCAGGCAAGACGACAGAAAGAACAGAATGCCCCGCTTCAGCATCATCGTCCCGTCCCACGGGGTCGCCGGCCGGCTGTCCCAGGCGCTGGACTCGGTCCTCGCCCAGTCCTTCGGCGACCTGGAGCTGATCCCGGTCTGCGACGCACCCGGCACCCCGGCCGCCGACGTGGCCGCCGGGTACGCCGAACGGGATCCCCGGGTGCTTCCGGTGCACTCCCCGCCCGCCGCCGGCCTGAGCGGGGCGCGCAACGCCGGGACGCGGGCGGCGACCGGCGCGTACCTGCTGTTCCTCGACGGCGACGACGTCCTGCTGCCGGGGGCGCTGGCGGCGCTCGACGCGCGGCTCACCGAGACCGGGGACGTCGACGTCCTGTACGTGGAGCACGAGCGGGTGCCCTGGTGGGAGGGCGAGGCGACGAACCCGGCCGCGGCCCTGCTGGCGACGGCGCCCGCCGGTGCCTTCGCGCCCGGCCGGGCGCCCCAGGTGACCGGGGTGCAGCTCCCGGCGTGGAGCGCCGCCTACCGCCGCGCCTTCCTGGCCGAGCGGGACCTCGCCTTCCCCGACAGCCACTTCACCGACGTCGGCTGGGGAGGCCTGACCACGCTGGCGGCCGAGCGCGTCGCCGTGCTGCGCTCGGTGGTCGTACGGCACCGGCTGCGCCGGCAGGGCAGCCGGCTCAATCTGCCCGGCGCGCACCAGCACCAGCTCCTCGACCAGGTGGAGCTGGTGCTGACCCGGGCGGCCGACGGCGGGCTCGACACCGGGCGGGCCCGGCCGCTGTTCGACCAGCTGTTCGCGGTCGTGCTGAGGACGGCGGCGCGTCCGGAGCGGCTGCCGGCCGGGCACCGGGCGTTCTTCCGCCGGGCGGGCCGCCTGTACCGCCGGTACCGCCCGGCCGGTCACCGCGCCCCCGGCGGCAGCCTGGGCATCCAGCACCGGCTGCTGGCGACGGGCGCGTACACGGCGTTCCGGGCGCTGCGCGGCGCCAACCAGGTGGCCGCGCGCACCGCGGAGAGCGTCCCGCGCCCGCGGCTGCTGCGCACCCGGCTGCGCTACGCCCGCGACCTGCGCCGCCCGCTGGACCCGAACCTCGCCGTCTACTGCGCGTACTGGGGCCGGGGGTACGCCTGCAACCCGGCCGCGATCCACGCCAAGGCCCGCGAACTCGCCCCGCACATCCGCTCGGTGTTCCTGGTCGAGGCCGGCCAGGAACACGCCGTGCCCGAGGGCGTCGACCACGCGGTGATCGGCTCCCGCCGCTACTGGGAGGTGCTGGCCCGGGCGACGTACCTGGTCAACAACGCCAACTTCGCCGAGGGCGTGGTGAAGCGGCCCGGCAGCGTGCACCTGCAGACCCAGCACGGCACCCCGCTGAAGACGATGGGCGTGGACCAGTCGGCGTACCCCGTGGTGGCCGCGCAGAGCGGCAGCTTCGCCAAGCTGCTGGGCCGGGTGGACCGCTGGGACTACAACCTCTCCGCCAACCGCCACTCCACGCAGATGTGGGAGCGCGCCTTCCCCGGTTCCTACGAGGCGCTGGAGTACGGCTATCCGCGCAACGACGTCTTCTACACGGCGACCGGCGAGGACGTCGCCCGGATCCGCCGCGAACTCGGTGTGCCGGAGGGCAAGACGGCCGTCCTGTACGCGCCCACCCACCGCGACCACCACACCGGCTTCGAGACCGGCCTCGACCTCGCGGCGTTCTGCGAGGCGGCCGGCGAGGACGTCGTCGTCCTGCTGCGCGCCCACTACTTCTACGACCGGGGCCGCGGCGCCGGCGGCGGGCGGGTCATCGACGTCACCGCGCACCGCTCCTCGGAGGAGGTCTGCCTGGCCGCCGACGCCCTGGTCACGGACTACTCGTCGATCATGTTCGACTACGCCAACCTGGACCGTCCGATCGTCGTGTACGCCGACGACTGGGACGTCTACCGCGAGACGCGCGGCGTCTACTTCGACCTGATGGCCGAGCCGCCCGGGCCGGTCGCCCGCACCCCCGAGGAGCTGGCCCGCGTCTTCCGCGACGGCTCGTTCGCGGGAGCGCGCTCCCGCGCCCTGCGGGCCGCGTTCCGGGAGCGGTTCTGCCAGTTCGACGACGGCCGGGCGGCCGAGCGGGTCGTGCGGCGGGTGCTGCTCGGCCAGCCGCCGGAGGCCGTCCCGCCCGTGATCCCGCTCGCGGAGCGCGTCCCCGCCCCCGCCGCCGCGACCCTCGTGAGGAGCTGACCGAGCCGTGCCCCGCTTCAGCGTCATCGTCCCCTGCTTCAAGGTGCAGGGTTTTCTGCGCGAGTGCCTCGACTCGGTCCTGCTGCAGTCCTTCAACGACCTCGAGCTGATCGCCGTCGACGACTGCTCCCCGGACGGCTGCGGGGAGATCCTCGACGAGTACGAGGCCCGCGACCCCCGGGTGAAGGTGCTGCACCTGCCGGAGAACGTCGGCCTCGGCCGGGCCCGCAACGCCGGCATCCCGCACGCCGGCGGCGACTACCTGTTCTTCCTCGACAGCGACGACACCCTCACCCCGGGCGCGCTGCGGGCCGTCGCCGACCGGCTGGAGGAGGCCGGCGACCCGGACGTGCTGGTCTTCGACTACGCCCGCACCTTCTGGTGGGGCGGCACCCGGCGCAACGTCCTGGCGCACGTGCTCGCCGACGCGGGCGCGGGCACCTTCACGGCGACCGAGTACCCGGAGATCCTCGACCTGCTGATGGTGGTGTGGAACAAGGTCTACCGGCGTGACTTCGTGGAGGAGAAGGGCTTCCGCTTCCCACCCGGCTACTACGAGGACACGCCCTGGACCTTCCCGGTCATGCTCAGTGCCCGGCAGATCGCCACGCTGGACCGGATCTGCCTGAACTACCGGCAGCGCCGGCAGGGCAACATCCTGTCCACCACCAGCCGCAAGCACTTCGACATCCACGAACAGTACCGGCGGGTGTTCGGCTTCGTCGACGCCCACGCCGAGCTGTGGCGCTGGCGGCCGTACCTGCACCGCAAGATGGGCGAGCACTGTCTCGACATCCTCGCCAAGCCGGACCGGCTGCCGCCGTCGGACAAGGCCGAGTTCTTCCGGCGCACGGCGGAGCTGTTCCGCAGCCACCGGCCCGAGGACGCCCAGGTCGACGGGGAGGTCGCCCTGCTGGAGGGCAGCTGGGCGGCGTACCGGGTCAGGCGGCTGGCCGGGCGGGCCGCCGGGGAGGCCGGGCGGCGGGCACTTCAGGCGCGCCGGGCGGCCGGCACCCGGGCCCGGCGCGGCTGGGCCGCCGTGCACGGCCGGCGCCCGCTCGACCCGCACCTGGTGGTGTACTCCGCCGCCTCGCACCGCGGGGTGCTGGGCGACCCGGCGGCCGTCTACCACCGGGCGCGGCAGATCGCCCCGCAGCTGCGCGGGGTGTGGGTCGTGCGGGACGAGGAGGCCGCCGAGCAGCTGCCGCCGGGCGTGGAGCACGTGCTGCTGGACTCCCGGCGCTACCTGGAGGTCACCGCGCGGGCGGGGTTCTTCGTCAACGACGTCAACTGGCCCGGCACCCTGGCCAAGCGGCCCGGCAGCGTGCACATCCACACCCACCAGGGCACCCCCCTCAAGTACATGGGCGCCGACCTGCTGGGCAAGCCAGGCGCCCGCCTCGGCTTCGACGTGCCGCAGATGCTGCGCCGGGCCGACCGCTGGGACTACAGCCTGGTCGCCAACCGCCACTCAGAGCTGGTGTGGGAGCGGGCCTACCCCTGCCACTTCACCTCGGTGCGCTCGGGCAGCCCGCGCAACGACATCCTGGTCGAGGCCCCCGCGGAGCCCGGGGCGGCCTTCCGCGCCCGGTACGGCATCCCCGAGGACCACACGGTCGTGCTGTACGCGCCGACCCGGCGCGACTACCGCCGCAGCGGCCACGCCGAGCGCCTGGACCTGGCCCGGTTCGCCGCCGACCTGGGTGAGGGGCACACCCTGGTGGTGCGGCTGCACCCCACGCTGGCGACGGGTCCCGCGCGCGGGGCGGGGCTCGCGGAGCTGCACCGGCGCGGGATCGTGGTGGACGCCACCGACGAGCCGCACGTGGAGCAGGTGATGCTGGCCTCGGACGTCCTGGTCACCGACTACTCGGCGGTGATGTTCGACTACGCCAACCTGGACCGGCCGATCGTCGTGCACGCCGACGACTGGCCCGCGTACACGGCGAGCCGGGGCGCCTACCTGGACATCACCGCGGAGGCCCCCGGACACGTCTCGCGCTCCCAGCGGGAGCTGGCGTGGCTGTTCGCCTCGGGTGCCTGGCGGGACGAGGAGTCGGCGCGGCTGCGGGCGGACTTCCGGGCCCGGTTCTGCGAGTACGACGACGGCCGCGCCGCGGAGCGCGTGGTGCGGACCCTGCTGCTCGGCGAGGACGCGGACGGGCCGGTGACCGCCCGGGTGCCGGGTCCGGCCACCGGGCGCGACCTGCTGGCGCCGAGGTGAGGGCACGCCTCTGGGTGGCGGTCCTGGCCGCCGGGTTCGCCCTGCTGCAACTGGCGAACGTCACCGGCCGGGACACCCCCGACTCCCTGAACTACGTCTCCTACGCGCTGACCCTGGGCGGTGCCGGCCAGCGGGCCGCGGCGGCCGCCACCGTCGAGTGGGCCTGTGCGGGCCGGGCGTCGCTGGCGCACCGGGCGCAGAACGTGGACGTGGTGCGCTTCCACGCGCCGAGCCCGGACGCGAAGGTGCTGGCGCGGTGCCGGGCCGAGGAGCTGGGGCGGGTGCAGCGGCGGTTGCGGGCCGGGCAGGGCGACGGTCACGTGGTGCCGTTCGTGGCGCCGCGGCTGCGGCGGATCTTCGAGGTGCGGCCGGGCTATCCGGCGTTGCTGCTGCCGTTCGTCACGGTGTTCGGGGTGACGTGGGGCGTGTGGCTGGCGGGCGTCGCCGTCACCGTCGCGGGCGGCGTGCTGGTCTTCCTGACCCTGCGCACCCTGTCGGTGCCGGTGCCGCGGGCGCTGACCGGGCAGGCCCTGTACTACGTGCTGCCGTGCGGGGCGACCGCGATGCGCCCGATGACCGAGGGCCTGCTGCTGGCGCTGAGCCTGGCGGCGGTGTGGGGCTGTGCGCTGGCGCTGACCGGGCGGGGCCGGGCGGGCGCGGCGCTGGCGGGCGGCTGTCTGCTCGCCCTGTTCGCCGTCAAGCACTCGCAGGCGCTGTTCCTCGGGCTGTGCCTGGCCGGGGCGGGCACCGCGGTGGCGGTGTGGCGGCGGCGCCGGGGCCGGGCTCCGGGGCACGGGGTGACGGCGCTCGCGGCGGTGGGCTGCGGCGCCGCCCTGGGCACGCTGGTGCTGGCGCGGCTGCTGCACTACCCGGCGGAGTCGGAGAGCGTGCAGGACCTGCTCACCGGGCACTACAGCCGCCCCGACCGCCCACACCCGTGGCCGGAGCTGCTCCAGCTGGAGGGGAACTTCTGGCTGGAGTGGCTGCGCCGGCAGCTGCTGCAACCGCTGTTCGCGGCGGCGCTGGCGGCCGGGGCGTGGGGCGCCGTGCGGCGGCCGGCGTTCGGCTGCTTCCTGCTGGCGGCCGCGGGCACCGGGCTGCTCACCCAGGCCGGTCACCCCGACATCGGCATCTGGGGTGACCGGCTGATCGTCCTGGCCTGGCTGCTGCCGGTGCTCGGCGTGCCGCTGCTGCTGGAGCCGCGGGGGCGGCGGGCGGCGGGGCTGCCGTCGCAGGAGCGGCGGGCGGCCCAGGCGGTGGGCTGAGCCCGGTTACTCGATGACGAGCTCGACCGGGACGTTGCCGCGGGTGGCGTTGGAGTAGGGGCAGACCTGGTGGGCGGTCTCGACCAGCTTGCGGCCGGTCGCCTCGTCCACGGTGTCGGGCAGCTCCACGCGCAGCGTCACCTTCAGCGCGAAGCCCTCGCCCTGCTTGCCTATGCCGACCTCGGCGGTCACCGCGGCGTCGCTGACGTCCACCTTGGCCTGGCGGCCGACGAGGCCCAGCGCGCTGCCGAAGCAGGCGGCGTACCCGGCGGCGAACAACTGCTCGGGGTTGGTGCCCTGGCCGTTGCCGCCCAGCTCCGCCGGCGCGGCCAGCTGGAGGTCGATCCGGCCGTCGGAGGAGACGGCACGGCCCTCGCGGCCGTGCGTGGCGGTGGCGACAGCGGTGTACAGCGCGTCCATGGAAAACCATCCCTCTCGGAAGTCGGTGCGTACCGCGGCTGGTCCGGCCGCCGTACGTCCCTAAGTAGAGCACACAACTGAATTGTGTACAACTTAATGGCGTCGCGAGCTATCCTGGTGACATGACCGCCGCCACTCCCGCCACCCCCGCCGAGGCGGACTGGCTCCGCCTGGACCGCCAGATCTGCTTCTCCCTGCACGCCGCCTCCCGCGCCTTCAACGGCGTCTACCGGGTGCTCCTGAAGGACCTCGGTCTCACCTACCCCCAGTACCTGGTGATGCTGGTGCTGTGGGAGCGGGGCGAGCTGCCGGTCAAGCAGCTCGGCGAACACCTGCGACTGGACTCCGGCACGCTCTCCCCGCTGGTCAAGCGGCTGGAGGCGGCCGGTCTGGTGCGGCGGGAGCGCAGCGCGCGGGACGAGCGGTCGGTGGTGGTGCTGCTGACCGGTGAGGGCGCCGCGCTGCGCGAGCGGGCCCTGCGGGTGCCGCGCCGCATCGCCGCGGCCACCGGGTTCGACCTGGCGGAGATCCGCGAGCTGCACGAACGCCTCGACCGGCTCACCGCGGCACTGGACACGGCGGCGCTCCAGGAAGCGGAGGACGACCGGTAGCTGCCGCGGATGGACCGGCCGGCCCCAGGACGCGGACGTACAGCCGCACCGTGACCCGGTCGCGGACCGTCTCCCCGCGCAGGACGAACCGCTCGTTCAGCACGGCCAGCTTCAGCCGTTCGGCGGGGTCGGCCGGGCACAGGTCCCCGGCCACGACCCGCCGGTCGGCGACGACCCACACCCGGCGCAGCGCGGCCAGCCTGCGGCGCATCTCGGGGAGCGCGGCCTCCCTGCCGTACAGCGTCCCGGACGGGGCGGCGCCGCTCGCCAGCGACACGTCCCGCGCCCGGCGGAACGGCCCCGGGTAGGCCAGCGCCGCGCTGCGCGCGGAGGACGGCAGGAACAGCACCGGGTCACCCGGGCGCAGCCGGTGCCCGACGGTCCGGGAGAGGGCGCCGAGGTCGTCGGGGCGGTGGTCCGGCGAGCGGTCCTGGCGCAGCAGCGGGAGCTGGTGCACCAGGGCCAGCGCGACGACGGCGGCGCCCAGCAGCGCGGGGAGAGCGGCCCCCAGCAGGGCAGGGAGGGCGGGACCGGCGGGCCGCCGCCGGTGTCCGGCCACCGCCGGGCGCCAGGCCGCCGACAGCACCCGGTCGGCGCCCGCGGCCACCAGCAGCGGGGCGCCCGACAGCGCGTACAGCACATAGCGGTCGACGTACAGCGGCGACCACTGCGAGACCAGCATGAGGGCCACCGGGGGGACGACCGCGAGCGGCAGCGCCAGCCCCGCGCAGGTGACCTCGCCGCGCCGGCCGGCCGGCCCGGCCAGCCCCACCAGGGCCAGCGTCAGCGCCGTCCAGTAGACCCCGGGCGTCGGCCCCAGGAACGTCCGCAGCAGCTCCTCCGCCGTCTGCGGGGTCGGCGTCCGCAGCCACGCCACCTGCGCCGACTGCGCCCGGGAGACCAGGACCAGGGGCAGCAGCGACAGGACGACACCGCCGGCCGCGCCCGCCCAGCCCCGCCAGACCCGGGCGCGCACCCGGCTCAGGGCGAGCGTCGCGGCGTGGGCGGGCAGCAGCAGGACGGCGAACTCGTGCAGCCAGCAGGTGGCGGCGAGGAGGGCGGCATAGGCCCACCAGGAGCGGCCGCCCCGGTCGACGGCGCGCGTGAGCAGCAGGGTCGCGCCGGTGGCGCCGGCGGCGACGAGGGCGTAGGAGCGGCCCTCCTGCGCGTAGTGGCCGGCCAGCGGCGTGACGGCGTACAGCAGTCCGGCCCACAGTCCGACGCGGGGACGCACCAGCCGGGCGCCGAGCGCGGCGACCAGGCCCGCGGTCAGTGCCGCGGCGGCGACGGAGGGCAGCCGCAGCACGACCTCGCCGGGGTGCGGGACGAGGACGGCGTGCATGAGGAGGTAGTACAGGCCGTGGACCGCGTCCACGTCGTGCAGCAGCCGCCAGATCTGCGGCACCGTGCGGCGCGCGACCTGGAACGTGACGGCCTCGTCGCGCCACATCCCGCCGCGGTCCACTCCCCACAGCCCGAGCGCCAGCATCACCGCCGCCGGCACCGCCACGGCGACGAGGCGGCGAACCTCGCGCGCGGGGCGCGCGGGGCGCGTGGGGCGGACGGCGGGGGCGGGACCGGACTCCGGATGCTCCGGGTGCTCCGGCGTGCGCCCTGGCTCGCGGCCCGGCTCGCGCCCCGCCGCACGCACCGGTGCGCGGCCCGGCGCCCGTTCCGGCGCACGTCCGGGTGCGGGTCGGGGCGTGCGTCCGGGCACGTGTCCGGCCGCACGCGTACGCGCGCCCGGCTCCCCGGGAGTCGCCGCGCGCGAGCGCGACCGCGGTCTTACCAGAAGCGCGATGTTCACCACGGCCCGATCTTTTGCGATTAGCCAACCTTTGCGGCGCATTGACGGCGTATCGGCGTGGATACACCATCCGCGCGGCTTAGGCTCCCACGTGATGAACAGCCGTGCCGATGATCTCGTTACGCACCGTCTCCCCGCCGGGCCGCTCCTCGCGTCCGCCGCCTGGCTCGCCACCCGCGCCCTCATGCTGTGGCTGCTGGCCCACAACGCCCTGCCGCTGCTGGGCCGGGGCGGCGTGGCACGCGAGGTGTGGCGGCTGTACTTCCACTGGTACGGCGTGCTGTCGCACGGCGCCTTCCCCGCGCACGACACGCTCTGGCAGTACCCGCCCGGCGCGGGCGCGGTGCTGCTGCTGCCCGGCCTGCTGCCGGGGCCGAGCTACTTCCAGGCGTTCGTGGCCCTCACCCTGGCCGCCGACGCCCTGGTCACGGCGGCCCTGGTGCGCGCGGGCACCCGCCCAGGGCGCAGCCTGCGCGGCGCGGCCCTGTGGATCGGCGGCCTGCCACTGCTGCTGCACCTCCCGCTCGCCCGCTACGACGTGGAGGTGACGGCGCTCGCCGTCCTCTCCCTGCTGGCGTCGGAGCGCTCCACGCGCGCGGGCGGGATCCTCGCGGGTCTCGGCGCGCTGGTGAAGGTGTGGCCGATCCTGGTGCTGCTCGGGGCGCCCCGGGGGCGGTCGACCCGGTCGGCGTGGTCGTGGGCGGCGGCCGGCGCGATCACGTCCCTGGCGTTCTTCGCCCTGTCGTTCACCCATTCCCTGGCCTTCCTGCGGCAGCAGGGCGGCCGGGGCGTGCAGATCGAGTCGCTCGGCGGCACCGCCCTCAACCTGGCCCGGCTCGCCGGCTGGCCCGGCCGGGCCCGCTACCGCTACGGCGCGATCGAACTCGTCGGCCCGTACGTCTCCACGGTCGCCACCGCCTCCCTCGCGCTCACCGCGGCGGCCTTCGCCCTGCTGGTGCTGTGGCGGCTGCGGGCCCGGCACTGGAGCGAGGCGACCCCCTACGACGCGGCGCTCAGCGCGGTGCTGCTGTTCACCGTCACCAGCCGCGTCATCAGCCCCCAGTACATGATCTGGCTGCTGGGGCTGGCCGCCGTGTGCCTGACCTCCCGGTACACCAGCCAGCGCCCGGTCTGCGCGCTGGTCCTGGCGGCGACCGCGCTGAGCACCGTCGCGTATCCGCTGTCCTACGGCGAGGTCGTGGACGGCACCTGGACCGGCTGCCTGCTGATGCTCGCCCGCAACGGGCTGCTGACGGCCGCCGCCGTGCTGTCCTTCGTCCGGCTGTGGCGGGCCGGGCGGCCACCGGCCGGCCGGGCCCCGTCCTCGACCCGGCCGCGCCCCGGTTCCGGCCGGCTGCGCGAGCCCGCGGTGCCCGTCTCCTGACGGGCCGCCGCCCCGGCACCGGACCTCCCGTGGACTCCCCGCACCCGGACTCCCCGTCCCCCGCCCCGCCGCTGCCCGGGGCGGCCGTCGTCGTCATCGGCCACAACGACGCCGCCCACGTCGCCGACGCCGTGCGCTCCGCACTCGCGCAGGGGCCGGCCGTGGCCGAGGTCGTCGCCGTGGACGACTGCTCCACCGACGGCAGCGGGGAACTGCTGGAGCGCCTGGCCGCCGGTGAGCCGCGGCTGCGGGTGGTGCGCCACCGGGTCAACAGCGGCGGCTGCGGCAGCCCCCGCAACACCGGCATCGACGCGGTGCGCGCGCCGTACGTGATGTTCCTCGACAGCGACGACGTGCTGCCGCCCGGCGCCGTGGGGGCACTGCTGCGGGCGGCCGCCCAGGCGCGCGCCGAGGTCGCGGGCGGGCTGTGCGTGCGCCGCGAGCTGCCCTCGGGGCGCGAACGGCCCTGGCAGCCGTCCCTCTACACCGCGCACGCCGTCCTCGCCGGCCCCGCGCGGCGGCCGCGCCTGGTCCGCGACACGCTGTGCGTCAACAAGCTCTACCGCACCGCCTTCCTGCGCGCGCATGGCATCCGCTTCCCCGAGGGGCGCTTCCTCTACGAGGACTTCGTCTTCACCGCGCGCGTGCTGGCCGCCGGACCACGCCTGGCCCTGGTGCCGGACCAGGTCTACGTGTGGCACGTGCGCCGCTCGGCCGACCGGCTGTCGCTTTCCCTGGACCGGGAGCACATCGGCAACTGGGAGGCGCGCCTGAGGGCCTGCGCGCTGGCGCACGACATCCTGCTGGGCGCCGGGCAGACGGAGCTGGCGCGGGCGGCGCGCGCCAAGTTCCTCGACCACGACCTGCGCATGTACGCGCGCGACCTCCCGACGCGGGACGCGCCCTACCGGCGCGCGTGGTGGGCGCGGACCCGGGACCACCTCGGGCGGTACGACGCCGCCGACTGGGCGGCCGACCCGGCGGCGCCCGGCCGGCTGCTCGGCCGGGTCGTCCTGGCGTCCCCCGGGCCCCGCGACCTGCCCCGGCTGCGGGAACTCGCCGCCCGCCCGGCCCGGCTGCTGCCCCCGTACGCGCGCACCCCGGACGGCGGCCCCGTCTGGTCCGCCGACCTGCCCGAGGTGAGCCTCGCGCCCTTCCTGACCCGCCCCGCCCGCGTCCTGCCCCTCGCGGTGGACGCGGAACTGCACGCCCGCGCGCGGGGCGCCCGGCTGCGCCTGCGGCTGCACGAGCTGTACGGGCGGGTGGCCGCGGCGGGACCCGTGGAGGTGGAGGCGCGGTGGCGGTCGCGGGACGACGGCGAGGTCCGCCAGCGGCGCACGGTGCCCTTCGCGGCCGCCGAGGGGGACGGCTGGCCGGCCGAGGTGCCCGTCGACCTGGACGCGCTCGGCGCCGGGGTGTGGGACCTGCGCCTCACGGTGCGCTTCCGCGACGGCTCCCACCGGGACGTCACGGCGCACGCCGTCACGCGCGCCGGTTCGCTGCGCCGTCGCACCGTACCGAGCGCCGTGCACGGCGTGCTGCTGGTGCAGCCGTACTCCACGCACTCCGGCGCACTCGCGCTGCGTGCCGCCACCGGGCTGCGCGGAGTGGCCGCGGTCGCCCGCGGACGGCTGCGGCGCCTGCTTCACTGAGGACCACTCGACGAGGGGACGGTCGCACCATGACCTGGCTGATCACCGGCGGCGCCGGTTACATCGGGGCGCACGTCGTCCGGGCGATGACCGAGGCGGGCGAGCGCGCGGTGGTGTACGACGACCTGTCCACCGGGATCGCCGCCCGCGTGCCCGAGGGCGTCCCCCTGGTGGTGGGCTCGACGCTGGACGGCGACCGGGTGGCGCGCGTGCTGGCCGGTCACGCCGTCACCGGTGTCGTGCACCTGGCGGCGAAGAAGCAGGTCGGCGAGTCGGTGGACCGCCCGCTGCACTACTACCGGGAGAACGTGGAGGGCCTGCGGGTCCTGCTGGAGGCGGTGACGGCGGCTCGGGTCCCGTCGTTCGTGTTCTCCTCGTCGGCCGCCGTCTACGGGATGCCGGACGTGGACCTGGTCACCGAGGAGACGCCCTGCGCCCCGATGTCCCCCTACGGCGAGACCAAGCTGGCGGGCGAGTGGCTGGTGCGCGCGACGGGCCGGGCCACCGGTCTGTCGACGGCGTGCCTGCGCTACTTCAACGTGGCGGGCGCGGCCGCCCCCGAACTGGCCGACACCGGGGTGTTCAACCTCGTCACCATGGTCTTCGAGAAGCTCACCCGGGCGACGGCGCCGCGCGTCTTCGGCGACGACTACCCCACCCCGGACGGCACCTGCGTCCGCGACTACATCCACGTGGTGGACGTGGCCGAGGCCCATGTGGCCGCCGCCCGCGCCCTGCGGGACTCCCGCGGACTCGCCCTGACGCTCAACATCGGACGCGGGGAGGGCGTGTCGGTGCGCGAGATGATCGACCGCATCAACGCGATCACCGGCCACGACCGCGCCCCGACCGTCACCCCGCGCCGCCCCGGCGACCCGGCCCGCGTGGTGGCCTCCGCCGCCCGCGCCACGGCCGAACTGGGCTGGAAGGCCCGGTACGACGTCGAGGACATGATCACCTCCGCCTGGGAGGGCTGGGTACGCCTGCACCCGGAGGCGGCACGGGACTAGGGCCTGTCGTTTGGATCAGGTCGGCTGAGAGGGCCTGCGCCTTTTTGCCTACCCGAGCGGGGCGTGGTGCGTGCAGCTGCAAGGCGGAGGAGGGAGTCGACGCGGAGCGTCGAGGACCGACGACAACGCGGCAGATGTGCGTGCCACGCCCCGCGACGCCGACATGATCCAAACGACAGGCCCTACGGCCGGACCTCGAGGCACCCGTGGCGGGGCGCCCTCACAGGGCCTTGAGCGCCTCCGCCGTGGCCCGGGTCAGGGTGGTCAGGTAGGTCTTCGGCAGCTTCGGGCTGCGGATCACCACCGAGCGCCAGTACAAGGGCCCGGAGATCAGGTCGAGGGCCAGGTCGCGGTCGGCGCCGGGGCGCATCTCGCCGCGCCGCTCCGCCGCCGCGAGGATCTTGCTGGCGACGCCCTCCTGGCCGTCGCGCAGGGTCTTGCGCACCGCCTCGGCGATCTCCGGGTTGCGGGCCGCCTCGGCCTGGAGATCGGGGATGACCTGCGAGGCGACGGGGTGCCGCAACGCGCGCGAGGTCACCTCGTACAGCAGCCGCAGGTCGCCCTCGAGGGAGCCGGTGTCCGGAGCGGGCAGGCCCAGGACAGCCATCGCCGACATCACGTCGAGCACCAGGTGCAGCTTGGAGCGCCAGCGGCGGTAGACGGCCGTCTTGCCGACGCCCGCGCGGCGCGCGATGCCCTCGATCGACATGCGCGCGTACCCGACGGCCGCGAGTTCCTCGAAGACGGCGGCGCGGATGGCCTCGGTCACGTCCTCCCGCAGCACGGCGGCCCCGGCGGGCGCCCGGCGGCGCGGACGCGTCTGCGGCTCCTCGGCGTTCGTCGTCATGCCGACCAGCATAGGGCGTAGCGACGAAACGGTTGCGTTCCGACGCCGATTGGGCCTACGCTCCCGTTGCGACGATACGGTCCCGTCCCGACGTAAGAGAACGTGAAGAGAAGCGTAAGGAAACGGCGGGCGACGGGACCACGCGGCGACGGACCGGCGGCAGCCGGACGCAGCACCCCACCCCCGAGCGAAAGCAGCGGAAGTGAGCCAGGTCCTCCACGCACCGCCCCAGACCCCGGCCCAGGCCGACGCCGACGACCTCGCGGCGCTCGCGGCCCGGCACGGCCTCGCGGTCAGCGGCGCCCGCCCCTCCCTGCCCGCCTACCTGCGCCAGCTGTGGGACCGGCGCCACTTCATCGCCGCGTTCTCCACCGCCAAGCTCACCGCCCAGTACAGCCAGGCCAAGCTGGGCCAGGTGTGGCAGGTGATGAACCCGCTGCTGAACGCGGCCGTCTACTTCTTCATCTTCGGCGTGCTGCTCGGCACCAAGAAGGGCGTCCCGGACTACGTCCCGTTCCTGGTCACGGGCGTGTTCGTGTGGACGTTCACGCAGAGCTCGATCATGACGGGCACCCGCGCCATCTCCGGCAACCTGGGCCTGGTGCGCGCCCTGCACTTCCCACGGGCCGCGCTGCCGATCTCCTTCTGCCTCCAGCAGCTCCAGCAGCTGCTGTTCTCGATGTGCGCCCTGTTCGTGATCCTGCTCTGCTTCGGCGTGCCGGTGTCGGTGTCCTGGCTGCTGGCGATCCCGGCGCTGACGCTGCAGTTCGCCTTCAACGCCGGCGTCTCCATGATCGTGGCCCGGCTGGGCGCGAAGACCCCGGACATCGCCCAGCTGATGCCGTTCCTGCTGCGCACCTGGATGTACGTCTCCGGCGTGATGTGGAGCATCGACCACCTGCTCAGCAAGCACAACGACCTGCCGTCCTGGGTGGGCCCGGTGCTGCAGGCCAACCCGGCGGCCGTCTACATCGACCTGATGCGCTTCGCGCTGATCGACAGCTTCCACTCCAGCCAGCTCCCCCACCACGTGTGGGCGATCGCGGCCGGCTGGGCCCTGCTCGCCGGAGCCGGCGGGTTCATCTACTTCTGGAAGGCTGAGGAGACCTACGGCCGTGGCTGACCTCACCCACCCCCTCACCCACCCCGCGGACCCGGCGCACCCGGCCGACTCCGCGCCCCCCGCGGACCGCGTCCAGCCCGACCGGACAGGGCCCGCGCAGGACCAGGTGCCGACCGTCATCGCCGACCGCGTCGACATCGTCTACCGCGTCAACGGCACCGGCGCCGGCCGCGGCACCGCCACCGCCGCGCTCAACCGCATGCTGCGCCGCAAGCAGACCGAGCGGGCGTCGGGCGTGCGCACGGTGCACGCGGTGAAGAAGGTCTCCTTCGTCGCCTACAAGGGCGAGGCGATCGGGCTGATCGGCACCAACGGCTCGGGCAAATCGACCCTGCTGAAGGCGGTCGCCGGTCTGCTCCCGGTGGAGAGCGGCCACATCTACACCGACGGCCAGCCCTCGCTGCTCGGCGTCAACGCGGCCCTGATGAACGACCTCACCGGCGAGCGCAACGTCCACCTCGGCGGCCTCGCCATGGGCATGTCCCGCGAGGAGGTCAAGGAGCGCTACCAGGACATCGTGGAGTTCTCCGGCATCAACGAGAAGGGCGACTTCATCACCCTCCCGATGCGGACGTACTCCTCCGGCATGGCCGCCCGCCTCCGCTTCTCCATCGCGGCCGCGAAGGACCACGACGTCCTGCTCATCGACGAGGCGCTGGCCACCGGCGACCGCTCCTTCCAGAAGCGCTCGGAGCAGCGCATCCGCGAGCTGCGCAAGCACGCCGGCACGGTGTTCCTGGTGAGCCACAACAACAAGTCGATCCGGGACACCTGCGACCGGGTGCTGTGGCTGGAGCGCGGCGAACTGCGCATGGACGGGCCGACCGAGGACGTCCTGAAGGAGTACGAGGCCTTCACCGGCGAGAAGACCCCGAAGCCGAAGGCCAGGGCCCCGAAGAAGGCCACCCCGAAGCCTCCGGCGGCCTCGGCGGTGTGACCGGCGCCGGGGCCCTGGCGGGCTCGGCGGCTCCGGCGGGCTCGGCGGCTCCGGCGGGCTCGGCGGCTCCGGCGGGCTCGGCGGCTCCGGCGGTGTGACCGGCGCCGGGGCCCTGGCGGGCTCGGCGGCTCCGGCAGGCTCGGCGGCTCCGGCAGGCTCGGCGGCTCCGGCAGGCTCGGTGGCCTCGGCGGTGTGATCGGCGCCGGGGCCTTCGCGCCGGCCCGACCGTCATCACGCGGCGCCGGGGTCTCCGCGCGGCCGTGGCGTCCCGCGGGCCTGGCCGGGTGAGCGGTGCCCTCCCCCGGCCAGCCCAAGCACAGTTATCCCTTTTATCCGCCCGGTGGAAGGATGACAGGGAAGGTGCGCCTGGAGACGTCGAGGTGAAGGAGCCGGACCCCGATGCCCGAACTCAGCGTCATCGTCCACGGGCCGAACACCCAAGGGCATCTGACCGAGCTGCTCGACGCCCTGGACGCCCGCCCGCCGGCGGACGCCGAGGTGATCGTGGCCGCGGTCGGCGACTGGGCCCGGGAGGCCGCCGCGGGGCACGCCCCGGAGACGGTGGTGCTGCCCCTGCCCGAGGGCACCACGGACGCGGCCGCCCGGGCCGCCGGAGCCGACCGGGCCACCGGCCGCTGGCTGCACTTCGTGCACGCCAAGGACGGGCTGCCCGCGGGCGCCATCCGGCTGCTCACCGAGCGGGTCGCCGAACTGCCGGAAACCGTCGACGTGCTGCTCGTCGACCACGTCGTCACCACCTGGCGGACCGCCGCCGTGCCGAGCCGGGACGGCCGCCGCCTGGCCCGCGCCGGCCGCGCCGACGTCGCCCTGGACGACGCCCCCGACCTGCTGCGCCTCACCCCGCTGCTCGGCAACCGCGTGCTGCGGGCCGGCTTCTGGCGGGACCACCGGGAGCGGCTCGCCACCGACGACGAGCCGCGCGCCGCGTACGCCGCCCTGCTGCACGCCCGCCGCACCGCGTGCCTGAACCAGGTGGCCTTCGAGGACCGCAGACCGCGCCCCGAGAGCCTGCCGCCCGTCGCCCCCGAGGAGCGGTACGCGCTCGTCGACCGCTACGAGGCGCTGCTCCTCCTGGCCAAGGACCGCCCCGCCGTCCGCGCCGTCCTGTACGACCTGATGGTCACCCAGCTGCTGCGCACCTTCGCCCGCGAGGACCTGCCCGAGCCGGTGGCCCGGGAGTTCTTCCGCCGCGCCTCCGTCGCCGCCGTCCGCTGGCGTCCCGACGGCCACCGTCGCCCGGCCGGGCTGGAGGGCGTCCGCCGCTCGCTGCTGGAGGAGGGCGCCTACACGAGGTACCGCGCCTTCCAGGCCGCCAACCGCACCCGCCGGACGGCCAGGACGCTGGTGCGCACCCGCAGACGCGAGGCGGGCGCCAGGCTCCGCGCCCACCGCTACCGCCGGGCCCTCGCCCGCCCCGTCGATCCGCGGCTTGCGGTGTTCGCGGCCTACTGGGACCGCGGAGTCGCCTGCAACCCGGCCGCGATCGCCGCCAAGCTCGCCGAACTCGCCCCGCACATCCACCCGGTGTGGGTGGTGACGAAGGACAACGCGGCCCTGCTGCCGCCCGGCACCGACCACGTCGTCCCGGGCACCCGCCGCTACTGGGAGGTGCTGGCCACCGCCAAGTACCTGACCAACAACGTCAACTTCCCCAACGCGGTGGTCAAACGCCCCGGCGCCATCCACCTCCAGACCCACCACGGCACCCCGCTCAAACGCATGGGCCTGGACCAGATGGACCACCCGGCCGCCGCCAAGGGCCTGGACTTCGCCGCGCTGCTGGCCCGCGTCGACAAGTGGGACTACAGCGTCTCCGCCAACAGCCACTCCACCCGCATGTGGCAGCGCGCCTACCCGGCCCGCTACACCTCCCTCGACCACGGCTACCCGCGCAACGACGTCCTGTACGCGGCCACCGCCGCCGACGTGCGCGCCGTACGCGAGCGCCTGGGCATCGCCCCCGGCCGCCGGGCCGTCCTGTACGCCCCCACCCACCGCGACTACGAGGCCGGCTTCACCCCGCGCCTGGACCTCGCCGCCCTCGCCGACCGGCTCGGCGAGCACACCGTGCTGCTGGTGCGCGCCCACTACTTCTACGGCGGCGCCGCCTCCCCGCTCACCGGCCTGCGCCGCACCGGCCGGATCATCGACGTCTCCTCCTACGACCCCGTCGAGGATCTCTGCCTGGCCGCAGACGCCCTGGTCACGGACTACTCGTCGATCATGTTCGACTACGCCAACCTGGACCGCCCGATCGTGATCTACGCCGATGACTGGCAGACGTACGCGACCACCCGCGGCGTGTACTTCGACCTGCCGGCCGAGGCCCCCGGCCAGGTGGCCCGCACCCAGGAGGAACTCACCGAGATCCTCGCCACGGGCGCGTGGCGGGACGAGAACGCGGCGAAGGCACGGGCGACGTTCCGCCGCCGGTTCTGCGAGTACGACGACGGACGCGCCGCCGAGCGGGTCGTCCGGCGGGTGTTCCTCGGCGAGCCCGAGGAGGCGCTGCCCCCGGTGATCCCGGTCGAGGACCGCACCCCGGCCCCGAGCCCCGAGGAGGCCACCGCATGACCCCCGACGTGACGGTGACCGTGATCGTCCACAACGACGCCCGCCGGCTGCCCCGCGCGGTCGCCTCGGTACGCGCGCAGACGCACGCCGGCATCGAGATCATCATCAGTGACGACCACTCCACGGACGACACCCCGGCCGTGGCGCGCCGCCTGGCAGCGGAGGACCCGCGGGTGCGCTACCTGCGGCTGCCGCAGAACAGCGGCGGGTGCAGCGCCCCGCGCAACCGGGCCCTGGAGACCGCCCGGGCGCCGTACCTGATGTTCCTCGACAGCGACGACGAGCTGCCCCCGCGCGCGGTGGAGTCGCTGCTGGCCGCCCACCGGGAGCGCGACGTCGACTTCGCGATGGGCGCGGTCCGGCGCATCCGGGTGGACAACGGCCGCCGCTCCACCTGGATGCCGCACCTGGTGGCCGAACGCCGCACCCTGGAGGGCATCGGGGACGACCCGCGCCTGTTCTTCGAGCACCTGTCGACCAGCAAGATGTACGCCCGCTCCTTCCTGGACCGGCACGCCCTGCGCTTCCCCGAGGGCATCCACTACGAGGACCAGCTGTTCTCGGCGCAGGCGTACTGCCTGGCCAGGGCGTTCACGATCATCCCCGAGCCGGTGTACCTGTGGTACATCGAGCCGTACGCGGCCGCCGACGCCGCGTCCATCTCCAACCAGCGGCACAAGCTCTCCAACGTCCGCGACCGCGTCCACGTGCAGCACCTCATCGACGACTTCCTGGTGAGCAGCGGGCACGCGGAGCTGCGGGAGGACAAGGACTACAAGTTCCTCAAGCACGACTTCCGGATGTACGCGGGCGACCTGCCCTTCCGGGACCGGCCGTGGCGGGAGTCCTTCGCCGGGATCATGAACCCGTACCTGGACACCCTGGCGCCCGGTGCCTACGCCCGGCTGCCGCGCCCCGAGCGGATCGTCCTGCAACTGCTGCGCGACGGCCGCCTGGACGAGGCGGGGACGGCGGCGCGCGGCCTGGGGCACGGGGTGGCGCCGCGGCAGGTGACCGCGCCGGCCGGGGGCGACGGCGCGGTCTACTGGGGCGAGAGCGTCCCGGACACCGACCGGGCCCGGCGCGAACTGGACGTCAGCGAGCTGGAGCTGGACACCCGGCCCTTCCCCAGCGCGCTGTTCCGCCACGAGATCACGGAGCTGGCGCCCGGCCCGGGAGCGACGCTGGCGCTCACCGTCCGCACCTACGACCCGGGGCTGCGCCTCCCGGTCGGCCCGCACCGCGCCTCCCTCGCACTGGCACCCGCCCGCCGCCGCCTGACGGTGCCCTTCCGCCTCGATCCCGTCCGGCCCGGCGTCTTCGAGGGCCGCGTGTGCCTCGACCTGGCGGCGGCTCCGCTGCCCCTCCAGGGCTTCGCGGGCGTACGGCACCCCATCCTCCGCCTGGAACAGCAGGGCCTGGCCAACTCGGGACTCCTGCTCGCCCCGCTGGACTTCCCCACGCTCACCAGCCGCGTCCGCTACCGCTCGGGCGCCACTCCGCACGACGTCACCATCGAACCGGAGGGCCGCGCCCCGGGGCGGCTCCAGATCCGCTGGCGCCCGGTCGGGGTGACGGCCCGGGTCATCCGCCCGGTGGTCCGCAGGGTGGCCCGGCCGAAGGTGAAGCAGGCCGTGCACCTGGTGTCGAGCGCCCTGCGGTAGGCGGGCCTCGCGGGCGGGCCGGCCCGGCGCGCCGTGACGGGCGGGGCGGCCCGCCTCAGCGCGTCACCTCGTACAGCACCTGTCCCCCCGGGCCCGCGGCGACCCGGCGCAGCCCGGGCCCGGCCGCAGCCGCCGTCCCGACCACCCACCGCACCCGGTACTCCCGCAGCAGGTCGCGCCGCCGGCGCGCGGAGGTGTCCGCCGCGAAGTACGTCCGCACCGCCGCCTCACGGCGCGACGCGTCCGGCAGGAACACGTCCGGGTACCCGGGCGCCACGGTGTACGGCCCGTACGCCGGCAGCTGCCGGGCCGGCCAGGTCCGGGCCATCACCACGTCGCCGTACCGCACCCACGGGGTGATCCACCGGTAACCCGGCCACGGCGCCCGGTACCTGTCCGCCACCACCCCGGGCAGCGCCCCGCGCCCCACCACGTACCCGGCCGTCCCCACCTGCGTCCACGCCCCGGCCAGCAGCGCGGCGCCCAACAGGCACGCCCAGCCGGTCCGCACCGCCCGCCTGCCCGCCGACACCGTCTCCAGCGCGGCGGCGAGCTGCGCCGGGATCAGCGCGGCGGGCAGGGCACGGCCCCAGGAGTAGTGCCCGCTCAGCCCGCCCGCGGTGACCACCAGCACCCCCAGGGCGAAGAACAGCACCAGTGGGTCCCGCCGGTCCCGCCGCCACCGCGCGACCAGCGCGGCCACCCCGAGCAGCACCAGCCCGAACCGCCCGGCCAGGTCGCGGTAGAGGGAGCGGTGGATCGCCTCCAGGTCCGCGCCGGCGGAGAACAGCGCGAAGAAGTCGTAGTAGGGCCACAGCCGCAGCACCAGCAGCCCCGCCGCCGCCGCTGCACCGAGCCGCACCAGCACCGCCCGCGCGGGCCGGGCGGCGGTCACCGTGGCGAGCGCGCCGAGGGAGGCGACGACGCCGGAGAACTGGTGGCACAGCAGGATCACCGCCCACAGCACGCCCAGGCCCGCCCAGGCCGCCCACCCGGCGCCGTCGCGCAGCGCCCGCGCGAGCCAGGCCCACAGGTGGAAGGAGAGCCCGAGGGCGAACACGCTCGGGTAGGACACCGTCAGCGCCAGGGAGTTCAGGCCGAGGAAGCCGCTCCACTCGAACAGCACCGGGCCCCACAGGAACACCAGGCACAGCAGCGCCAGGGGCGGGGCGGCGCGGTGGGCGCTCAGCACGCGTACGTACCGCCGGACGCCGGTGACCAGCAGTCCGAGGCCGATGACGGCGGCGATCCGCAGCACGGCGAACACCGGCAGTCCGCCCAGCCGGGCTGCGGCGCCGAGGACCACCGTCCAGGGCGAGTAGTACGGGCTCGGGGTGTCCGCGTCGACCAGCGGGTCGCCGGGGTGGAGCAGGCTGTGCCGCAGCCGCTGCACGGTCGCCGCGTGCATGCCGAGGTCGCCCGCCCAGGGCAGCCGGACGATGACCAGGAGCAGCAGCAGGACGACAAGGCCGGCGACGGCCCAGGTGAGCACCCGCCAGGCGCGCGCGGCCGGCGCCCTGCCGCCGGGCGCGGCGCCGACGACGGGCGTGCTGCTAGGCGGCGCGGCGCGCATCCTGCTGGAACACCCAGGTGCGGTAGACCAGGAAACGGAAGGCCGAGGCGAGGACGATCGACAGCGCCTTGACCGCGTTGGAGCCGAGCGGGCCGTCCAGGCCGAGGGCGTGGTAACCGGCGTAGAACAGGCCGCTCTCCAGGACGACGCCGAGGCCGCTGAAGGCGAAGAACAGGGCGATCTGCCGGCGGGTGCGCGAGGCGCGGTCGCGGTAGGCGAAGTACCGGAAGCCGAGGTAGTTGGTGGCCATGGCGACACAGCTGGCGAGGACCGTCGCCGCCATCGCCCGCCGGCCGAGGCCGTGCAGCAGCAGGTTGAAGACCAGGAAGTTGACCAGGACACCGCTGCCGCCGACGACACCGAAGCGGACGACCTCCAGCAGGACGCGCCGGGCCGACCGGGCCGGTGCCGGTGCCCGTCCGGGCGCCTGCGCGGGTACCTGGGCCGGAAGGAGCGCGGGCGTGCGGGACGGGGCCGTGGAGGCGGTGCGGGCCGTGGGGTGCGCCGGGCGGGGATCGGTGAGGTTCACTGTCACATCGCAGACCTTAACCGAAACAACACGATTAGCTGGAAAAGGGACATTCGTCGCGTCTCGCTCGCAGTGGCCCCAGTGGCCCCAGTGGCAGCCTGCGGGCACAGCGGCCTGCGGGCACAACAGGACAGGCGCCCCGGGCCAGGAACGGCCCGGGGCGCCTGCCACCGCCTCACTCCCGCGACGGCCCGCTACGAGTGCGTGCGCAGCAGCGTCCGCATCGTGCGCATCGCCACCGAGAGGTTGGCGAGGTCGAAGGCGTCCGAGCCCTGGATCTCCTCCAGCGTGCTGCGCGCCCGGCCGAGGATCGCCGTGTTCTTCTCCTCCCAGGCCTTGAACCGCTGCTCGGGCGTCGAGGTGCCGTTGCCGACGGCCAGGACGTCGGCGGTGAGCGCCGCGTGCGCCGCGTACAGGTCCTCGCGGATGGAGGCGCGGGCCATGGACTGCCAGCGGTCGGCGCGGGGCAGCTCGATGATGCGGTCCATGAGCTGGGTGATGTGCAGCCGGTCGGCCAGGTCGTAGTAGACCTCGGCGACGTCCAGCGGCTCCTTGCCCGTGCGGTCGGCCACCGACACGATGTCCAGCGTCGGGAAGGCGGAGGAGAACCCGGCCACCTTCGTCGCCAGCTCGTCCGGGACACCGGCGGCGGCCAGCTCGTCGTACACGTGCTGGTACCACTCCTGGTCCGCGCCGCGCAGCAGCTTCGGCAGCTGCTGCCAGACCTGCTCGACCCGCTCGGCGAAGAACTCCACCGTCTCGGCGAGCTGCAGCGGCTGCGGCCGGTTGTTGAGCAGCCAGCGGGTGCCGCGCTCGACCAGGCGGCGCGAGTGCAGCCGGATGCGGGTCTGGACGGCGGCCTCGACCGTGTTGTCGAGGGCCTCCACCGCGTCCCACACCGGCGCCGAGCGGAAGATCGCCCGTGCGGCGGTCTGCGCCCGCACGATCTCCTCGAGCGACGCCCCGGTCTCCTCGCGCAGGCGGTGCAGATACGTCGTACCGCCCGTGTTGACCGTGTCGTTGACCAGCACCGTCGTGGTGATCTCGCGGTTCAGCGGATGGCCGTCGATGCGGTCGGCGAACTGCTCGCGCAGCTCGGCCGGGAAGTACGCGTGCAGCAGCCCGCGCAGGTACGGGTCGTCGGGCAGCGAGGTGTGCAGCAGCTCCTCGGCGACCGTGATCTTGGTGTAGGCCAGCAGGACGGCCGTCTCCGGGCCCGTCAGACCCTGCCCCTGGGCGAGCCGCTCACGGATCTGGCGGTCGGTGGGCAGGAACTCCAGGGCCCGGTCCAGGTGGCCTTCGCGCACCAGGTGGCGGATGAACCGCTGCTGGGCGTGGAGCATGTCCGCGGACTGGGCCAGCGCGTTGGCGATCGCCGTGTTCTGCGCGTAGTTGTTGCGCAGGACGAGCCGGCCGACCTCGTCGGTCATCCCGGCGAGCAGCTTGTTGCGCTGCTTGACGGTCATGTCGCCGTCCCGGACCAGCCCGTTGAGCAGGATCTTGATGTTGACCTCGTGGTCGGAGGTGTCCACGCCCGCGCTGTTGTCGATGGCGTCGGTGTTGATCCGCCCGCCGTGCAGCGCGAACTCGATCCGGCCCAGCTGGGTCAGGCCCAGGTTGCCGCCCTCGCCGACGACCTTGACGCGCAGGTCCTTGCCGTCGACGCGGATGGCGTCGTTGGCCTTGTCGCCGACGTCCGCGTGGGTCTCCGTGGAGGCCTTGACGTACGTGCCGATGCCGCCGTTCCACAGCAGGTCGACCGGCGCGTGCAGGATCGCCCGCATCAGGTCGGCCGGGGTCATCTTGGTGACCTTTTCCTCGATGCCGAGGGCCTCGCGGATGTGCGCGTTGACCGGGACGGCCTTGGCGCTGCGGGGGAAGATCCCGCCGCCCGCCGAGAGCAGCCCGGTGTCGTAGTCGGCCCAGCTGGAGCGGGGCAGCTCGAACAGGCGGCGGCGCTCGGCGTAGGAGGTGGCCGCGTCCGGGTGGGGGTCGATGAAGATGTGCCGGTGGTCGAAGGCGGCGACCAGGCGGATGTGCTCGCTCAGCAGCATCCCGTTGCCGAAGACGTCACCGGACATGTCACCGACACCGACGACCGTGAAGTCCTCGGTCTGGGTGTCCACGCCCAGCTCCCGGAAGTGCCGCTTGACGGACTCCCAGGCACCGCGGGCGGTGATGCCCATCCCCTTGTGGTCGTAGCCCGCGCTGCCGCCGGAGGCGAAGGCGTCACCGAGCCAGAAGTTGTACGACTCGGCGACCTCGTTGGCGATGTCGGAGAACGTCGCCGTGCCCTTGTCCGCCGCGACCACCAGGTAGGTGTCGTCCCCGTCGTGCCGCACGACGTCCTGCGGCGGCACGACCTCGCCGGCCACCATGTTGTCGGTGATGTCCAGCAGGGCGGAGATGAAGGTCTTGTAGCTGGCGATGCCCTCGGCCAGCCAGGCGTCGCGGTCCACGCTCGGATCCGGCAGCTGCTTGGCGACGAAGCCGCCCTTGGCGCCGACCGGCACGATGACGGTGTTCTTCACCATCTGCGCCTTGACCAGGCCCAGGATCTCGGTGCGGAAGTCCTCACGCCGGTCGGACCAGCGCAGACCGCCGCGCGCGACCTTGCCGAAGCGCAGGTGCACGCCCTCCACCCGCGGCGAGTACACCCAGATCTCGTACGCCGGCCGGGGCGCCGGCAGGTCCGGGATGGCCTGCGGGTCGAACTTCATGGACACGTACGCGTGCGGCGTGCCGCCGATCGCCTCCTGGAAGAAGTTCGTGCGCAGGGTCGCCTTGATGACCGTCAGGAAGGAGCGCAGGATGCGGTCCTCGTCGAGGCTCGCCACCTGGTCCAGGGCGGCGTCCAGCTCCTCCAGCAGCGCGTCGACGATCTCCATCCCGGCGCGCTGGCGGTCCGGGGACATCCGCGCCTCGAACAGGGAGACGAGGAGCCGGGTGGTGTGGACGTTGTTGCGGAGGGTGTCCTCCATGTAGTCCTGGCTGAAGGTGGACGCCGCCTGCCGCAGGTACTTGGCGTACGCGCGCAGCACCATCGCCTGCCGCCAGGTCAGCCCGGCGCTGAGCACGAGGGCGTTGAAGCCGTCGTTCTCCGCCTTGCCGGTCCACGTCGCGGCGAACGCGTCCTGGAACCGCTCACGGGCGTCGTCACCGAGGTGCTCGGCGCCGCCGCCGGCCGCCTTGGGCATGCGCAGACCGAAGTCGTAGATCCAGGCGGTGGTGCGGTCGGCGCGGCGCAGCTCGTAGGGCCGCTCGTCGGTGACCTCGACGCCCAGCCGGCTGAGCACCGGAAGCACCTGGGAGAGGGAGACCGTGCCGCCCTTCTGGTAGATCTTGAAGCGGCGCTCCTGGGGCGTGGCGCCCACGGGCTCGTACAGGCTCAGCGAGAACGTCTTGTCCTCGCCCAGCTGCTCCAGGTGGACGATGTCGGCGACCGCGGCGCGCGGGCTGTGGTCGGCCTTGTAGCCCTCGGGGAAGGCGTTGCTGTAGCGGCGCAGCACCTCGGCCGCGCGTTCCTCCCCGCACTCGGCGGTCAGGGCCTCGGCGAACGCGTCGGCCCAGGAGCGGGCGGCCTCCACCAGGCGGGCCTCGATGCGCTCCTTGTCGGCGTCCGACAGCTCGGGCAGCTCGGTGCCCGGCGGGACGCGGATGACGAAGTGCAGCCGGGAGAGGATCGACTCGGTGTTCCAGGCGGTGAAGTCGACGCTGGTGCCGGCCAGCTCCTCCTTCAGGATGTCGATGATCCGCAGCCGGACGCCCGTGGTGTAGCGGTCGCGCGGCAGGTAGACGAGGGCCGAGTAGTAGCGGCCGTACTCGTCCTGGCGCAGGTAGAGCCGCAGCCGCCGCCGCTCCTGCAGGTACAGCACGCTCGTCGCGATGGACTGCAGCTCGGCGGTCGGCGTCTGGAACAGCTCGTCGCGCGGGTAGGTCTCCAGGATCTGCATCAGATCGCGGCCGTCGTGGCTGTTGGGCGAGAAACCGGCCCGCTCCAGGACCTCGGCGACCTTGCGCCGGATCACCGGGACCCGGCGGACGGACTCGGTGTAGGCGGCGGAGGAGAACAGGCCGAGGAAGCGGCGCTCACCGATGACGTTGCCGTCCGCGTCGAACTTCTTGACGCCGATGTAGTCCAGGTACGACGGGCGGTGCACGGTGGCCCGGCTGTTCGCCTTGGTCAGCACCAGCAGGTTGTGCTCGCGGGCCTTGGCGCGGGCGTCGGCCGGGAGCCGCTCGAAGCTCGGGCTGACCGGGTGGCTGTCGTCCCCGCCGTGCGGCGGGTCGGAGCGCAGGATGCCGAGGCCGGTGCCGGGGACGGCGGCCAGGGAGTCGTCCTCGCGCAGCTGGTACTCGCGGTAGCCGAGGAAGGTGAAGTGGTCGGCGGCCAGCCAGCGCAGCAGCTCCCGGGCCTCCTCGACCTCGGGTCCGGCCAGGTCGCCGGGGACGGGCTCGTCCTGGAGGCGGTCGGCGACGCGCACCGCCGCCTCCCGCATCTTCTCCCAGTCCTCGACGGCCTCGCGGACGTCGGAGAGCACGCGCAGCAGGTCGGTGGTGATCTGCTTGAGGTCGGCCCGGTCGGTCTCGCGGTCGGTCTCGACGTGGATCCAGGACTCGACGTGCGCGTCGTGCGGGAGGTCGCCGGTGGGCGGGGTGGGCAGGACCTCGATCAGCTTGCCGGTGACGTCCCGCCGCACGACGAACTGGGGGTGGATGACGACGTGGATGCCGCGCCCCTGCCGGGTCAGCTCGTTGGTGACCGAGTCGACGAGGAACGGCATGTCATCGGTGACGACCTCGACGACGGTGTGGCTGCACGTCCACCCGTTCTCCTCGACGGTCGGGGTGTGCACGCGCACGTTGGCGGTGCCCTGCGGGCGGGTCTCGGCGAGGCGGTAGTGCGACACCGCGGCGCCGAAGACGTCGACCGGGTCGCGGTCGGTGAGGTCTTCCGGTGCGGTGTGCAGGTAGTAGCGCTGGAGGAACGCGAGCACGGATTCGCCGTCCGGCACGCTCGGGGCGTCCGAGTCCCCCGCAGTGCCCTCGCTCGTCGTCCCAGTCGGTAGGTGCCCCCCGACCGGGCTGTTCTCAGCTACCCGGGCGGCCCGTTCGAGCAGCTCGGCCTTGGCTTCGTCCAGCTTGGTCTGCATTGTCCTCTGGCTCCTGTCGCGCGCCGTTGCGTGACGTAGAAGGAAGTACGGTCTCTGCCCCTCCGGCACAACGCCACGGCCCGGGGTCTCCGGTCTGTTTCGACGCTATGCCGCGAGAGGAGAGGAGCGGGGGGTATTCGGCCATTCCCGGCGTGACTCTCGGGCGGGACGCCGCGCTCGGCAGCGTCTCGTCCCGGGCTGCCGTCGGCGTCCTGGGGGCGCCTGTGCCCCCGTCCCGCCCGCGAGGACCAGCGACCGCCGCCCGGTCACGGAGGTGCTCCGTGCTCACCGGGCGCGGGGCAGGGGCGACGGTGCCCCCGCGAGCTATCGCGCTGATCACGCCACAAGGCTATCGCTCCTCACCCCGGACCCGTCATGAGCCGTATGTGTACAAAAGAGGGACCGCAACTTTGACGTTCTGCACAGGGGCGGGACGGTGCCCGGGGGCGTATCCGGGCGCGCCCGAGGCGCGCCGGAACGGGCGGGCCGCAGCGGGCCGGCCGGGTGGCGCCGGACACGCCGGGCGGCTCACGCCGCGAGGAGCCGCGCCTGCGCCACGGCCTCGGCGAGCGTGTCCACCACGGGTACGCCCGCCTCCTCCAGGCTGGCCCGGCCGTGCGAGCCCCCGGTGTACAGCACCGCCCGCGCCCCCACGTGCCGCGCCGCCAGCGCGTCGTCCGCGGCGTCCCCGATGACCACCGTGCGCTCGGGGGCCGCCACCTCGCCCAGCGCGCGCAGGTGGCGCACCATGTGCTCGGCCTTGCTGCCGCCGGACGGCCCGGTCCGCCCGTCGACCCGTATGAAGTGCGACTCGATCCCGAAGTCCCGGACCAGTGGCACCAGGTCCTCGTGCCCGTACATGCTCAGCAGGGACTGGCTGCCCCCGGCCGTCCGCCAGTCGGCCAGCAGCTCGGCCGCCCCTTCGGCCAGCCCGCAGCGCACCCGGTGCTCGGTGTAGTACCGGTGGAAGGTCTCGTCCATGACCTCCCACTCAGCATCGGTGGGCAGCCGCCCCATCAGCCGCTCGTAGAACCTGGGCACCGGCACGCAGTACAGCGTCCGGTAACGCTCCAGCGTGATCGGCTCCAGGCCCAGCTCGGCGAAGGCCGCGTTGGTCGCCCCGATGATGGCGTCGTTGTCGTGGAACAGCGTCCCGTTCCAGTCCCACACGATGTGCGTGCTTGCGTGCATCCCCATGCTGGAGAACGTACCCGCCGCCGCCGACAATCAGTGGCGAGAGCGGCGAAAGCAGGGCGAAGCCGGGGACGACCCGTAGGGGCGGCGCGCGGGGCGGGTCAGCCGAGCGCCACCAGGTTGGGGATCTCCTGCGTGGCGTACCACAGCAGTTCGTGGTCGTCGGCGCCGTCCACGACGAACCGCGCGTCGTCGTCCCCGCCGTCCGCCGCCTCGAGCGCCCGGGCCGCCGCGGCCACGTCCTCCTCCGCGTCGTCCGCGTCGACGTGCACCGCGGCCGCCTTGGCCAGGGCCACCGTCCCGGCCACCCACACCTCGCCCAGCGCCGCCGGGTCGAGCGCGCGGTCGGGGTCGGCGGCCGCGGACCTGTCGGGCACGTCGACGGCCACGACGACCCGCCGCCGCGGCGCGTCCGGGTCGGCGGCGAGCAGCCGCAGGGAGGCCAGCGCGGCCCGGCCGAGCGCCGCGTACTCCAGTTCCTCGATGTCGTCGGAGAGGTACCACTCGCGCAGGGCGGGCGTGACGGCGTACGCGAGGAAGGGACCGGTCCCCAGCTCTCCGGTCTTGTGCGCCTCGGCGAGACCGGGGAGGGTCAGGGGGACGTAGACGCGCATGCTGGCCGCTTCTTTCCTGTGCGAAGGCTCCGCCGGGGGCCCGGGAGAGGCGCCGTGCGCGTCCTCCGGAGGACCTTCAGGATACGTGCGGGCGTCCCCTTTCGGGTCCCCTCCCAGGGCCCGGGCGGGGTCAACCCGGCGCCCCCGGCTCACCCGGTCCCGCCGCTCCACCAGAGGGCTGAGACCCGCCCCGTCACCCGGATAAGTGAACTTCCCGGCCGCCCGGCGCCGGCCGCCGCTTCCTTGCCGCCGTCGCCCCGGGCCCCGTACAAGATCCCCAGCAGCAAGTTACCGCCCGGTACCGGCCGGGCCCGCCGAACGGGGTTTCCCATGAACAAGGTCATGAGCAGGACCGTCCAGCCCCGCCCGGGCACCCGTCCGCCGACCCGCCGCGACTCCCGCAGGCCAGGTGCCCCCTCCCGGACGCCCGCACCGCGCGCCACCCGCACGACCGCGCCGGCCGCCCCGGCCACGGCGACCGCGTCGGCCTCCCCGGTGCCCGCCGGCACGCCTGGGCGGGCACCCTGTGCACCGGACACGGGCCGTCCGAGCCCGCGCCCCACGGACCTCTTCGCGGACCGGCTGCTGGCCGTCCTGAGCGGCCGCCGCCCCGTGCACTGGATGCTCCGGCACACCGCCGGACCCGCCTACGACGACCTGGCCCGCCTCGCCGAACACGGTCCCCTGCGCACCCGGGGCGTCCACCCCGTCGTCCGGGACATCGGCTACTACGTGCCGCGCACCGACGCCCTGGAGGTCTTCGCCCGCATCGCCGCGGGCGACCGGCTGCGCGCCATGGCGTTCCGCCTGGAGCGCGGCCAGGACCTGCGCTGGCGCTGCACGGCGGTGGAACTCGGCGGCCCGCGCGGCCCGCACACGGACGACGACCGGGGCCGGTAGCGCCAGGCCCCGGGGTACGCCGGAGGGCCGGGCACCCCTCAGGTGACCCGGCCCTCGCGTACGTGCTGCTCGCGCTCGCTACTTCTTGCGGCGCCGGCCGGTCTTGGCCTGCTTGCGGCGCTCGGCGCGGGTGAGGCCGTCGGACTCCGAGCGCACCGGCTCCTCGTCGTCGTAGGTCAGGTCGCCCTCGACGATGCCGCCCTCGCCGTCCACGGTCGCCGCGGAGAAGTGCAGACTCCGCCGCTGCGGCGCGTCGAGGCCCTTGGCGCGGATCTCCGGGCGCGAGCCGGCCTGTGCGGGGACCGCGTCCTGGACGCCCGGCGCCTCGGCCTCGATCTCCTCGACCGGGACCTCCTCGACCTGCTGCTCGACCTGGACCTCCAGGTTGAACAGGTAGCCGACGGACTCCTCCTTGATGCCGTCCATCATGGCCTGGAACATGTCGAAGCCCTCGCGCTGGTACTCGACCAGGGGGTCCTTCTGGGCCATCGCGCGCAGGCCGATGCCCTCCTGGAGGTAGTCCATCTCGTAGAGGTGCTCACGCCACTTGCGGTCCAGGACCGACAGCACCACGCGGCGCTCCAGCTCACGCATGATCTCGGAGCCGAGCTGCTCCTCGCGCGCCTGGTACTGGGCGTAGATGTCGTCCTTGATGGACTCGGAGATGAACTCGGCGGTCAGTCCGGCCCGGTCGCCGGCCGCCTCCTCCAGCTCCTCGATGGTGACCTTCACCGGGTAGAGCTGCTTGAAGGCGCCCCACAGCCGGTCGAGGTCCCAGTCCTCGGGGAAGCCCTCGGAGGTCTCGGCGGTGATGTAGGCGTCGATGGTGTCGTCCATGAAGTGCTGGATCTGCTCGTGCAGGTCCTCGCCCTCCAGGACGCGGCGGCGCTCGCCGTAGATGACCTCGCGCTGCCGGCTGAGCACCTCGTCGTACTTCAGGACGTTCTTGCGCGTCTCGAAGTTCTGCTGCTCGACCTGCGACTGCGCGGACGCGATGGCCCGGGTGACCATCTTGTTCTCGATCGGCACGTCGTCCGGCACGTTGGCCATGGACATCACGCGCTCGACCATCTGGGCCTTGAACAGCCGCATCAGGTCGTCGCCCAGCGACAGGTAGAAGCGGGACTCGCCCGGGTCGCCCTGGCGGCCGGAGCGGCCGCGCAGCTGGTTGTCGATACGGCGCGACTCGTGCCGCTCGGTGCCCAGCACGTACAGGCCGCCGAGCGCCTCGACCTCGTCCTTCTCGGCCTTGACCGCCTGCTCGGCCTTCTCCAGGGCGGCGGGCAGGGCCGCGGCCCACTCCTCGATGTGCTCCTCGGGGTCGAGGCCGCGCTGGCGCAGCTCGGCCTCGGCGAGGTCGTCGGGGCTGCCGCCGAGCTTGATGTCCGTACCGCGGCCGGCCATGTTGGTGGCCACCGTGACGGCGCCCTTGCGGCCGGCCTGGGCGACGATCTGCGCCTCGCGCTCGTGGTGCTTGGCGTTGAGCACCTCGTGCTGGATGCCGCGCTTGCTGAGCTGCTGCGAGAGGTACTCGGACTTCTCGACCGAGGTGGTGCCGACCAGGATCGGCTGGCCCTTCTCGTGCTTCTCCGCGATGTCGTCGACGACCGCCTCGAACTTGGCGACCTCGGTGCGGTAGATCAGGTCGGACTGGTCCTTGCGGACCATCGGCCTGTTGGTCGGGATCGGGACGACACCGAGCTTGTAGATCTGGTGGAACTCGGCGGCCTCGGTCATCGCCGTACCGGTCATGCCGGAGAGCTTCTTGTAGAGGCGGAAGAAGTTCTGCAGGGTGATCGTGGCGAGGGTCTGGTTCTCGTCCTTGATGTCCACCCCTTCCTTCGCCTCGATCGCCTGGTGCATGCCCTCGTTGTAGCGGCGGCCGGCGAGGATACGGCCGGTGTGCTCGTCGACGATCATGACCTCGCCGTCGATGACGACGTAGTCCTTGTCCTTCTTGAACAGTTCCTTGGCCTTGATGGCGTTGTTCAGGTAACCCACGAGCGGGGTGTTGACCGACTCGTAGAGGTTGTCGATGCCCAGCCAGTCCTCGACCTTGCTGACACCGGCCTCGTGGATGGCGACCGTGCGCTTCTTCTCGTCGACGTCGTAGTCGCCGGTCTCCTCCATGCCCTTGAGGGGGTTGCCCGCCTCGCCCTTCTTCAGGCGCGTGACCAGCTTGGCGAAGTCGCCGTACCACTTGGTGGCCTGGTCGGCCGGGCCGGAGATGATCAGCGGCGTCCGGGCCTCGTCGACCAGGATGGAGTCGACCTCGTCGACAATGGCGAAGTTGTGTCCGCGCTGGACCAGCTCGTCCTTCGACCACGCCATGTTGTCGCGCAGGTAGTCGAAGCCGAACTCGTTGTTCGTGCCGTAGGTGATGTCGCACAGGTACTGCTCGCGCCGCTGGGCGGGCGTCATGTTGGCGAGGATGCAGCCGACGTCCAGGCCGAGGAACTTGTGGACGCGGCCCATCATCTCCGAGTCGCGCTCGGCCAGGTAGTCGTTGACCGTGATGAGGTGGACGCCGTCGCCGGACAGGGCGTTGAGATACGCGGGCAGCGTGCCGACGAGCGTCTTGCCCTCACCGGTCTTCATCTCGGCGACATAGCCGAGGTGCAGGGCCGCACCACCCATCAGCTGCACGTCGTAGTGCCGCTGGCCGAGGACGCGCTTGGCGGCCTCGCGGACGGTGGCGAACGCCTCGGGGAGCAGGTCGTCCAGGCTCTCGCCGTCGGCGTAGCGCTGCTTGTACTCCTCGGTGAGGGCCCGCAGCTCGGCGTCGGAGAGGTCGACGAAGTCCTCTTCGATGGAGTTGACCTGGTCCGCGATGCGGTGCAGCTTGCGCAGGATCTTGCCTTCGCCTGCACGCATGATCTTCGAGAGGACGGACACGGGGGCTGGTCTCCTTGCCGGTCGGGCCTGGGACGGTCGATTTCGGATGTGACGTACTGAGCAACGGCCATCGTATGCGAGGACCCCGGCACGCCGGGAGGCCTGGCGGGCCGACGGATGCCTTCACAGGGACAACGGCCCGGCGCGGCGGATAGTGCCGCGCCGTCGCCAGGAATTGCGTGAATTGTGATCACTCGCTCACGCTCGGCGAAAAGCGATGGCACCGCGCGCGCGTGCCGAGCAGAATCGGCCGATGGAACCCGTGACGATCACCACCGACCGGCTGGTCCTGCGCCGCGTCGGCCCGGACGACGCCGAGGCGGTGTACGCCGCCGCGCAGGACCCGCTCATCCAGCGCTGGATCCCCCAGTTCCCGGCGCCCTACCTGCGCGAACACGCCGAGACCTTCACGCGGCGGACGGTACCGGACGGCTGGGCCGACGACTCCCTGTTCACCTTCGGCGTCTTCCTCCTCAGCGGTGAACTGGCCGGCATGCTCGCCCTCACCAGGTACGCGCTCGGCGTCACCGAGGTCGGCTTCTGGGCCGCGGCGGAACACCGCGGCCACGGCTACCTCACCGAGGCCACCGTCGCCGCCACCCGCTGGGCCTTCACCGCGCTCGCCGTCGACCGGGTGGAATGGCGCGCGGAGGTCGGCAACCGGCCCTCGCGCGCGGTGGCCGAGCGCGCCGGTTTCACCGTCGAGGGCACCCTGCGCTCCGCGATCAACAACAGAGGGGTGCGCCGCGACTGCTGGGTGGGCTCCCTGCTCCCGTCGGACCTGGGCCTGCCGTCGACGGCGCCGTACCTGCCGTCCCCCGGATGACGGCCCGCCCGTGACGGGTTGCCAGTGACGGCCCCGGCCACCTGCCCCCGGGCCACGGGCCGTTCCGCGTTGTCAGTGCCACCCTTTATCGTCCCCAGCATGACGACCGTGCCACGCCCTCTCGCCACCCTGTCGGCGGACGACGCCCGCCGCATCGCCCTGCGGGCCCAGGGCTTCGTCGGCGCCCCCGACCGCCGTGCCGGTGTCCGCGGTGTCCTGCGCCACCTGGGCGCGGTCCAGCTCGACACCATCTCGGTCCTCGCCCGCTCCCACGAGCTGATCCCCTACGCCCGCCTCGGCGCCGTGGGCCGCAGGACCGTCGAGGACGCCTACTGGACGCCGGCGTCCGCCGGTGCCCGCCCGCACGCCTTCGAGTACTGGTCGCACGCCGCCTGCATCCTCCCGGTCGAGGAGTGGCCGCACTTCGCCTTCCGCCGGCGCGCCTACCGCGACCGCCCGCACTGGAGCCACCAGCTCCCCGACGGCGTCTACGACCAGGTCCTCAAGCAGCTGCGCGCCGAGGGCCCGCTGACGGCTACGGAGCTGGGCGGCGCGAAGAGGACCAGCGACTGGTGGGACTGGTCGGGCACCAAGGTCGCCGTGGAGCGCGCGCTGATGTACGGCGAGGTGGTGTGCGTGGAGCGCCGCGGCTGGAAGCGGGTGTACGACCTCGCCGAGCGCGCGATTCCCGGTGAGCTGCTGCACGACGAGCTGGACGACGCCGAGTGCCTGCGCCGCCTGGTCCGTCTGGCCGGGCAGTCGCTCGGCGTCGGCACCCGTGCGGACATCGCCGACTACCACCGCCTCAAGGGCGAGCAGGTCGACGCGGTGATCGCGGACTCCGGCCTGGTGCCGGTCGCGGTGGAGGGCTGGGCCAAGCCCGCCTGGGCCGATCCGGTCGCCCTGGAGACTCCGGTGCGCGGCCGGCACCGGACCACACTGCTGTCCCCGTTCGACTCCCTGGTCTGGGAGCGGGCCCGCACGGAGCGCGTCTTCGGCTTCACCCACCGCCTGGAGGCCTACGTCCCCAAGCCGAAGCGGGTCTACGGCTACTTCGCGATGCCGGTGCTGGCCGGCGGCCGGCTGGTCGGGCGTGTCGACCCGGCACGGGAGGGCCGCACCCTGGTCGCCAGGCAGGTCACCCTGGACGGGCCGAAGGCGGTCGCGTCCGTGGCCCAGGCGCTGGTGGAGGCGGCGGGCTGGGTGGACTGCACGGACGTACGGGTGGAGCGCGTGGACCCGCCCGCGCTCCGCGAGCCGCTCACCCGGGAGCTGGCCCGCGCCCTGGCGTGAAGCGCTCCCGCCTACCGGATCTCGAGGATCTTCTCCCGCATCGCGTAGACCACCGCTTCCATCCTGGAGTGCAGCTGGAGCTTCTCCAGGATGTTGCGGACGTGGTTCTTCACGGTGTTCTCGGAGATGAACAACTCCTTGGCGATATCGCGGTTGTTCATTCCGGTGGCGACGAGCTTGAGCACTTCCAGTTCACGGTCGGTCAGCCGCGGCGCCGGTACCAGCCTGCGCTCGTCGGTGCGCTGGATCATCGACTTGAACTCGGTGAGCAGTTTCGACGCCATGGACGGGCTGATCTGCGACTGGCCGTCGGCCACCGCGCGAATGGCGGTGGCCACCTCGTCCGTCGAGATCTCCTTCAGCAGATATCCGGTCGCGCCCGCCTTGATCGCGTCGTAGAGATCGGCTTCCTCGTCGCTGATCGTCAGCATGATGATCTTCGCGCTGGGAGCGACCTCCTTGATGGAGGTGCACGCCTCGATACCGCCCCGCTTGGGCATCCGGACATCCATCAGCACGATGTCGGGCAGCAGGTCGGCGGCCTTGTCGACGGCCTCCGCGCCGTCGCCCGCCTCGCCGACGACCTGGATGTCCTCCTCGGCGGCGAGCACGATCTCCAGACCGCGGCGGAAGAGGGCGTGGTCGTCGACCACCAGGACTCTGATCGGTTCCTGACGTGCCGAGCCCGTGTCCGGGCCCATGCCGGCGACGCCGTGGCCGGCGTCCCCGCCCCGCATCGGTCCGAAGGTGTCCGCCATCGTTCCTCCCCCTGAAGGCTGTGGCCTGTGGTCCTGCCATCGCCAACCCAAGGCAGCGGCCCACCGGTTGGGCCGTGCGGCCATGATTCCATGCCCGGACGACGCCGAGGTGACGTGCGGGGCGTGAAGTGGTCGCACACCGGTGCCCCTGGGGGCGCACACGCGCTCCAGGGGCACCGGCTCAACCGTCGGCCGGGTGATCAGCCACCCAGCGTGCCCCCCGCCCCGGGGGGCTGCGCCTCAGTGACCATCGGGTCCGTGCTGAGGTGGATGACGCCGTAGTCGTAGGCGTGCCGCCGGTAGACGACACTCGGTTCCTTGGTCTCGGAGTCGACGAACAGGTAGAAGTCGTGTCCGACCAGTTCCATCTCGTAGAGCGCCTGGTCGAGGGTCATCGGAGACGCGACGTGGGTCTTCTCGCGGACGATCAGGGGGCCTTCGCCCTTGACCTCCAGCGAGCCGATCTTCTTGGTGGGAACGCCGTCCGTGTCGTCCTCGTGGACGGCCTGGCCGTTCCCGTCGAGCGTCGCCACTCCCGGCACGTGGTCGGGAACCTCGGCCGCCGAGATCCGGCGCGCGCCCCGGCGCGAGTACCGCTTGTCATGCTGCTTGCGCAACCGGGCATCCAGCTTCTCGGCCGCCAGGTCGAGTGCCGCGTACGGATCGCTGGCCGCCGCCTCCGCCCGGATCACCGGACCGCGGGAGCGGAGCGTGATCTCCACCCGGTCGCAGCGGTCGGCCTGTCGGGGGTTGGGCTCCTTGGACACCTCGACGTCGAGGCTGATCACCTTGCCGTCGAGCTTCTGGATCTTCTCCAGCTTCAGCTTCTCGGCCACGTGCTTGCGGAACCGCTCGGGCACCTCGGTCTTGCGGCCCTTGACGACGATGTCCACGCAGAACTCCGTTCCCGGATCGCTCCGCTCCATCGGCGGAGCATCTCCCTTTTGCAGCGGGTCCCGGTGAGCCCCGGAACCTCGGACTCGGTGACGTCCACCTCCTCCTCCCCCGCGGGGACGATCTTCATCCCACCAGCGCGGGTGATTACGGAAAAACCGCGGCGGGGCATTCGGATACGTGAGGTGTGGCCTGCGCCTTTCTCTCACAACCGAACATATCTCGCCCGGACGGATGTCGTCACCCTCTACTGCGGCGTACCTCCGTTCAGGTGAATAGAGCCTCTCACTACCTGCAACGATGCAAGTTTCGCAGTCAGTTCCCGTTTATTTCGAAGGACTCGCGGGGCGCCGCGATCACCGCCGCGTGGATCATCCGTCCCTCGGTCATCACTTCTCCATTTCCCGGTGCGCCGACCGGCCGCTGTTCTCGCTCCGGTCGTGATCCGGCTGCCTGTTCTCCCCTTCCTTCCCGAGTTACGGGTTCGTACACGGGTGTCGCGCCGACGGCCTGCCCCACCACCTCCCGCAGGGCGCGCGCCGCCTCCGCCAGGGTGGCCCCGGTCGTCATCAGGTCGTCGACGAGCACGACGTGACCGGCCGCGACCAGCCCGGCGCCACCGGCCGCCACCTCCAGCGCGCCCGAGAGGTTGGCCAGCCGCTGCCGTGCGTCGAGTCCCGCCTGGTCGGTCACCGGGCGCCGCTGACGCAGCACGGCGGCCACCCGGGCGGGCGTACCGGCGCCCCGCAGCCGCCCGGCCGCGGTGAGCGCGATCCGCCGCACCGGGTCGTGTCCCCGCGCCCGCACGGCCCGCCGCGCGGAGGGCACCGGGACGAGCAGCACAGGTTCCCCGGTCCGCCCGTAGGTTCCCGTCGCCGAGGCCTGACGGAGTGCCGCGCGTACGGCCCGCGCCAGTGCCGTGCCCAGGGGACCCGCGAGCGCCAGCGCCCCGCGCTCCTTGTGGGCGAGGAGGGCGGCCCGCACCTCGTCCCTGTAGGGCGCCGCGGCGTGCACCGCCGGGAGTCCCGGCGGTTCCGGCTCCGGTCGCACCCGGCGCGGTACGGACCCGGTCAGGGCGGCACGGCACTCCGGGCAGAGCACCGTGCGAGGTGTTCCACAGCCTCCGCACTCGGCCGGCAGCACCAGGTCGGTGAGGTCCTGCCACCACCCCCGCATGTCCACCACTGTCCCAAGGACCGGCGTGGGCGGCCACCCCTGTGGACAACCGCCTGTGGACAACCGCCTGTGGACAACCGGGCCCGACGGTCCCGGACCCGTCGCGGCGTCAGCCCGGATAGACCGGCGCCGACCCGTCCTTGACCAGCTTCTCCCACTGCTCCCCGGACGGCATGCGGACGATCCCGTCGTCCGAGTAGGCCACCAGCGGCGCCCGCTCGTCCTCGGAGGCCGCGATCGCCTGCACACCCGGCAGGGCGGCGGGCGGCGGACCGTCCGGCGTGGAGCCGTCGACCTGGACGTACCGCATCTGCAGCACGCCGCCCTGCTCGCGTCCGACCACTACCAGCCGGCTGTCCCCGGCCCAGGACATGGCGGTCACCTCCTCCAGGTCCGGGGTCGCCGAGCGCGGCTCCAGCACGGAGATCCGCGGAAGCGAACCGGCCGTGTCCGGCTCCCGCTCGATCCGGCCGACGAGCAGCGACTGCTTGCCGTCCTTCTCCACGACCAGCGCGATGCGCACCCCGTCGGCGGCCACCCGCACGTCGGTGATCCGCCCCGGCAGCTCGGGCACGCTGACCCGCAGCGGCTCGCCGGCCCCCTGCTCCAGCACGTACAGCCCGGGACGATCCGGGTCGCGGTCGGCGACCCAGAGGTCACCGCGCGCGTCCCAGGTCGGTCGCGTCAGCCGCTTCTCGGGAGCCGGTCCCTGGCTGGTCACCACGGCCTGTCCGAGCGAACCGCCCGAGGCGAGCGAGGTCACGTACAGCGACCTGCCGTCGGCGGAGACCCCGGCCGCCGACTGCTCGTCGCGCGAGACGGCCACCGACTGCAGTTCCTTGACGCCCTCGCCCAGCGCGCCGGGCACCGCGACGGCACTGGTGTTGGCACTGCCCGTCGCCATCCTGACCAGCCGGTGCTTGGCGTCGAGGAAGTACAGGTACTCGGGGCGCTTGGTCGAGCCGTGCCAGGCGGCGGCCTCGGCCCGGTCCTGGGTGACGTCGCAGAGCCGGTCACCGTCGTCGCCCCGCAGCTCGACCGACTCCAGCGTGGGCGTCAGGTCCCGCACGGTGAGCAGCATCTGGGTCGCCATCTCGGCGCACCGGGGCGCGCCGACTTTGGACGCCTTCCTGTTGAGCGCCACCGTGAGTCTGTTCTGGTCGTCGGGCGCGAGCCCGGACACGCCCTTCCGCAGGCCCGAACCGCTCGGGAAGCGGGAGCGGACCACCGGCCCCAGCCACGTCGTCGGTCCGCTCAGCAGCGAACGCACCAGTTGCGTCATGGCGTCCACGCGGGTGCGCAGGAACACCGGGTCGGCGACCGCCACCGGCTGCCCGCCGGCCCCGACCGCGGTGTTGGAGGCGAAGTAGTACTTGTTGACGGACGTGTAGTTGCGCTGGAAGTCGGACGTGCCCATCACGACGCCGTCCGGGGGCACGTCGATGCGCCACTGCCCGCTCTTGGTGTCCCGGGTGAGATGCACCTTCTGGCTGTAGGGGCCGTGGGCGGGCGCGTACGCCTGATGCGCGTCGACCGTGGCGACCTGGCTGCCGGCCAGCGTGTAGGTGAGGTTGTCGTTGTCCTCCCGGCCCACCGCCTTGTGGTCGGGTTCGATGCTCGGCCCGTTGGCGAGCACCGTCGCCGACTCCTCGGGCCGCCAGTCCCGCGCGGCGTCGGCGGTCAGATAGGTGCGCGCCGTGTCGTAGTGGGGGTCATCGCTGGTCAAGGCCTCGAGAAAGCCCTGCATGATCTCGCCGGGCGCGGCGCCCTCCTGGGGCGGCATGGCGAAGACCCGCACCTGGGCGTCCTGCCGCGGCGTGGACTCGACGTCCCGCAGATCCCCGCTGTCGGGCATCGAGGCACACCCCGCCACCAGTACGGCTCCGCAGGCGGCGAAGGCCGCCGCGCGCCCCGGCCGGCGCCGGGCGCCTCCCTCGCGGTCAGCGCCCACGAAATGCCTCCCCAGGCTTGTTGGAGTCCTCCGGCACGGACCGCTCCGCCCGGCCCGTGCCGCGCTCGCGCACCGCGCCACCGGCGGTCACGTCCTCGTGCCGCCGGGCTCCGCCGGGCCGGGGCACCACGCGGGCGCCGTTGCCCGGCAGGGCGGTCGGGTCGGCGGAGGGACTTCCGGCCAGGCCGGACGCGATCGGCGAGCGCGGCGGCAGCGGCGCCTGGCCGTTGCCCGGCTGCATCGGTACGGTCGCCCGCTTGTCCTCGCCCCCGCGCGGCAGCCCGGCGTCGTCGAGGCCGCGGTTGCGGCGCGAGTCCTTGGGCTCCAGCGGTATCGGGGAGCCGCGCAGCGGCTCGTCGGCGGTCCGGGGCAGCGTCAGCCGGAACTGCGAGCCGCCGCCCGGCTCGCCCCACGCCTGGAGCCAGCCCCCGTGCAGACGCGCGTCCTCCAGGGCGATGGACAGCCCCAGGCCGGTACCGCCGGTCGTACGGGCCCGTGCCGGGTCCGCCCGCCAGAAGCGGCTGAAGACGCGGGTCGCCTCACCGGGCTTGAGACCCACTCCGTAGTCGCGCACCGCGACCGCGACGGCGCCGCCCGCGGTGGCGAGCTTGACGACGACGTCCTTGCCGTCGCCGTGCTCGACGGCGTTGACGACCAGGTTGCGCAGCACCCGCTCCACGCGCCGGGCGTCCGCCTCGGCGACGACCGGCTGCTGGTCCCCGGTGACCCGTATGCGCGTGCCCTTGCGCTCGGCGAGCGGCTCGGCCCCGCTGATCACCCGCCGCACCACCTCGCGCAGGTCTATCGGCTCCGCCTCCAGCGCCGCCGCGCCCGCGTCGAAACGGCTGATCTCCAGCAGGTCGGCGAGCAGCGACTCGAACCGGTCCAGCTGGTCGGCGAGCAGCTCGGCGGAGCGCGCGGTCACCGGGTCGAAGTCCTCGCGCGCCTCGTGGATGACGTCGGCGGCCATCCGCACGGTCGTCAGCGGTGTGCGCAGTTCGTGCGACACGTCCGACACGAAGCGCCGCTGCATCCGCGACAGGTCCTCCAGCTGCTGGATCTTCAGCTGGAGGTTCTGCGCCATCTTGTTGAAGGCCTCGCCGAGACGCGCGATGTCGTCCTCGCCGGTGACCTTCATCCGTTCCTGCAGCCGTCCGGCGGACAGCCGCTCCGCGATCCCGGCGGCCATCCGCACGGGCGTGACGACCTGCCGCACCACCAGCCAGGCGATCGCTCCGAGGAGGACGACGACGAACAGTCCGGCGGTCGCGAGCGTGCCCTTGACCAGGCTGAGGGACTTCTCCTCCTGCGTGAGCGGGAAGAGGTAGTACAGCTCGTAGGGGTCACCGTTGGGGTCGTTGACCTGCTTGCCGATGACCAGCGCCGGCTGGGACTCCCGGCCGTTGTTGTAGACGATGCGCGTGTAGCTCTGGGCCGCCGTCGTACTGCCGCCGACGCGGTCGCGCAGGTTCCCGGGCACGCTCGACGACGGGTCGACGTACACGGACCCGCGCGGGCTGCGCCCGCCTCCGCTGTCGTCGCCCACGGGCAGCGTCACCACGTCGAAGGCGCCCTGGCCGCCGCTGGAGAGCGACTCCACGAGGTCGCTCATCCACTGGATGACGTTCTGCGACTGCCGCCCGTCGGCCGTCGACGTGCTGTCCGCGGCGCCGCCGGCGGCCTCGTCGGCCTTCTGCTTGGCCACCGCGAACCCGCCGGTGGCCTGGCTCTGGGAGGCCTTGACCTTGGCGTCCAGCAGGCCGTTGCGCACCTGCCCGATCACGACGAAGCCCAGCAGCAGGACGACGCCCAGCGACATCAGCAGCGTCGTGGCCACGACCTTGAGCTGGATGTTGCGCCGCCACAGCCGCATCACCGGCAGCAGCGGCCTGCGCACCCAGCGCGTGAAGAGCCGCAGGACGGGGCTGCCCTGCACTCCGCCGTGCAGCAACCCGCTCCCGAAGACCCGTCCCCAGCGCGTACCCGTCCTCTTCCGGCCGACAGGCCGCTCCGGACGGGACCCGGACCGGCCGGGAGCCGAAGCGGCACTGTCCCCGGACATGTCAGCTCGGTCCGGCCTTGTAACCGACACCACGGACGGTCACCACGATCTCCGGCCGCTCCGGGTCCTTCTCGACCTTGGAGCGCAGCCGCTGGACGTGCACGTTGACCAGGCGGGTGTCCGCGGCGTGCCGGTAGCCCCAGACCTGCTCGAGGAGCACCTCACGGGTGAACACCTGCCACGGCTTGCGGGCCAGCGCGACCAGCAGGTCGAACTCCAGCGGGGTCAGCGCGATCGACTGCCCGTCCCGCTTCACGGAGTGCCCGGCCACGTCGATGACCAGGTCACCGATGGTGAGCTGTTCGGGTGCCGGCTCCTCCGACCTGCGCAGCCGCGCCCGGATCCGGGCGACCAGCTCCTTCGGCTTGAACGGCTTCACGATGTAGTCGTCGGCGCCGGACTCCAGGCCCACCACGACATCGACGGTGTCGCTCTTCGCGGTGAGCATCACGATCGGAACCCCGGACTCCGCCCTGATCAGGCGGCACACCTCGATGCCGTCCCGACCGGGCAGCATCAGGTCCAGTAGCACCAGGTCGGGTTTGCTCTCACGGAAAGCGGCCAGCGCCTTGTCGCCGTCGGCTACGAAAGACGGCTCAAAACCTTCACCACGCAACACGATGCCGAGCATCTCGGCCAGTGCGGTGTCGTCGTCGACGACAAGGACTCGTCCCTTCATAAACGACATCATCCCATTAACTAAATCGTTACCTGGCGTGACCTGGCACACAGCTCCGTCAGAGCCTCGGCCGTCACGGGCGAAATCGCGCCCTCCTCGGTGACGATCGCCGTCACCAGCTCGGGCGGCGTCACGTCGAAAGCCGGGTTGTAGGCCTGTGTTCCCAGGGGTGCCACCGGCATCCCGCTGCCCGACCCCGCCACCGCCACCTGCGGCGCTGTGACCTCCGTCACCTCGAATCCCGGTCGCTGCTCCACCTCGATCGCCGCCCCGTCCGGCGTCGCGAGGTCCACCGTCGTCACCGGCGCGACCACGATGAACGGAACGTGGTGGTAGCGCGCCAGCACCGCCAGCGGATAACTGCCCACCTTGTTCGCCACCGAGCCGTCGGCCGCGATGCGGTCCGCCCCGATCAGCACCGCGTCCACCTCTCCCGCCGCGAACAGCGAACCCGCCGCGTTGTCGGTGAGCAAGGTGTACGCCATGCTGTTGCGCGCCGCCTCGTACGCCGTCAGGCGAGCACCTTGCAGCAACGGACGCGTTTCGTCCACCCACAGGCGCCGCAGCTGCCCGGCCCGGTGCGCGGCCAGGGCCACCGCGAAGGCCGTGCCCTCCCCGCCCGACACCAGCGCCCCGGTGTTGCAGTGGGTGAGGATCCGGTGGTTGCCGCCCGGCAGCAGCTCGTCCAGCAGTGCCAGCCCGTGCGCGGCCATCCGGGCGCTGGCCTCGGCGTCCTCCCGGTGCAGGGCCTGCGCCGCGGCCAGCGCCGCCACCGCCGCGGCCGTCGCGTCCCCGCTCCTGGCGAGCGCCGCCCGGTGCGCGGCCACGGCGCGGCGCACGCCCACGGAGAGGTTCACCGCGGTCGGCCGGGCACCCACCAGCGCACTCGCCGCGTCGTCCACGTCGAAGCCCCGCGCGGCGGCGAGCGCGACGCCGTACGCCCCCGCGATCCCCAGCAGCGGCGCTCCCCGCACCGCCAGCGAACGGATGGCCTCCACCAGCGCCGACGCGTCCGTGCAGACCAGCTCGACCTCCTCGGTCGGCAGCCTCGTCTGGTCGAGAAGGACCAGTACGGGACCTTCGGGTGGCTCCTCCCAACGGATCGCCGGTATCTCGGTGGGCCGGTTGTCCTCGCCGCTTCGCGCGTACTGATCAGACATGCGGTCAGTCTGCCCCGTAACCGGCGGACAATTGAAGGTGTGCAGCCCATACCGCGGCCGGCCCACCGGCAGGCACCCCATGGCACGATGTCTGCCAACCTGCCGCCGCGACCGCGGACGGGCACCGTGAAGGAGCTTCGATGACTGACACTCCGGGCTGGGCCTCGCCCGGATCCGCCTCGTCGGACGGGCGGGAACCCGGCGCGTCCGGGCCCGCCGAACCCAGCGACCGTCCCGGTCCCGGTGAACCGGCCGGCCAGCCGGCCGCAGATCCGCAGGGCCCGGACCCGAAGTGGTCCAAGGAGCAGCCGCCGGCGGGCCAGTGGTCCGCGCCCACGGGCCCCCCGAACCCCGGACAGGCACCGCCGCCACCCCCCGGCCCCGGCTGGGGCGGCCAGTACCCGGCCGGCGGCCAGGGCGGCCACCCGGGCCCCGGCGGTCACCAGGGCGGCGGCTGGAGCGGCCCGGCAGGTCCCGGCGCGTACGGCGGCGGGTACGGCGGCGCGTACGGAGCCCCCGGCAACGGAGCCTGGGGCGGCGGCTGGGGCGGCCCTCCGCCCGCGGCCAAGCCCGGCGTGATCCCGCTGCGCCCGCTCGCGGTCGGCGAGATCCTCGACGGTGCCGTCTCCACGATGCGCACCTACTGGCGCACCGTCCTCGGGATCTCCCTGACCGTCGCGGTCCTCACCCAGCTCGGCGTGATCGTCCTGCAGGGCCTGGTCCTGAACAACACGGCCACCACCGACGCCCTGCAGGACCCGAGCGCGTCCGGGGAAGAGGTGCTGCGCGCGGCCGGCGAGATCATGGTCGGCTCCACCGTCGTCGGACTTATCTCGGTGATCGGCACCATCATCGCCACCGCCCTGCTGACCACGGTCACCAGCCGAGCCGTCCTCGGCAGGCCCGTGACCACCGGGGAGGCCTGGCGCGACGCCCGGCCGCAGATCCCCAGGCTCTTCGGGCTGCTGTTCCTGCTCATGCTCATCGCGACCGGCATCCTGCTCTGCGGAACGCTGCCCGCCATCCTCGTCGGAGTCGGCGGCGCCGGCGAAGCGGCCACCGTCTCGCTCGCCGTCGTGGGCATCCTCGCCGCCCTCGTCGTCACCGTCTGGCTGATGGTCCGCCTGTCCTTGTCCTCCCCCACGCTGATGCTGGAGAAGCAGGGCATCCGCAAGTCGATGAGCCGGTCCGTGAAGCTGGTCCGCGGCTCCTGGTGGCGCGTCCTCGGCATTCAGCTGCTCGCCACCATCATCGCCAACGTCCTCTCCTCCATCGTCGTGGTCCCCTTCGCCCTCCTGGCGGGCATCGTGGGCGGCGGAGACGGCGCCGTGACCTTCTTCCACACCACCACCACCGACGTCGGGTGGACGTTCCTCATCATCAGCGGCATCGGAGCGGTGATCGGAGCCATGGTCACCCTCCCGATCAACGCGGGCGTGACCGTGCTCCTCTACGTCGACCAGCGGATCCGCCGCGAGGCCCTCGACCTGGAACTGGCCCGCGCCGCCGGGGTCAACGGCTACGGCGTCGGCGCACCCGGCGCCACTCCGGGGAGCTGATGCGGTGAGCCTGCCGGGGGGAGTCCTCACCGCGGCGCCGGCCCTGCCGCGCGCCGCGGTGGCGGGCGCGCGGCACCTGCTGCGCGCCCGGGACACGGTCCTGCTGTCACGGGGCGGCTCGGGCGACGAGCCACCCGTGACCGTTCCACGCGATCCCGCCCAGAAGGCGGCGCGCCGCGAGCTGTCCAAGCGGATGTACCACCAGAACGACCCCGGCCTGCTCCAGCGTGCGCTGAACGCCGTCTGGAAGTGGGTGGGCCGGCTCTTCGACACGGCGGCCTCCGCCACCCCCGGTGGAGCACTCGGCCTGCTCGTCGTGGCCGTGGCCGTGATCGCGGTGTTGGCCGCCCTGTGGTGGCGCCTGGGCACTCCCCGCCGACGCCCCGCCTCCGCGCCCGCCCTCTTCGACGACCGCCCCCGCAGCGCCGCCGAACACCGTGCGGCCGGCGAGGCACACGCCGCCCAGAGCCACTGGAGCCAAGCCGTCCAGGAACGCATGCGGGCCATCGTCCGCTCCCTGGAGGAACGCGCCCTGCTCGACGTCCGCCCCGGCCGCACCGCCGACGAGGCCGCCGCCGAAGCCGGCCGCGCCCTGCCGGCCCACACCGGCCGGCTGCGCTCCGCCGCCGAGGAGTTCGACGCCGTGACGTACGGAGGGCGCCGGGCCGACGAACAGGCGTACCACCGCGTCGCCGAACTCGACCGCGACCTGGAACGCACCAGGCCGGTCCTCGCCGGCACCACCCTCAGCGCCCAGGGCACCGGCCGCAGCACCAGCCAGGGGGACGGCGCATGACCACCGGGACCGCCCTCCCGACCACCTCCGTCTCGCCCACCACCCGCCAGGTCTGGACCCGCACCCGCGGCATCGTCCTCGCCCTCGTCCTGCTCCTGGCAGCGGCCGTCGCCATCGCCCTGGTCCGCTCCGGCGCCCGGCACGGCCAGCTCGACCCGCGTTCCGCCGACCCTCGAGGCAGTCGCGCCGTCGCGGAACTCCTCGCCGACCGCGGGGTGTCCACACGGGTGGTCACCACCCTCGGCCAGGCACGCGCCGCCGCCGGCCCGGACACCACCCTCCTGGTCGCCGTCCCCGACCTGCTGACCCAGCGTCAGCAGACCGCGCTGCACGCCGCCACCGCGACCTCCGGCGGCCGCACCGTCCTGGTCGCAGCAGGCAGCTGGTCCGTGGAGAGGCTCGCTCCCGGAGTCATCGCGGACCCCGCCACCAGCCTCGACTCGACCCTCGACCCCCACTGCGCCCTGGCCGACGCCCGGCGGGCCGGCAGCGCCGACACGGGCGGCATCCGCTACACCACCAGCGCTCTCGACGCCGACACCTGCTACCCCAGCCAGCGCCTGGCCACCCTGGTGCGCCTCCCGGCGGCCTCCGGGGACGGCGACACCGTCGTCCTCGGGGCCCCCGACATCCTCTGCAACGACCATCTGGACCAGCGGGGCAACGCCTCGCTCGCCCTGCAACTCCTCGGCTCCCGCCCCCATCTCGTCTGGTACCTCCCCTCGCTCTCCGACTCCTCGGCCATCGACACCGGCGACCGCAAGAGCTTCCTCGACCTGCTCCCCCGGGGCTGGCTCTGGGGCACCCTGCAACTCTTCGTCGCCGCGGCCCTGGCCGCCCTCTGGCGGGCACGGCGGCTCGGCCCCCTCGTGCCCGAGAGACTGCCCGTGGCGATCCGCGCCTCCGAGACCGTGGAAGGCCGCGCCCGCCTCTACCGCAAGGCCAACGCCCGCGACCGGGCTGCCACCGCCCTGCGCGCCACCACCCGCACCCGCCTCGCCCCCCTCGTCGGCGTCTCCCCCGCCCAGGCCCACGCACCCGAGGCGCTGCTCCCCGCCCTGTCCTCCCACCTGCTCGGCGACGGACCGGCCCTGCGCTCCCTCCTCTTCGGACCGCCGCCCGGCGACGACGCCGCGCTCATCACCCTGACCGACCGACTCGACGCCCTCGAAAGAGAGGTACGCCGTTCATGACGGACCCGACCACCGACACCGCCGGGCACACCGGGACCCCGGGCGCCGCCCGTGCCTCCCTCGAAGCCCTGCGCGCCGAGATCGCCAAAGCCGTGGTCGGACAGGACCCCGCCGTGACCGGCCTCGTCGTCGCCCTCCTCTGCCGCGGACACGTTCTCCTCGAGGGAGTCCCCGGAGTGGCCAAAACGTTGCTCGTCCGCGCCCTCGCGTCCGCACTCGAACTGGACACCAAGCGCGTCCAGTTCACCCCGGACCTGATGCCGAGCGACATCACCGGCTCCCTCGTCTACGACGCCCGCACCGCCGAGTTCTCCTTCCAGCCCGGCCCGGTCTTCACCAACCTCCTCCTCGCGGACGAGATCAACCGCACCCCGCCGAAGACCCAGTCCTCCCTGCTGGAAGCCATGGAGGAACGCCAGGTCACCGTCGACGGCACCCCGCGCCCCCTCCCCGAGCCCTTCCTCGTCGCCGCGACCCAGAACCCGGTCGAGTACGAAGGCACCTACCCCCTGCCGGAAGCCCAGCTGGACCGCTTTCTGCTGAAACTGACGATCCCTCTGCCCTCCCGGCAGGACGAGATCGACGTCCTGACCCGCCACGCCGAGGGCTTCAACCCCCGCGACCTGCGCGCCGCCGGCGTACGCCCCGTGGCGGGACCCGCCGACCTCGAGGCAGCCCGCGCCGCGGTCGCGAAGACGACCGTCTCGCCCGAGATCACCGCCTACGTCGTCGACATCTGCCGCGCCACCCGCGAATCCCCCTCCCTCACCCTGGGCGTCTCCCCCCGCGGCGCCACCGCCCTCCTCGCCACCGCTCGCGCCTGGGCCTGGCTGACGGGCCGCGACTACGTCATCCCCGACGACGTGAAGGCCCTCGCCCTGCCCACCCTCCGCCACCGGGTCCAGCTGCGCCCCGAGGCCGAGATGGAGGGCGTGACCGGCGACTCGGTGATCACCGCGATCCTCACCCATGTCCCGGTCCCCCGCTGATGGCACTCACCGGACGCGCCGCCCTCCTCGCGGCCCTGGGCTCCCTTCCCGTCGGCATCCTGGCACCGAGCTGGACGGGCATGCTCGCCGTCAACGGTCCGCTCGCCCTCGCCTGTGCCTGCGACTTCGCCCTCGCGGCCCCCGTACGCCGTCTCGTCCTGTCCCGCGACGGCGACACCTCGGCACGGCTCGGCGACAGCGCCGAGGTCACCCTGACCGTCACCAACCCTTCCGGCCGCCCCCTCCGGGCCGATGTGCGGGACGCCTGGCCGCCCAGCAGCTGGCAGCCCGGCACCGAGGTCGAGGCCTCCCGGCACCGCCTCACCGTGCCGGCCGGTGAACGCCGTCGCCTGACGACCCGCCTGCGCCCCACCCGGCGCGGCGACCGCCAGGCGGACCGCGTCACCTTCCGCTCCTACGGCCCCCTCGGCCTCTTCTCCCGTCAGGGCACCCACGAAGTGCCCTGGACCGTACGGGTTCTGCCCCCGTTCACCAGCCGGAAGCACCTCCCGTCGAAACTCGCACGATTGCGTGAACTCGACGGCCGTACCAGCGTGCTGACCCGCGGCGAGGGCACCGAGTTCGACAGCCTGCGCGCATACGTGCCCGGCGATGACACCCGATCCATCGACTGGCGCGCCACGGCCCGGCAGTCCACGGTGGCCGTACGCACCTGGCGCCCGGAACGCGACCGCCACATCCTCCTGGTCCTCGACACCGGCCGTACGTCGGCCGGTCGCGTGGGCGACGCACCGCGCCTCGACGCCGCCATGGACGCGGCCCTGCTGCTGGCGGCACTCGCCTCCCGGGCCGGGGACCGCGTCGACCTCCTCGCGTACGACCGCCGGGTCCGCGCCCTCGTCCAGGGCCGGTCCGCCGGTGATCTGCTGCCGTCCCTCGTGAACGCCATGGCGACCCTGGAACCGGAACTGGTCGAGACGGACGCCCGCGGCCTCAGCGCCACGGCGCTGCGCGTGGCTCCTCGCCGCTCCCTGATCGTCCTGCTCTCGACGCTGGACGCGGCCCCCGTCGAGGAGGGACTGCTGCCCGTGCTGCCGCAGCTCACCCAGCGGCACACCGTCGTGCTGGCTTCTGTGGCCGATCCGTACATCGCCCGTATGGCGACGGCTCGTGGGGACACGGATTCGGTGTACGAGGCCGCTGCCGCAGCCCAGGCGCAGTCGGAGCGCCGGCGTACGGCGGAACAGCTGCGGCGGCACGGCGTGACGGTCGTGGACGCGACACCGGAGGAGTTGGCACCGGCTCTGGCCGACGCCTATCTCACGCTGAAGGCGGCGGGCCGGCTCTGAGCATCGGGTCGGTCCGTCCGGCCGGGAACGAGGAGGAGCCGGCAATTCCCGGGTCCAGCCACGGAGAGACCAACCCCATAAACGCAGAAAACCCCGCATCTTTCGATGCGGGGTTTTCTCACAATTTGTTCGGCGGTGTCCTACTCTCCCACAGGGTCCCCCCTGCAGTACCA